>NZ_CP062251.1:0-810000 GCF_014863505.1 Pseudomonas sp. IzPS59 | reverse complement strand
TTCCACCACCCTCTACCATACTCTAGCTCGCCAGTTTTGGATGCAGTTCCCAGGTTGAGCCCGGGGATTTCACATCCAACTTAACGAACCACCTACGCGCGCTTTACGCCCAGTAATTCCGATTAACGCTTGCACCCTCTGTATTACCGCGGCTGCTGGCACAGAGTTAGCCGGTGCTTATTCTGTCGGTAACGTCAAAATTGCAGAGTATTAATCTACAACCCTTCCTCCCAACTTAAAGTGCTTTACAATCCGAAGACCTTCTTCACACACGCGGCATGGCTGGATCAGGCTTTCGCCCATTGTCCAATATTCCCCACTGCTGCCTCCCGTAGGAGTCTGGACCGTGTCTCAGTTCCAGTGTGACTGATCATCCTCTCAGACCAGTTACGGATCGTCGCCTTGGTGAGCCATTACCTCACCAACTAGCTAATCCGACCTAGGCTCATCTGATAGCGCAAGGCCCGAAGGTCCCCTGCTTTCTCCCGTAGGACGTATGCGGTATTAGCGTTCCTTTCGAAACGTTGTCCCCCACTACCAGGCAGATTCCTAGGCATTACTCACCCGTCCGCCGCTGAATCCAGGAGCAAGCTCCCTTCATCCGCTCGACTTGCATGTGTTAGGCCTGCCGCCAGCGTTCAATCTGAGCCATGATCAAACTCTTCAGTTCAAACATCTTTGGGTTTTTAAGAAACCCTAAACTTGGCTCAGCAATCGTTGGTTACATCTTTGATTTCTCGCGGAGTAACTTGTGATGCTGATAATCTTGTTGACTATCAGTCTGACTCCACAAGCACCCACACGAATTGCTTGATTCAGTTGTTAAAGAGCGGTTGGTTAAGATCTTTCGTCTCAACCGAGGCGCGCATTCTACAGCAGCCTCATTTGCTGTCAAGTGATTATTTTCAGAAGTTTTCGAAGATTTCTTCAACAACTTCAACCACTTGTGCTTCCGATCTCTCGTTAGCGGGAGGCGAATTCTACAGCGTTACACGCTGCTGTCAACACCTCTTTTTCTCCGCTTTCGATCGAGAAGACCGAACCGTTGAAAGCACCGGACAAACCGGCATTTTCAACTCCTTCCAGGCTTCGATGATCTGAAGCAATTCGCCATCGAAACCTACATAACTCATTGAATCTCAAGGAGTTTTCCGTTTCGACTGCGCCGGAAGTGGGGCGAATTATAGAGACTCAGAATCTGCCGTCAACCCCTATTTTCACAAATCTGTCACATCGGTCAAAAAAGCCCGAAAACAAGAAGGCCGACCTTAAAAGGTCGGCCTTCTGTGCACAGCCCTTCTACTTACAAGCTAGGGAAAGCGAATTGCGAAGCTTCATGGCTCGCACGCTGTGGCCAGCGCTGGGTGATCGCCTTGCGACGGGTGTAGAAGCGCACGCCATCCGGACCATAGGCATGCAGGTCGCCGAACAGCGAGCGCTTCCAGCCGCCGAAGCTGTGGTAAGCCACCGGCACCGGCAGCGGCACGTTGACACCGACCATGCCGACTTCGATCTCGTCGCAGAACAGACGCGCCGCTTCACCGTCACGGGTGAAAATGCAGGTGCCGTTGCCGTATTCGTGATCGTTGATCAGTTGCATCGCCTCTTCCAGGCTGTTCACCCGAACGATGCACAGTACCGGCCCGAAGATCTCTTCTTTATAGATGCGCATCTCAGGGGTGACGTTGTCGAACAGGCAGCCACCCAGGAAGAAGCCTTCTTCATGACCGGCAACGCTCAGACCACGACCATCGACCACCAGGGTCGCGCCCGCCGCCACGCCGTCTTCGACATAGCCGCTGACCTTGTCGCGAGCCTGACCGGTAACCAGCGGCCCCATGTCCAGACCGCAAGAAGTGCCGGCACCGATTTTCAGCGCCTTGATCTGTGGAACCAGTTTGGCCACCAGCGCGTCCGCTACCTGGTCACCCACACACACCGCTACCGAAATCGCCATGCAGCGCTCGCCGCAAGAACCGTAAGCCGCGCCCATCAGTGCGCTGACCGCGTTGTCCAGATCCGCATCCGGCATCAGCACCGCGTGGTTCTTCGCGCCGCCCAGTGCCTGCACTCGTTTGCCGCGCTTGGTGCCTTCGGCATAGATGTATTCGGCAATAGGCGTCGAGCCCACGAAGCTCAGCGCTTTGACTTCCGGTGCTTCGATCAGCGCGTCCACCGCAGTCTTGTCACCGTGCACCACGCTCAGCACGCCTTTCGGCAGGCCGGCTTCCAGCAGCAGTTGAGCGATCAGCAGGGTCGAGCTCGGATCACGCTCGGACGGCTTGAGAATGAAGCAGTTGCCGCAGACGATCGCCAGCGGATACATCCACAGCGGCACCATGGCCGGGAAGTTGAACGGGGTGATGCCGGCCACCACGCCCAGCGGCTGGAAGTCAGACCAGGCATCGATGTTCGGACCGACGTTGCGGCTGTACTCGCCCTTGAGGATTTCCGGAGCGGCACAAGCGAACTCGACGTTCTCGATACCGCGCTTCAGTTCACCGGCAGCATCTTCCAGGGTCTTGCCGTGTTCTTCACTGATCAATTGCGAGATGCGCGCTTCGTTCTGCTCCAGCAGTTGCTTGAAGCGGAACATCACCTGGGCACGTTTGGCCGGCGGCGTATTGCGCCAGGCCGGGAACGCTGCCTTGGCAGCATCGATGGCTTTCTGGATGGTTTCCTGGCTGGCCAGCGGCAGCTTGTGGATCGCCTGACCGGTGGACGGGTTGAACACATCAACCGCGCGACCGTTCTCGGTCACCAGTTCGCCATTGATCAAATGCGGAATAACGCTCATCGAAAACTCCTGAATTCTTGTGCGCAGACGCCCGCAAGGAGCGCCTGCTATTTGCGTAGCTATATAGAAGGGAAAATCAGTCGAGCTTGTTCAGCACTTCGCCGACCGCGTCGAACAGACGATCGAGGTCTTGCGGCTTGCTGTTGAAGGTTGGGCCAAACTGCAGGGTGTCGCCGCCGAAGCGCACGTAGAACCCGGCTTTCCACAACGCCATACCGGCTTCGAACGGACGCACGATGGCGTCGCCGTCGCGGCCCGCGATCTGGATCGCACCGGCCAGGCCGTAGTTACGAATGTCGATGACGTTCTTCGCACCTTTCAGGCCGTGCAGGGCATTTTCGAAATGCGGCGCGACTTCAGCCACGCTCTGCACCAGGTTTTCCTTTTGCAGCAGGTCGAGTGCTGCCAGGCCAGCGGCGCAAGCCACCGGGTGCGCCGAATAGGTGTAGCCGTGCGGGAATTCCACGGCGTATTCCGGGGTCGGCTGGTTCATGAAGGTCTGGTAGATCTCGGAGCTGGCAATCACCGCGCCCATCGGAATCGCGCCGTTGGTGACTTGCTTGGCGATGCACATCAGATCCGGGGTCACGCCGAAGGTGGTGGCGCCGAACATGGTGCCGGTACGGCCGAAACCGGTGATCACTTCGTCGAACACCAGCAGAATGTTGTGTTGATCGCAGATCTCGCGCAGACGCTTCAGATAACCCTGTGGTGGAACCAGTACGCCAGCGGAACCGGCCAAGGGCTCAACGAACACCGCAGCGATGTTCGATGCGTCGTGCAACTCGATCAACTTCAGCAGCTCATCGGCCAAGGCGATACCGCCCTGCTCCGGCATGCCACGGGAGAAGGCATTGCTCGCCAGCAGAGTGTGCGGCAGGTGATCGACATCCATCATCGCCTGACCGAACAGTTTGCGGTTGCCGTTGACGCCGCCGAGGCTGGTGCCGGCGATGTTCACGCCGTGGTAGCCACGGGCACGACCGATCATTTTGGTTTTGGTCGACTGGCCTTTCAGGCGCCAGTAGGCACGGACCATTTTCACCGCGGTATCGGCGCACTCGGAGCCGGAGTCCGTGAAGAACACGTGGTTCAGGTTGCCCGGGGTCAGGTCGGTGATTTTCTCGGCCAGCTGGAACGACAGCGGGTGACCGTACTGGAAGCCCGGCGAGTAATCGAGGGTGCCCAACTGCTTGGCCACCGCTTCCTGGATTTCCTTGCGGGTGTGCCCGGCGCCGCAGGTCCACAGACCGGACAGCGAGTCGTACACCTTGCGGCCCTTGTCGTCGATCAGCCAGCTGCCTTCGGCACCGACGATCAGACGCGGGTCGCGCTGGAAATTGCGGTTGGCGGTGTACGGCATCCAGTGCGCGTCCAGCTTCAGTTGGCTGGCCAGTGGCGACGACGCGTTTTCAGGCATGTTCATCGGGCAAAACCTCGCAGGGCAATAAGCTTCAGGGAGATAAAAGTCGTTGTTGCAGCTAAGTTGCCACGCCGATAAAGTCGGTGAAATCCAACTTTTCTAACCTTCAGTTAGAACCTTGCTAAACAATGAGAACAACAAGATGAGCAGCCGCCGCCCCGATCCGCTGGCCCAGGTCAGTGACTTTGATATTCGCCTGCTGCGGATTTTTCGCAGCGTGGTGGAGTGCGGCGGCTTCTCGGCGGCGGAAACCGTACTCGGTATCGGGCGCTCGGCAATCAGCCAGCAGATGAGCGATCTGGAACAACGCCTCGGCCTGCGCCTGTGCCAACGCGGTCGCGCCGGTTTCTCCCTGACCGAAGAAGGTCGCGAGGTCTATCAATCGGCGTTGCAGCTGCTGAGTGCGCTGGAAAGTTTCCGCACCGAAGTCAACGGTCTGCACCAGCACTTGCGCGGCGAATTGATCATCGGCTTGACCGACAACCTCGTCACCCTGCCCCACATGCGCATCACCCACGCGCTCGCGCAGTTGAAGGAGCGCGGGCCGGACGTGCAGATCCAGATCCGCATGATCGCCCCCAACGAAGTCGAACAAGGCGTGCTCGACGGCCGCCTGCATGTCGGCGTGGTGCCGCAGGCCAGTGCGCTGTCCGGACTGGAATATCAGCCGCTGTACAGCGAACGCTCGCTGCTCTATTGCGCGGTCGGCCATCCGCTGTTTTACGTCGATGACAAGCAACTGGATGACGAACGCCTGAACAGCCAGGACGCCATTGCGCCGACCTTCCGTTTACCGGCAGAGATCCAGGCCCACTATCAGGCACTCAATTGCACCGCCAGCGCCTCCGACCGCGAGGGTATGGCATTCCTGATTCTGACCGGACGTTACATCGGTTATCTGCCGGATCACTACGCCAGTCTCTGGGTGCAACAGGGGCGGCTGCGTGCGCTCAAGGCCAGCACGCGGTTCTATGACTTGAGCCTGGCCTCGGTCACCCGCAAGGGCCGGCGTCCGCATCTGGTGCTGGAAAGTTTTCTCGAAAGCCTCGCCGCCACCCGCTGATGACCGGCGTTTTATTGCCCGGGGCTTGTCGCAGGTCGATGGTTGCGCTATCAACGCAACTGGTTGCACCCCACAGACAAACCCGGAAGTGCCTATGACCTTTGAAGTCCCCGCTCACGGCGGCAAACCTGCCAGCCGCATTCGTCAGAAGAACGAAGAGACCATCATCAAAGCCGCCGAAGACGAGTTCGCCCGTCACGGGTTCAAAGGCACCAGCATGAACACCATCGCCACCAAGGCCGGGTTGCCCAAGGCGAATCTGCATTACTACTTCACCAACAAGCTCGGGTTGTACGTGGCGGTGCTGAGCAACATCCTCGAGCTGTGGGACAGCACCTTCAACACCCTGACGGCCGAGGACGACCCGGCCGAAGCGCTGACCCGCTACATCCGCGCCAAAATGGAATTTTCCCGTCGCCAGCCACAAGCGTCACGAATCTTCGCGATGGAAGTGATCAGCGGTGGCGAATGCCTCACCGAGTATTTCAACCAGGACTACCGCGCCTGGTTCCAGGGCCGGGCCGCCGTGTTCCAGGCGTGGATCGATGCCGGCAAGATGGACCCGGTGGATCCGGTGCACCTGATCTTCCTGTTGTGGGGCAGCACCCAGCATTACGCCGACTTCGCCACGCAGATCTGCCGCGTCAGCGGTCGCAGCAAGTTGACCAAACAGGACATGGAAGACGCCGGCAACAACCTGATCCGCATCATTCTCAAGGGCTGCGGCCTCACTCCTTCTCTATAAGACGTTTATGCCATTTACCCTCAGCGACTTTTGCGAGTTCCGCGAAGAGATTCGCAAAAGCCGTTTCATCACCTTCGCCGCACCGATCGGCAGCCCTGTCGAAGCGCAAGCCTTCATCGAGCAGCACAGCGACTTGAACGCCTCGCACAACTGCTGGGCGTGGAAACTTGGCGATCAATACCGCAGCAACGACGACGGTGAACCGGGCGGTACCGCCGGACGGCCGATTCTCGCGGCCATCGAGGCGCAGGATTGTGATCAGGTCGCGGTGCTGGTGATCCGCTGGTACGGCGGCATTCAACTGGGCACCGGCGGGTTGGCCCGAGCCTATGGCGGCGGCGCCAACAAGTGCCTGCAAGCCGCGCCGAAAATCGAACTGATCAGCCGTGTGCCCCTGCGCTGTGCCTGCGCATTTGCCGAACTGGCGCTGGTGAAACTGCGGGTGGCGGATCTCGGCGGTCTGGTGGTGGAGGAAAACTTCACCGCCAACGGCGTCGAATTGCAGCTGGCAGTGGGTGAGGCGCAGATTCCATTGCTGCAAAACCAACTGGCCGATCTCAGCCGTGGGCGCATCCTGCTCCAGCGCTGAACACCTGCAATATTTCGGGGCACGAGCAAATCCCCATATTCCAGAGAGTTGCCCACATCACCTGTGCACCCGACTGTGGATAACCTGAGCACACACCGCTGTAACCCTTCTGTCACGTGGCTTTGCGCGATTTGTACACTTTTCGCCCAAAGCACATGGAAAAAGTTTAATTCCAAACAAAAACAATCAGTTAGATCTGTTTATCGCCATTAGGAGATAGCACCGCTGCGCTTATGCCAAGGTTGTCCGATTGCGCACAAATACTGTGGAGCAACCTGTGGATAACCCGTTCATGACTCACGTAGCCACAGGTGCAGCTTGGCTCCGGCGGGATTGCTCGTTTTTTAACCAGAATTTCACGAACAAAACTGGAGCCTGATCAAAGGCTTTGCGCTGAATTGGTGCCGCGAATCGGGACAGTTTTACCTTCGTGGCTCTACGAGAAGGATCGCCGGGCAAACGCTTGAAGGCTTCCTGACTCAATGGCCAGGAAATTGCTTTATCCACAGGCACAACTCCAAGCGACCCGAGCCTGTCATGCCAAATCCCACGTCCACCCCGCGCCTGCAATTGCGCCGGATCAGCAAACGTTATCCCGGTTGCCTCGCCAATGACGCCATCGATCTGAGCATCGCCTCCGGTGAAATCCACGCGCTGCTTGGTGAAAACGGCGCGGGCAAAAGCACGCTGATGAAGATCATTTACGGCGTTACCCAAGCCGACTCTGGGGAAATGCTCTGGCAAGGGCAGCCGGTGAACATGCGCAACCCGGCGCAAGCCCGGCAGTTGGGCATCGGCATGGTGTTTCAGCATTTCTCTCTGTTCGAAACCCTGACCGTGGCGCAGAACATTGCGCTGGCGATGGGCCCGGCCGCCGGGGCACCAAAACAGCTTGAACCGAAAATCCGCGAAGTGTCCCGTCGTTACGGCATGGCGCTGGAGCCTGGACGACTTGTCCACAGCCTGTCGATCGGCGAGCGCCAGCGAGTGGAAATCGTGCGTTGCCTGATGCAGGACATTCGTCTGCTGATTCTCGACGAACCGACCTCGGTGCTCACCCCGCAGGAGGCCGACGATCTGTTCCTCACCCTGCGCCGGCTCGCGACCGAGGGCTGCAGCATTCTGTTCATCAGCCACAAACTCGGCGAGGTACGTGCCTTGTGCCACAGCGCCACGGTTCTGCGCGGTGGTCGGGTGGCGGGGCATTGCGTACCGGCGCAATGCTCCGATCAACAACTGGCGCAATTGATGGTCGGCGAGTCGGCGGCGCTGATCGGCGAGTTTCCGAAAGCCAATGGCGGCGCGATATTCCTGCAGGTCAGCGGATTGAACTGGCATAACCCGGACCCATTCGGTTGCTCGCTGAGCGACATCGATCTGCATGTGCGCAGCGGCGAAATCGTCGGCATCGCAGGCGTGGCGGGCAACGGACAGGACGAGTTACTGGCATTGCTCAGCGGCGAACAGACACTGGCCCGCGACGCAGCGCAAACCATCTGTTTCCGAGAACGCGCCGTCGCCGATCTGCGCCCGGATGCACGGCGCAGACTCGGCCTCGCTTTCGTCCCCGCCGAGCGTCTCGGTCACGGCGCGGCGCCGGAGTTGAGCCTGGCGGACAACGCCCTGCTCACAGCCTTTCAGCAAGGGCTGGTCAGCCACGGTTTGATCGAGCGCAACAAAGTCGAATCCCTCGCCCAGGCAATCATCCAGCGCTTCGGGGTGAAAACCCCGGACACCCAAACCAGCGCTCGCAGTTTGTCCGGCGGCAACCTGCAGAAATTCATCCTCGGCCGGGAAATCCTCCAGCAACCGAAACTGCTGATCGCCGCGCACCCGACCTGGGGCGTGGACGTCGGCGCGGCGGCGGTGATCCATCGCGCCCTGATCGCCCTGCGCGATGCCGGCGCGGCGATTCTGGTGATATCCGAAGACCTCGACGAGCTGTTCCAGATCAGCGACCGCCTCGGCGCGCTCTGCGGCGGGCGGATGTCGGCGCTGCAAGACACGGCGCAAACCCGAATCAGCGATGTCGGTGGCTGGATGGCCGGCCAGTTCCACAGCCCTCAACCTCAACCCGCTGCAGTTTAACGGAGTTTTTCATGCTGCTTTCCCTCGAACCCCGTGGCCGGCAATCGCGCCTGATGTTGTGGTGCTCGCCGTTGTTGGCGGCGGTGCTGACCCTCGGCTGTGGCTCGCTGCTGTTCATCGCTCTCGGTCATGATCCGCTGCAAACCTTGCACACCTTGCTGATCGCGCCGGTCAGCGACTTGTATGGCGTGTCCGAATTATTGGTCAAGGCGTTGCCGATCCTGCTCTGCGCCCTGGGCCTGGCGGTGGCCTATCAGGCGCGGATCTGGAACATCGGCGCCGAAGGCCAATTGTTGCTCGGTGCACTGGCCGGCAGTGCGCTGGCGGTGAACATCATCGATATGCAAAGCCGCTGGGCACTGGTGCTGATCCTGCTGACCGGCACCCTCGCCGGCGCCGCGTGGGCCGGGCTCACGGCCTGGCTGCGCACGCGCTTCAACGCCAATGAAATCCTCACCAGCATCATGCTCAATTACATCGCGCTGAACCTGCTGCTGTTCTGCGTCCACGGGCCGTTGAAGGACCCGGCCGGGTACAACTTTCCCGAGTCGGCGATGTTCGGCGACGCCAGCCGCCTGCCGTTGTTGATGGAGGATGGTCGAGTTCACGCCGGGGTGTATTTCGCCCTGCTGGCGCTGGTGGCAGTTTGGGTCTTGTTGCAAAAAAGCTTTGTCGGTTTTCAGATCAAAGTGCTCGGGCTGGATAAACGTGCGGCAGGATTTGCCGGGTTTCGCGAGAAGCGTTTGATCTGGTTCGCGCTGTTGATCAGCGGAGGATTGGCGGGACTTGCCGGTGTTTGCGAAGTCACCGGGCCGATCGGCCAACTGGTGCCGCAGGTCTCGCCGGGCTACGGCTATGCGGCGATCACCGTGGCGTTTCTCGGGCGGCTCAATCCCATCGGCATTCTGTTTTCCAGCCTGTTGATGGCGCTGCTGTACATCGGTGGTGAGAGCGCGCAGATGACGCTGAACCTGCCGCAGGCGATCACCCAGTTGTTCCAGGGAATGATGCTGTTTTTCCTGCTGGCCTGTGACGTGCTGATCCTCTATCGGCCACGCCTGAACATGCGCTGGGTGCGGCGCACTTCAACCACCGCCGTAACCGCCGGAGCGCTGTGATGGATATCGATCTGCTGAGCAATGTTTTCTACGCCATGGTGCGTTGCGGCACTCCGCTGTTGCTGGTGGCGCTGGGTGAATTGATTTGCGAGAAGAGCGGCGTGCTCAACCTCGGACAGGAAGGGATGATGCTGTTTGGCGCGGTGATCGGTTTCATCGTCGCCTTCAACAGCGGCAACCTGTGGCTTGGCGTTTTACTGGCGATGCTTGCAGGGATGTTGTTGTCGTCGCTGTTTGCCCTGGTGGCACTGGTGTTCAACGCCAATCAGGTGGCGACCGGGCTGGCACTGACGATTTTTGGCGTGGGCCTGTCGACCTTTGTCGGTGCGGCGTGGGTCGGCAAACCGCTGGCCGGTTTCGAGCCGCTGGCGATTCCCTACCTGAGTGAAATTCCGCTGATCGGCCGAATGCTGTTTGCCCAGGATCTGCTGGTGTACCTGTCGTTCGCGCTGTTTGCGCTGGTGGCCTGGGTGATCGTGAAAAGCCGTGTCGGGCTGATCATTCAAGCGGTCGGCGAGAATCCCGATGCAGCCAGTGCCATGGGCCTGCCCGTGCTGACCGTACGTACGCTGGCCGTATTGTTCGGCGGCGCGATGGCCGGACTGGCCGGGGCTTATCTGTCGCTGGCGTACACGCCGATGTGGGCCGAGAACATGACCGCCGGACGCGGCTGGATCGCCCTCGCGCTGGTGGTGTTCGCCAGTTGGCGGGTGTGGCGACTGTTGCTCGGCGCGTATCTGTTCGGCCTCGCCAGCATCCTGCACCTGGTGGCGCAGGGGTTGGGGCTGGCGATTCCATCAAGTCTTCTGGCGATGTTGCCGTACGTTGCAACCATTCTGGTGCTGGTGTTGTTGTCGCGGGATGCGGTGCGTACGCGGTTGTATGCGCCGGTGTCACTGGGACAGCCGTGGCAGGCCGGACACTGAAGGACTTTTAACAGGCAACACTTGTGCAATGCCCCACGCCAGTTCGAAGACCAGGAAACCCACCAGCAACGAACTGGCGCCGTGGGCCAGGGCATAAGCCTGCCATGCGGCGAACAGAAACCGCGCCACCGCGTCATAGCGTCCATAAACCTGCTGCGGATCGCGAATCCGCAGCACCGCCCACACGCAAACCACCGAACCCAAGAGGTTCGCCATCAACAGGTGCACAGGTTCGAACGGCGGCAATTCGCCGGGCAGTTCAAGCGCCTGACTCAGCGCCGTCAAAATCCCGTGCAGCGCGGCAAAACTCCACGGCGTGGCAAACGCCGCCGTCACGATCAAGTCATACCAGGCACTGCCGCGCACCAGATTGCGATACTGCGTTGAAGTCCACATCGTCCTTGCTCCGAAAATTCAGGGAGCAACCACGGTAAAGCCTGGAGTATGCTCCAGGGTCAAACACTTTCGAGATGTCCTTGATGCGCATCGGTGAGCTGGCCCGGAGCTGCGATGTCAGCCGTGACACGCTGCGTTTCTACGAGGAACGCGGACTGATCGCGGCACAACGCAGCGCCAACGGCTATCGCGACTATCCGCCGGAGATGGTGCAACTGGTGCTGTACATCAAGACGGCGCAGCGTCTGGGCTTTACCCTCGGCGAGATCGGCAGCAGCGTTGGCGCGCTGTGGCAATCGCCGGATCCGGACACCGCCGTCACGCAATTGCTGCAAGACAAGCTCAAGCTGATCGAAACCCGCATGACCGAACTCGGTGAGCTGCGCCATGAGTTGCAGCAACGGCTCGGTCAACGCTGTCCATTGAACCCGTGATCTTTCAACTTTCAAGGAAAGCCCATCATGTCCGCACTTAATCCTGCCAAGCACGCACTGATCATCGGCGCCTCCCGGGGCCTGGGTCTGGGTCTGGTGAAAACCCTGCTGGCCGATGGCTGGCAAGTCACCGCCACGGTTCGCAACCCTGCGAACGCCGAGGCGCTGAAAGCACTGGGCAACGTGCAGATCGAAAAACTCGACATGGACGACCAGCAAGCGGTGATCGCCCTGAGCCAGCAGCTCAAGGGCGAGACCTTCGACCTGCTGTTCGTCAACGCCGGGGTCAAAGGCCCTGACGTGCAGACCCCGGGCGGCGCGACGCTGGCGGAAGTCGGCCAACTGTTCTTCACCAACGCCGTGGCGCCGATCAACCTGGCCCAGCGTTTCGTCGGGCAGATCCGTGACGGCAGCGGCGTGCTGGCGTTCATGAGCTCGGTGCTGGGCAGCGTGACCATGCCCGATGCGCCGGAACTGGCGCTGTACAAGGCCAGCAAAGCAGCGCTGAACTCGATGACCAACAGCTTCATCACGCAGTTGGGCGATCAGAAACTCACCGTGCTGTCGCTGCATCCGGGCTGGGTCAAAACCGACATGGGCGGCGAAGGCGCCGACATCGACGTGGACACCAGCACCCGTGGCCTGGTGGATCAGGTGGACGCATTTGCCGGCAAGGGCGGCCATCACTTCGTGAACTACAAGGGTGAAACCATTCCCTGGTAAGCGCTGGACCCTGTGGGAGCCTGCTCCCACAGGGTTATCCCGGTGTCTGGTCGGGTTGGGCTTGCCCGTCGCAACATTTTGTTCGAAACTCCGCACCTCGTCCTTCGCGGCGACCCTGGATCAGCAGACAGGGCAACACTGAGCTGGCAACCCTGAACCCAACTTTCAGAGGAGCCGGCCACAATGCCTGCGACCCGTATCTGGTTAAAAAATCCCCTCGCCATTTTCACGGCCAACGGTCTCGATGCCCGTGGCGGTCTGGTGCTGCAAGACGGTGTGATCACCGAAGTGCTCGGCGCCGGCCAGCAACCTTCCGCCCCATGCAATGAAGTGTTCGACGCCCGTGAACACGTGATCCTGCCGGGCCTGATCAACACCCATCACCACTTCTATCAGACCCTGACCCGCGCCTGGGCGCCGGTGGTCAACCAGCCGTTGTTCCCATGGCTGAAAACCCTATACCCGGTCTGGGCACGCCTGACGCCTGAAAAACTCGCCCTCGCCACCAAGGTCGCGCTGGCCGAGTTGCTGTTGTCGGGTTGCACCACCGCTGCCGACCATCACTACCTGTTCCCGGACGGCCTGGAAAACGCCATCGACGTGCAAGTCGAAACCGTGCGTGAACTGGGCATGCGCGCCATGCTCACCCGTGGTTCGATGAGCCTCGGCGAGAAGGACGGCGGCCTGCCTCCGCAACAGACGGTGCAAGAAGGTCAGGTGATTCTCGACGACAGCCAGCGGCTGATTCACGAGTACCACGAACGTGGCGACGGCGCGCAAATCCAGATCGCCCTGGCCCCGTGCTCGCCGTTCTCGGTGACCCCGGAAATCATGTCCGCCAGCGCCGATCTGGCGAACAAACTCGATGTGCGTCTGCACACTCACCTTGCCGAAACCCTCGACGAAGAAGATTTCTGCCTGCAACGCTTCGGCCTGCGCACCGTGGATTATCTGGACAGCGTCGGCTGGCTCGGCCCGCGCACCTGGCTGGCCCACGGCATCCACTTCAACCCCGACGAAATCGCCCGCCTCGGCGCGGCCGGCACCGGCATCTGCCATTGCCCGAGCTCGAACATGCGTCTGGCGTCCGGCATCTGCCCAAGCATCGAACTGACCGATGCCGGCGCATTGTTCGGTCTCGGCGTGGATGGTTCGGCGTCCAACGATGCGTCGAACATGATCCTCGAAGCGCGTCAGGCGCTGTACATCCAGCGCCTGCGTTATGGCGCCGAGAAGATCACCCCGGAACGTGTTCTGGGTTGGGCAACCAAGGGCTCGGCGAGCCTGCTGGGCCGTACCGATATCGGTGAACTGGCGGTGGGCAAGCAGGCGGATCTGGCGTTGTTCAAGCTCGATGAACTGCGCTTCTCCGGCAGCCATGACCCGATTTCGGCACTGCTGCTGTGCGGTGCGGACCGGGCGGACCGGGTGATGGTCGGCGGTAAATGGCGTGTGGTTGACGGGCAGGTTGAAGGGCTGGACCTCAAAGGCCTGATTGCCGATCACAGTCAGGCGGCGCGGCAGTTGATCGCCGGTACCTGATCCCCTCCTGATCGTTCCCACGTCGAGGCGTCGAACCGTCCGCGTGGGAACGATCGATCACAACCCCAACAGCGACAACATGATGAACGTCGCAAACAGCACAAAGTGCGTCATACCCTCGATGGCATTGGTCTCGCCGTCATTGAGGTTGATCGCGCTGACGATCAGCGTGATGAAGATCATCACCGTCTGCACCGGCGTCATCGCCATCTGAAACGGCTGCCCCGTATAGAGCGCCATCGCTTCCATCACCGGCACGGTCAGGATCACCGTCGACAACGACGCCCCCATCGCAATGTTGACCACCGACTGCATGCGGTTGGCCAACGCTGCGCGCAACGCGGTCAGGATCTCCGGTGCCGCCGAAATCGCCGCCACCAGAATCGCCGTGATCACCGGCGGAGCCCCCGTCCCTTCCAGGCCCAGATCAAGGGTCTTGGACATCACCTCGGCCAGTGCGCCGATCACCACCACGCCGAAGACCAGAATGGCGATCGACAGCGGCAGATTGACCTTCTCCGGTTCCTCCTCCGGCGGCTGTTTCTTGCGGCGTTTATCCGGGTAGCTGTAGCTGAAAAAATAACTGTGCGGCCCGACCTGCATCCGCAGGAACAACGCATAAAGCACCACCATCGCGCCGATGGTGAACGCCGAATAGATTTTCCAGTTGGCCTCGGGAATGAACTCCGGCACCACCATCGACACGCCCATGGCGGTGAGGATCATCACGCTGTAGCTGCGGGCCGAGTCGTCGTTGTAGGACTGCTCGCCATGCTTGATCCCGCCCATCAGCGCGGCGAGGCCGAGGATGCCGTTGATGTCGAGCATCACCGCCGAATAGATCGTGTCGCGCACCAGGGTTGGCGAGGCTTCGTTGCTCATCATGATCGCCAGAATCACCACTTCCACCAGCACGGCGGCGAGGGTCAGGATCATCGTGCCGTACGGGTCGCCGACTTTTTCCGCGAGCAGTTCGGCCTGATGGGCGACGCGCATCGAGGCGGCGACGATGAATGCGATCAACACCAGCCCGGCCGTCAGGGCGACAACCTGGCCGCTGTGCAGCAACCAGTGCTCCAGCGGATACGCAACGACGGCGGCGATCAGGGCCAGCAGCAGAAAGCTTTCTTGCTTGAGGATCGTGAGCATGGCGGGCCTTCGGGCGCTGAGGGCGAATGAGTTACTGACTGCGGGGTAGCGCTAATGGTTCGTTACACCTTAGCGCACCAGCCGATGGCAGCTTTGCCTACGCCTGCACTTTTATTGGCCTTTGCGACCTCTTCGCGAGCAAGCCCGCTCCCACAAAAATGGCGGCGTTTTTGTGGGAGCGGGCTTGCCCGCGATGGGCGCGCCTCGGTTTCGAGCCAGATTGTTGTCCGCTTGGTCAGTCTTTTGCATTGCCCTCCCCACACACAACAAAAGGGAGTTCGCGTTCATGCAAAAACGTCCATTGCAGAAACTGCTGTGCATCGCCATGGGCCTCGGCCTCAGCCTGGGCGCCAGTGCCGCCGATCCACTGAAGGTCGGCTTCGTCTACATCGGCCCCATCGGCGACCACGGCTGGACGTATCAGCATGAACAGGGGCGCAAGGCGCTGGCGGAAAAACTCGGCACGCAGATCACCACCAACTACGTGGAAAACGTCGCCGAAGGTGCCGACGCCGAGCGGGTGATCCGCAACATGGCCAAGGACAATTACGACCTGATCTTCACCACCTCTTTCGGCTACATGAACCCGACGGTGAAAGTCGCCAAACAGTTTCCCAAGGTGACCTTCGAACACGCCACCGGCTACAAGCAGGACAAGAACCTCGGCACCTATCTGGCGCGCACCTACGAGGGCCGTTACGTCGGTGGTTTCCTCGCGGCGAAAATGACCAAGACCAAGAAGATTGGCTATGTCGCCTCGTTCCCGATCCCGGAAGTGATCCGCGACATCAACGCCATCCAGCTGGCCCTGAACAAATACAACCCCGGCACCGAGATCAAGGTTGTGTGGGTCAATTCCTGGTTCGACCCGGGCAAGGAAGCCGACGCCGCCAACGCGCTGATCGACCAGGGCGTGGACGTGGTGTTCCAGCACACCGACAGCCCGGCGCCGATCCAGGCTGCCGAACGGCGTGGCGTGTACGCCGTGGGCTACGCTTCGGACATGGCACACTTCGGACCGAAAGCGGTGCTGACCTCGATCGTCAACGACTGGGCGCCGCACTACATTCAAGCGACCCAGAGCGTGATCGACCACAACTGGAAATCCCAGGATTACTGGGGCGGGTTGAAAGAAGGCACGGTCGAACTGCCGATCAGCGATCTGGTGCCGGCACCGGTGAAGGCCGAAGCCGAGCAGATCATCGCCGACATCAAGAGCGGTGCCCTGCAGCCGTTCACCGGGCCGATCAAGGATCAGGCCGGGGTCGAGAAAATCCCGGCGGGCAAGAGCGCGACCAACGTGGAACTGGCGTCGATGAATTACTACGTCGAAGGCATGAAGGCCGAGATGCCGAAGTAAATTCCCCCAGATCGTTCCCACGCTCTGCGTGGGAACGATCATTAACTTTCAAGGGTTGTGTATGGATCAGCTTCCGATCATCGACATCTCGCCGCTCTACTCCACCGACCAGAACGCCTGGCCCGCCGTCGCCGAGCAGATCGACCACGCCTGCCGCGAATGGGGCTTCTTCTACATCAAGGGCCATCCGGTTCCGGCGCAGCGCATTGAATCCCTGCTCGATCACGCCCGGCACTTCTTCGCATTGCCGACAGCAGAAAAGCTGAAGATCGACATCACCCGGACCGTCCATCATCGCGGCTACGGCGCCATCGCCACAGAGCAACTCGACCCGGACAAACCCAGCGACCTCAAGGAAACCTTCGACATGGGCCTGCACCTGCCGGCGGATCATCCCGACGTGCTGGCGGCAAAACCCTTGCGTGGTCCCAATCGTCACCCGGCCATTCCCGGCTGGGAGACGCTGATGGAACAGCACTACCGCGACATGCAGGCCCTGGCGCAAACCCTGTTGCGGGCCATGACCCTGGCGCTGGGCATCGAGCGCGATTTCTTCGACAAGCGCTTCAATGAGCCAGTCAGCGTGCTGCGAATGATTCATTACCCGCCGCGCCATACCGCCAGTTCCGCCGAACAGCAAGGTGCGGGAGCACACACCGATTACGGCTGTATCACACTGCTGTATCAGGACACCGCCGGCGGCTTGCAGGTGAAAAACGTCCGAGGCCAGTGGATCGACGCACCGCCCATCGACGGCACGTTTGTGGTCAACCTCGGCGACATGATGGCGCGCTGGAGCAACGACCGTTATCGCTCGACTCCGCATCGGGTCATCAGCCCGCTCGGCGTGGATCGCTACTCGATGCCGTTCTTCGCCGAGCCGCACCCGGACACCCGCATCGAATGCCTGCCCGGTTGCCAGGACGACCGACATCCGGCGAAATATCCGACCACCACCTGCGCAGAATTCCTGCTGTCGCGCTTCGCCGATACCTACGCCTATCGAAGGGAGCAGGAAGCGGTGTGATGGATCGGTTGGTCAGGTTTTGCCAATTGTTTCGGCGCGCATCTGTAGAATGCCGTCATTGCACCTGATGAGAAAAGAATATGTACGACTGGCTCAACGCCCTGCCCAAGGCCGAACTGCACCTGCACCTCGAAGGCTCGCTGGAGCCCGAGCTGCTGTTCGCCCTGGCCGAACGCAACAAGATCGCCCTGCCGTGGAGCGACGTCGAAACCCTGCGCAAGGCTTACGCCTTCAACAATCTGCAGGAATTCCTCGACCTGTATTACCAGGGCGCCGACGTGCTGCGCACCTCCCAGGATTTCTATGACCTGACCTGGGCTTACCTGCTGCGCTGCAAAGAACAGAACGTGATCCACACCGAGCCGTTCTTCGATCCGCAGACCCACACCGACCGTGGCATCCCGTTCGAAGTGGTGCTCAACGGCATCGCCGCCGCCCTGAAGGATGGCGAGCAGCAACTGGGCATCACCAGTGGTTTGATCCTGAGCTTCCTGCGCCACCTGAGCGAAGACGAAGCGCAGAAAACCCTCGACCAGGCGCTGCCGTTCCGTGATGCGTTTGTCGCGGTAGGTCTGGACAGCTCCGAGATGGGTCACCCGCCGAGCAAGTTCCAGCGTGTGTTCGACCGTGCCCGTCACGAAGGCTTCCTGACCGTTGCCCATGCCGGCGAAGAAGGCCCGCCGGAGTACATCTGGGAAGCCATCGACCTGTTGAAAATCCAGCGCATCGACCATGGCGTGCGCGCCATCGAAGACGAGCGCCTGATGCAGCGGATCATCGACGAGCAGATTCCGCTGACCGTGTGCCCGCTGTCGAACACCAAGCTCTGCGTGTTCGATCACATGTCGCAGCACAACATCCTCGACATGCTCGAGCGCGGCGTAAAGGTCACGGTGAACTCCGATGACCCGGCGTACTTCGGCGGTTATGTCACCGAGAACTTCCATGCGCTGCACGAACATCTGGGCATGACCCAGGATCAGGCCAAACGCCTGGCGCAGAACAGCCTGGATGCACGGCTGGTAAAGCCGTAACAGCAGAAAGCCGTTCGAACACACCGGTGTTCGAACGGCTTTTCATGTCTCAGCGCACAACCGCTTCGGTCAACTCTTCCAGCGTCTTGCCCCGGGTTTCCATCCCGAACAGCCACACCACTCCCGCGGCTATCGCAAAGCACAACGCCCCCAGCGCAAACACCCCGCCCTGCCCGGTAATCGGAAACACCAGCCCGGTGACCAACGGCCCGAGCAGCGAACCCACGCGCCCGATGGCCGAGGCGAACCCGGAACCCGTCGCCCGCGCCGACGTCGGGTACAACTCAGGCGTGTAGGTGTAGAGCACCGCCCACATGCCGAACAGGAAAAACTGCATCAACAGGCCCGTGCCGATCAGCAGTCCGACATTGCCGCCGAACACCGCACTCTGGCCATACAGAAAGGCCATCACCCCGCCGCCAAGCAACGTGATGATGCACACCGGTTTGCGCCCCCAGCGCTCCACCAGCCACGCCGCCATCAGAAATCCGGGAATCCCGCCGAGGGAAATCAGCACCGTGTAATACACCGACTGAGTCACCGCAAACCCTGACTGTTGCAGCAACGCGCTGAGCCAGGAGGTCAGGCCGTAGAACCCGAGCAGCGCAAAGAACCACAGGCTCCAGATCATCATCGTGCGCTGGCGGTACAGCGGCGACCAGATCTGCCCGAGGGCCGACAGGAAATTGCCCGGTGGCGTGATCACCCGAGGCAGGCGAACCGGCTCCGGCAATGCAGCCCCGCCCAGCGACTTTCGCACCCGATCCTCGATCCCGCACAACACTTTGTCCGCCGCCTCATGCTTGCCGGCCTGCTCCAGCCAGCGCGGCGATTCGGGAATGAAAAAACGGATCGCCAGCACAAACACCGCCGGCACCGCCAACACCAGAAAGATGTCACGCCAGCCAATCAGCGGCAGCAGGAAATACGACAGCACCCCGGCGGCGACAAACCCCAACGGCCAGAAACCGTCCATCAAGGCAATGTAACGCCCGCGACGCTTGGCCGGTATCAGCTCCGACAGCATCGACTGGGCAATCGGAAACTCCATGCCCATGCCGATCCCCAGCAGGATGCGGAACAGCGTCAGACTCTCGACCGTTTGTGCGGTGGAACACAGGTAACTGGCCAGCCCCCACAACACGATGCTCCACTGAAACACCGGTTTGCGACCGAAACGATCGGCCAGCAGCCCGGAAAGCGACGCCCCCAGCACCATGCCGAAAAAACTCGAACTGGCCAGCAGACCGGCTTCGGCGCTGCTCAGGCCGAATTCGGTTTTGATCGAGCCGAGCAGGAAGGTCATCATCGCCAGATCCATGGAGTCGAAGAAAAACGCCAGGGCGATGATGATGAAAATGATCCGGTGATAACCGCTGACCGGCAGGCGTTCCAGTCGATCCGCCGCGCTGAAGCTTCCCGTGTCCATGCCACCTCCTCCATCCGAAATGTCTGCGGATCGAGTGTGCGCGATAGCCGTTCAGCTTTTGTGCCAGATGCGACCTGTTCGCAGCCGTAGGCGACGCCAGTCATCCGGGCAATGGAGCAAAGCGCTCTACAGCGCCATTTCCAGCTCGGTCTCTCGAGCGAATCGATGAATTTCCCGTTGTCCCGTCGCCGTCAGTTGCAGGGCGCGGGAGTCGTTGGGCAGCGTCAACCAGCCGGACTGCATGAACAGCTGCAACAACGCCGCGCCCAGCGAGCCGCCCATGTGCGGGCGACGCTCGCTCCAGTCCGGGCACGCACAGGCTACCTGTGCGTTACGGTGGGCCAGCGCCTGGATGAAGACCCCGCGACTGGCCAATTGTGTCGCCCCCTTGTGGGTGACCACCACCCGATGTTCGAGCTGTTCGATCCAGCCGGCATCCAGCAGACGCTGGTACAGGTCGGCCGCCAGTGTGCCGCCCAGATGGTCGTCGCAAAAACGCGCACGCAGCAGGGAAGAGGGCGCGGACTGGGGTTTGGCGATGGGTGTGGCGCGTTTGAAGACATCGGGGATTTCCCGCGGGGCACTGGCGATCGTGGCGCTGGCCAAAGCCTCGATGGCCGCGCCGATTTCCGGAGCCGCCAGGCGAAAGAAGCGCTTACGCCCGCGAGCCTCGACCTTCAACAGACCGCCAGCGGACAAGCGCCCCAGATGCGCACTCGCCGATGAGGGCGACAGCCCCGCCAGCAGCGCCAGTTCCTCGGTCTGCCGGGCCGAACCATCCATCAGCGCCCACATCATCGCGCTGCGTTTGGGATCGGCCAGCAACGTGGCGATCTGGCTGATGCAAGGTGCATGTTCCATGTATTCACTCCCTGTTGAATCGTATCGTTTACTGCTCAGAGACATCTTGACCAGTAATCAGTCGTCGGCCAAGCCGCGCAAAAACGCCTTGATCCGAGGCAAGGCAACACACTGCCACCCGGTATTCGCAGTACTCGACACGACCGTCACCGTTACCCGGCCGGTGTCTGTCCGATCATGCCTGTGCCTGCGTGCGGGTGCAGGCTTCAGGCGAGCGCTAGTATAAGCGGGTTGCCCGCAGCGTCCTGCGCCGGAGCAGGTCCATCTGGTGATTGTTCCTGACAGAAATTTCGCTTTTTGCCTGCGACTAATGATCAACCTGCGGAAAAGCGGGAAATCGGCTACTCAATTCCGCGCAACGGCTGGCGAGCATCTCCCTCAACAGGTTCACCGGCTTACTCAATTGTGCGCGATGGGCGCACAGCAGATTCAGCGGAGCCCGCTCGCAGAGCAGCCCCGGCAGCAGCACTTTCAATCGCCCCGCAAGAACATCACCGGCCACATCCAGCCAGGATTTGTACGCGATGCCCGCCCCCGCGACGGCCCATAGGCGCACCACATCGGCATCGTCGCTGAAACGGTCGCCACTGACGGTCAGGCCGACTTCGCGTTTGCCGTCATGAAAACTCCAGTGGTCGTGCACCCGACGGCCCAGCATGTACAACAGGCAATTGTGCTGCGCGAGCTGCTCCAGTTGCGTCGGCTCGCCATGTTTCGCCAGATAGCCCGGAGAGGCGCACAGCACCCGCCGGTTCTGCGCGGCGATGGGCAGCGCGACCAGACTGGAGTCTTCCGGTTCGCCGTAGCGCAAGGCGATGTCCACCGGTTGGCGAAACAGGTCGGCAATGCGGTCGCCCAGCAGCAGGCGCACGGTCAGTTTCGGGTGTTCACGCTGAAACTCGTCGAGCCACGGCAGCAGCAGGTTGCGGCCGAAATCCGAGGGCGCCGACAACTGCAGGATTCCGCTGACCTGATCCTGACCGCTGGCCAGCAGACGACGACCTTCATCCAGGTTGCTCAGCGCCGCCCGGGCGTATTCGAGGA
Organism: Pseudomonas sp. IzPS59; assembly: GCF_014863505.1. Classification (NCBI taxonomy): domain Bacteria; kingdom Pseudomonadati; phylum Pseudomonadota; class Gammaproteobacteria; order Pseudomonadales; family Pseudomonadaceae; genus Pseudomonas; species Pseudomonas sp. IzPS59. The sequence continues at coordinate 788,252 of NZ_CP062251.1, read as the reverse complement.
AACCTTCGCCCTCGGACGTCAGCCGCAGACTGCGGGTGGAACGCGCCAGAAGCCGTGCGCCGAGCTGTTGCTCGATACGCTTGAGCGCCGCGCTGGCCACGGCGGCGGACATGTCCATCCCCCGTGCCGCCGCCGACAGGCTGCCCAGATCCGCCGCCCGGACAAACAACTGCAAGTCATCGAAACGCAGCATTCCAGCCTCGATTATCAAAAAAACATTGAAAGAGACTGCTCTTTTAGCCGGTTTTATCTCGCGTAGAAATAGCCAATCATGCCTCCCATCGAATTCATCTCGTTCCGGAGTCGACCATGTCCCAGCCCTTCACCGCTATCGCCACCCTGATCGCCAAACCCGGCCAGCAGGACGCCCTCGAACAGCACCTGCGTGCATTGATCGAACCGACCCGCGCCGAAACCGGTTGCGGTCAATACGATCTGCACCAGGACCTGGCCAACCCGCTGGCCTTCTACATGATCGAACAGTGGGCCAGCGACGAAGCCCTGCAGGCCCACGACGACAGTGCGCATATCCAGCATTTCCGCAGCAAGGCCGAGGCGTTCCTCGAACACTTCGAGCTCAAACGTCTGCGCGCCATCGCCTGAATCCTTCCTTTAAGTAAGCACTTTTCGGAGTCATCCATGAAAGCCATCGCCTATTACGCATCCCTGCCCATCAGCGACGAAAAATCCCTGCAAGACATCGAACTGCCGGAGCCAGTGGCCGGCCCGCGCGACCTGTTGGTGGAAGTCAAAGCGATTTCGGTCAACCCGGTCGACACCAAGGTTCGGCAGAACGTCGCGCCAGAAGGCGCCGCCGCCAAAGTGCTGGGCTGGGACGTGGCCGGTGTGGTCAAGTCGGTCGGCAGCGAAGTGACGCTGTTCAAGGCCGGTGACAAGGTGTTCTACGCCGGTTCCATCGCCCGGGCCGGTGGCAACAGTGAACTGCACGTGGTAGATGAGCGGATCGTTGGCCACATGCCGAAAAGCCTCGGCTTCGCCGAAGCCGCCGCCCTGCCGCTGACCGCCATCACGGCGTGGGAGCTGTTGTTCGAACGCCTGCAAATCCGCGAAGGCAACACTGACGAAGGTCAGAGCCTGTTGATCGTAGGCGCGGCCGGCGGCGTGGGTTCGATCCTCACCCAACTGGCCAGCCAGTTGACCGGGCTCAAAGTGATCGGCACCGCTTCCCGTCCACAGACCCACGACTGGGTGAGCGAGCTCGGCGCTGACCTGGTGATCGATCACAGCCAGCCGTTGAGCGAAGAACTGAAGCGCGCCGGCCTGGCCCACGTGACACACGTCGCCAGCCTGACCCAGACCGATCAGCACCTGGACCAACTGGTCGAGGCCCTGGCGCCGCAGGGCAAACTGGCGCTGATCGATGATCCGAAGTCGTTGGACGTGACCAAACTCAAGCGCAAGAGCCTGTCGCTGCACTGGGAGTTCATGTACACCCGCTCGCTGTTCGAAACGCCGGACATGATCGAGCAGCACAAATTGCTCAACCGCGTGGCGGACCTGATCGATGCCGGGACGTTGAAGACGACGGTGGGCGAGCATTTCGGCAAGATCAACGCGAGCAACCTGCGCCGTGCCCATGAATTGCTGGAAAGCGGCAAGGCCAAGGGGAAAATTGTTTTAGAAAGTTTCTAAAACTCCGGAGGCCGCAGTCTTCGTCAGCGCCAGAAGTGGCTGACTCGGGGGCTGCGGTCACTTTTTGCCGTCAGTCAGATGCTTGACCCTTGTCACAATTGCGATCGTATTCGGGTCTACAATCGAAACCTCTGCGATGCAATCTTTTACGTACGGGAGGTCAGCAATGAAGATCCTGATAAAAGAAGTGGCAAAGTCCCAATGGCAAGTTCGCCTTGACCAGCACGCCGTGACATTCCGCAGTGAAGCCGAAGCCCTGGCCTTCACCCGCACCCTCGAAGCGCGTCTGCACGCGCCCCATCAGATTCCCGAGATTACCCAGCAACGCGCTGTCGGCTGAGTTTTTTCCGTTCAGACTTCGGCCTGCGCCTTTGCCAGCGCCCGGGCATTCTGCATGCGCCGGGTGAGCATCGCCGCGCTGACCACCAACAGACCGCACAGGCTGATGATCATGGCCATCGGCACGGCGGTGCCGTCGTGCAAGACCCCCACCAGCGCCGAAGCCCCGGCGGCGACGCTGAATTGCATGCACCCGAGCAATGCCGAAGCACTGCCGGCGCGAGCGCCCTGGCCGTTCATCGCACTCGCCGCCGCGTTGGGGCTGATGCAGCCAAGACTCGCCACGCAAATGAACAATGGAATCAGCAGCGGCCACAGGGCCTCGGTGTGCAGGGCACTGACCGCGAGCAATGTCAGCCCGGCACCGAAGTAGACCCAGACCGCCCGCGACAACAGAAACGCCGGGCCACGCTTGGCCAACAGTCGCGCATTGACCTGTGCCACCAGAATGAAGCCCGCGGCGTTGGTGCCGAACAGCCAGCCGAAATGCTCGGGCGGAACGCCGTACAGCTTGATGAAAATGAAGGGCGAGCCGGCAATGTAGGCAAACATCCCGGCGATGGCGATGCCACCGGTCAGGGCATGGCCCATGTAGATCGGGTCGGTCAGCAGGCGAGCGTACTGACGCAGCGCACCGGACAGTGGCTGGCGCGGAACATGGGCCGGCAGACTTTCCGGCAGGCCGAGGGCAACCGCCAGACCGGCCAAGGCACTGAACCCGGTCAGCACCAGGAAGATCGACTGCCAACCCGTGGTGTTGACCAGCAGACCGCCGAGCATCGGCGCCAGGATCGGGGCCAGCCCCATCACCAGCATCAGTTGCGAAAAGACCTTCGCCGATTCCACGGCATCGCATTTATCGGCGACCACCGCCCGGCCAATCACCATCCCCGCACAACCGCCCAGTGCCTGAACGAACCGCGCACCGATCAGCCACTCCAGATTCGGCGCATAAGCGCAGGCCAATGACGCCAGCGTGAACAGCACCAGGCCGGTGAGCAATGGAATCCGCCGTCCGAAACGATCCGCCACCGGACCGTAGGCCAGTTGGCCGATGGACAAGCCAAAGAAATAAGCCGACAGCGTCAGCTGGACGTGTTTCTCATCGGTGCCGAACGCCAGCGCCATGGAGGGAAATGCGGGGAGATAGAAGTCGATCGCCAGCGGACCGAAAGCGGTCAAGGCACCGAGAATCAGAATGGTACGGAAGTTCATCAGGCGTCCAGGTTTGGCAGGCAGTTGGGCGGGCACTTTGGTTAAGAGTGCAGCCCGACAGTCTAGCCGCGCGAGGACGCCTTGAACAATCCGGTAGCTCGCTAACTATTAAAAAGTTCAGGCGAGTCTGATGGCGTAGCCTTCTTCGCTGATCGCCTCGATCACTTGTTCGGCGCTCAACGCACTTTCGACACCGACTTCCTTCGCCGCCAGATCGACCCGCACGCTGGCCGCCGGATCCTTGCTCTGCACCGCCTGGGTAACGGCCTTGACGCAGTGACCGCAGGACATGCCTTCAACACTGAACACTTGCATGGAATGACTCCTTTGAGTGAGGTTGCCGGCAGTGTCGAGCTTGCCACGATGGCAAGGTCAAGTTCTGCAAACAACTGCCGGGCTGGCAATCGGCGCCGCGCTCGGCCAAGCTGCGTGCATCCATGACATCAATTCAGGAGATTCAGCCATGCGCTGGTCAGCTTTCAGCCTGTTTGGCCTACTCAGCTTCTTTGCCTGCCTGCCCCAGGCCAACGCGACCGGCGAGGATTACGCCGTTCTGATCATCTCCCGCGAGCGTCTGGAAGTGCCGACTTCCTGCGAGATCGGCGTGTATATCCAGGACCAATTGGCCGGGCGGCTGCTTCAGGAACAGACCACATCGTTCAATCTGCCCTACGGCAAAGTTTCCATTCGTCTGAAACTGGAGCCAAGCCAGATGCCGGGCTGCAAGCCGGGGATGCTGGCACCACCGGCGCAGGAAATCACGCTCAAGGCCGGCAGTGTGGTGAAGTACCGGATCGCGTCCAACGATCAAAGGGGACTGTACCTGCGGCCAGCCGCGCTCGAATACTGAGCCAGGGCCCGAAAAGGGGGAGCCGGCAGGCTCCCCCTTTTTTTGGCCTTGACCTTGCCAGCATGGCAAGGTTGATCCTGTAGGCATCCACTACAGGGAGTACGACCGATGTCCGATTCCATCACGTTCGATCTGCCCATCAGCGGCATGACCTGCGCCAGTTGCGCCGGCCGCGTCGAGCGCGCCTTGAGCAAAGTCAGCGGCGCCAGTGCCGTCAGCGTCAACCTCGCCACCGAACAGGCCCGGGTGCAGGCTCCCGGCGACAGCCTGCCGGCACTGATGGAAGCGGTTGAGCGCGCCGGTTACAGCGTGCCGCAGCAAACCGTGGAATTGAACATCGACGGCATGACCTGCGCCTCCTGCGTCGGTCGTGTCGAACGTGCCCTCAACAAAGTGCCAGGGGTGAAGAGCGTCAGCGTCAACCTCGCCAACGAACGCGCCCACCTCGAGCTGCTCGGCGCCGTCGATCCGCAAACCCTGATCGCCGCCGTGAGCAAGGCCGGTTATTCGGCCAGCCTCTTCGAACTTGAACACCAGACCGACAATCATCAGCAACGCCTGAACCACGAGCGCTGGGCGCTGATCTGCGCCATCGCCCTCGCCTTGCCGCTGGTGTTGCCGATGCTGCTGCAACCGTTCGGTATTCACTGGATGCTCCCGGCCTGGGCGCAATTCGCCCTCGCCACTCCGGTGCAATTCATCTTCGGTGCACGTTTTTATGTGGCCGCGTGGAAAGCCGTGCGCGCCGGGGCCGGCAACATGGATTTGCTGGTGGCCCTGGGCACCAGCGCCGGTTACGGCTTGAGTCTCTATGAATGGGCCACGACCACCGAGGGCATGCCGCATCTGTATTTCGAAGCCTCGGCAGTGGTCATCGCGCTGGTGCTGCTCGGCAAATACCTGGAAAGCCGCGCCAAACGCCAGACCGCCAGCGCCATCCGAGCACTGGAAGCCTTGCGGCCGGAGCGGGCGATTCAGGTCATCGATGGCCGTGAACAGGACGTCGCCATCAGTGCCCTGCGCCTCGGCGACCTGGTATTGGTCAAACCCGGTGAACGTTTCCCGGTGGACGGTGAAGTGCTGGAAGGCCAGAGCCACGCCGACGAAGCACTGATCAGCGGCGAAAGCCTGCCGGTGCCCAAGCAGCCGGGCGACAAGGTCACCGGCGGTGCAATCAACGGCGAAGGCCGCCTGCTGGTGCGCACCACGGCGCTCGGTGCGGAAAGCGTGCTGGCGCGGATCATCCGTCTGGTGGAAGACGCTCAGGCCGCGAAGGCGCCGATCCAGAAACTGGTGGATAAAGTCAGTCAGGTGTTCGTACCGACGGTTCTGCTGCTGGCCCTGGCCACGCTGATCGGCTGGTGGCTGTACGGCGCGCCACTGGAAACCGCGTTGATCAACGCCGTCGCGGTGCTGGTAATCGCCTGCCCCTGCGCTCTTGGTCTTGCGACACCGACCGCGATCATGGCCGGCACCGGCGTGGCGGCGCGCCACGGGATTTTGATCAAGGACGCCGAAGCGCTGGAACGTGCCCATGAAGTCAGCAGCGTCGTGTTCGACAAGACCGGCACCCTGACCTCCGGCACCCCGCGCATCGCGCATTTCAGTGCGATCAACGGTGATGAAAGCGCTCTGCTGACAGCGGCTGGCGCACTGCAACGCGGCAGTGAACATCCACTGGCCAAAGCGGTGCTGGATGTCTGTGCCGAGCGCAATCTGGCGGTGCCGGATGTCAGCGACAGCCAGTCCCTGACCGGTCGCGGCATCGCCGGCCATCTCGACGGTCGACGTCTGGCGCTGGGCAATCGTCGACTGCTGGAAGAAACCGGTCTGGACGCCGGCACGTTGGCGGAGTCCGCCAAGGCCTGGGAAAACGAAGGCCGGACACTGTCGTGGCTGATCGAACAAAGCCCCGCTACCCGCGTGCTCGGTCTGTTCGCCTTCGGCGACACCCTCAAGCCCGGCGCGCTGCACGCGGTGCAACAACTGGCTGCGCGACATATCCACAGCCACCTGCTGACCGGTGACAACCGCGGCAGCGCCCGCGTCGTCGCCGAAGCGCTGGGCATCGAAAACGTCCACGCCGAGGTGTTGCCCGCGGACAAGGCCGCCACCGTCGCCGAGCTGAAGAAAACCGGTGTCGTGGCCATGGTCGGCGACGGCATCAACGACGCCCCCGCGCTGGCCGCTGCCGATATCGGCATCGCCATGGGCGGCGGCACCGACGTGGCCATGCACGCCGCCGGTATCACCCTGATGCGCGGCGATCCGCGACTGGTGCCGGCCGCGCTGGAGATCAGCCGCAAGACTTACGCGAAGATCCGCCAGAACCTGTTCTGGGCCTTCGTCTATAACCTGATCGGCATTCCGCTGGCAGCGTTTGGCTTGCTCAATCCGGTGCTGGCCGGCGCGGCGATGGCCCTGTCGAGCGTCAGCGTGGTGAGCAATGCGCTACTGTTGAAAACCTGGAAACCCGAGGATCTGGAGGACAACCGATGAACATCGGCCAAGCGGCCCGCCAGAGCGGCCTGAGCGCGAAGATGATCCGTTATTACGAGTCGATCGGTCTGCTCAAGGCTGCTCATCGCACCGACAGCGGCTATCGCGTCTACGGTGACGATGACCTGCATACGCTGGCGTTCATCAAGCGTTCGCGGGACTTGGGTTTCTCGCTGGAGGAGGTCGGCAAACTGCTGACGCTCTGGCAGGACCGCCAGCGCGCCAGCGCCGATGTGAAGGCCCTGGCCCGCCAGCACATCGACGAGCTGAATCAGAAGATTCGCGAACTCGGCGAGCTGCGCGACACCCTGCAGGACCTGGTGGAACACTGCAACGGCGACCACCGCCCGGACTGCCCGATCCTCAAGGAGCTGGCGTCGGGCTGCTGCGCGCAGCCCGCCCGCGCCTGAGCAAGAGGATCTTCATCGACAGCACAGTGACGAGGGGAATGCCGTGGAACAGCAACACCACGGCACCCGGCGCCCACCAGTTGTAGAACGGTGCGGCGATCAGCATGCCGATGCCGAACCCGGTCATCTGCAACAGCGTCAGGAAGCTGAAGATCGGCAGACGCAGGGGCTCCGGTTCCCGTTGCAACCGTGACATCAAACCCACTTCCGAGAAACCATCGCCCAACCCGGCCGGCAGTGAAAAAAGCAACAGACCGACGACGCTGTGCTGCTGGAACATCAGGATGAAACCGCAGGACATCAACAGCACGCCGCCGAAGTAGCGTCGCTCCAGATGGATATTGTCAGAGCCGTTCAGGCGACTGGCAATTCGTGCGCCCAGCAGTTTGCCGACGGCCCACACCGCGAGCATCAGGCCCAGCGTGGTGCTCGCCGAGTCCGGGGTCAGCAATCTGGAAATGATCGGGAAGCCGACGTTGTGCGCAGCGCTACCCAAAGTATCGGCCATCGTCACAGCCAGCATCGCCGCCACCACCGGGGCACTGCGCAATCCCTGCAACAACGCCGACCACTCACCCTGTTTGGCGCTTGATTCGGCCACCGGTTCAGGTGCGCTGAACCGCAGCGGAGCAATCAACACGGCCGCCAGCAAATAGGTCAGCGCGTTCAGCGCAAACACCGTTTCAAAACCAAACCCGGCCACCAGCAGCCCGGACACCAGACTGCCGCCGACCATCGCCATGGAAGAGGCGGACGTGATCCACGCATTGGTCTTGAGCAACTGCGCCGGCTCGATCAATCGCGGCAACTGACTGTTGAGGCCGATGGCAAACATCGAATTACCAAAACCCAGAGCGAACGCGATCAGCGGCAGCAACAACGCCTGCTGACTGACCGGCACGATCAGCAACAACCCCAGCACCGCGGCGCGCAGCAGATCGAAGGCCATCAACGGCCAGCGACCGCTGCATCGGCGATAAAACGCGGTGCCGATCAGGCTGGCGAAAATCCCGCCGCCCACCCGACTGGCCAGGAAGATCCCGACACTCATGGCGCTGTCGCTCAGCAGGTAGACATAAGTGGCCAGCGCCACCATGTTCAGGAAAGCGCCGAAATCGGAAATCAGCCGGGCCGTGATGATCAGCCGGGCATTGCGGGAGGTGGTGGTCACAATCAATCCTTGAATGTGTAAAACCCGGCCGGAGCCGGGTTTTGTTTTTCAGATGCTCACTGCATCCACGGTGGCGGAGGCGGTTCGTCGGACTTGCCCTTGGGCTCGTCGTCCGCCGCGCGGATCGCTTGCTTGCGCTCCTCGTCCAGACGCGCCGCTTCGATCTCGCGCAGTACCCCGCCGACATCGGCCAGGTCCTCGGGATCGTCGAACTCGCCGGTCAGCACGCTGGCCGGGTGCAACGTACCCGCTTCGTACAACGCCCACATTTCCTTGGCGTACCGGGTCTTCTTCAACTCCGGGGCGAAGCGGCCGAAGTACGACGCCATGTTGCCGACGTCACGCTCCAGCATGCTGAACGCGTGGTTGTTGCCGGCGGCGTCCACCGCTTGCGGCAGGTCGATGATGACCGGGCCGGTCGGCGTCAGCAGCACGTTGAACTCCGAGAGGTCACCGTGCACCAGACCGGTACACAACATCAGCACGATCTGCGAAATCAGGAACGCGTGGTATTCGCGGGCCTGATCCGGCTCCAGCACCACGTCATTCAGACGCGGCGCGGCATCGCCGTATTCATCGGCCACCAGCTCCATCAGCAGCACGCCTTCGAGGAAGTCGTACGGCTTGGGCACCCGTACCCCGGCGTTGGCCAGGCGGAACAGCGCCGCGACTTCGGCGTTCTGCCAGGCGTCTTCGGCTTCCTTGCGCCCGAACTTGGAGCCCTTGGCCATCGCCCGGGCCTGCCGGCTGTTGCGAACCTTGCGGCCTTCCTGGTACTCGGCCGCCTGGCGGAAACTGCGTTTGTTCGCCTCCTTGTAGACCTTTGCGCAACGTAACTGATTGCCGCAGCGCACCACATAAACAGCTGCTTCTTTGCCACTCATCAGTGGACGCAGCACTTCGTCGACCAGACCGTCCTCGATCAGGGGTTCAATGCGTTTTGGAGTCTTCATCAGCTTTTATTGTGGGTCCTTTATTGCCAAACACGCGAATGTCACTCGTTATACGGCAATCCCCGCATCACGGGGAAGGGTTGCCGACCTGTGAACCTGTGGATGCACACACTGTGCCGGATCAAATACGTCAATCCACCGCTCTTGTATCGACCGCTGCGAATCATAGCCGAGCCTGTCGAACTTGTTGGCGCAAGGACTTGAGGGCATTTGCGACAGAATCTGACATCCAGCTTCGTTCCTTTCGTAAGAATTTTCTCTTACAGCCTCAATTTCCCTCTTCGGCAGCCGAAGTCCTCACAGACAGAGGAATTTGTCCGACAATCGTTCCAAAAAAACTTCGATGTCGCACTCAAGGAGTGGAGTGGAAAACAACGTTTTTCGGCTGCCAATAAACCGCGAGTCATCTGCACTGCGTGGGCCTACAAGAAAATCTGGAGCGCGGATGAACATCAAACAGAAGTTGACCTGGGCGTTTGCAATCATCGCCTGTTTGCCAGTGGTGCTGGTCGCCACGCTGGTGGTACTGAACCTGCGCAGCGATGCCCGGGAAGGCTTTGTCGACAGCAGCGGACGCGAGATCCGACAGGTCAGCAATGCCATGCAGCTGTTTTTTGACGGTATCAGCCAGAACGTTGATTACCTGGCGACCCAACCGCTGATCAAGAACACCGACGACAGCCTCAAGACCTACATGAGCGCCAACGCCGAAAGCGTCCCGCAGGGCGAGATGGACAAAAAGGTCTTCGCCTTCCTGCAGGATCTGGGCAACAGCCACCCGGCCTACGCCTACGCGATTGTCGGCACGGCTGCCGGCGGTTACGTCTCCTGGCCCGATGATCCCAAACTGAGCAACTACGATCCGCGCCAGCGCCCCTGGTACAAGGCCGCGCAGGCCAAACCCGGCAAACCGTTCCGCACCGCCGCCTATTACTGGGCGCAGGACGATGCGACCTACGTCAGCACCGTGCGCACCATCGACAACAAACTCGGCAGCAACGGTGGCGTGGTCAGTATCGACGTCACGCTCAAGCAGCTCACCGAGATCGTCAAACAGATCAAACTCGGCGAAACCGGTTACCTGATGCTGCTGGAAAACAGCGGCACCGTATTGGTCGATCCGAAGCAGCCCGAACACAACTTCAAACCCCTCGACAGCCTCGGCGAGGGTTACGCGCAACTGGCCAAGGCCGGCAAGGGGCTGGTGGAAGTCGAGCTCAACGGCGAGCGCTACATGGCCAACGTCTGGCCGTCGGAGCAACTGGGCTGGACCTTCATCGGCCTGATCAAACAGAACGACGTGATGAGCTCGGCCACCAGACTCACCTGGCTGATCGCAATCATCGCCGCCGTGCTGGCGGTCATCTTCGCGGTGGTCGGCGCCAGTTTCGCCAGCCTGATCGTGCGGCCGATCCGCAGCGTGGCCAGCGGTCTGGAAGGCATCGCCCAGGGCGAAGGCGACCTGACCAAAAACCTCGACATCCGTGGCAGCGACGAAACCGCGCAACTGGCCAACTGGTTCAACCAGTTCCTCACCGCGATCCGCAGCCTGATCCAGCACATCGGCGGTGCCGCCGGGAAAATCCTCGCCACTTCGCAGAGTTCGACCCGGGTCTCCGGCGACATGGCCGAAGCCGCCGGACGCCAGCGCGAAGCCGTGGACATGGTTTCGACCGCGTTCCACGAAATGGTCGCCACCGCCAACGAAGTCGCCCGCTCGTGCAGCCAGGCCGCGGAGTCGGCCGACAGCGGCCAGCGCCAGGCCCGCGAAGGTCAGCAGCAGATCGATGCGGCGGTGCACAGCGTCGATCAACTGAGCCAGGAGCTGGAACAGTCGGCGCAGTCGATGCAGCAACTGGAACGCGACAGCAACGATATCCAGTCGATCCTCGGCACCATCCGCTCCATCGCCGAACAGACCAACCTGCTGGCGCTCAACGCGGCCATCGAGGCGGCGCGGGCCGGCGAACAAGGGCGTGGTTTTGCGGTGGTGGCCGATGAAGTTCGCGCACTGGCCAAACGCACGGCGGATTCGACGGCGGAAATCGACGGGCTGCTGGGCAACCTCGCCAAGCGCACCAGCGCCGTGACCCAGCAGATGCGTGCCAGCCTCGATGTGTCGCAGCAGTCGGTGGCACGGATCGGTGAGGCGCGGGAAAGCTTTGGCCAGATCCGTGAGTCAGTGGATGTGATTCGCGACATGAACACCCAGATTGCGACGGCGGCGGAAGAGCAGCATCAGGTGGCTGAGGACATTAATCGGCACATCAGCCAGATTCATGGTGATGCGCAGTTGGTGGCGGAGCTGGCGAATTCGGCGCGGCTGGATTCGCAGAGTCTGGCGGGGTTGTCGAATGAGCTGGATGGGTTGGTGCGCAGGTTCCGGACTTGAGATTGGGGGCAGCCTGAAAAGCCCCCCTCACTCTAACCCTCTCCCGGAGGGAGAGGGGACTGATTGGGGGATGCTTGAGAACTACGCCGACCTGAACGAGCGTTGTGAATCCATAATCGACTCCGATCTTTCAGGTCGATGTACAGCGTAAGACAACTCGGTCGGCCCCCTCTCCCTCCGGGAGAGGGCTGGGGTGAGGGAAAGCTTTTGCTCTTCTAACGCTCGATAATGGCGGTGACACCTTGTCCGCCAGCCGCACAAATCGAAATCAACCCACGCCCCCGCCCCGCCGCATCCAGCAGCTTCGCCATGTTGGCCACGATCCGCCCGCCCGTCGCGGCAAACGGATGCCCCGCCGCTAGCGAGCTGCCCTTGACGTTCAAACGGCTGCGATCAATCGAGCCCAGCGGCGCGTCCAATCCAAGCCGGGTCTTGCAGTACTCCGGGTCCTCCCAGGCCTTCAACGTGCACAACACCTGTGCGGCAAACGCTTCGTGGATTTCGTAGTAGTCGAAATCCTGCAAGGTCAGCCCATTGCGCGCCAGCAAGCGCGGAACTGCATACACCGGGGCCATCAACAATCCTTCGGCGCCGTTGACGAAATCCACCGCCGCCGCTTCGCCGTCGCGCAGATAAGCGAGGATCGGCAGGCCACGTTCTTTCGCCCAGTCTTCACTGCCCAGCAACACCACCGAGGCGCCATCGGTCAGTGGCGTGGAGTTGCCGGCGGTCAGCGTGCCCTTGGCGCTTTTCTCGAAGGCCGGCTTCAACGTCGCGAGTTTTTCCAGGGTCAGGTCCGGGCGCAGGTTGTTGTCGCGGGTCAGGCCGAGGAACGGCGTCATCAGGTCGTTGTGCCAGCCTTCGCTGTAGGACGCGGCGAGTTTGTGGTGGCTTTCGAGGGCCAGTTGATCCTGCTCTTCTCGAGGAATGTTCCAGGTCTGCGCCATCAATTCGCAGTGCTGCCCCATCGACAGACCGGTGCGCGGCTCGCCGTTACGCGGGAATTCGGGAATCAGATGTTTCGGACGCAATTGCAGGAAAGTCTTGAGTTTGTCGCCAGTGGTCTTGGCGCGGTTGGCTTGCAGGAGGATCTTGCGCAGGCCTTCGCTGACGCTGATCGGCGCGTCCGACGTGGTGTCGACGCCGCCCGCAATGCCGCAATCGATCTGCCCGAGCGCGATTTTGTTCGCCACCAGCAGCGCCGCTTCCAGACCGGTGCCGCAGGCCTGCTGGATGTCATAGGCCGGAGTGGCCGGTGACAGACGCGAGCCGAGCACGCACTCGCGGGTCAGGTTCATATCCCGTGACAATTTCAGCACCGCCCCCGCGACCACTTCACCCATGCGCTGGCCGTGCAGGTTGTAGCGTTCGATCAGGCCTTCCAGGGCGGCGGTGAGCATCACCTGATTGCTCGCGGTGGCGTACGGGCCGTTGGAACGGGCGAACGGAATGCGGTTGCCACCAATGATCGCGACGCGGCGCAGCTGACTCATGAAAAACTCCTTGTGAAATATCCAGTCTGAAAATCGGGTACTGAAAATCCCGCCGGGCCCCAAAAACACCGGGGGCAAACTACTCTGCTGTTCTAGCGTAGGCCTAAATGTGTGGATCGAACGATTGATTGCCCTTCGCAGTCCACACTTTGAACCCCATCTTCTGGAGAGCGTTCCATGTCTGACCGCTATATCGACTTCGCCAACTCGTCCATCGGCCACCGTCTGGTCGGGGCCCTGGGCCTGCCGTCGCCGGTGCGCCTGGAACGCTGGCAGGCCGGACGCCTGCGGCCGGTGGAGGGCGCGCTGCTGATCGGCGGCGGGCCGCTGGCCGAACGGGTCAGCGCCTTCGCCAACCGGCTGACCGATGCCATTTATCGCTACGGCGACCAGCCTGCGTCCGCCACGCAGTGGATTCCCGGCCATGGTCCGAAACTCAAGGCTGTGGTGTTCGACGCCAGCGATCTGCAGCACACCGACCAGCTCAAGCAACTGCGCGAGTTCTTCCAGCCATTGATGAAGAACCTCGACAGCAGCGCGCACCTGGTGATCCTCGGCCGCGCCCCGGAAACCCTGCGGGAACCGTTTGCCGCCAGTGCTCAACGTGCACTTGAAGGTTTCTCCCGCTCGCTGGCCAAGGAGCTGCGCAGCGGCGGCACGCTGCAATTGATTTACGTGGGCGAAGGCGCCGAAGATCAGCTTGAAGGGCCGTTGCGGTTTTTCCTCTCGCCGAAAAGCGCGTTCGTGTCCGGGCAAGTGATTCGCCTGAACCCTTGCGCCACGCCGGTGACTGACTGGACGCGCCCGCTCGCCGGGCGCAAGGCGCTGATCACCGGCGCGGCGCGCGGCATCGGTGCCTCCATCGCCGAAACCCTGGCCCGTGACGGCGCCGAAGTGATCCTGCTTGACGTGCCGCCCGCAAAAACCGATCTGGAAGCCCTGGCCGCGCGCCTCGGTGGGCGCGCCATCACCCTCGACATCTGCGCCGAAGATGCTGCCGCGCAACTGATCGAACAGTTGCCGGACGGCCTCGACATTCTGGTGCACAACGCCGGCATCACCCGCGACAAGACCCTGGCCAACATGACGCCCGAGTTCTGGGACGCGGTGCTGGCGGTCAACCTCAACGCGCCGCAGGTACTGACCAAAGCCCTGCTCGACAGCGGTACGTTGCACGACAATGCGCGGGTGATTCTGCTGGCCTCCATCAGCGGCATCGCCGGCAATCGCGGGCAGACCAATTACGCGGCGAGCAAGGCCGGGCTGATCGGGCTGGCCCAGGCCTGGGCTCCGACGTTGCTGGAACGTGGCATCAGCATTAACGCCGTGGCGCCGGGCTTCATCGAAACCCAGATGACCGCGCACATTCCGTTCGGCCTGCGTGAAGCCGGCCGGCGCATGAGTTCGCTGGGCCAGGGCGGCCTGCCGCAAGACGTTGCCGAGACGGTAGCGTGGCTGGCGCAACCGGGCACCGGCGCGTTCACCGGGCAGGCGCTGCGGGTCTGTGGACAAAGTGTTCTGGGGGCTTAGGCATGAGCATCGAATGGCACACGTTGCACCGCGAACCGAGCCTGCCGGCGTTGTATGTCCGGGCGGCGACCCGGCGCAAAATCACCGGCACCACGTTACCCGACAGCGGTTTGCGCTGCTGGGTCGACGTCGATGGCAAACGCCTGGCGGCCTATCGCAAGGTCTGCGGTTTTGCCGATGACGGTCTGCTGCCGCCGACGTATCCACACGTCCTGGCGTTTGCGTTGCAGATGCAATTGCTCACGGCCAAGGACTTTCCCTTCCCGCTGCTGGGGCTGATTCACCTGAGCAACCGCATTCGCGTGCTGCGGCCGATGGGCGGGATCAGTCGTGCACAGGTCAGCGTTCGGGTGCACAACCTGCAACCCCATCCGAAAGGTGCGACGTTCGACCTGCTGACCACCCTCGACGATCAGCTCGGCCCGCTATGGGAAGCCGAAAGCCGGATGCTCTGTCGAGGCGTGAAGCTTGAGGGCGAAGCGCTCGAACAGACGTGGGAACCCGCGCTGCCACTGATGCAGGTGGCGCACTGGAAAGCCCCGGCAGACATCGGTCGGCAGTACGCCAAAGTCTCCGGCGACTACAACCCGATCCACCTGAGCGCGGCCAGTGCAAAGCTGTTCGGTTTCCCCACCGCCATTGCCCACGGCCTGTGGAACAAGGCACGTACGCTGGCAGCCCTGGCGGATCATCTGCCCCGAGCCAATCTGGAAGTCACCGTGCATTTTCGCAAGCCTGTGCGCCTGCCGAGCGAAGTATCGCTGTTCGCCAGTGCGGCGGGCTCCAGCGGTGAATTGCGTCTGATCGGTGCCGGAGAACTCGAGCACATGGTCGGCAACTGGCAACCGATTGCCTGAATCGATGCGCCGCGTTGGCCGCTCTCCCGTCGCTGAGGGGGGCGGATCACAGCGGCGCAACATGATTAATTGTGTGTATATAACTTAAGTTTTTACGCCCGCCACCCGCCCGCACGTCAAACATCAAGCCTTGATTCTCAAGGCTTTTTTTTGCGCGTTTATATCCTCGGCATTAGTCGTTAAGCAGCAGGTTCACCGATCTATATAAAGGCGTTAATACCAACTCGAGAATGGCGTGGATCCAACCTTGCGATTGATATGAGCACAACGGGCGAAGGCATTGCCGACAACAGAATCGGCAAGCCATCGAAGACAACGAACGTTGTGACAGGTGCAAGGAATTACCATCATGAAAACTCAAGTGTGGTGCAAATCGGCAACAGCACTGGCATTGATCCTCTCCCTCGGCCTGGCCGGTTGCAGCAGCGGCGGTGGCGGTCATCACAGCAGCTCCAGCAGCTCGACGCCGGACAGCTCCACCGCCGGCACTGGCGGAACAAGCGGCAGCGGCGGTACGACCGGGACCGGCGGCACTGCAGGAACAGGCGGAACAGGTGGCACCGGCACCACGGACCCGACCACTCCGACTAATCCAACCAATCCGACGGATCCGACCAACCCCACCAACCCGAACACACCGCAGGCGCTGGTCACCTCGACGCTGGTGCAGGATGTCGGCAGCACCGTCGCCGGTGTCGGCATTGGTGTCGGTCAGGTCGGTGACTCCCTCAGTGGTGTACCCGTGGTCGGCGGTGTCGTGCAAAGCGCCGCCAGGACTGCCGGCAACGTGGTGACTACGCTGGGCGACGGTGTGGCCAATGGTCTCGGCAAACTGGGCACGACCGACAATGGCCTGGGCGTTACCGCCTCGGCGGTCGGTGGCGTGGTGCAAGATGTCGGCAACGGCGTATCGGACCTGAGCAGCAAACTGACCACCGCCACCGGCAGCGTTCCCGTGGTCGGCGGTGTGGTCACCAAAGTTGCGCCGTTGCTCAACGGGGTAGGTGAAAAAGTCACCATGCTCGGCGATACCCTGAGCACGGCCACAACCACCGGCCCACTCGGTTCGGTGACCAAAGACGTCGGCAACGGACTCGTTCCGGTGATCGCCATGGTCGAAAGCACCACCGACAAACTGGGCAGCGCGACCGGACTGGGCGCGCCATTGAACGGCGTGCTGCAAAAAGTCGGCAGCACCGTCGACAGCGTGGGCGACAACGTCACCTCGGCCGGCAATGGCAACGCCCTGACCAACACTGTCGGCGGCGCCCTGAGCAATGTCGGCACTGCCGTCGGCAAGGCCGGCGGGCTGGTGGACAACGGCACCGGGTCGGGCACCGGCGTGGGTGGCGGGCTCGGTGGCGGCCTCGGCAACAATGGCCTGCTGCAAACCGTCGGCGGCGCCGTGGTCAACGTCGGCGCCGGGCTGGGTGCAGGCAACGGCACACTCGGCGCGCCGGGCAACGTGCTGGTTTCGGCCGGCAATACCGTCGCTTCGCTCAACACTGTCCTCGGTGGCTCGGGCTCGCCGATCACCAGCCCTACTACGCCTCTGGCCAGTCTGGGCAGCGGCGTCGGTGGCGGGCTCGCACCTGTCACCAGCGCCGTCACCAGCCTGACCCAGAACGTCGGCAGCGCCACCGGGCTCGGTGCTCCGGTGGCCGGTATCACCAGCCAGGTGGGCGGTGCGGTGGGTAATCTCGGTGGCGCCATCGCCGCCACCAACAACCCGGTCACCACCGCCGTCGGTGGCCTGGTCAGCAACGTGGGCGGTACCGTGGCGGCGGTCGGCGGGCTGGTCAACGGTGGCGCATCCACCGGTGGTACCGGCACTGGCGTCGGTGGCGGTCTGGGCGGTGTGCTCGGTGGCCTGACCGGCGCGCTGGGCGGCAACAAACGCTGAATTGCACCTGGCCGATTCGACGGCCGAACCTACAGCGCCTACGCTTGGTTGAAGGCGGAAGATTCCCGTGAGTCTTCCGCTTTTTTTCTTAGGAAAACCCTGCCCGGTGCTGCGGTTTGAACATGGAGTGTCTTATGCGCGTTATGGCATCCCTGCTGTTGCTCAGTCTCAGTTCCACCGCCCTCGCCGACACCCTGCCCAGCTTTCTGAACAGTAACGAAACCATCCGCAACCTGCCGGTGCCGAACCTGCCTGCCGATGCCTACCGGCCGAGCGCAGCCCCGCTGCAAGTCCCGGAGCCCGGTGCCGCAGCGGCCGAGCCGTTGATGATGGGCACGAAGATCAACCTGAAAACCGTGCAGATCGAAGGCGGCACGATCTACCCGCTGAACGAGCTGGCAGAGATCTACAAGCCTCTGATCGGCCATGAGTCCAGCCTCGCCGACCTGATCGAAGCCACCCGCAATATCACCCGACGCTACCAGAACGACGGCTATCTGCTGTCCTACGCCTTCCTGCCGAAACAGAATTTCGATAACGGTGTGGCGCGCGTGGTACTGGTGGAAGGCTATGTGCGGGATGTGCAGGTGCAGGGCGACGTGGGCCGGGTCAAGGGGCTGCTCGACAGGCTGGCGGCGAAAATCCAGGCCGAACGTCCTCTGACCCGCAAGACCTTCGAACGCTACACCACACTGATGACCCGTATTCCCGGCGTCACGATCCAGGCCCAGGTGCCACCGCCGGGAACTACCGACGGCGCGACCACACTGGTCGCCCAGGCCAGCCGCAAACCCTTCACCAGTTCCTTGAGCACCACCGAAGACAACCGCAAGGGCACCCAGGCCCTGCTCGGTGTGAGCAGCAACTCACAGACGTCGATGGGTGAACAGCTGACGCTAAGCGGGCTGTTTCCACCGGGAAAGGATCACGAGCATTACTACCGTCTGGACTACAGCCAGTTTCTCGACGCCGAAGGCACGCAACTGAATCTGTCCGCCTCGCGCTACCGTGCCGACCCCGGCACCAACGTCGCGCTGGACAATGGCCTGGAACTCAAGCCCCACCGCGAGAATGACCGGTACTCGGTCGGTTTCAGTCTGCCGCTGATTGCCGCCTCGAACGAACTGCTGACCGCTGGAGCGCGCCTGTACGCGGTCAACGACAAGACCCGCTATAACGTCATCGGCTATCCGTTGAGTGTCGAAGAGCGTACCGACATCCGCGCCCTCGCCTTCGAAAGCGACTGGCGCAAGGCCGACGCCCGCCAGTTGCGGATTCTCAGCGGCGGCGTCTATCAAGGGCTGGACAGCATGGGGGCGCACACCAACAACAGCGCCATCGATCTCAATTTCCTGCGCCTGCGCCTTTCCGGGGTGCAGAGCGACATGTTCTTCGATAACTGGCAAGGCGTGCTGTCCGGCGCGCTGTACTGGACCGACGACACCCTGCCCGACAGCGAACGCGCGGTGTTTGGCGGGCAGAATTTCGGTCGTGGCTACCCCGACGATCAGGCGTCCGGCGACAAGGGCTGGGGCGTGGCTTACGAGGTCAACTACAGCTTCAACCGCGACGGCAACTGGGTGCGCATTCTGCAACCCTATGTCGTGCTCGACCGCTCCCGCAGCTGGTTCAACCAGTTGCCGGTGCAGGCCAACAGCCTGTCATCGGCAGCCGTGGGCCTCAGATTTGGCGATGCCAAGTACTACAACATCGCCCTGGAAGCGGCCAAACCCATGTCGGATGAAGCGCTGGATACCTACAACCGCCGGCCGCGCTACAGCATCAGCTTCAGCTATCAGCTGTAGCCGTCAGGCGTCGGATTGAAGTTCTTTCGCAGTGACCATCAGCCTTGATACCACTGACGGTCACTGCAGCGGTCTCAGGGTTCAGGAAACATTGACCCGAGGCTTGGGAAACAGATTGTCGAGGGTTTCCAGCAGCCGCACGTGATAGATCGGCTTGCGGAACAGGTCCAGCACTTGCAGGCGCAGCATGTCACTGACGTCTTCCATATCCGCATGCCCCGACGTCACGATCACCGGCAGATGCTGACGCGAGGTGTGTTCGCGCAGGCGTTTGATCAGCGACATGCCGCTTTCCTCCGGCATGCGCAGATCGGTGATCACCAGGGCGATATCGGGATGGCGGGTCAGATGATGCAGGGCGAGCTTCACCGAGGTCGCGGTATGGCAGACGAAGCCCTCGCCCTCCAGTAACTCCGCCAACTCGAGCAATGCGTCCTCTTCATCGTCAACCAGAAGCAACTGTTGGCGGGGCAGTGAAGAAGCAGTCATTGGTCAATCCCTGAGAAGCTGAAGGTGGAACCGAGTGTAGTGCGAGATTTGCCACCCATCGAGTCAGGGTAACTGCGTCGGTGCCGTCGGTGGCGTACCGCCCAAGGCCGAGAGGATGTTGCTGAAGATCGCGTAAATCTTGGCGCCGACAGGCGTCACGAATACCACAACCACAATAGCGACCATCGCCACCACAATCGCGTACTCGATGGCCGACGCGCCTTCGGTGCTTGCCAGGAACGAGCGGGCACGCATCATCAAGTAATCAAAGAGCATGGACATTCTCCTTCATGCCCGGGATCTTCCGGGCACCGGAAAGCCAAGGATCGAGGCAATGCCTGAACGCTCCTGCTCAGCAGCAGACAGGCATCGACAGAGGGAGAGAGCGTTCGGTCAAGGTATGCCAGGCTTGGTCGGCGCCGTGCCACCCAGTGTGGTCAGTATCTGGCTGAAAATGTTGTAGACCTTGGTGCCCATCGGTGTCACGAACACCACGACCACCACCGCCACCATCGCCACCACAATCGCGTACTCGATAGCCGAAGCCCCTTCGTCACTCTTGAAAAACAAACGGGCCCTGGCCAGCAGATAATCGAGAATCATACGTCCACTCCTTTGCGCCCATGGCGCCGATGTCGCGACAGCGGCAAAGCTTCCACCGTGCTATCTGAGCATTGTCAACAAAGGCCCCGTCAACAACTGTAAGAACGGATTAATCACAAAGGATTAACCGCTTCGTCGATCCCCGGATTTCGACTGCTAATTGGCCAACACCCATACTTTCGTAGGTTATTTGCCGGCCAGTAATGGCGTTTTGGCTTGTTTCAGCTAGCGTGGAAATAGCGAAATAGTTGGATGTTCATAGCTGCCTGATTGCGATGTTCCCTTGGTTGGAAGTGCGGGCTGGTAGTGCAGCAGGAAAGGGAGAGCCGTCATGAACAGTCGTGTCACCATGGGTCTTGCCGCCGTGCTTCTGCTGGGGGCCATCGTCGTCGGCTACTGGGGCCTGGTGCTCAGCCGACAACCGGCACCGGTTGCCGAGGCTCCCGCGCCTGCGGTGGTCACGGTGGAAAAGACCGTCGCCGCCGCCGAAGACCAGACCCGCCAGCCTGTGGTGGTGCTGGTGCATGACGTCCCGCCGTTCACCCCCCTCACCGCCGCCGACCTGGCCATCGAAAAACTGCGCAGCGCCCCCGCCGGCAGCCTGAGTGCAATCGATCAGGCTGTGGGCCGCACGCCGTGGCGTCACCTGAGTGCCGGCACCTGGCTCAACGCTGAAAGCTTCGAGGCAGGCGGTGCACTGGCGCGCATGATCCACAGCGACGAGCGCGCACTGGCGGTGTCGGTGGATGAAGTCATCGGTGCCGCCGGGCAACTGATTCCCGGCGATTACGTCGATGTCTTGCTCTACCTGCGCCAGGACGCCAGCAACCCGCAACAGTCGGCGCAGATCGTGGTGCCGGCGATCCGTGTGCTCGGCGTCGGCGAACAGTACGGCCTGACCAACGACGGTCAGCCGGCCACACCCGCGCTGAGCGCCGACGACAAGCTCAAACAGGATCAGCGCCGGCTCACCGCGCGCACCGTGGTGCTGGCGGTACCGGAACAACTGCTGAGCCGGATGATGCTCGCCACCCAGGTCGGCACCTTGCGCCTGGCGGTGCGCAGCAGTGAGGAACAGCGCCTGGCCAAATACTGGGCCGGCGAAAACCAGGCACCGGACAAACTGGTGGCCGCCAACAGCCAACTCTTTCAGTTCACCCAGCTTGCGCTGGGCGCCGCGCCGAAAGTCCCGTCCGGCGGCGAGCACAGCGGTGCAACGCGTCCGGCGGTGGAAGTGATTCGCGGCAATCAGATCACCCAACAGAACCCATGACAGAGCAAGGATCCAAGTGCATGCAGAGTCGTTTCTGGCCGACCTTCAATCCCCTGCTCCGGGCCTTGCTGTTGACGGGACTGTCGATCAACGCCGCCCAGGCGGCCACCGGCAACTGTTCGGCCTTGAGCCGCTTGCCGCCGGTAATCGAAGTCAATGAGGGCTGGCAAAAGGATCTGCAATCGCCGGTGGCAATCACCCGCCTGGCCATCGGCGATCCGAAAATCGCCGACGTGCACGCCACCGGCAACTCGTCGTTCCTGCTCACGGGCGTAGCCCCCGGCGCCACCAGCCTGATGGTCTGGACCGGCTGCTCCAGCGAGCCGCGCCAGAGCATGGTATTTGTCCAGGGTGCTGCCACGAACGCCCTCACCGGCGCCGGCCCGTTGCCTTCAGATGACGCGCAGCTGCCTTCGCAGGTTCAGACCGACATTCGCTTCGTAGAAGTCAGCCGCACCAAACTCAAACAGGCCTCGGCCAAACTGATCGGCACCCGTGGCAATTTCCTGTTCGGTTCCCCCGGGACACTGCCGCCCATCGATGGTGTGCCGCAGCCGCGACTGCCGGTGGACAACTCGCTGTTCAACTTCTCGTGGATCGGCGGCAATACCATGGCGATCATCAACGCCCTTGAAGGCAGCGGTTTCGCCTACACCCTGGCACGGCCAAGCCTGGTGGCGCTGAACGGGCAGAGCGCGAGCTTCCTTGCCGGTGGCCAGATCCCGATCCCGGTCCCCAGTTCCGGCAGCGACAGTGTTTCCATCGAATACAAGGAGTTCGGCATCCGCCTGACCTTGACGCCGACCATCATCAGCCACGACCGCATCGCCCTGAAGGTCGCACCGGAAGTCAGCGAACTGGACTTCAGCAATGCGGTGCAGATCGCCGGCACCACGGTGCCGGCCCTGACCATCCGCCGCACCGACACCAGCATTTCCCTCGCCGATGGCGAGAGTTTTGTCATCAGCGGCTTGATCAGCACCACCAACAGTTCCCAGGTCGACAAGTTTCCGGGGCTCGGCGATATCCCGGTGCTCGGGGCGTTTTTCAAAAGCTCGCAGATCAAACGCGAAGAGCGCGAGCTTCTGATGATCGTCACCCCGCATCTGGTGCGCCCACTGTCGGCGGAAGCGCAACTGCCGTCGCTGCCGGGAGAAAAACTGCGCAACTACGACCCGAACTTCTATCGCATGTTCTTCATGGAGAACGGCAACTTCGACAAGCGCAGCGGGTTGTCCCAATGAGCCAGAGCCTGAGCCAGACCTTTCTCGCCATCACCCGCAACAGCACCGATCTGGAATGGCTGCAAAGCGCGCTTGCGCCACTGGGTCAAGTGGTCAGCGCCGGCACCGGCAGCCTCGATGAATTGCTCGCGCTGGTGGATGTCACCTTCGCCAGCCTGGTGTTCGTCGGCCTCGACCGTGAACACGTGGTGGCCCAGAGCGCACTGATCGAAGGCGCGCTGGAAGCCAAGCCGATGCTGGCGATCGTCGCCCTCGGCGACGGCATGGACAATCAGTTGGTGCTCAACGCCATGCGCGCCGGGGCACGGGATTTTGTGGCTTACGGTTCGCGCTCCAGCGAAGTCGCGGGGCTGGTACGCCGCTTGAGCAAACGCATGCCGCCGGTGACCCACAACACGCAGCTGGGTGGCCTGACGGTTCTGTACGGTGTGCAGAGCAGCTCCGACGGCGCGCTGTTGGCCAACCATATGGCGCTGGTGGTGCAGAAGAGCGGGCAGCAGACACTGTTGCTGGACCTCGGCCTGCCCCGTGGCGACAGTCTGGCGCTGCTGGGGCTGGAGAGTTCGTTCCACTTCGGCGATGCCTTGCGCCACTTGCGCAGGCTCGACGCGACGCTGATCGACAGCGCCTTCACCAGCGCCGAAGCCGGGCTGCGGATTCTCGCATACGCCGACAATGACGAAGCCCTGGAGAGCACCAGCGCCGCCGAGCTGTACATGTTGCTCAGCGCCTTGCGCCAGCACTTCCAGCACATTGTCGTAAACCTCACCGGCCAGCCCGACAGCGAAGCCTTGCGCACCTTTGTCAGCCATTGCGACAAGCTGATCTGGTACACCGACCAGAACGTGCTCAATTGCCGGCGCAACCTGGCAATGTTCAACCTGTGGCGGGAAAAAGGCATGAAGCTCGATCACGGACGGCTGCTGGTCGACCGCTATCTGAGCAACGTCGCGCCGGATGCGGACACCCTTGGCAAGACCTTCAATCTGGAAGTGATCGCCGTGCTGGCGTTGAGCCCGGAGCTGCGCCTGAACGCCAAAAACCAGGGCGTCAGCCTGTTTGAACTGGCCCCCCGGGAAAAACTCACCCAGAGCCTGCGGGCGCTTGGCGAACGACTGGCCAAACGCTCCGAAGGCCTGGCCAAACCCAAGGTCACCTGGTTCGACCGGTTGCGGGGCAGCTCATGAGTCCGGAAAAACTTTTCGGTGCCCCGGCTCGCGGTCAGTCGGGCAACACCGACCACGAAGGCCTGAAACTGGTCCTGCATCGCTACATCATCGATGCCATCGAGGAGTCCGGGAAAAACCTGCTGGAAGGTTCGCGGCAACTGCTGGCGCAGTTCGTCACCGACAAGGTCGCCGAATACATCGCCCGTTTGCACCTGGCGATTTCCCGTTACGAGATGGAGCGGCTGGCGGAAGAAATCGTCGATGAGCTGACCGGTTTCGGCCCGCTGGAAGTGTTGCTGCGCGACAGCGCCGTGACCGAAATTCTGGTCAACGGCCCGCACCGGGTATTCATCGAGCGTGACGGCGTGCTGCACCAGAGCGACCTGCGTTTTATCGATGCACATCACGTCGAACGGGTCATGCAGCGCATTCTCGCGCCGCTCGGGCGACGGCTCGACGAGTCGTCGCCGATGGTCGATGCGCGCCTGCCCGACGGCAGCCGGGTCAACGCGATCATCCCGCCGATCGCCCTCGACGGGCCGTGTCTGTCGATTCGAAAGTTCCGCAAGGACATGCTCAAGAGCAGCGACCTGATCGCCATGCAGACCATCGACCTGGCGATCTTCGATTGCTTCCAGGAGGCCGTGGGCAAACGCTGCAACATCCTGATCAGCGGCGGCACCGGCACCGGCAAGACCACCTTGCTGAACATTCTCAGTCAGTTGATCAACCCCCACGAACGGCTGGTGACCATCGAGGACGTCGCCGAACTGCAGCTCGGCCACCCGCACGTGGTGCGCCTGGAAACCCGGCCGCCGAACGCAGAGGGCCATGGCGAGGTCAAGGCCAGCGACCTGATCCGCAACGCCCTGCGGATGCGCCCGGACCGGATCATTCTTGGCGAGATCCGTGGCGTCGAAGTGCTCGACGTGCTCACGGCGATGAACACCGGTCACGACGGTTCGATGAGCACGGTCCACGCCAACAACGCCCAGGATGCGTTGCTGCGTCTGGAAACCCTGGTCGGCCTGACCGGTCGCACGGTGGCCGAACGCACGTTGCGGCAAATGATCTGTGCCGCGCTCGACATGATCATCCAGCTGACCCGCATGCCCGACGGCCGCCGCTGCGTGAGCGAGGTGGTGGAAGTGGTCGGCGTGCGCGAAGACATCTACGTCACCAACACGTTGTTCCGCCTCGATCGACGCACCGGGTTCGGCTTCCAGCGCGAAGCGGTCAACCCGGCCGGCGACAAGTTGCGGCACGAGTCGAGCCTGGGCTGAGCGCATGGAGCTTTCGTCATGATGGGGCCGGTGATTCTCATCGTCATTTGCCTGATGCTGCTGGGGCTGTCGATTCGCCTGTTCCTGCATGGCGTGCGCAAAACCGCCAACGAACGGGTGCTCACGCGACTGGCTGCCGGGCAACCGCAGACAGCGCCCGGCAAAACTTCATGGACGGGGCTTGAACGCATGTTTCTGCGGGCCGGCCTGGGCCGCCCCGGCGAGCGTCTGGGGTTGTGGCTGGCGTTATGGGCCATCGCGATGATGCTGGGTTACCTGAGCGCCGAGTGGATCGGCCTGTTGATCATGATGCTGGCACCGCCCCTGGTGTTACGCCTGTACATCGCCTGGCGGTATCGCCGCCGGCTCAACCGCATGATCGAGCAACTGCCGCAGTTGCTGGACCACACGGTGCGCAGCCTCAAATCCGGGCGCACCCTGAACGATGCCGTGCTCGGTGGCATCGACTCCAGCGAGGATCCGCTGAAGACCGCAATGGGCCGGGTCCAGCGCAACGTGCAACTGGGGGTGAACCTGCCAGATGCGGTGAGCGACTTCGCCGAGCTCTACGAACAGGACGAACTGCGCATGTTTGCCCTGGGGCTGAAGGTCAATCACCGCTACGGCGGCAATGCCAGCGAGCTGCTGGAAAACCTGATCAAGCTGATCCGCGAACGCGATCAGGGCGCCCGCCAGCTGCGCGCCCTGACCGGCGAAACCCGCCTGACCGCGTGGGTGCTGGGATCGCTGCCGGTGATCATCGTCAGCTACTTCATGCTGACCAATCCCGGGTACATGCTCGGCATGTGGAAAGACCCCGGCGGCCAGACCATGCTGATCATCGCGGTGGTGTTGCAGGTCATCGGCAGCCTGGCGCTGTGGCGCATGTTGAGGAGTGTCTGAGATGGTGATCCTGGCCAGTCTCATGCTGCTGCTCGGGGCTCTGTTGCTGGTCGGCAACCATTTGCTGACCGAACGTCGCCGGGTACGTCAGGTCAACCAGCGCCTGCAGGGCCATCTGGTGCGCGAGAGCCGCTTGCGTAGCTTGTTGCGAGCGCTGGGCAACAGCCGGTTCGGCCAGCGTTCGGTGAGCATGGACAGCGAAACCCAGACCCTGCTCAACCGTCTCGGCTGGCGCCGCGCCAGTGAGCGCTCGCTGTTCGCCGCGTGCCAGATCGGCACGCCGTTACTGGCACTGGGCATCGGCCTGTTTCTGCAGGAAGTGTTCTTTCCCCAGGCGCCCAAGGGCTGGCTGGTGCCGATGTTCGCCACCGGTCTGGGCTACCTGCTGCCCAAGCGCCTGCTGGCCTATGCCGCCGCCCGCCGGCAAAAAATCATTTCAGTGGAAGTGTCGACGTTCATTCCTCTGCTGCGCATCCTGTTCGAGTCCGGCATGGCGGTCGAACAGGCACTGCGCGTGTTGAGCATCGAGGGGCAGAAGCTGCTGCCGGAACTGACCAGCGAATTGCGCCTGATCCTCGCCCGCGTCGACTCGGGGCTGGAGCTCGGGCAGGAGCTGAACAAGGCGGCGGTGATGCTGGCGGTGGATGAGTTCACCGACACCTGCGTGATCCTGCAACAACTGATTCAACAGGGCGGCGGCGCGATGAAATCGCTGCTGGCGCTCAAGCAACTGCTGGATGACCGACGCCTGACGCGCTTGCAGGAATACATCTCGAAGATGTCGGCGAAGATGTCGGTAGTCATGATGCTGTTCCTGTTTCCGGCCTTGCTGATCGTACTGGCGGGCCCCGGATTTACCGCAATCACCCGGGCGTTTGCGTCCTGACATGGAGAGCGTTTGATGAAAGCACTGATGGTGGTGGCAAGCCTGTTGCTGCTGGGCGGTTGCGCAACCGATGGTCAGGCGCCGTGGACCGCCATGCTGGCGCCGACCAATTGCAGCAAGCTGAGCGCCGAGCAGGAGCTGTCGCTGAATCTGGTGGACGACCTGGCCAATGACGGCAAGCTGCACGCCAGCCTGGCCAACCTGCAAAGCCTGCCTGACAACCTCGTGGAGGTGCGTCTGCGCAAGGCCAAGGTCTATCGTCTGCTGGGGCGCAGCGAAGCCGAACCGCTGTATCGCGGCCTGCTCGGCACTTGCCTGAGCGCCGACGCCGAACACGGTCTGGGTCAGCTGTATGCCGCCCGTGGCGATAACGGCCAGGCCCAGGCTCACCTGCAACGGGCCGTTCGACTGGCGCCGACCAATGAAAACATCCACAACGATCTGGGCGTGGTGTACCTCAATCAATTGCGGCTCGAAGACGCGCGCTTCGAGTTCCTCACGGCCATCGAGCTCAAGCAGAACAATCAATTGGCGACGCTGAACCTGATCACGTTGCTGATTTACCAGAACAACTGGCAGCAAGCCGCCGAAATCGTCAGTCGCGCGCACCTGACCCCGGAACAGTTCACCGACGCTCAGGAGCGGGCGGAAAAACTCAAGTCCCCGATCAAGGCAAAACCTGCCACCGGCAATCAGGTCGCAGTGGCGACCGACCCGCAACCGGCGACGATCAAGTGAACCTCAGGGAGGCCACATGAACATCTGCAAGACACTGTGCTGCATGAGTCTGTTGAGCCTGCCGCTCGGCGCACTGGCCATCGACGCCGGCCCCGCCTCGGCCCAGCAGCAGGAAACCGAAGGCTGGCTGCTGCTGCAAAGCCGCAACAAGGCCGCCTCTCCCGATCCGCAGGCCGCCACGGCGACCGAACGTGAACTGGCCATGCAGCGCTGGCTGAAGAAATACAAATACGACATCCCCGATTTCTATGACCCCGACGCCGGGGGCAAGATCGAAAGGAAGAACTGACGTCCCTGGCCGCACGATGGCGGCCAGGGACAACGGACTAGTGCGCGGTCACCCGCTGCCGCAACGCTGCCGCACTCGGCGACAAGGCCAGCGCCAGTTGGGTGCGGTTGTGCATGTGGGTCAGACGCAGCACCTGCGAGACGTAAAGCTTGACGGTGTTTTCGGTGATGCCCAGCTCGCAGGCAATCTGGTAGTTGGTCTGCCCCTTGCCCACCAGGCGCGCCACGTCCAGTTGTCGCGGCGACAACTGATTGAAGATGGCCGGGATCTCCAGCGCGTCGGTGTCACCCGATGCCTGCTCACTGACGGGAGCCGGCCCGCGGCGCACTTTGTCCAGGTCCTGGTACAGATCATCGATGGACGACGACAGGTCCTGCAGTTTCTGATTCAAGTGCCCCAATTGGAGGGTTTTCTGCCGCTCCTGCAGCACCGCCTCCTGACGCTGCAGACCTTCGAGCAGTTCGTCGAGGTTGACCGGTTTCTGGTAGTAGTCGGCAATCCCGGCGCGCAACGCCTTGATCACATCCTGCTTGTCGGCCCGGCCGGTGAGCATGATCGCTTCGAACACCCGCGCCTTGCCGGCCTGTCGCTGCAGTTCCTGCACCAACTGAATGCCGTCGAGGTCCGGCATGTGCAGATCGCACAGCACCAGACCGATCGCCGGATCCTCGGCAAAACGCTCGACGGCCTCTTTGCCGGATCCGCAGGGGACACAGCGATAGCCGTTGCTCTCGAGGAACTCACAGAGTTCCTCGACGATCAGCGCCTGATCATCGACAACGAGGACTTTTACCGCAGATGTAAGCTTGTTCACGTGCCACTCCATGCCCGGGCCAAAACTGACCATTCCTGTACTGTCAGCCGTTGGCCGTATAACCAGTACCTTTGAAAGTAGACGCACTTTCCGACTATGTACATAAGACTAGTGGCGTTTGGCGACTAATGGATCCAAGGTAGTACAAGCAGGAAACCGATCAGCACGAACGGCGCAAATGGCAGCTTTTTTGACATGGATGGCGCCATATATCGAAGACGATGCCTAAGCCCTTGACTCATATGCAGCCAGACTCTTGGCGCCAGCAGGATCCAGACGACGCTTGCGACGCCGGCGCCGATAAAAACCCCGAGCAACGAAAGACCGTCCGTCGCAAGGCCGAGGGCTGTCATTAATTTCACATCGCCGGCCCCCATGCGCCCCATGAAATACCCCGGCAGGGTGAACGCCAGCGCCACCAGACAGGCCCAGCCGCCCTGCTCCGCCGCGGCACCGATCCAGGTCGTTCCGAAATACAGCAGATAAACCAGTGCCAGGGCGCCAACACCCAAGGTCATGGCATTGGCGATCCTCCGTTGCCGGGCATCCTGGGCCGCACACAAGGTCAACCAGATCAGAAGAACAAGGCTTTGCATCCGGTAAAAACCGTCCGTTTTGGCTGAATGATTCTATGCTGATACTACGCAGTGACTGTCAGGGTAGACGCACGGATGAAAACCGGCTCTCGGAAGGCGCAAAAAGGCGCGGTGGCGATCGAATTCGCCCTGGTGTTCGTGATCTTTTTCGCGGTGTTTTACGGCCTGGTCAGCTACGCCCTGCCGTTCGTGCTGATGCAGACGTTCAATCAGGCCACCGCTGAAGCGGTACGGCGCAGCGTCGCGGTCGACCCCACGACGCCCAACTACTCGACAGTCGTCGTCAACACCGCCAATGCCGCCCTGACCCAGCAGTTTTCAGGCCTGCCCAGCGCCCTGAACGTGGTGGTCGGCGTGGACACTTCAGCGATCTATGACACGACGCAGGGTACGCTCACCGTCAGCGTCAATTACCCCGTCAGCAAACTCAATCAGGTCATTCCGTTTCTGGTGTTGCCGGGCGTCGGCGCCGTCCCCAGCCTGCCCACCAACCTGACCGCCAGCTCGAGCCTGAAATTTTGACGTCCGGGGACAATCTGTTCGGCCGCCTGCTCAAGCGCGCGCCGCTGGCCGGCGACCTGCCGGACGTGCTCGGCTCACCCGCGACGGGCCTGCACCTGTACCTCGATGGCGAAGGCGTCGTATTGCAGATGGCCGGCCCCTTGCGCCTGTTGCTGGCACAGCAGATACCCCATGACAAACCGTTGCCACTGCACGATTTACTGCTGCCCCACAGCACCCTGGCGATCGAAGGCCGGCCACAGGAATGGCAAGGGCTGCTGCTGGACCTGGATTTCCCCGGCCTGGGCGAACAGACCCTGCACCTGCGCGGCTGGGCCCAGCCTCTGGGCAACGGCTGGCTGCTGCAACTGATCGACATTGCCGACCTCTTGTCCGAACGCCAGCAAGCCCATCAACGCGAGGCGTGCCAAGGGATTGCCGGGCAGATCAGCAAGCAGTTGCGCAGTTGCAGCCTGGGACGACTGCCGGTGGTCGTCAGCGATCAACTGCAGATCATCGCTCAGCGCTGGCAGATCCCCTGTGTGGCGCTCGCCTTGCTCAATGAGCAGGAACAGGTGTGGCAGGTTCACTACCAGTTCCACGCCCACGACGCACCCGCGCTGTGGCACGACGGCCAGCGCCTTGGTACGCCGCTGGACAGTCTCAATGGCACCGGCCCGCAACGCCTCGGCGCGCATTACGGCCAATATGAACATTCACGGGTGCAGGGGGTGTTCGGCAATGCCGAGGGGTTCGCCGTGCCCTACAGCGATGATCGAGGCGTGATGGCGTGGCTGCTCTGCGGCTTTTACGCAGTCGACAAGACCGCACCGTATCTGACCGACCGTGACTGGCTGATGCTGGCCGGCGCACTGGCGGGGCCGTTGCTCGGGCGTTTGCGTGAACAGCAGCATCAACTGCAACTGGAGCGCCTCGAGTCGTTGCAGACATTGCTGGGCACCGGCTGGTGGGAAATCGGCAGCAGTGGCGAACACATTCAACTGGCCCCGACGCTGGCCGCCACCCTGCAACAGGACACCTCGACGCTGACCCTGGAACACTGGCTGAACCTGATCCACCCCGCTGACCGCGAAGAAGTGCGCAGCCGCCTGCAGGCCCTGCAGATGCACGGAGAAATCCTCGATCTATGCGTGCGCCTGCATCCTCGCGACGCCAGTCAGACGCCGGCGTGGTATCGCCTTCAGGGGCAGGTCAGCGGCACCGGCGATCACCGCCGGCTGGCGGGCTTCATGCTGGACATCAGCGACATCAAGAACCAGCAGCAACTGGCCGCCGCGGCCCATGCGCGACTGGACAACCTGATCGCCAGCTCGCCGGCGGTCATCTACGTCCAGCACTACGTCGAAGGGGCCTTACTGCCGGCGTTTTTCAGCGCCAGCCTGCAACCGTTGCTGGGCTGGAGCCTGGAAGACTGCGATGCCGGTGCGTTGGTGGAGCGGATACACCCGGATGATCGGGCGCTGTATTTCGAACGCACCCGCCAGCTGTTGCGCGAGGGCTCGGTACGCGCCCGCTATCGCCTGCGTGACAGTCGCGGCGATTACCACTGGCTGCTCGACGAGGCCCGGCTGCTGCGCAATGACCTCGGCCTGCCGGTGGAAGCCGTCGGCTTGTGGCTGGACGTCACCGAAGCCACGCTGGCCGCCGAACAAGTCAGACAGAGTGAAGAACGCTATCGAATACTGGTGGAGGACTCGCCGGCGATGATCTGCCGCTATCGTCCGGACCTGATCCTGACCTTCGGCAACCAGCCGCTGGCGAAGTATCTGGAATGCGCGCCCGAAGAATTACCCGGGGTCAATCTGGGCAGCTGGATGTCGGACGTACAACGCGCAGACTTCGTCGAGCGTCTGGCGTTGTTGACCCCGGAGTCCCCCGTCAGCACCGCCGAAATCAATCTGCAATTGCCGGGGCGCGAGCATGCGTGGTGGGTGTGGTCGGATCGCGGCGTGTTCGATGAGCACGGGACACTGATCGAAGTGCAAGCCGTCGGCCGCGACAACACCGAAGTGCGCCGCTCCCAGCAGCAACTCACCCAGAGCGCGAAAATGGCCACCCTCGGCGAAATGGCCACCGGTCTCGCCCACGAAATCAATCAGCCGCTGAACGTCATGCGCATGGCCATCGTCAACGTGCAAAAGCGCCTGAGCAATGGCGACGTGCAGATCGATTACCTGACCGACAAACTCAACCGCATCGACGCCCAGGTCCAGCGCGCCGCGAAAGTGGTGGATCACATGCGGGTGTTCGGCCGCCGTTCGGAAATCGAACAACAACTGTTCAATCCCGCCAGCGCTATCGAAGGCACGCTGTCGCTGCTGGCCGAAGGCATGCGTGGCAAAGGCGTCGACTTGCGCATCAGTGAGACGGCTTTTGTCGTCCAGGTGCGCGGTTACGTCGATCAACTGGAGCAGGTGTTGATCAACCTGATGGTCAATGCCCGGGATGCTTTGTTGGGCAAGCGTGAGTCGGAGTCAGGCTTCAAACCGTGGATTTCAATCTATGCCGAACGGGATGAAGAAAAGGTGCGCCTGTGGGTCGAGGACAACGGCGGCGGCATTGATCCGCGTCTGCTGGAGCGGATTTTCGAACCGTTCTTCACCACCAAACCGGTGGGCGTCGGTACCGGTCTGGGGTTGTCGGTGAGTTACGGGATCATCGAGAACATGGGCGGCCATCTGAGCGTGCGCAACTCGGCCGACGGTGCGCGGTTCTGCATCGAACTGCCGATCGCCCCCGACGACTAGATGACGAGATACGCCTTGCCGGTCTGGCCGCAAGTCATGTTGGCGCCGACGTCCACGTCCATCAGATTGATGCCCAGCCCGTTGAGCAAGTTGTTCAGCAGCGGGTCGAGCAATGGGCTGACCAGATTGGTGATCAGCGGTTGCAGAATTGTCGTGACACCGCTGATCAGGCTGGCAACGCCAGTGATGATCGCCCCCAGCGGATTGCTGCCCTGCGGCTTGTAAACAATCAGATTGATCCCCGCCAGCGTGCTTGCCAGGCTGTTGACGATATTGCTGGTGGGCGCAGCGGAAATCACGCTCGGCGGCAGCTTCAGGTTGGGCGGCGTGGGGAACGGCGTGCCGCTGGAAAACACCAGATCCTGAGTGTTCTGCGCCACGCTGGTGTTGACCATGATCGCGATGCCGCCGGCGCCGTATTGCACGTGGGTGCTTTCGTCACAACTGCCGATCCCCAGAATCTTGTGACAGGTCACAGTGCCCAGATCCACCAGCGGCAACGGCGTGACCGTCGGTTCGGCAGATGAAGAAAAGGCGTTGGTCGGATCAATCTTGCCCACCTTGAGATCGGCAACGGAGGTGATGGTGTGGGCGGTCAGGCTCTTGGTCCCGGTGTTGCCGGTGGGGCAGCTGTAGTCGGTGACGTAACTGATGGCGCCGCCGGCATCGAGGCTGATGTCGATTTCCGGCGATGGCAGCAGCAACGGGTCCAGTTGCTCGCAACCGGCGCCGAGCAGGCAACCCACCGAATTCAGGGTGGCGACCAGGTTCAGACTGAGTAGCGCATTGAGCGTCGGGGTCAGGGTTCCGACCAGTCCCAGCACGGCGTTGGTCAGCCCGGTCACTCCGGACAACACCGGCAGATTCACCGAGAGCATCGTGCGGATCTGTGCCGTGCGCACATAAATACGGTTCGGCCCGGTGGGGTTGGCCTTGGCCAGCGCCGGATCGCCGATGGCGGAAAACTGCGGTGGCTCGATGACCTTGACCCGCACCGTGACATTGGCCAGCCCCAGCACGCTGATCGGCAGGGTGGCGGCCACCGCGCTGTTGCTGTTGGCCAGCTGGATCACGCCCTGGATCAGTTGCAGCAGTTGCAGATTGGCGTCGAGTCCGGCCGCCGTGGTGCCGGTCTGCAATTGCAGGATGTCACCCAGCTTGAGTGGCGCGGCATTGATCGCCGCCACTTGCAGTTGCCCCAGCGCGGTAATCACGTCGGCGGTTGCGCCATTGAGCTGGACCACCGTAATCGCGGCCTGGATCAATTGCGTCACGGTGGTCTGGGTATTGAGCAACTGGGTGTAGTTGCCGGCGGCGACGTTGAGGTTGATCGCCAGTTGATTCAGGTAGCTGAGCAGGTTGATGTCGGTGTTGAGCAGGCCGTTCCAGCCCACCGCCGTCAGATTCACACTGCCGCCCAGCAGGCCGGAGACCAGTGGATTGAGGATGCTCGACTGGGCGGTGCTGATGTTGGCCAGGTTGCTGCGGATGTTCAGTTGGGCCACGGTCGGCTGGGGTTGCGCGGCCACGGCCGAGGCATAGAGCACGGTGTTCAGGCTCAACGGCGTGCCGCTGAAGAGTGACTGCACGCCGCCGGCGAAACTGGTGGTCACGGTGTGGTTGGCCGCGACCTTGACCGCCACCGCCTGGGTGGCGTCCACGCTGAACGTGCGCAAACCGCTGGAGGCCGTTACCAGCTTGCCGCAGTCGACCACCAGCACGTTGTTCGCATCCGTGACAAAACCGTTGCGTGTCGCACTTTGCCCCGCGTAACTGGCCGCCGTGAGGCCCGGCAGGCAATTGCCGCCACGGCTGACCGCCTCCAGCGCCGCGTTATCCACCAGCCGCTGCAACTTGCGCTGTTCCATGTACAGACGGCCGGTGTCCACCACCAGCAACATCAGGATCAGCGCGAGACTTAGGGTCGCGGCCGCCATCAAGCCGATGGCCCCGCGCTGTCGGGCGGGGCCGCGACACTGCGAAAGACGCGACATGGCGCACTCCTTTGCCGGCGCACGGGCCGGGCGCAAGCTCCATTGGTGGATGTCAGTGTAGACGCGGCGCAACGACACTGCTGGCAACGCGCCAGCCGCTTCTCCATAAAAAACGGGAGCCATTGGCTCCCGTTTTTTGTGCGCAGGCTCAGCGCGGAGGGTAGTTCGACAGAATCCGCGTCACCGTTTCATGGATGGCGCTGCTGCGATCCGCCGGATTCGGCGTGCGACTAAGCATCTGTTCATCGCTGCCGCGCCACACCAGTTTGCCGTCCTTGCCGTCGAGCAGGTCGATCTGGATCGTCGCGACCTTGTAGGTGATGTTGCGGGTTTCGTTGTACATCGGTGCGCCCCAGTAACCGTTCCATGGGCCACCCCAACCACCGCCGTAGTTGGTGGTGACCTGTTGCTGGCGATCCTCGACGATCAGGTAGGTTTGCACACTCAAGTCACCCTTGGTGCCCGCAGCGGCCGGACGCAGGCCGCGCTGATCCAGTTGATCGGCGACGGACTGGCGAATCCGTTGTTCGGTCAGGTCGCTCTTGATCCGTGGGTCGTCGGGGCGGTATTGCAGGGCGGGTTCTTTCCAGCTCCAGCTGCGGTAGGCGGCAAAGTCGCGGCTGGCGTCAAAGTCATGATTGACCTGGTTGGCGGCGCAGGCACTGAGCAGCGCGGCCATGGCCAGTAAAGCAAAACGGCGGAACATGGTTTTTCTCCGGTGGAAAACATGAACCTGAGGGAGCTTCCGGTTCACGGGAAGCTAACTGGGAGGATACGCCGACATGGCCTTTTCGACAGCCTCGCGGATCGCATCGGCCCGGTCACTCTGATTGCCCTGGGTGCCGGTTTCGGCGCTGGCACTCCAGACCGGCTGACCGGTGCCGGCGTCGAACAGATCGACCCGTACCACCACGACCTGCTCCTGATAAGTACGGACAATCGGCACGGTGTTGTACATGCCGTAACCGCGGCCGTAACGGTCATAACCGCCATATCCGCCGTAGTAACCGTAATCGTCCTGGACCTGACGCAAGCGGGTTTCCAGGCTCAGGTTGGCGCTGACGAACAAGTCGGCCGGGCGATTGTCGTGCAACGGGCGCAAGCCGCGCTGGTCCAGCGCACTGCTGACCGCCTCGGCCACTTGCGCCGAATCCGCCCAGGCACTGCCCGGCGGCAGGCGTCCGTTGAGCCACGCCCAACTGCGGTAGCGCCCGTAATCCCGTGGCGGCGCGGGATAAGCGCTGCGGTCGAAGGTGGTCGCCGCTTGTGGTGGCGCCGGCGGCAAGGGCCGCGACTGCGCCACGTAAGGGTTGCTGCCCTGACACGCGGCCAACCCCAGACAGATCAGCAATAACCCGGAATGACCTTTCATTTCATGCTCCGATCAGATCGGCCGGCAGATCCAGTGCAAGTAGCGCCCAAGCCCGGCGAAGCTTGGGTGACGACGGTGGGCGAGCTCCATCTCGAGCAAATCAATCAACTCGGCACGAGCCTGGAATTCCACCGGCATGTAATCGTGGAAAACCCGGATCCCGCTCTGGGTTTCGACCTGCCACAACCCGTCGAGTTGCGTGGCCAGTTCCCGTGGATCGAGTGGCTGCTGCGGGGTCAGGCTCTGCTTTTCGCCGGCCATGTCGTTCTTGCGCATTTTCTTGAAATGGCCTTTGAGCAGATTGCGATAAACCAGCGCATCCCGGTTGTAGAACGCCAGCGACAGCCAGCCGCCGGGTTTGGTCAGTTGATGTAGCACCGGCAGGATCGCATGAGGTTCGGCGAGCCACTCGAGCACCGCATGGCAGATCACCACGTCATAGGGTTCGGTGAGTTGACCGAGCAGTTCCTGCCACGGCGCCTGAATGAACGTTGCGGTCTGCCCTGCCTCGGCGAAACGCTGACGCGCGCCTTCAAGCATCGGTTCAGCCGGCTCGGTGAAGGTCACGTCGTGCCCGCGCTCGGCCAGCCACAGCGACATGTGTCCCAGGCCGCCACCGATGTCCAGCACCCGCAACGGACGATCCGGCAAGGCTTCGGCGAGGTCGGCCTGCAGCACCGCGAGGCGGATCGCGCCTTTGGCGCCGCCGTAGATTTTTTCCGCGAAACGGGTCGCCAACTGATCGAAATGACGGTCGCTCATCAGCTGAACCGCCGTTCGCTGTCGGCGAGCTTGCTGCGCACCACTTCATTCATGTCCAGCCCCAGCTCGCTGCACAGCAGCAACAGATAAAGGACGATGTCACCGACTTCCTGGCCGGCGTGGGCCAGTTTGTCCGCCGGCAGTTCGCGGGACTGGTCTTCGCTCAGCCACTGGAAGATTTCCACCAGCTCGGACATTTCCACACTGGCGGCCATGGCCAGGTTTTTCGGGCTGTGAAATTGCCGCCAGTCATTGCGGTCGCGAATGGCGTGCAGGCGTTCGGTCAGTTCAACAAGGTTCATCGGGTTCTCCTGAAGGTGTATAGCTTCGGGGGGATGCCGCGCGAAGGCAAGGGGCAGCCACCACCCGGCAAACCCTCTATGCTTGCAGGGAACTCGGCCGCCCCCGGCGCGGCCCAAGGCTCAGCTCTTTCATCAGGATGCAAACATGCAGGTAGAAAGCTTTTTCGAATGGCTGGGCCAGGCGCTCGGCTCGATCATCCGCTTCATCGTCGACGGCCTGAGCGGCCTGTTCAACGTGCTGAGCCATGC
Source organism: Pseudomonas sp. IzPS59 (assembly GCF_014863505.1). Lineage (NCBI taxonomy): Bacteria > Pseudomonadati > Pseudomonadota > Gammaproteobacteria > Pseudomonadales > Pseudomonadaceae > Pseudomonas > Pseudomonas sp. IzPS59. The sequence continues at coordinate 750,947 of NZ_CP062251.1, read as the reverse complement.
TGGCGGCAACTTCGTCGACGGGCTGGCGAAGGCCCTGGGCATGGACACTTCGATCATCAGCATCATCGCGCTGATCGTCGGGCTGATGCTGCTGTGGTCGGCGATCCGCGCGTTCATGAATGCGTCGATCATTGCCGGGATCATCTGGCTGCTGCTGGGGTTGTGGCTGCTGAGCTGGATCATTCACTGACACCTCCCGCTACAATGCCGCTCCCCAAGGAGCCCGCATGTCCAACCTGATCGCCGACTGGCGCGACCGCCCGACCCACCGCCGGGTCTGGGCCCTCGCCGCCCCCATGATCCTTTCCAACATTTCCGTGCCGCTGGTGGCGCTGGTCGACAGCACCGTCATCGGTCACCTGCCTCACGCCCATCAGTTGGGCGCGGTGGCGGTCGGGGCCAGCCTTTACACCGTGCTGGCCTGGGCCATGGGTTTCCTGCGCATGGGCACCACCGGGTTCGCCGCGCAGGCGGCCGGGCGCAGCGATGGTGCGGCGCTGCGGCAGATCCTGCTGCAAGGCTTGTTGCTGGCGATGGGGCTGGCTCTGCTGCTGGGAGCTGTGGGCGTGCCGCTGAGCGGGGTCGCCCTGCACTTCATGCAGCCGTCGCCGGAACTCAATCAGTTGACCCGCGATTTCTTCCACACTCGTCTGTTCGGCCTGCCGGCGGCGCTGGCCAGTTATGCGCTGGTCGGCTGGTTCCTCGGCACCCAGAACGCCCGGGCGCCGCTGGCGATTCTGCTGACCACCAATCTGATCAACATCGTGCTGAATCTGTGGTTCGTCATCGGCCTGGACTGGGGCGTGGTCGGTTCGGCCCGGGCCTCGGTGGTCGCCGAATGGTGCGGCGCCCTGCTCGGCCTGGCGCTCACCCGCAAGGCCTTGCGCGCATATCCCGGCCATATCGTCTGGGCGGCATTGTGGGTGTGGCAGAGCTGGCGGCCGCTGCTGGGGGTCAACCGCGACATCTTCATCCGCAGCCTGGCGCTGCAGTCGGTGTTTTTTCTGATCACCGTGCAAGGCGCACGGTTGGGCGATGCCACAGTCGCGGCCAATGCGCTGCTGCTCAACGGCCTGCTGCTGACCGCCCATGCGCTGGACGGTCTGGCCCACGCGGTCGAGGCCTTGTGCGGGCATGCCATCGGCGCTCGCGATCGTCTTGCGCTACGTCGCTCGCTGGTAGTGGCCGGCGGCTGGTCGTTGCTGGCGAGCCTGGGTTTTGCTGCGTTGTTTCTGTTCGCCGGGCACTTGTTCATCGAAATGCAGACCGACATCCAGAGCGTGCGCGAAACCGCGTTCATCTATCTGCCTTATCTCGCCGTGCTGCCGTTGATTGCGGTGTGGAGCTACTTGCTCGACGGCCTGTTCATCGGCGCCACCCGCGCCCGGGAAATGCGCAATGGCATGCTGTTGACGGTCGCTCTGCTGCTGCCGTTCGCCTGGGCATTGAGCGGGCTGGGCAATCACGGGCTGTGGATATCTTTCCTGCTGTTCATGGTGCTGCGCAGCCTGACCCTCGGCACATTGGCCTGGCGACTGCGGCGCAACGACGGCTGGTTTGCCGGCGCCGCTCACTGAGACGGCGTGTGCCGGATGAAGGCGACAACCTGATCCAGTACCGGTGCCAGCCAACGTAATGGCCGAGACATTGTCGCCACCAGCGTCGCGTGGTTGGGCCGGGCGTAGTACAAATCCTGCACCGGCACGCCGGCCTCGCGCAGTGTTCGCGCCAGGCCGCCGGTATTTCGGGTCGGATCGACCAGGCTGTCGCGGCTCGCGGCAATCAACAGTGCGGGTGGCGCGCCGTGGCTGACATGCCGGATCGGCTGCGATTGCGGCGGCGAGTCCGGCCAGAAAAACACCGGGCGCACCTCAGGGTTCTTGATCGGCAGGAAATCGTAAGGCCCGGCCAGGCCGATCCAGCCACTCAGGTCGGCGGGGGACATCCCGACCGCGCCCAGCAGGCGCGAATCCAGCGCCAGCATCGATGCGTTGTAGGCCCCGGAGCTGTGTCCCATCAGGTACAGCCGCCGGGGATTGCCGGAATATTCATGGATATGGGCCCTGGTCCACGCGACGGCGCGAGCCCCGTCCTCGAGAAACGACGGGTAACGCACCTGCGGGTACAACCGATAGTCCGCCACCACCGTCACGATGCCCCGGGAGGCCAGCGCCTCGCCGACAAACCGGTAATCGCCACGCTCGCCACTGTTCCAGCTGCCGCCATAGAAAAACACCACAACCGGGGCGTCTTCGAGCAGATGGCGCGGCACGTAGACATCGAGCTTCTGGCGCGGCTCTTCTCCGTAAGCGATGTCTGCGGTTTTGACGTAGCTGTCCGCAGGCGTCAGGCCGTTGAGTATTTTAAGCGGCGAACAACCACTGAGTACCAACAGCAGAAAACCAGCGGGAATCGCGCAAAACCAATGCCGTAAAGAGTGGGCCATGCGCGCGAAACCTCGTGTCAGGATGGGTCGTTCTGCCAGCGGCGACGCAGATGATCGAGCCGCTCTTGCTGGGTCAACCCTTGTAGCGGTTGCACCAGTTCTGCGCGCGGATGCAGCAAGCGTAGCCACAACCAGTCGTCCAGCACCGACCGTTCGCTGAAACCCAATGTCAGGCCTTGTTCAACGTGAGAGGACAGCGTGCAGTAATCGGTTCCCGTCGATTGGCTCCAGCGCCAGATATGCTGTTCCAGCAGGCAGCGATGCAGGCGCTCGCGTTGATGACGGGTCAGCCCCTGTTCAATCTCCAGCGGCTCTACGTCCAGGCCCGGGTTGCGCAGTTGTTGCCAGCCCAGGCTGCCGCTGGCCCGGTCAGCCCAGGTACCGCCGAACCAGCGCAGCCAGTTGATCGGTCCGAGCCAGCAGCTCAATTGACGAGCATCGCAGGCGTCGAAAAAGTAGCTGGCGGTCTGCCGGTCGTAGTAATTGAGCAGCGCACGATGATTCAGGCCCACAGAGACTGTCAGCATCCGCTGCAAATGCGCACGCAGCGATTCAATCGAGGCATCGCTGCCCAGCAGCAGCCCGCACCAGGTGTGCGGATCGGTGTGGCACAACGCCGACAGCACCGGGCAATCGCGCAAATCGACCAACAACGGCCCCTGCTCGCACACGGGCTGAAACTCCGTACCGTCAAACAGCTTCAGGCTCGGTACGCCAGAGAACGCCTGACGCAACACGCTCAACGCCTGCGGTGAATGCACGACATCCAGCAAAAGCCATTGCGCACGCTGCCCCGGTACCTTCCCGCTCATCGTCCGTCGCCAGGGCTGAGTCCGGTGACCAGTCGACAGCTGCATACCAACTCCCGACAGTGCCGGTAGCTACCGCCCCCTGGCATCAGACATAACAGCAGCAAAGGCTCGCGCGCACTCAGCCATGGCGCCAGGCCTTCACTTGCCAGGGTGTCGGGCAGCGGGAGCGGTTCGTCATCCCCCTGGCTTTCGGCGCTTGCCACCGGCTGCAGAACACCACTGATCACCGGCTGCTCGGGGTCGCCTTCGATAAAGCTCACGACCACCTCGACGCCTTCATGCAATGACGTCAGCGTCGTATCCGCCAACGCCGGGGCCAATGGCAGCCAGCAGTGGCTGGGTTTTGCCCCCTCGCCCTGATAGAGCCAGTCGAACTGCACCGCGACCGGCCGTGAACGATCCGGTTGTGGCTCGTCGACCGCCACCACCCAGGCCCGCTGCAGACTGCCCATGCGCAATACCGGACGTTCGACGACCGGTTCACACGCCTTCAGGTGCTCGGCGGCACAGAGGCGGTTGCTGTAGGAGGGTTCGAGCATCTGATCAGCGCGGTGCTCGATACGGGTCAACAGCCAGTGGTTGTCGCACTCTGCAAACGGCTGCGGGGACAAACTCAGCCACCAACCGCAACGCAGGGTTGGCATGTCCGAATGTCCCTGCGCCGTCCGGGAATGCACAGCTGCCTCAGAGGCTCCGCTGGCTTGCTCTCGAATCAGCCAACGGCGCACCGCAGGAGCCGACGCATGAGCATCGAATGTCACCACCCCCGCTCGCGGCAACCGCGCCGGGTTGTCGCCAAACACCAGACAATGGCTCTCGCGCCCATGCTCGAAGTGATAGTGGATCCGCGACTGCGCGCACAGACGCTGCAGCAGTTGCAGGTCCGATTCACCGTATTGGGTACAGAATCTGCGGGGCGGATGATCGGCCTGCAATTCGAACCGGCGCTGATGGCCGGTAATGCCGTGCTCCCTGAGCATCTGATCGAGAATCTGTGGCACCGATCGGCCACTGAACATTCGCTGGCTATGGCGCAGCCCCAGACATCCCAGCTTCGGACCCAGCCGCGCCCGGCACAACCGGACGCCGTCGCCATGTTCATGCTGGACGAGGCCCTGCAACTGTCCGTGCACCCCATTGCCAGGAGGCCCGAAGCACAGGCGTGCCGAGCGATACAACAGACCGGCAAGGTCGAGATGAGGATCGTCGATCAACAGATCGATTTCGAACGCAAAAGGCTCGCTGATCGCCTCGCAACCGGTAAAGGCCAGGACTTCGAGGGGGGCGGACAGACCCGCGACATCGAGACAAAACGACGGCTCGTCGGCTGGATCGAACATGGGCGATTCTCTACAGGAGGGGCGGCCGGGGATTCTCGCTGAGAGCCATGGCCGAGTAGAGAGCCGAAGTACAAATTAGGAAATGGCCTACGCGAAAAGCAGACGACATCACTTTTCTTGTGAGGATGAAGGTCATTTCGCTAGCAGAAAAAGAGAAGTCGCATCAGGTCATCCGAAACTTCCGCTGCGTGCGGAACAATTTCAGACAACCCGATGGATTCGGAACCTGCCGTCAGGAAGACAGGTAAGAGGAACGGGTCAGCCCCAGGCGCAATGCATCGAGGAACTGGGTGCGCTCGCTGGCGCTGATGCGGGCACTGGCGCACTTGTCGCGGTAGTGGGTCATCAGCTCTTCCGGCGACAGGTGCACGTAGCGCAGCATGTCTTCGATGGTGTCGTGGGTCTCGATCCCGGCGTGGTACACGCTGCCGTCGGCGTTCTGGTAGATGTTCACCGAGTCGGTGTCACCGAACAGGTTGTGCATGTCGCCGAGAATTTCCTGATAGGCGCCGACCAGGAACACGCCCAGCAGGTAGTCTTCACCTTCGTTCAGCCCGTGCACCGGCAGGCTGGTCTCGATGCTCTGCTCGTCGACGTACTGGTTGATCTTGCCGTCGGAGTCGCAGGTCAGGTCTTGCAGCACCGCGCGACGCAGCGGCTCTTCGTCGAGACGGTGCAGCGGGATGATCGGCAGGACCTGATCGATCGCCCAGGTGTCCGGCAGGCTCTGGAATACCGAGAAATTGCAGATGTACTTGTCGGCCAGCTTGTCGTTGAGTTCGTCCAGCACCTGACGGTGCGAACGCTGACGCGCCTTCAGCGAGTTGTGCAGGCGACGGCACACGGCGAAGTAGCACTGCTCGGCCAGGGCCTTCTCGGCCAGGGTCAGCTTGCCGTCGGCGTACTGGGCGGCCACGTCGCTCATGTAGTGAGTGGCGCGCCAGTAGGTTTCGGTGACCATTTCGATGTCGGTCGGGCCGAGCAGGTCAACCAGCCACTGCACGGTTTCCGGCAGCGCTTCCTTGTTCTCGATCTGCGGCACGTCGTCGTTGTGCTTCTCGACGTCGGTCACCTGCACCACCAGCATCGCGTGGTGCGCGGTCAGCGAACGGCCGCTCTCGGAGAAAATGTGCGGATGCGGCAGGCTCTGCGCATCGCAGAATTCCTTGAGCATGCCGACCACGACACCGGCGTAGTCATCCATGTCGTAGTTGATCGAGCTGGCGTTGCGTGAGTGGGTACCGTCGTAGTCCACACCCAGACCGCCGCCGACGTCGATGTGATCGACCGGCAGACCGAGGTTGCGCAGCTCGCCGTAATATCGGATCGCTTCCTTGAAACCGTGCTGGTAGTCGGCCAGGTTGGCGATCTGCGAACCCATGTGGAAGTGCAGCAGACGGATGCCCTGATCCAGACCCGCCGCGCGGAAACGCTCGACCACCGACAGCAGTTGCGCCGCCGACAGACCGAACTTGGATTTCTCGCCACCGGTATCCGCCCACTTCGACGAGGCCAGCGACGACAGGCGCACGCGCAGGCCGACCTGTGGCTTGACCCGCAGCGAGGCGGCTTCTTCGATCACCAGCCCGACCTCGGATTCTTTCTCGATCACAATGAACACGTTGTGGCCGAGCTTCTGGCCCATCAGCGCCAGACGGATGAACTCGCGGTCCTTGTAACCGTTGCAGACGATGGTGCCGCCCTTCGGCGCCAGCGCCAGCACGGCCAGCAGCTCAGGCTTGGAGCCGGCTTCCAGACCGATGGAGACATTCTGGGTGGCGATGATGTTTTCGATCACCGCTTCCTGCTGGTTGACCTTGATCGGGTACAGCGCGGTGTATTTGCTCTGGTATTCCAGACGCTCGATGTTCGAGTCGAAAGCACCGGTCAGCTGACGCACGCGGTCTTGCAGGATGTCGGGGAAACGCACCAGCAGCGGCAACGACAGGCCGCTCTTGCGCAACTGGTCGACCTGTTCGAACAAGTCGATCGGTGAACTGCTCGGGCCGTTCGGACGAACTTCGACGCGACCGGCGTCATTGATCGCGAAATACCCGGCCCCCCAATGGCGAATCCCGTAAACACTGCGGCTGTCCGCAACTGTCCATTGGCTGCCATCGTCTTTGCGTGTGCGTCGTACGGACATCGAAGTCCCCTATAAAGAAGTCATAGTGCGTCGCCTGATTGCAGGCCGGCGCAGTCTAAAGAATGAAAATGACGGTTCGTCAGCGGGGCGGTAGACCGCGCTGACAGCGTTGAGTTTAGAAACCGGTCATGAACAGGCTCTGTGAAAACCATGGAGACGACGCCGGGACTGATGACAATCAGAGCCGGATCAAGCCGCTGGTGGTTTTCACAGAGGCTGCTAGCCGCCGGACTTCTTCGCCTTGAAACCGTGCTTGACCAACTCGGCCAAGAGTAGCTCGACATGATCGCCCTGGATCTCGATGACCCCGTCTTTCAACGCACCGCCGGTGCCGCAACGCTTCTTCAACGTTGTCGCCAGCTCTTTGAGTGCGTCTTCGGCCAGGGGCACGCCGGTGATGGTGGTCACCGTCTTGCCGCCACGGCCCTTGCTCTCGCGGCGTACGCGGGCAATGCCGTCGCCGGCCGGGATCACGGTTTGTCTGCAGATACAGGCGTCCACCGGCTTACTGCATTCCGGGCAATGACGACCTGCGTCGGTGGAAAATACCAGGCCGCCCAGGGCGGCGAAGGATGCGGCTTTTTTGGCCACCGGCAATCCTCTCGGGAGGACAAAGACTGATCGCAGCCTTGGGCAAGGCTATCGACCGCGAAGCCCCACTCAGGCAGGGGCAGCGCTACTGCACCGGTTGCTCCTGTAAAGCAGGCCGGCACAGCTTGAAAAGGTCGCGCAGTGTAACGGCAAAAACGCCGATTGCTAAGTGCCAATCGGCGCCAATTTATGAGTTCTTTGCGACGTCGCTTCGTTGAGCCTTCAGATAGCGCTTCAAGGCTGCCAGAGAGTCCGGGCAATAAGGCTTTTGCTCGATTTCCAGCATCACCTGATCGACCGGAATGAAGCGCGCTTCGAGCACTTCTTCCGGCTGCAGGATCAGCGGCCCGTCCCACACCGCCGAGAACGCCGAACACCACAGGCGATTGCCGGGGTCCTCGAAGTAGAAATGGTCATGGGCCGTCAGTTCGACGCCGCTCACCCCCAACTCTTCTTCCAGCTCACGGGCCGCCGACTCGGCGTATGTCTCGTTTGCCTGCACCATGCCGCCGGCCGCCACGTCCCAGTAGCCGGGATAAATGGCTTTGCTCAGGGTCCGCCGATGGACACAGAGTTCACCGGCGGAGTTGAACAGCATGATGTAGGTGCCGCGTCCGATCAGCCCGCGCTCGCGCAAGTCGGAACGGACGAGGGATCCGAGCAGGTTGTCCTGCTCGTCGACCCAGGCGATCTGTTCGGCGTCCGAGGCGGCGCGGTGGGCCGCCTCTCTGGCGTTGTCGCTCATGACTCAGCCCTGGTTGAGCAGTTGACGAAGATCGATCACGGCGGCGTTGGCCCGGGAAATATAGTTGGCCATCACCAGCGAGTGGTTGGCCAGAATGCCGAAACCGCTGCCGTTGAGAATCATCGGGCTCCAGACGGTTTCCTGGGAAGCCTCCAGCTCACGGATGATCTGACGCACGCTGACCGTGGCGTTCTTCTTCGCCAGCACGTCGGCGAAATCGACTTCGATGGCACGCAACAGGTGCGACAGCGCCCAGGCCTGGCCACGGGCTTCATAGAACACGTTGTCGATCTGCATCCACGGGGTCTCGACGACTTCTTCGTCGACCTGCGGCACTTCGCCCACCGCCGGGACTTCGGTTTTAAGCGCGGTGTTCAGTTTGACGCGACCGACACTGGCCGACAGCCGTTGCGACAGCGATCCGAGACGCGTACCGACGTCGCCCAGCCAGTTGTTCAGGTTGTCGGCGCGGGCGTAGAACAGCGCATTCTTTTGCGTCGGGTCAGACAGGCGTGCCTGATAACGGCTCAGGGAGTTGATGCCTTCCTGGTATTCCGACTCGCTGGACGGCAGGATCCAGCTCTTGTTGTCGAAGTTGAAGCGCGGTTCGGCCTTGGCCAGATCGGCGTCTTCAGCCGATTGCGACTGTGAGCGGGCGAAGTCCTTGCGCAGGGCACGGGTCAGGTCGCGCACCTGGACCAGCACGCCATATTCCCAGCTCGGCATGTTGTCCATCCACAGGCCCGGCGGGAAGCGGTCGTTGGAAATGTAGCCACCCGGCTTGTTCAGCAGGGTGCCGGCGACGGTCTTGAGGGTTTCGACGGTGGTGTAGCCGACCACCATCTGCTTGCCTTCCTTCTCGGCGGCCAGCTGGGCGTTCTGCGCCACGGGGAACAGGGCCGGCTCCTCGCTCCAGTACCAGCCAAGGGCGATGGTCACCAACAGATAAATACCAACCAGCGTGGCCAGCGCGCGGCTGAACAACAGGCCGCCCACATAGCTGCGGGCGGCGGATTTCGGCTCGGCGGCACGTTCGGGCGCGCTGCCCGCGCGATTCTTCCAGTCCAGCATGGCGATATCCTTTCAATCTTGGGTTCAACGGTTCGACAGCAACCATACAACAACGTGCCTCGACCCGGCACCCACGATTGGGCATCGAATTGAAACAACCGGACACCGCCGGTGAGCGAAAGGATAGACGCACGCTTCAGATGTTGAAGATCCGCATCGAAATCTGCCGGACATCATCCGCCGTAAATAGATGTGCAATGCCCGAGGCGTCAGTGCGGCGCTGGGTGGGAACCCCGTCAACCGTTGCAATGTACGGCTGCTGTGCCAGGGGTTCGCCTGTCATGCTGTCGACCAGGCGAAAGATCCGCGGGGTTCGGGTCGGCTGGGGCGGAGGATTGTTCATCAGATCCAGCACCGCCTGATCGAAGACTGCCGCGGCGACCGGCCAGTCGCCAGTCTCTGCGTCGACCATGAGCAACAGCCATTCCCCCTGTTCGACCTGCTCCAGCACTTCGCTGTCCAGATCGATCGCAAGGCCGGCCCGCAACTGATCCAGACCTTCGAGCGGTTGCCGGTCAAGCAACACTTTGCATACCCGCTCCAGCGCCTGATCCACCGGATAAACCTGCCGGCGCTCAAGCTGGGTAACCTGCGAACGATGAACCAGCCTCACGCCTGCCCCTCGCTCTGCCATTCATCGGAGCCCATCGTCCGGCTGATCTCGTGCCTCCAGTAGATGCGTCGGTAGCTGAACTGGACCTTTTCCCGTTGCGTCAGGTGGGAAACGCCCGGGTCCTGACAATCCGGCATCAATACTTCGGCACTGACGATCAGCGCGTCCTCCAGCTCTATCGTATAGAAGTGCTCCTGAGTGCCGTGGGCCGATGTGCGATACAACTCCACACGACACTTGCTCAGCAGTTCACCGGAACACATTGCGATCTGGATCAACGGCGAAGCCTTGTCGAGGGTTTTGGTGATGACCAGAGGCTTGTGCAGCCGTCGCCCGGCACCGGCGCCCCTGGGCACGACAATGCCATGACTCAGGGACTGGAGCATGATCTGGTCTTCGCGCCCGGTCTGATAGCTGTTGCCCACCGATGCTTCGGTGAAGGCACCGGCGCTGATCAGGCCCTGGCGGCTGCCGTGGATAGTCATGAAGGCCGGGGTTGGCATGGAATCGCTCCTTTTTGCGGTTGAGGCGGGGGAAAGGGGTGGGGTTCTTCGTAAAGATCTTCCATGTCCTCGAAGGGTATCCACGGCTCGGCAACGGCGAGGGTGATGAGATAGCGTTCTTGGTCGGGGTGTCTGGAGTCTCGAAAGCGCGAAAGGACCAACATCACCTGATATTTGTCGCCGGCCTGCCAATAGGAGTATCCAGCGCGCCTCCCTGGACCGAGAAATGCCCGCCACTCGGGCGTGTCAGCCATGGTAGGACGGCGTGGCAGGCCAACTGGTTTCCATCCCGCCGCGCACCATTGAGCTTGCAGATCAAGTACGACTTTCATGGCATCGTCGATCAACAATGGCTCGACTTGCGGGGACATGCGCACGTCATCTATTACGTTGTCGTTGAAGCCGACCGAGAGAAACCGGGACAGCGGCGTTTCAAATCCGTACTGAGGATCGACAAATCGCATTCGCGCATCAGTCTTCGGCATCCCGCCCCAGATGTGTCCACGGATCAACGGGCTGAAGGGCGCCGTGGAGTGCTCGCGCAAATAGTCGTAGGTTTCCCCCAGTTTCAAGGTAACCACAGGCTCGTCCCACAAGGGCTGTGTTAGCTGGCGTGCGACGAGCACTGCCAACACAGAAGCAAGCGTCAGCCACGCCCAACGACGCCAATTGAAAAAACGGGACCGCCAGCGCATCAGACCCCCTTCATGGCGGCGATCTCAAGGATGGATTGCACAAGGGCATCCCTGTTGCCGTCATTGAGCATCTGGTCGAAACGGAAGGCCGCTCGCAGTACGAATTCCATTCGCTGATTGATATCGGACAAATCTGCCAGTGGGTTGCTGCCAAAATCGATAGTGCGACCATCGATGCGCTGGCATTGGCTGGTGAGGGTCAGCTCGATCGCCTGGGCCACACCAGACGGAAAGCCGGTGACGTAAGAAAAGTGATTACCCCGTAAAAGTGCCGCCAGCTGCCGATTTTCATAAATGGCGGGCTGGAGCACATTTCGCTGCTCGTGAAACGCCAGATGCTCGACACTATCGGCAATGTTGCCAGCCTCTATCGCCTCAAAACCTTTCAGGATTTCTTTGGTCGCCAAACCAAAAGGAAGCACTGTTTCCTCTACCGGCCAAAGCACCGGAAGTCGTGCATGCCCATAAATGTCCTTCCGGTACTCAAGACACTTCTTCAACTCCGCCAACCCACGCACAGCATAAAACTGATGCAGCGGATAAACATCCAGAAACAGCGTGGTATTGCCCATCGCCATCATGTCGTACACATGCCGGTACTGTTGCTGCACCAATGACAGCTCTTCACCCGGCGCGCGAAAGTCCAGCGAAGGCACGGGATTGCGCCCCCTCGCCTGTTCGTATTCTTTCCAGGCCTCGGCCTGATCGGGAATTTTGTCCGGGGTCAACAGCCCGGACTCACGGCGCCCGTCCCGTACCTGCTGCCGCGCCTCATGCTCCTGCCGGATCAGCTCGATGCTGTTTGACGCATGCAGCAGTCCACAGCCGACCTGCTTGGAAGCGAACGCCGCCAGCCCCGCCCACTGGAACCGCGAATCATGCAGCCACAGCCGGGCATAAGCGGCGTTGATCGCCCGATTGCGCTGCACCGGATCGGCAATCAGCATCCCGTCAGGGGCAACGACCTTCTCGGCCTCTTGCTGAAAGCGGCGCCAGACGCACTGACAGGTCAGCACCGGCACTTCGGTCACCCGCACCTTCTCGCCGTACAACACTTCTTCGTTGCACTGACAGTCGGCAACAGGCGTGGTGTTGTGATTCAGACGCAGACCGTCGCTGGGGTGTTCGTTGAAACACTGAGTCATGTCCGGGCAAATATCTCGTAGGGGTTTCCCTGACCCTATCAGCCGGAGATCCCTTCAAAACCGGCTCAGCGAAAAATCAGAAATCCCCGACAGAATCCACCCTTCAAATTGCATGAAGTTTCTTCACAAAGAATGGGAAAGGTCCTGAACACCCCCGTTTCACGGGGACTTCGTCGACGCCAGGGTTCCAATAAAAACCCATCGGTCAGAAACTGAATGGTGACGCACCGCAGATTATTGACGTACGACACTCATGTAACCGGAAAGAGGTGCTAGCATAGAGCCACCAGTCGATCTCAGCATGCACCCTAACTAGTAGTCAGGATATGACCGAGCCAGAAGACCCCAGCCGTGAGCGCCTCAAGCACCACTTTGCCCAGCGGGTAATTCATCAGGCACGTCAGATTCTTGAGATATGGCAGCGCCTGCAACGCAGTGAGTGGTCCACTGCCGACCTCGCCGAACTGAGCGAGGCCAATCTGCGCCTGCTGCGTTTTGCCGAGCGCTTCGAACAGCCCGAGCACACCCAACTCGCCCACCACATCAGCCAGTCGCTGGAAGCGGTGGATGCCAATCGCGGGCGCCTGAGCAGCGGCCTGATCACCGACCTCAACCGTTTGATGCAGCGCCTGTCGCGCACCGGCCTGCGCCATGGTGACCAGCTCGACCAGACCTTTCTGCCGCCCCTGCGCAAACCGATCTACGTGATGCTTCAGGATCACGACCGCGCCGAACGGCTGGCCAAACAACTGGAATTTTTCGGTCTCAGCGCCCAGGCGCTGGACAGTGTGTCGGCATTCCGCTCGTCGATGGTCGAGCGTCTGCCGGCCGCGATCGTCATGGACGTGGACTTCAGCGGCGCCGGCGTCGGCCTGAAACTCGCGGCCGAAGCCCAGCAAGGTCTGGAAGAACCGTTGCCGCTGCTGTTCTTCAGCCTGCACGAAACCGACACCCCGACTCGCCTCGCCGCCGTGCGCGCCGGCGGTCAGGAGTTTCTCACCGGCACCCTCGAAGCCTCGAGCCTGCTGGAGAAAATCGAAGTCCTGACCTGCGTTGCCCAGTACGAACCTTATAAAGTGCTGATCATCGACGACTCCCGCGCCCAGGCGATGCACACCGAGCGCCTGCTCAACAGCGCCGGGATCGTCACCCGCACACTGATCGAACCGATTCAGGCGATGGCCGAGCTGGCGGACTTCCAGCCGGACCTGATCATCCTCGACATGTACATGCCGGCCTGCACCGGCACCGAACTGGCCAAGGTCATCCGTCACAACGACCGTTATGTCAGCGTGCCGATCATTTATCTGTCGGCCGAAGACGATCTGGACAAGCAGCTCGACGCCATGAGCGAGGGCGGTGACGATTTCCTGACCAAACCGATCAAGCCGCGCCACCTGATCACCACTGTGCGCAACCGCGCGGCACGGGCGCGCAATCTCAAGGCAAGGATGGTGCGCGACAGCCTCACCGGCCTGTACAACCACACACACATTCTTCAGTTGCTGGAAGACTGCTCGTTCCGCGCCCGCCGCGAAAACAAGCCGTTGAGTTTTGCGATGCTCGACATCGACCACTTCAAACGGGTCAATGACAGCCACGGCCATCCCATGGGCGACCGGGTGATCAAGAGCCTGGCGCTGTTCCTCAAGCAACGACTGCGCAAGACCGATTTCATCGGCCGTTACGGCGGCGAAGAATTCGCCATCGTCATGCCCGACACCGATATAGAAGCCGCACACAAAGTGCTCGACGAAATCCGCCAGCGCTTTGCCGAGATTCACTACCCGGCCCAGCCACAGGATCTGTGGTGCACGTTCAGCGCCGGGGTGGTGGAGATGCACGACGACTCCGACAGCCTGATGATGGCCAGCCAGGCCGACGAGGCGCTGTACCGCGCCAAAGGTGAAGGCCGCAATCGGGTGCAGACCGCGCGGGACTCAAAGCAAAGTGCCACTTTTTCACCGGAATCCACCGATTCGGTCATAACCCTGTAACAGAACCGCAATAAATTCAGGCGCTTACCATTACTGCCGTTGGTAGCCGTCATGCGCCTGAAGTTGCTCACCAATCTCAACACGCTGTTGCTGGTCGCCGTCTGCGTGGCCCTCGGCGCCACACTATGGTGGTCGCAAAAAGCTCTCGAACGCCCGTATCTGTTGATGGAGCGCTACCTCGGGCTGTCCCAGCAATTTCAGAATGAAGTCGCGCGTAATGTCGAAGACTACCTCGGCAGCGGCGATGCCTTGCGCCTGAGCAGTGCCAGCCAGGCCATCGACAGCTTGCAGAAAGAACTCGGCGAACTGCCACCGGCGCTGGCCGAGACGCTGCGTCCGAGCCTGTCGGGCCTCGAAGAATTCAGCAAGACCGACCTCCTCGCTGCCGGCAAACTGGCCGGCGATCCTCAGGCGTTGCTGCTGCAGGCCGAGCGCGAACTGAGTGCCAGCCTCGATCAGCTCAGCACTTATGCCGGCGGCAACGTGGCGTACCTGACACCGTTGCTCGCCGCGTCTCAGCATTTGGGCAAGCTGTCGCTGGCCCGGGACAAACTGGTCAGCAGCGGGCGCAGCGAGCTGGCCGCCGATGTCGAACGCGAAGTCACCAACATCCGCACCCAGGCCCAGGCAATCGACGCCCTGCCCTTGCTCGGCGTGGTCGCCAGCAGCGAATCCGGTAACGACGATTTCGCTTCGATGATGGGCATTGAAAGCACTGAAAAGGCAGTCGCCGAAGACGCCGGCGTCGGCCTCAAACGCGACCTCAACAGTCTGCTCAATCGCTACCCGGCGGAACTGGCACGTACCCGCGACCAGATCCAGAAACGCACCGACCTCAGCACCGCGACCCACCAGAAAATCGCTGCCGTACAACAAGCCATCGCCGGACTCGAACCGGTGGTGCGCGCCCAGCATGGCCAGATCCAGAGCGAAGTGCGTCTGATGCAAGGCGTGATGATCGGCCTGATCCTGTTGATCGCCCTGTTGATCGACACCTTGCAGCGACGTCTTGCCCGTACTCTGACCAATCTTGCTCCGGCCCTGTCGACCTGGGCCGAAGGCGACTTCAGCCGCGATATCCATCTGGGCAAGACCAACCGCGAATTGCACGACATCGAAGCCTCGCTCAATCGCCTGCGTGCCTATCTGGTGGATCTCGTCGGGACGATTCGCGGCAATGCCGAACAAGTGGCGGGCAGCAGCCGCACCCTGGCGGAACTGAGCAACGACTTGCACAGCGGCGCCGAACATCAGGCCGGCGATACGGCGCTGATCCGCGACTCCCTCAGCGAACTGGAAGCAACCATCCAGCAAGTGGCCGGCGATGCGCGTCAGGCTGCGGATGCCAGCCATCACGCGGGACAGGCTGTCGAACATGGGCAAAAAGTCATCGGCCTGAGCCTCACCGGCCTGCATGCACTGGTAGAAGAAGTGCAAGGCAACGCGCAGATGATCGAGCATCTGGCGGAAGAGTCAGCCACCATCGGCGGCGTGTTGACGGTGATCCGCTCGATTGCCGATCAGACCAACCTGCTGGCGCTGAACGCGGCAATCGAAGCCGCTCGCGCCGGGGAAATGGGTCGTGGTTTTGCCGTGGTGGCCGAAGAAGTCCGCTCACTGGCGCAACGTACCGCCGGCGCCACCGCAGAAATCCAGACTTTGATCGCCGGCCTGCAAACCGCCGCCCGACAATCGGTCGAAGGCATGCGCGCCCAGGTCGAACACGCCGAAGCCACGGCCAATCAGGCGCAATCGGCGGACGGTGCGCTGGACAAGATCGTCGGTGCAATCCAGACCATTTCCGACACGGCGGTGCGCATTGCCGATGTCACCGCGCAGCAAAGCGGCGCGGTCAGCGAAATCCGCGATCACAGCGAACGGATTCACCAATTGGGTGGGGATAACCTGCTGCGCATCGGTGAAGGACGCGAACAGGGAGAGAATCTGCTGGTATTGGGCGGGCAACTGCATACAGCGGTGCAGGCATTCCGCGTCTGATCGCGATTGTGACGGGTTTGGCGGTGTGAATGACCGGATCTGATCACTCAGTCACATATTTCGCGCAAACATCGGAGATCGTGCTGGCTATTGCAGAGAACTGGACAGTCACAAAGTCTTTGCGGCATAGTCGCCGGGTTCTGACGAGGCTCACCCATAACAAGGAACACGCAGATGGCAACGCTACTGGTGCTGCACGGCCCCAACCTGAACCTGCTCGGCACCCGGGAACCCGGGACCTACGGGTCGACCACCCTGGCGCAGATCAATCAGGATCTGGAACGCCGCGCCCGTGAAGCCGGCCATCACCTGCTGCACCTGCAAAGCAATGCCGAATACGAATTGATCGACCGTATCCATGCCGCGCGCAGCGAAGGCGTGGACTTCATTCTTATCAATCCGGCAGCTTTTACGCACACAAGTGTCGCATTACGTGACGCGCTGCTGGGAGTGAGCATCCCATTCATCGAAGTGCATTTGTCCAACGTGCACAAACGCGAACCTTTCCGCCATCACTCTTACTTCTCCGACGTAGCGGTGGGAGTGATCTGCGGCCTTGGCGCCAGCGGTTACCGACTGGCCCTGGAGGCTGCACTAGAGCAGCTTGAACAACAAGCTATACGCCCCTGACCGACCCTTGGGAGTTGATGATTCATGGATATCCGTAAAGTTAAGAAACTGATCGAATTGCTGGAAGAGTCCGGCATCGACGAGCTCGAGATCAAGGAAGGCGAAGAGTCCGTACGCATCAGCCGTCACAGCAAGACTCCGGCGCAGCAGTACTACGCACCGGCTCCGATGCAGGCTCCGGCCGCCGCACCTGCCGCTGCTGCCGCTCCGGTTGCCGCTGCAGCCGCTGCTCCAGCTGCCGCTGCTGCTCCAGCGCTGAACGGCACCGTTGCCCGTTCGCCGATGGTCGGCACCTTCTATCGCAAATCTTCGCCAACCTCGCCGTCCTTCGTTGAAGTCGGCCAGACCGTGAAGAAAGGCGACACCCTGTGCATCGTCGAAGCCATGAAGATGATGAACCACATCGAAGCTGAAACCAGCGGTGTGATCGAGTCCATCCTCGTCGAAGACGGCCAGCCGGTTGAGTACGACCAACCGCTGTTCACCATCGTTTGAACTGCGGAGAGCCTTTGATGACTGCGAAGTTGGAAAAAGTTCTGATCGCTAACCGCGGTGAGATCGCCCTGCGGATTCTGCGTGCCTGCAAAGAGATGGGCATCAAGACCGTCGCCGTTTACTCCAAGGCCGACAAAGAGCTGATGCACCTGGGTCTGGCAGACGAATCCGTCTGCATCGGCCCGGCTTCTGCCGCGCACTCCTACCTGCACATCCCGGCAATCATTGCGGCTGCTGAAGTGACTGGCGCTACCGCCATTCACCCAGGCTACGGTTTCCTCGCGGAAAACGCCGACTTTGCCGAGCAGGTCGAGAACTCCGGCTTCGCTTTCATCGGCCCGAAAGCCGAGACCATTCGCCTGATGGGCGACAAGGTATCGGCCAAGCACGCGATGATCGAAGCGGGCGTTCCAACCGTTCCAGGCTCTGACGGCCCGTTGCCGGAAGACGAAGAAACGGCGCTGCGCATCGGTCGCGAAGTCGGCTATCCGGTGATCATCAAGGCCGCCGGCGGCGGTGGTGGTCGCGGCATGCGCGTGGTGCACAAGGAAGAAGACCTGATCGCCTCGGCCAAACTGACCCGCTCCGAAGCAGGCGCGGCGTTCGGCAACCCGATGGTCTATCTGGAAAAATTCCTGACCAACCCGCGTCACGTCGAAGTGCAGGTTCTGTCCGACGGCCAGGGCAACGCCATCCATCTGGGCGACCGTGACTGCTCGCTGCAGCGCCGCCACCAGAAGGTTCTCGAAGAAGCGCCGGCACCGGGTATCGACGAGAACGCGCGCAAGGAAGTCCTCGCTCGCTGCGTCAAGGCGTGCATCGACATCGGCTACCGTGGCGCCGGCACCTTCGAGTTCCTGTACGAGAACGGTCGTTTCTACTTCATCGAAATGAACACTCGTGTTCAGGTGGAGCACCCGGTTTCGGAAATGGTCACCGGTATCGACATCGTCAAGGAGATGCTCAGCATCGCCGCTGGCAACAAGCTGTCGTTCACTCAGGATGACGTGGTTATCCGCGGTCACTCGCTGGAATGCCGGATCAACGCTGAAGATCCAAAGACCTTCATGCCGAGCCCGGGTACGGTCAAGCATTTCCACGCTCCAGGCGGCAACGGCGTTCGCGTCGACTCGCACCTGTACAGCGGTTATGCGGTTCCGCCGAACTACGACTCGCTGATCGGCAAGCTGATCACTTACGGCGCCACCCGCGACGAGGCCATGGCACGCATGCGCAATGCCCTGGACGAAATCGTGGTTGACGGGATCAAGACCAACATCCCGCTGCACCGTGATCTGACCCGTGACGAAGGCTTCTGCAAAGGGGGCGTGAACATTCACTACCTTGAGCACAAGCTGGCTGGCGACAAGCACTAAGCTCAAGCCCGCACATGACAAGGCCGCCTTCGGGCGGCCTTGTTGTTTCTGCAGGTTTCATCTGCTCACACATTCCCCGCTCCCACAAAACCGTCGCGCTCGCGTAAACTTGCGCGCTTCTCGCAGGCCGCTAGGCTGCAATCAATCTTTTTCACAGGTGCCCGCCATGCCTTGGCTGCAAGTCCGTCTCGCCATCAGCCCAGAACAAGCCGAAACCTACGAAGACGCTTTCCTTGAAGTGGGCGCCGTTTCGGTGACCTTCATGGACGCCGAAGATCAGCCGATCTTCGAACCGGAACTCAATACCACCCCGCTGTGGGCGCACACCCACCTGCTGGCCCTGTTCGAGGGTGGCACCGAAGCCGCCCCGGTACTCGCCCATCTGGAACTGCTGACCGGCAGCCCTCTGCCCGAGCATCACAGCGAAGTCATCGAAGACCAGGACTGGGAACGCAGCTGGATGGACGGTTTCCAGCCGATGCAATTCGGCCAGCGCCTGTGGATCGTGCCGAGCTGGCACGCCGCGCCGCAGCCTGATGCAGTCAATCTGCTGCTGGATCCGGGCCTGGCGTTCGGTACCGGTACCCACCCGACCACCGCCTTGTGCCTGGAATGGCTGGACGGCCAGGATCTGAAAGACTGCAACGTGCTGGACTTCGGCTGCGGCTCGGGGATTCTGGCCATTGCCGCCCTGCTGCTCGGCGCGAAAGAAGCGGTCGGCACTGACATCGACGTGCAGGCGCTGGAAGCTTCCCGCGACAACGCCGGTCGCAACGGCATTGCCGACGAGCTGTTCCCGCTGTATCTGCCGGAAGATCTGCCACAGGTCAAAGCCGACGTACTGGTGGCCAACATCCTGGCCGGCCCGCTGGTTTCCCTGGCACCGCAACTGTCTGGTCTGGTCAAGTCCGGTGGCCGTCTGGCGCTGTCCGGGATTCTCGCCGAGCAGGGCGAAGAAGTCGCCGCCGCCTATGCGCAGGACTTCGATCTTGACCCGATCGCCAATCGTGATGGCTGGGTGCGCATCACTGGCCGTCGGCGCTAGAATGACCGCCTGCTCAATCCGGATCGCCGCATGACCGACAGCTTCGTCACCCAGTGCCCGCATTGCCAAACCAGTTTCCGCGTCAGCCACACTCAATTGAGCGTGGCCCGCGGGGTGGTTCGTTGCGGCTCCTGCCTGCAAGTGTTCAACGCCGCCAAACAGCTGCTTGAGCAACGCGCAGGCAAGGAAGCAGTCACGCCGGTAGCGCCAGCCATTGTCGAACCGGCACCGCTTATCGAAGCGCCGGTCGTCGCCAGGGAACCCGAGCCAATCGAACCGCCCGAACCTCGCGCCATCAGCCAGAAGCAGTGGAGCGCGGCCGAGCTGGATCTCGACAGCCTTGATCTGGACGAAGAACTGGCCCGCCTCGAGCAGCGGGAAATCCAGCCGACCACCGAATTCGGCCGTGCACGCGAGGAATCCCTCAGTGCTCGCCGCGACAGCCATGAACCGGAAGACGAGCCATGGTCAGGCAGCCTGTTCAGCGAACCGGCGGACGAGCGGACCATCGAGTCTGAACACACAGCCGAAACGGTCGACTTCGAACCGGCAAAACCGGAACGCACCGAGCCTTCGCTGTCGCTGGAACCGGTAGACCTCGACGACGAGCCTCCCATTCCGCAACTGCGCCTGCACGATCCGATCGATCCTTCTGCCCGCCATGAGCGCCTGTCGGCCAGTGAAGACGTCGACGACGATCTGCCTGCAATCGAACCTCCACGCAAAAAGCGCGAACGTGACGAACCCGGCGTGCGCGCCGAGGTTCTGCAGGACCTGACCGACGATCCGTTGCAACTGGACTGGCAAAAACGCCGCTCGCCCTGGGGCCGACGCCTGCTGTGGCTGTTGCTGGTATTGCTGGCTGCCGCCGGTCTCGCCGGCCAGTACATCGCCTATCACTTCGACGAACTGGCCCGCCAGGACCAGTACCGCCCGTGGTTCCAGCAACTGTGCCCACAAGTTGGCTGCACGGTGCCGTCCAAGGTCGATATCGCCAAGATCAAGAGCAGCAACCTGGTAGTGCGCAGCCACCCGGAATTCAGCGGTGCGCTGGTGGTGGACGCGATCATTTACAACCGCGCCCCGTTCTCGCAACCGTTTCCGCTGCTGGAGTTGCGCTTTGCCGACCTCAACGGCCACCTGATCGCCAGTCGCCGCTTCAAACCCGGTGAATACCTCAACGGCGATCTCGAGGGCATGGCGGAAATGCCGCCGCAGACGCCCATCCACATCGCTCTGGACATCCTCGATCCGGGACCGAAAGCGGTGAACTACAGTCTGAGTTTCCACTCCCCCGAGTGAAACACTTCACCGCTCCAGGATTGACGGCAGTTTTCTGACTTTGCCCTGCACGACCAAACCGCAGGCAATAACGAAATGACTGTTCAGATTTTGTTCAATTCAGCCTTTATCCAGTCATCGAGAGCGGGTATCATGCCAACCCTTTTTCGAACTCTCATGATCCGGCCCCACTTCAGGGAAGTCCTATGTCGGCGGTACGCATCGGCCCATATACATTGCAGAACGGCTTGATCCTCGCCCCCATGGCGGGCGTCACCGACCAGCCCTTTCGTCAGTTGTGCAAGCGATTGGGCGCAGGGCTTGTAGTCTCGGAAATGGTCACCAGCGACATGAGCCTGTGGAACACCCGCAAGTCACGCATGCGCATGATCCACGAAGGCGATCCCGAGCCACGCTCGGTACAGATTGCCGGTGGCGACGCGCAGATGCTGGCGGATGCGGCCCGGGCCAACGTCGAACTGGGCGCACAGATTATTGATATCAACATGGGTTGCCCGGCGAAAAAGGTCTGCAACAAGGCCGCCGGCTCCGCGTTGCTGAAGGATGAAGCACTGGTTACCGAGATCCTGCGCGCCGTGGTGGCTGCGGTTGATGTGCCGGTAACCCTGAAGATCCGCACCGGATGGGATCGCGACAACAAGAACGGCCTGACCGTGGCGAAGATCGCCGAGCAGGCCGGGATCACGGCGCTGGCGGTGCATGGCCGCACCCGCGCCGACCTGTACACCGGCGAGGCCGAGTACGACACCATTGCCGCGATCAAGCAGGCGGTGTCGATTCCGGTCTTTGCCAACGGCGACATCGTATCGCCGGAAAAGGCCCGCTACGTGCTCGACGCGACCGGTGCCGATGGCCTGTTGATCGGCCGGGCCGCCCAGGGGCGGCCGTGGATTTTTCGTGAGATCGAACACTTCCTGCGTACCGGCGAAAAACTGCCGGCGCCGGAGCTGTCCGAGGTGGAACGCATTCTGCTTGAGCATCTGGCTGCCCTCCACGCCTTTTATGGGGACGTGATGGGCGTACGCATTGCCCGAAAGCATGTGGGCTGGTATCTCGCAACCTTGCCGGGCGCCAAGGAGTTTCGCGCCCGTTTCAATCGTTTGGATGGTACGGAAACACAATGCGCCAACGTTCGGGAGTTCTTCGCCGAACGTTACAAGAGCCTGACAGGGGACGGAGAAGGGGTGGCCGCATGACGATGATGACCGAGACTTTAGTGAGTGGAACAACACCCGTGAGCGACAACGTGAATTTGAAACAGCACCTCAATACCCCGAGCGAAGAAGGCCAGACCCTTCGCGGGAGTGTCGAGAAGGCGCTGCACAATTATTTCGCCCACCTTGAGGGCGCAGCCGTCACGGACGTGTACAACCTGGTGCTCTCCGAAGTCGAGGCTCCCCTGCTCGAAAGCGTGATGAACTACGTCAAGGGCAACCAGACCAAGGCCAGCGAGCTGCTCGGACTCAACCGCGGCACGCTGCGCAAGAAACTCAAGCAGTACGATCTGCTGTAAGCATTCAATCCAACCAGAAAGGCGCCCGCGTAAAACCGGTCGCCTTTTTTGCTGACTTCCCTTGCTTTTGATGGAAATTGAGATGACCGACCAGACTACCCGCCTGCCGATCCGCCGCGCCTTGATCAGTGTTTCCGACAAGACCGGGATCCTCGAATTCGCCAGGGAGCTGGAAGCCCTGGGCGTGGAAATCCTTTCCACCGGCGGGACCTTCAAACTGCTGCAGGACAACGGCGTGGCCGCAGTGGAAGTCGCGGATTACACCGGTTTCGCAGAAATGATGGACGGTCGGGTGAAAACCCTGCACCCGAAAATCCACGGCGGGATCCTCGGTCGTCGCGGTATCGATGACGCAATCATGAACGAGCACGGCATCAAGCCGATCGATCTGGTAGCCGTCAACCTGTACCCGTTCGAAGCCACCATCAGCAAGCCAGGCTGCGACCTGCCGACCGCCATCGAGAACATCGACATCGGCGGCCCGACCATGGTCCGTTCGGCGGCGAAAAACCACAAAGACGTGGCCATCGTGGTGAATGCCAGCGATTACGCCAACGTCCTGGAAAACCTCAAGGCCGGCGGCCTCACCTACGCCCAGCGTTTCGACCTGATGCTCAAGGCGTTCGAACACACCGCCGCCTACGACGGCATGATCGCCAACTACATGGGCACCGTGAACCAGGCTGCCGAAACCCTGAGCACCGAAGGCCGCAGCGAATTCCCGCGCACCTTCAACAGCCAGTTCATCAAGGCCCAGGAAATGCGCTACGGCGAGAACCCGCACCAGAGCGCGGCGTTCTACGTTGAGGCCAAGCCTGCCGAAGTCGGCATCGCCACCGCCACCCAGCTGCAAGGCAAAGAGCTGTCGTACAACAACGTGGCCGACACCGACGCCGCGCTGGAATGCGTGAAGAGCTTCGTCAAACCGGCCTGCGTGATCGTCAAACACGCCAACCCGTGCGGCGTGGCCGTGAGCCCGGACGCCGAAGGCGGCATCCGTCAGGCCTACGAACTGGCCTACGCCACCGACACCGAATCGGCGTTCGGCGGCATCATCGCCTTCAACCGTGAGCTGGATGCCGAAACCGCCAAGGCGATCGTCGAGCGTCAGTTCGTCGAAGTGATCATCGCACCGAGCGTCAGCGCAGAAGCCCGCGAAATCGTCGCTGCCAAGGCCAATGTGCGCCTGCTGGCCTGCGGCGAGTGGTCGGCGGATCGCGTTCCGGCCTGGGACTACAAGCGCGTCAACGGCGGCCTGCTGGTCCAGAGCCGCGACATCGGCATGATTGGCGCCGACGACCTGAAAGTGGTGACCACGCGCGCCCCGACCGAACAGGAAATCCACGACCTGATCTTCGCCTGGAAAGTGGCCAAGTTCGTCAAGTCCAACGCCATCGTCTACGCCAAGAACCGTCAGACCATCGGTGTCGGCGCCGGCCAGATGAGCCGCGTGAACTCGGCGCGTATCGCCGCGATCAAGGCTGAACACGCAGGTCTGCAAGTTGCCGGTTCGGTCATGGCGTCGGACGCGTTCTTCCCGTTCCGCGATGGCCTGGACAATGCGGCCAAGGTCGGTATCACTGCGGTGATCCAGCCAGGCGGTTCGATGCGCGATGCTGAAGTGATTGCTGCTGCTGACGAAGCCGGTATCGCGATGGTGTTCACCGGCATGCGCCACTTCCGTCACTGATAAACCGATTCAAATGTGGGAGCTGGCTTGCCAGCGATAGCATCCCCTCGGTTTGACTGATGAACCGAGTCGCCTGCATCGCTGGCAAGCCAGCTCCCACAGAAAAGCGCCCCCGCGGCGCTCAACAGAATTAGCGTCATCCGAGGTTTTTGAAATGAATGTTTTGATCATTGGCAGCGGTGGCCGCGAACACGCCCTGGCCTGGAAAGTGGCTCAGGATCCGCGCGTGCAGAAGGTTTTCGTCGCCCCGGGCAACGCCGGCACCGCGATTGAAGCCAAGTGCGAAAACGTCGCCATCGACGTGCTGGCTCTCGAGCAACTGGCTGACTTCGCCGAGAAGAACGTCTCCCTGACCATCGTCGGCCCGGAAGTACCGCTGGTTGCCGGCGTCGTCGATCTGTTCCGCTCCCGTGGCCTGGACTGCTTCGGTCCGACCGCCGGTGCCGCGCAGCTGGAAGGCTCGAAAGCCTTCACCAAGGACTTCCTGGCTCGCCACAAGATCCCGACCGCCGACTACCAGAACTTCACCGAGATCGAGCCTGCCCTGGCTTATCTGCGTGAAAAAGGCGCGCCGATCGTGATCAAGGCCGACGGCCTGGCCGCCGGCAAAGGCGTGATCGTCGCCATGACCCTGGCCGAAGCCGAAGACGCCGTGCGCGACATGCTCGCGGGCAACGCCTTTGGCGACGCCGGTTCCCGCGTCGTGATCGAAGAGTTCCTCGATGGCGAAGAAGCCAGCTTCATCGTCATGGTCGACGGCAAGAACGTCCTGCCGATGGCCACCAGCCAGGACCACAAACGCGTCGGCGACGGCGACAGCGGCCCGAACACCGGCGGCATGGGTGCCTACTCCCCGGCTCCGGTTGTCACCGCCGACGTGCACCAGCGCGTGATGGACCAGGTGATCTGGCCGACCGTGCGTGGCATGGCCGAGGAAGGCAACGTCTACACCGGTTTCCTGTACGCCGGTCTGATGATCGACAAGGCCGGCAATCCGAAGGTCATCGAGTTCAACTGCCGATTCGGCGATCCGGAAACCCAACCGGTGATGCTGCGCCTGCAGTCGAGCCTGGTGTTGCTGGTCGAAGCGGCCCTGGCCCAGGCGCTGGACAAGGTCGAAGCGCAGTGGGATCCACGTCCGAGCGTCGGCATCGTGCTGGCGGCCGGCGGTTACCCGGGCGACTACGCCAAAGGCGCGCCGATCAACGGTCTGGACGCAGCCGCCGCACTGGAAGGCAAGGTCTTCCACGCCGGCACCGCGCTCAAGGACGGCAATGTCGTGACAGCCGGTGGTCGGGTCCTGTGCGCTACCGCCATGGGCGCCAGCGTGGGTGCTGCCCAGGAGCAGGCTTACAAGCTGGCCAAGGCCATCGACTGGGAAGGCTGCTTCTACCGCACCGACATCGGCTACCGTGCCATTGCCCGTGAACGCGGCGAAAACCGCTAATAAGCTACGCTGTGTTTCCGGCAAGGGCCCTTGGTCCTTGCCGGACTGTTCCGACGCTGCGCATCGTTATATTCTGGCATCAACCTACGAAGGGATTTCGCCGTGCGCTGGCTCAGGATTGCCATAGGTTTCACCGTCACACTGTTGACCTTGCTCTGCATGCTCCCGGCCCAGGCCGCGCAAGGCAGTGGCTGGTCGGTATTGCTCGACGATCAGGGCAACCTCCAGCTGAGCGACATCCGCTCCGCCCGCTACACCAATCAATTCAGCCCCATCGAGCTTGACCGTCTCACCGCGGCCGAACCCGACGGCGCGTTATGGCTGCGCTTCAGACTGGCCCCCGGCAAGCACGAACAAGTGCTGCGGATCTTCGCCCCCGACCTGTCACACCTCAACCTGTATGTGCTCGACGGCGACCGGCTGATCGAACAGCGGGAAACCGGCACCACCCAGGCTCAAGCCGAACGGCCGCTGCCCAGCAGCGACTTCCTGTTGCCGTTACCGCAAAGTGACAAGTCTCTCGACGTCTATCTGCGACTGGTCTCCGACCACCAGTTACGCCCGTACATCACCCTGCAATCGGCGGTGATGGGCGCGGCCAACCATAACCAGACGCTGATCTACGGTTTGCTGTTCGGCTGCCTCGCCATGCTGATCCTGCACAACCTGATCCGCTACGCCTACACCCGTTCGCGCAGCAGCCTGTGGCTGGCGGTGTGTGAAAGCCTGCTGAGCCTGAGCCTGTTGCTGTTGCTCAACCTCGCCGGCCCCTGGCTGCCGAACTGGCATGCGATCCAGACCCCCGGCGCCTACCTGGCCCTGCTGCTGACCGCACCGGCCGGCCTGATGTTCGCCTACCGCTTCTTTGCCCCGCTCGGCCCTCATCCGCTGAACAAGCTGCTGCTGGGCGACATCCTGTTCATCGTGATCTGCAGCCTGCTGCTGTTGTTCGTCAACACCCTGCCGCTGAACATCATCACCTACGCGCTGGTGGCCCTGGCCGGGTTGAGCATGTTGCTGGTGGCGTTCTATCACTGGCAGAAAGGCTACCGCCCTGCCCGCTTGTTCGTCGCCGCCATGGTGGTGTTCAACATCGGCACGCTGATCATCCTCCCGGCCTTGCTGGGGCTGACCCTCGTGGCGCCGCAAGGCCTGATCATGACCCTGATGGGTTTCATCTGCATCAGTGGCCTGCTGATGAGCATCGCCCTCGGCGAACGCCAGCGCAGCATCACCGAAAGCCGTTTCAGCATCAGCCGCGACCTCGCCGCGAGCAACGCCGAGATCAATGCCAAGGCCGAGTTCCTGGCCAAGATCAGCCACGAGATCCGCACCCCGATGAACGGCGTGCTGGGCATGACCGAACTGCTGCTCGGCACACCGCTGTCGGTCAAGCAGCGCGACTACGTGCAGACCATTCACAGCGCCGGCAACGAACTGCTGACCCTGATCAACGAGATCCTCGACATCTCTCGCCTCGAGTCCGGGCAGATCGAGCTGGACGACGTGCAGTTCGACCTCAACGCGTTGATCGACGACTGCCTGAGCATCTATCGCGCCAAGGCCGAACAGCAGAACGTCGAGCTGATCAGTTTCATCCAGCCGCAAGTGCCACGGGTCATCAGCGGTGACCCGACCCGTCTGCGACAGACACTGCTGAGCCTGCTGGAAAACGCCCTGAAGAAAACCGAAGAAGGCGAAGTGCTGGTGGTGGTCGCCCTCGATGAGCGCAGCACCAAACCACGCCTGCGCATTGCCGTGCAGGACAGCGGCCAGCCGATGGACCAGGAAGAACGTGATGCGCTGATGCACGCCGAGCTGCACAGCAAGCACTTCCTGTCGGCCAACCGGCTGGGCGGCAATCTCGGGCTGGTGATCGCACGGCAACTGATTCGCCTGATGCAGGGCGAGTTCGGCATCAAGAGCGGCGCCACCCAGGGCAGCACGCTGTGGCTGACCCTGCCGCTGGACCCCGATCGCCTGGAGCATCCGACCTCCGATCTCGACAGTCCGCTGCAGGGCGCGCGGGTACTGGTGGTCGACGACAACGACACCTGCCGCAAAGTGCTGGTGCAACAGTGCAGCGCCTGGGGCCTGAACGTCAGTGCGGTGCCGTCGGGCAAGGAAGCGCTGGCCCTGCTGCGCACCAAGGCGCACCTGCGCGACTATTTCGACGTGGTCCTGCTGGACCAGAACATGCCTGGCATGACCGGCATGCAACTGGCGGCCAAGATCAAGGAAGACCCGAGCCTGAACCACGACATCCTGCTGATCATGCTCACCGGCATCAGCAATGCGCCGAGCAAGATCATCGCACGCAACTCGGGGATCAAACGCATCCTGGCCAAACCGGTGGCCGGCTACACCCTCAAGACCACGCTGGCCGACGAACTGAACCAGCGCAACCGCGGCCAGGCCGTATTCCAGCCGCAACCGACCGGCCCGGCCACGACCGTCAAGGTCCCGAGCGATTTCCGCATTCTGGTCGCCGAAGACAACACGATTTCCACCAAAGTGATTCGCGGCATGCTCGGCAAGCTCAACCTGCAGCCAGACACCGCCAGCAATGGCGAAGAAGCCTTGCAGGCCATGAAGGCCCAGCGCTACGACCTGGTGCTGATGGATTGCGAAATGCCGATCCTCGATGGCTTCTCCGCCACCCAGCAACTGCGGGCCTGGGAAGTCGGCAATCAGCGCATCCGTACGCCGATCGTCGCACTGACCGCGCACATCCTCGCCGAACACAAGGAGCGTGCGCGCCAGGCCGGCATGGACGGGCACATGGCCAAACCTGTGGAACTGTCGCAACTGCGCGAGCTGATCGAGCACTGGGTGGCCCAGCGTGATCAGCAAAATCGCAGCACCGCACGGACGTCCTGATCAGCGCTTGACGCCGACCTCTGCCCCTGGCTTCCCGGGCATTGGCCGGATCAGCTCAGCGAACGGCTCCAGGCGCTTTTCCAGCACGCTTCGGATCGGCTCCTGCAGTACGGCCGACATATCCGCCTGGAAAAACTTTTGTTCGACGACGCCCTGCACATCGGCCGATGTGAAGACCCTGGAAAACGGATTGACTGCACCGCCCTCTGAAGACTTCAGGGTGATGTACACCGCGTTCAGACGAGGCCCCGGTTGCGCAACAACGACCAGAAAACGGAGCAGGTCAACCGGCCCGGCCTCGTCATCCGCTGCCGGTACAGGTTGCTGGATCCTCTCCCGAAGAAACCCGATCAGCGGATCTGCCGCCGGTAAACCGGCAATGCCCTGCAGTAGCGGCAGCCATTCACGGGCATCGACATCATCGAGCGACTTCTCCAGCAGCAAGGTCATCCAGTCCATGGCCGACGCCGTGGCGCCCACCGGCGGGGCGAAGGTGTCCCATGCCACTTTCCGCTGCAACCAACTGTCTTTCAAAACTTGCTGCCAGATCGAATACCAATCGACCGGGCTGGATTGAAGCCATTTCCGGGTGGCTGCCAATTGTGCAAACAAGACGGAGTGCTGAACGTCTTGCTGTTCCTGGGCGGACATTCCTGACGGCAGCAAAACCAGTGCGCCCGCATTGGCATAAGCCAAGTATTGCGTGTTCATCCATACCTCCGGCACAGGAAATAGATGGCGATGATTCACACCGCCATCTGTTTTTATTGAATCAGATTTCCCACTCGCTGATCTGCTTGACCGCACGATCGCCCAACTTTCCAGCAATAATGGCGCGAGTCTTTTCAATGATTGACGGCACCATGGTCATATGCGACTCACCACGGTACAGATCAACGGAACTGCTATCCCAATTAACGAACAGCACCTTGGTCTGATTGGTACGATTGATAAATCGAACAGAACCCAATGTCAAAACAACTTCCTGACCATCGGTTTCAAGGCAAGAGCCCACGGCAAAACCGCCAGTGCCTTTTTCTTTAATGTTCTGATCGAATACTTTCAATGGTTTATCCGAACTTTGCAGCGAGGCCATCGCATCGCCGGCGACTTTCAGCAACAGTGCCGACGTCGGCCCCGGCACAGCAGCTGCAGCGACTGCCGAACTCAGGATCTTCAGGGCCAACTGGTCCATGGTAAAGCTTTTACCCGAGGCGCTGGTCGAGTCGTAGTAACGCTTCAGGACGATCCAGCCAGCGTCCTGCATGACCGTAAGGAACGTTTGATACCACTCCTTGCCCTGATTATCGGCGGGGTACTTCTTGTTCGCCGCCAGCGATGCAAACAGATAAGTATTGAGCACATCTGCACGATTCTGATCGGACATCCCCGAAACAAAAGACAGAATCGCATCACCCACCACCGAAGCCCGACTCGGCTCTTCAATATCAAAAGCCATCACAGCGGAAGCACTGCGAGAGTTGATAATGATCTTTTCTGGCGTTACATCATAAGAACTCAGACGCTCCAGACGATCGGCGATGGTAACAACAGCATTATTTTCCATTACTTACATCCTTAATTTAATTTTTTCAGCGAGCCCTTCCTGAGCCCGCAAAACAAAACTACACAACAGAAAACCAACTAACAAGCCAACAACCATTACCAATAGATAACAACATAAAGTCACAACAGCACTCGCCTTAAAACAAACAACAGCAACTTCAAAACTTCCACTCACTTATCCATAACGATCTTGCCCACAGACTGTGCGGCGCCTGATAGACTCCTTTCAACTTCCGCCCGCGCGAGTTCTAACCATGCTCCATGTGTTGTTCAGCGTTTACCTGAAGATGCTGGTGCTCTACAGCCCGTTCTTCGTGTTGTCGTGTTTTATCAGTCTGACCCGTGGCTACTCGCGCAAGGAGCAACGGCGCCTGGCGTGGAAAGTGGCGATCGCCACGCTGGTTTCCAGCGTGTTGCTGTATCTGTTCGGACGGATCATTTTTGATGTGTTCGGCATCACGGTGGATGCTTTTCGTATCGGCGCCGGCAGCGTGCTGTTCATCTCGGCGCTGGGCATGGCCCAGGGCAAGTCGGCGGTGCAGGCCGACAATGTGCAGCAGGACGTGACCATCGTCCCGTTGACCATCCCGCTGACGGTCGGCCCCGGCACCATCGGTGCGCTGCTGGTGATGGGCGTCAGCCAGCCGCATTGGGATGACAAGCTGATCGCGATCATGAGCATCGCGCTCGCCAGTTTTACCGTCGGCGTGGTGTTGTATCTGTCGAATCGGATTGAGCGGATTCTTGGCGATCAGGGTTTGCAGATCGTCAGCCGGCTCATGGGATTGTTTGTCTGTGCACTGGCTGCGCAGATCATCTTTACCGGGGTCAAAGGCTATCTGGTGCCTTGAACCCGGAAACGAAAAGACCGTCGACGGCAACGTCGGCGGTCTTTTTTCGTCAGTGCCCGTAATGCTTCAACCTGCAGGCTCGACGGCTTTCTTCGCGTTTGCCTGCTCGATCAGCGCTTTCAACGTCACGCCGTCGACACCCTCCTTTTGCTCCCTTGACCCTCGCACCAGTTTCGACACCTGGCACGGGCTCAGTCCCTTGACCTCAAGCATGGCATCACCGCGCAACAGCGGGTCATTCCCCCCTGCATTTCGAACCAGTACACAGTGCTCACTGTCGGGGTCGATGATCACCAGATGATCGTCGACCATCGCCACCTCAAGCTTTTGCGGATTGGCCGGAGTCCAGATCAGGCGGCTCATGACCGATGGACGATCCCCCAGCGGATAACGACAGTCGACCACCAGCGAGTCGAGCTTGCGCATGAGCACCTCGGACAGCTGCCATCTCATCGAACCACGCCCCACCCGCAGAACCAGCGTGCGCACATCGTCCGGAACCAGTGGCAGAAGATCGTAGGCATCCAGCTGCCCTTCGACCACCAGCACATCACCCGTGCGCCGGACATAATCCAGTGGTTTGATCTGACGACGGCTCGGGTAGCTCTGAACAACTAGCTCCTGCGGTTCATGAAGCAGGATTTCCGTATGTCGACGGGTTCCAAGCAGCTCGAAATCCTCCGGCAGATCGGCAGCGGGAATCTGGATCAGCCGTGCGCTGTCGGCGATGTACCACTGAACACTGGCATCCTGTGCAGCGACGGAAATAAATGGACGATGCGCCTCCTTCGCCAGCAAGGCCTGCAAGTTGCCGATCAGATTGTCGCCATGGGCTGCCAGCCAATCGTGCTGCACGCCAATGATCTGCGGTGGTTCCCGATGCTCCAGTTGCACCACCACCCCTTCCTGCGTCGTACCCACCAGTCCGGTTCCCTCGACCCGCACATCGACATAACGCTGTACAGCCCACTGTCGCTCCGGTTTGGGAAGCAACGAGGCCTGCAACAATTGCGCGCCCTTTCCGAAGGCCTGTTCGAGTTGCTCTTTATCGATAAAGGTCTGGCACCAGATCTCGCCGCTCCCGGGCTCGAACAGCCACGCCGACTGCTTGTCCGGCGCCATGCCGAGCAAACGGACCTGCGTCTGCTGCGCCTCACACAGTAATAAGCGGTCGTCCACGAACCACGCGTGCAAGCGCCCCTCGCCCCCGGCATCGGCTACACCGACAATCAGGAACTGTTCAACGTTGTATTTCCGGGCGACACCTTCAAGCGACAGCCACCATAGCTCTCGCCCCTTGAGCCATGATTCGGTCAGCCCGACAAAGCGAACTTCACCGTCAACGCCGATTTCGAACGACATTCCGTCCTCTGTCCGCGCCTGGTAACCCTTGTAGTCGGTCGTGACCTGCTTCAAACCGACAGGGTCCACCCAGCGGTGCGACCATTGGCTCCGCTCCTGCGTCCCGGTCCGCCGCAGCCGGCAAAGTCTCTGGAACTGACGGTCGTAGATGACAAACACGTCGCAGTCATCGGCCAGCGTCAGCAGCATCAGTTCATTCAGGTTCTGGATAGAGTCAGACCAACCTCGGGCATGGTGACGGCGCGGTACCGGACGCACGATCAGGTTGTCACGGGTACGAATCCAGGCCATATCCCGGCTACGTAGCTCAATCGTCCAGCAGATTGAAACATAAGGCGCAAACTGCCAGTCGATCGTTGCATAGCCGTTGTCGGCAGAGTCCGGCTTGCGTACCACCCACTGACCCAGTATTAGAGCCCAGTCAGTCAGGGGCGCTCTGTTGTCGAGCAATGAATCGAATGTCGGCTCAAGTGCACGGGTGACTGAACTCAGCCACAGCTCACCTTCGTGAATCAGGTAGTTGAGACGTTCGAACATGCCGTCCTCATGGACATACTCCTGCACCACATGCACGACTCCCTGAGCATCGGCCTCAACGCTACGAATCGTGCTGGTACCCGTAAGTCGCAACATCAAACGATAACGATGACTGATCAGCCCCGTGTCGACATCGACCTGGCAGATATCGAATGCGTCCGGATCATGGAAAAACGCCGAGCCACCGACCACCGCCGACAGCCGACCCTCATCGTAGAGCACATCATCGTTGCGGATGTAGAGAATCCGGTCCTGCGCAGCGTCGTACCAACCGTTGGTGTAACGCGGCGCCTTGATGTTCTCGAACGGAATCAGATAATTGTGTATGGGCGTATAGCGCAGCGCCAATCGATGAGCCCGTGCCAGCGCTTGCAGATGGTCTTGCAGAAGCTGGTCGTCCAGTCCTTCGGGCGCGGTTTCTTGCAGTAAGTCCAATTGATACCGTTTGTCGTCGGAGACCCGGAAGAGCCGGCCATTTTCGATCAACAGTGAAATCGTCGGTGCAGTAGCCGCCGTCACCTTGAACTGGCTGCCCTTGACACTGAACCGCCCGTCACCGCCGAACACAATGTCCCGCTCGCCTGCCCAGGGAGCGACGATGACCCAGCGATTCTGTTGCACACCCACTGACACCAGCTCAACGTTCACGCCGGGGTTGAGCACCAGCGTGCAGGTGCCTCCTCCACCCTCGATCCGATAGCTGATTTGCTCGTGCCAGGGCTTTGGAATCACCGGCACGACCAGTTTGCGTGCCTGCCCATCTAGCGTGACGCTGATCTCGGTCGGCCGATAGTCCGGGTACATACGATGGACGATGAAGTGGCTGGGGAACGAGTAGAACGAAAACAGGAACAACCATTGACCATCCGCTTTCTTCTTCTCCAGACGCCGGGCGATGTCGAAGCCCTTGTCGTGGCGCTGCGATGAGAACGGCAGGATCTGGTACTCGTAGCGGTAACAGGTAAGCGGCGTACACGGCAGGACAATGGTTTGTTCGGCCGGAGAAGCGAACGTCATCTCGGCCGGGTAGCCCAGTTCGTTGCTGAGGTGGATGGCCCGTGAGTAGTCGACATCGAAATCCGGAACGCCGAAATGATCGCGCAGCGGATACAGACGGGAACTGTCGAGCAACAGTTTGCCGTTACTCAAATCCATACCCGTGATAATCAATGACGGTTGCGGTAACCAGGCCCCCTGCTTACCGCTGTATTGGTATCCGGCACTCTGGTGCGCCTGCTCCAGATCCGCGAAAAACAGCCCGATCGCTTTTGCTTCTTCTGCGATGGTTGCGAAGTTCTGCGCCAATGCCGTCACACCGACCGCCAACCCTCCCAGAATCACTCCGGCACCTCCCAGCACTGCCGCAGCCGTTCCCGCCCCCGCGACTGCGGCGCCAAATCCGGCGCCGGTCAGAACCAGACTGCTGGCGTCAAAGGTGAGCTGGGTTGCGAAAGTGGCAATCTCGACATCGTTACGGGCATTCGCCAACTGATAGATATCAAAGCCGACATTGGCCAGCCCCAGCACGGCACCCACCCCCTCGTTGGCCACATGCCCGGCCACAGCGCCGAGCGTACTGCCTGTCAACGGCTCAAGCGCTTCACCGACCACCTGTGCACTGGTGCGGGCAATCAGTTTCTCATCGCGCAACGCGGCTTTCACCAGACCGATAAGTCCTGCCACATCGACTACGTTGCCATGCACCAGTTGTGCGTAGTTGACGTAGGCATGCCACTGCACTGCAGTGGTCAATGTACGATCTTCGCCTTCACGCCCGCGCAACGCATTCATCAGCGCCTGCACCGCGAACCCGGCATTGAGTGTGTGCACTGCGGCGGCATCGGTCGGATCCACCACAGCACCGACTTGACGCTTGCGTCCCAGGGTCGAAAACATCTCTGTCAGGTAATTCCTGATTCGCAGCAGGCTTTCGTCCCGACTGGTGACCTTGGCTACCAGATCACCACTCTGCGGATCGATCATGCCCACCCGATAGCCTCCCTCGGGCGTCACCTCCAGCGAATCGAACAACGGCACCAGTGGCTTCGCCGAATCATGGCCTTCCTGCAAGCGCGAAGTCGCGCCGGCGATCTGCTCCGCCCACCAGTCATTGTCTGCCGACAGCAGTGCACTGCCCAGGTGCGAATTATCCATCAGCGATCGCCCGTGAGCACTGTTTACCCGCTGGCGAACGGGCCTGAACGGTTTGCCTGGCAGCGGCTCATCCCTGAGCAACCCGGCCACCGTGAAGCTTCTCGACAGATCCAGAGATGCCACTTGCTCACCCTGAACATCGATCAGATCGAACTGCGGCTTGCCAGCCTTGCCATATACGGCGTAATGCTGAGCCATGTCCGTGTCCTGGAAGAATTTCTTCAGGGCCATTCTGAAAATCGCGGGGCTGTCGAATTCGAACAGGCCGAAGTTCGGATCGTAGAAGTGATAGACGTCTGCTGCCCCGTTTACTGTTCGGGCGACCAGCATCGAGTGGTTGTCCGAGTTGAGCATCAAGGTCCGGGGGCCGGCGGAGTCCTCAAGGGTCGCAACTACCTTGTCCAGATCGACCCGCCCCAGGCTCGTGCCCACTTCTGCGACGTTCACGCCACGCATTTCCTCCAGTGCACCGAGAAATGCAGCCGAGTCCGATTGCTCCGGCTCAAGTACCGCGAGGAAAAACCGCTCGCGTAACCGGCGGGTCGCTACGTCGCCTCGCGTGAGGGCAGCACTCATTGCCAACACCAGCGGAAAGCAGCGCCCGGCTGCGGTATCACCCGGCCCGTGCATCAACAGATCCTGAGGCACCAGTTTGGCGGTTCCGGCCTCAAACTGATTGAGCACCTGCTCCACCCGCTCCTGCACCCTTTCACGGTGCTCCTGAGTGGCGAGCCGCTGGATCTGCGCCACCTGGCGCCCCCAGTCAAACAGCGTCACGGCGTTGGCCAGCGCGTGTTTTTTCAGGCTCAGGGCGGTGACCGAGTTCGCCGGCAAGCCATCCTCCGCACTCGCCATCCCCGCCAGGAACGCGGGTGCCCGATGCTGATAGAGATGCTGTTCGATGACCGCGTAACGCCCGGACGCCCCGCGCTCGCTGACGCTGTTGATCAGATTGTCCAGCGCACTGCTCAGGGTGGAAAAGCTCTGACTGTCCAGTGACTCGGCGCCAAGCACTGCTCCAAGGGTCAAACGCTGCAATGGGTTGAGCTGTTCGAGTTGCCAGGAACCGGCACCCAGACCGATCAAGAGTTCATCCAGCGCAAGATTTTGCGCGAGCTGTTTTTTGGGGAATGACGGTGCTCGCTGGCGGGTGTCCTGATTGCGGATGGCCTGACGATCATCGAAGCTCAGCGGCAACCTTTCAGCAAACACGACCGGGCCGTCGTGGCCGCTCATCATCGCCTTGATAAACGCTTCACCGAGGCGTTCGGCCATGCGCTGCAACAGCTCGGTATTCAGAACATGACGTCCTTCGATGAGCGGCCAGCCGAGTTCGAATTCGACGGTCGAGTGTTTCAGCAGCTCTTCGATGTTGCCGGCGTAGCGGGTCTTGTACCGACCGCCGCGCCAGTTCTTTTTCTCGGTCTCCACCCACTTGTCAAAGTCGGTTTCATTGTCTTTCCAGGAGTGATCCTGCTCCTCTTCGGTCGAGTAATTGACTGTCGTCAGGGGATCTATTGCCATCTCCGCACGAGAAGCTTCTGCGCCGCGAGACGTTAACAAAGCCTTTTCGAAATCACTCGTACCGTCCTTGATGCCGACCGGCCCGGTCAAATAGATCGTTCCCTCACCTTGCGGGCGGATGCCGTCGTTGTGGTAATTGGCGGCAGCGTCCGCAAGAAAGGCGGCGAAAATCGACTCCATGGCTGGCAGGTCAATGAAGGGCCCGTAGGCTTTTTCCAGCACCTCGTTCGCCAGTGCAGACATCACCTCTGAATCTTCAAGTCTGACGCCTTTCTGAACGGCCAGTCGGGCAGTGTCTTCAACCAACCGATAATTGAACCGGAAGCGATCAAGCACGGACTCTATGACCTTCGAACCGGGATGGGCCACCATGAAGGCATTGCTGATCGTGGAACCCACAGACACCGCCCTTAATGCGTAAGGTCGGGCGAGAAGGTCCTGGGGAGGCTGGAACACTTGAATGAGGCTTGGCCGGCTGCTGGCGAACGCTTGCAGTTTTGAACGATGCTGTTCTGGAATCTGCACCGTGTAATCGGTGTATCGAGTGCGCACTGCTTCGCGGCCAGGCATCCAGTGGGGATTGTGATCCAGCAGCAACTGCAACACGCCCAGTCGCGCATCGCTGGTGAAGCCGCTGATGTCGACTCCACCGATCTCTCGCAGTAACGGAGGCAAGTTATCGACATCGGAATAAATACCGCCTTCCGGATGCAAGACTTCAACTCTGACAATGTCTGACGCTGCGGCGAAGTTGCCGCGCAGACGCATTTCGCGTTCGTAGATATCTCGCAACTGCAAAGGTGTTTCAGCAGCCGCCAGGTCGCGCACTCGCAAGCCACTATCAAGCAAGGCCGACACACTTTCACGATTTCGGCTCCTCAGCTGTTGTAAATCCTCTGCGTTTTGCCCATAAGCACGCGCCAGCAAATGAGTTCTCGCGCCATCGGCCGATTCGCCACGAGCAGTTGCATCATTGATGTAGTCGTACATCTGTTGTTTCAGAACAATGACGCGGGCGACATACGATTCACCCAGTACCCGCTCAGACATACTGTCGCCCCCCCCCTGCAACATCGCATCCGCTTTGGCGGCCTCGACTATCAAACGGTTGGTTTGATGGGCCAGTAGCGCATCGCTGTCGTACCAGAGATTGATTGTGTAATCGTGCCCTGCCAGTACCTGTTTCCATATATTGATGTAATCACGCTGTATATCTCCGATGCCGCCTCCGACCCAGACAAAGTGCAGTATCTTCGGCACCTGCGTCGCCGGAGTCTTCATCAGTTCGACGCCGTATTGCAGTCGCGTTTCGAAATCATGCACTCTTCCAAGGATCTGCGTCAGACCGGGCGCCGCCTCTTCATCGGGGCCTGGCGCGGGATCCTGCTCCACTTCGCGGCGTACACGATGCTGCACCAACGCTCCCAGCGCCTGCCTGAACAGTGCCAGCGGGTGCTGCAACCGGGGTGAATCTAGCAAACCGATGCAGGCAAAGTAATAACGGAAAACGGCGTCATATTGATGGGTATTTTTGTAGGGCAAGAGTGCCTGCTCAAGATCCGTCAGCTTAAACAGACTGACAAACTTCCAATTTAGGCCATCGACCGCCTTCAACTTCATATCTTGCATAAACTACCTTCCTTGAAAAACCCGATTACATACGCACGAAAAAGTTCACAAACAGTTACTCAACCAAAAAGAGCAACGCCTTTTCCGGACAAGTCGAAATGGTGAATAAATCGAGAAAAAACCTTTCAAGCAAAACTAGTACAACACCTCTCCAAAGACAAAAGCGAAGCCATTCAAACAATGTCAGCCGAAACATCCGACAACACCAATAAAACATTTATTACTTTAACCAAATACAAACCAGCAGAACTTTCCCGCACAAAAAAAAGAAAGGCCGCAAACTTTCATTCGCGGCCTTTCTTTTTTTGTATGGGGTCATAAGCGGTTGCAACAATTGGCAACTACACCGTTATCAACTGACCGGTTTTTCCCCGTACCAACGCGGCGTATACACCCACTCACCGCCCTCGCTGCGAGGGAACGTGCAGGTGGTTGACGAACCGATCAGCACCATCGTGCGCATGTCCACCTGATCCGGTGCCAATGCGCCGAGTGTCGTCACCCGCAGCGTCTGTCCCGGACGACCGATATCACGCCCCAGCACCACTGGTGTTTGCGGCGCACGGTGCAGCGCGACGATTTCCAGCGCTCGCCCCAGTTGCCACGGACGGGCGCGGGAGATCGGGTTGTAGAAGGCCAGCGCCAGATCGGCCTCGGCGGCCAGATCCAGACGCTTTTCGATGATCGACCAAGGCTTGAGGTTATCCGACAGGGACATCACGCAGAAGTCGTGACCCAGCGGTGCACCGGCCTGAGCAGCGGTGGCCAGCGAGGCGGAGACACCCGGAAGTATCTCCAGATCGACGCTGTGCCACGCCGGATCCGTCGACTCGTGCAATGCCTCAAGCACCGCCGCCGCCATGGCAAACACGCCCGGATCACCGGAAGAAACCACGATCACCGAACGGCCCTGAGCAGCCAGTCTGAAAGCATGCCGAGCACGCTGCATTTCTTCGCGGTTATCGGTGCAGTGCTGCACCTGATCGTCGCGGAACGGACCGGCCATGCGCACGTAGGTTTCGTAACCCAGCACATCGGTAGCACGGGCCAGTTCTGCTTTCACCGCTGGCACCATCAACTCTGCGGCACCCGGGCCGAGGCCGATGACGGCCAGACGACCGCGCGGACGACCGACCTGCGAAACGTCCAACGGCCGTTCGGCCACGGCGATGGCAAGGTCGTGGGCTGTTGTGATGATTCGAGCGTCGGGGACTGCATCGCGAGCCAGTTCACCGATGGCACTTGCCGGTGCAACAAAGCGCAGCGGTACCGCCAGCTCAAGCGCGGCTTCACGCAATGCCGGGCTGGCCATCTGAACATCAGCCGCCACCAGACAGGCCAGCGATTGAATCGCCACACCGGCCTGCAGCAACGCATCGCGAATCGTACCTGGCAGATCGGGCACGTCTGAACCGACCGCCACCGCCACGCTGCGCGGATAAATCAGCAGCTCACTGGCGCTCGCCACGCGAGCATCGCTGCCCACATGAATCGAGCGCTGTGCCTGTGGATCTTCCGGCAGCTGCGCCTGCTCAAGCCACGGCGCCTCGCCATCAATGCGCACGCTGTGACCGGCGAGCAAGTCGGAGACAAAGCGTTTGCCCTGCTCCAGATCGCCGAGGGCATAACCGCCGGGCGGGTTGAGCAGGCAGGTGCCGAAGCGCAACTCGCCACTGGTGGTGATCGCCGCCGCCACTTCAAGCGCAGCCGCCATCTCACGGGCCATGACATTCACCCCACCCAGGCCGCCAAGCAGCGGCACTACGGCACTGCCGTCTTCAGCCACGGCGAGCACCGGCGGCTCGACGCCTTTCTCCAGCAACAGCGGCGCCAGTGTACGGATGACAATGCCGGCCGCGCACAGGGCAATGATCGGCGTGTCCTGCTGATACAGCTCGCGCAGGGTTGCGCCGAATTCGCTGTAAGTCAGGTCGACACCTTCGACGCGTCCTTTCAGTCCGTGAATCTGCGCGCCCGGATAGACCTGCTGAAGGCGACGGGCCGTGGCCAGCGCGCCTTGGCCGAGGATGACAATGGCCGGTGTGGAGTGAGTCATCAGCCTTGCCACCGTTCGCCAGGAACAATGATCAGCGAGAAGTACGGCGACGACATCGGCTC
This sequence comes from Pseudomonas sp. IzPS59, assembly GCF_014863505.1. Taxonomy (NCBI): domain Bacteria; kingdom Pseudomonadati; phylum Pseudomonadota; class Gammaproteobacteria; order Pseudomonadales; family Pseudomonadaceae; genus Pseudomonas; species Pseudomonas sp. IzPS59. Next base: position 710,726 of record NZ_CP062251.1, on the reverse strand, counting down.
GACCTCGTCCAGCGGCACGATCTTCTGGTTGGCCATGGTCGCGCGCTCGACGTACAGCGCGCGCTCGGCCAGGCCCAACTCTGCCAACACGTCACGCACTTTAGGGAAATTGCGCCCCAGCTTCATGATCACCGCCGCATCGGCATCCGCCAGTCGGCGCTTCAGCTCATCGTGAGGCAGCACACCGGACAGCACCGACAGGCTCTGATTGCGATACACCAGCGGCGCGCCCAGTACCGAAGCACCACCGAGCATCGAGCAGACGCCCGGCACCACTTCGGCTTCGTAACGGCTGGCGAGGCGATCATGCAGGTACATGTAGGAGCCGTAGAAGAACGGATCACCCTCGCAAATCACCGCCACGTCGCGACCGGCATCCAGATGCGCAGCCACTTCCTCTGCCGCGTCATCGTAGAAATTGCTGATCACCTGTTCGTAGGACAGCGGCGCCGGCAGCACTTCGGTAGTCACCGGGTACACCAGCGGCAGCAGATTCTGCGCGTCCTGCAGGTGCGCCTCGATGATGCCGAACGCGTTGCCCTTCTTGCCCTTGGCCACGAAATACGCCACCACCGGCGACTCGCGTAGCAGGCGCAGGGCCTTGACGGTAATCAGTTCCGGATCACCGGGGCCGACGCCCAGGCCGATCAAACGTCCTTTGGCCTGCATCATTCGATCTCCGTGGCGAGTGCATTGACTGCAGCGGCGGCCATGGCGCTGCCGCCGAGCCGACCTTGCATGATCACGAACGGCACACCACGGCTGTTGGCGGCCAGTTCGGCCTTGGATTCGGCAGCACCGACGAAGCCCACCGGGAAGCCGAGGATCAGCGCCGGTTTCGGGGCGCCGGCGTCGAGCATTTCCAGCAGATAAAACAGCGCAGTCGGCGCATTGCCGATCACAACCACGCTGCCTTCCAGATGCGGACGCCACAGTTCCAGCGCTGCTGCCGAGCGAGTATTGCCCAGCTCGCGCGCCAGCTCCGGCACGCTGTCGTCGCGCAGGGTGCAGATCACCTCGTTGTTGGCCGGCAGGCGCGCACGGGTCACGCCTTCGGAAACCATCCGCGCATCGCACAGAATCGGCGCGCCCGCAGCCAGCGCATCGCGCCCGGCCTTGCCCGCGCCTTCGGAGAATTGCAGCCCGTCGATGGCCTCGACCATGCCGCAGGCGTGGATCACCCGCACCGCGAGTTTTTCCAGGTCGGCCGGGATGCGCGAGAGGTTGGCCTCGCTGCGAATGATCGCGAAGGAGTTGCGATAGATCTCCTGACCGTCGCGGATGTAATCAAGCATCAAGGGGGCTCCGTGAGCGGGCGGCGAGCAGGGTCGCGGCCGCTTCGATAGTAAGGTTGTGAGCGTGCAGCGCGCCGAAACCGGGCTGTGCTGCATCGCGAAAATAGAGATCGTAATGACCGGGAGCGACCGCCAGCAAAGTCACTGCAGCCCGGTGTGCAGCGGCGCAGGAGCGCGGGCAGCCGGACAGGTGCACATCCACGGCGTGTGGCAACAGCGTAGCCAGAAGCCGGGCATCGTGTTTGGTGTCGGCCAGGCCTTTGCCGCAACCGTTGGAGCCGGTGCAGGCGATCAGGTGTGAAAGCGGATCTTCGGTTCGGGTCAGCAGGTTCAGCTTGCCCAGAACATCGAGCATTTGAACCGCGTCGGTTTCCCGCACATTGGGCAGTAACAGACTTTGCCATGGGGTGAAACGCAGGCTGCCATCGCCAAAGGTTCTGGCCAGTTGCGCGGCGCCACGCAGCATGGCCGGATCGAGGCGGCCGAGCGCCGGTGCGGCACCGACATACACTTGACCTGCTGTTTGCTGAGGATCGATGCCGAGGTGCAAACCTTCCGGCACTGCTTCACGCTGCCACTCGCCGACGATTTGCAGACTGATCCGCTGACCGAGCTTTTCCAGGAACACCGGCGCCGGGCATTCATCCAGCAGATGACGCATCCGCGTCTGCTCCGGTCGGGCCAGTTCGAGGAACAATTCCAGCACCGCGACCACCAGCGCATGTCCGTCCGCAAGCGCCACAGCGGCCAGCGGTCGATCCGTCGGACAACCCGCCAGACCGAACGCCAGCAGCGTGTCGCCGCAATCATCGAATGCCGACAACCACAGATCATGAGGATGTTCGAGCATCGCCAGCGCTTCACCGCCATCCAGTTGCACGGCGAACTTGGCGCTCAGCTCATGGAAGCGCGGATGGCTTTGCAAGGTTTCCAGGATTTCCCCGGCCAATGGACGGGTATCGAAGCGCATCTGTCGGTCGATGCCGGCAGCCGGGCTGAGCATCAGGTTGCGCACGTCGTCGCCCGCGGCGGTTCGCGGCCCGAGACCGGCGGCCAGCAGGCTGTCGATCAGCGCGGCGGACTGGTCGCCGATGCCGCGGATCTGCAGATTGCCACGGTTGGTCGCTTCGATAGCCCCGCCGGCAAATCGCTCGGCGGCATTGGCCACCGCATCGGCCTGATCGGCCGTGATCGAACCGCCATCGAGCTTGATCCGGCAGATACCGCCATCCAGCGCCTGGACGATACGCAGCAACCCCGGGCAGGCCGAGGGGCGTATGGCAGTGGTTAGAGGACGTTCGTTCAAGGGATGACCGGCTGACGGGCAGCGCCAGGATGGGCGAAAGGTCGCCATTATGCCTGCTTTGCCCGACAGCATGAAAATGCCTGCCGGTCGGAATAATCATGAACGCCCGATATTCTGTCCCCTCGACGGCTATATTTCGTAATGAGCAAAGTCGAACGACATCCCTTTTATTGCCTTTTCCACCAATGGCCGACGAACTTCGATCGCGCGACGGCTCATCGACACGCGTCGAGCCCGGATATCCAGTTGACTCATTGGCTGATGAACTTTCCAGAACAGGTAACTGGTCGTCAGTGTGGACTTGATGAACCTGACATTGGTAATGACAAGTTCCATATCTCCGTTCGCGTTATAACTGACGGGGATCAGTTTGAAATCGAAGGCCTTTCCGCTCAGTCCCCTGATTGTTTTCAGCAGATCAACCTCCGCTTCCAGACTCGACAATCCCGAATTCACACCACTGACCTGTTCAGGGCTGAGCCAGGGTCTTGCCAGTTTCATCCACACCTCGCCGACAGTTCCCGAAAAATTCGGCTGGACGTATTCGATATCCATCTCGTCCTTCTTCCAGAAATACGAATACAGCAGGTCGGCGAAATAATCGATCCAGGGCCCGGGTTGCGTATTGCTGTTGTACTGTTTATCCGCTTCTTTCTTTGCGATGTAAGTACAGTTCAATGCGAAGTCATAATCTTCTTTCGATTGCCCTCCTACCCCTGTCAGCAAAATATCCCCTACCAGCGTCGCATGATGGGTGAGCGTTCCTGTTTTCAAATTCATATCCCTATGTCTTCCTGCCAATCCTGGCTTTTGTTTGAGTTGATCGGAACCATAACAAACACACCCAATCCGACAATTCCTGTTCAACGACAGGAAGTTTCCGGGATCGGCAACAGACCAGCGCGAGAGAACAGCCGCCGCGTTATCATGCAGCCTTGGTACGCGCGCACGAATTGAGGAACGGCATGACGGTCTGGCTGACAGTAGTGGGAATCGGTGAAGACGGCTTCAAGGGCCTGGGCAAAAATGCCCGGCGTGCCTTGATGGGCGCCTCGCGGATCATCGGCGGTCAGCGTCAGCTGGATCTGTTGCCGGTGTGCATCCGTGGCGAGCGCCAGCTGTGGCCGAGCCCGTTTTCCCTGGCCCCGGTGATCGAGCGTCGCGGCGAAGCGGTGTGCGTGCTGGCCAGCGGTGATCCGATGTTCTACGGCGTTGGCGCAAGCCTGGCGCGGCAGGTGCCGGGGGCCGAGATGCTGGTTCTGCCGGCGCCGTCCTCCTGCTCGCTGGCGGCCGCCCGGCTGGGCTGGCCGTTGCAGGAGGTCAGCATTCTTTCGCTGGTGGCCCGCCCGCTGGCGGCCCTCAATGGTCAGTTGTCCAGCGGCGTGCGCCTGTTGCTGCTGAGCAATGACGGGCAGAGCCCGGCCGCCGTTGCGGCATTGCTGCGCGAACGCGGGTTCGGCGCCAGTCGCCTGAGTGTTCTGGAACATCTGTGCGGCAGCGCCGAACGCCGGATCGATGGCACCGCCAACGACTGGAACAACCCGGTCATTGCCGATCTCAACGTGATCGCCATCGAGTGCCTCGCCGATCCGCAGACACCGCGCCTGTCGCGCCTCGCCGGTCTTCCGGACTCGGCCTTCCAGCACGACGGACAACTGACCAAACGCGACGTGCGCGCCATCACCCTCGCCCGCCTCGCGCCGACACCCGGCGAACTGCTGTGGGACGTCGGCGCCGGCAGCGGTTCGATCGGCATCGAATGGATGCGCGCTCACCCGAGTTGCCGCGCCCTGGCCATCGAGGCCGACGATGGTCGCCAGCAACTGATCGAACACAACCGCGACGCACTGGGCGTACCCGGCCTGCAATTGATCCGTGGCAGTGCCCCGCAGGCCCTCGGCGGGCTGGAACGTCCGGACGCGATTTTCATCGGCGGCGGCGTGACCCGTGAAGGCGTGCTGGAAACCTGCTGGGAACAACTCAAACCCGGCGGCCGACTGGTGGCCAACGCCGTAACCCTGCAAAGCGAAATGACCTTGATGAGCTGGCGCGAACGCCACGGCGGCGAACTGACCCGCATCCACATCGCCCAGGCGCAACCGCTGGGCGAGTTCGACACCTGGCGTCAGGCCCTGCCGATCACCCTGCTTGATCTGGTCAAACCCCTCGATGCGTGACGAAACCGCCGAACAACCCGCGCCCCTGCGCAGCGGCCTGACCACCGGCAGTTGCGCCACGGCCACCAGCCTCGCCGCCGCACGCCTGCTGCTCGGCGGAGTGGTGGCGGATGCCGTGCAGATCGTGTTGCCCAAGGGCAAGCAGGTGCAGATGCGTCTGGAGTTCTGTCGGCTGACCGAGAACGGCGCCGAAGCCGGAACCATCAAGGACGCCGGCGACGACCCGGACGTGACGCACGGCGCCCTGCTCTACTCCCGCGTGCAGTTGATGGCCGAGCCGGGCATCCGCTTCATCGCCGGCAAAGGCGTCGGCACCGTCACTCGGCCGGGGCTGGTGCTGGGTGTCGGCGAACCAGCGATCAACCCGGTGCCGCGCAAGATGATCAGCGATCACCTGACCCTGCTCGCCGAAGAATCCGGCTATCGCGGCGGCTTCGAGGTGACGGTCAATGTCGAGGGCGGCGAAGCCCTGGCACTGAAAACCATGAATCCGCGCCTGGGCATTCTCGGCGGGCTGTCGATCCTCGGCACCAGCGGCATCGTCCGGCCGTTTTCCTGCGCAGCGTACATCGCCTCGATCCATCAAGGCATCGACGTGGCGAAAACCAACGGCTACCTGCACATCGCCGCCTGCACCGGCAACGCCAGCGAAGACACCATGCGCCGGGTCTACGACCTGCCGGAAATCGCCCTGATCGAAATGGGCGACTTCGTCGGCGCCGTGCTCAAGCACCTGCGCAAAGTGCCTGTGGATAAACTCAGCCTGTGCGGCGGCTTCGGCAAGATCAGCAAACTGGCGGCCGGGCACATGGATCTGCACTCGCGCCATTCGAGCATCGACCTGCCGCAACTGGCCGAATGGGCCGCAGCGATTGGCGCCGACGACACCTTGCAGCAAGCCATTCGCGGGGCGAATACCAGTCAGCAGGCGTTGGCGATGGCTAGTGCGGCGGGCGTTGCGCTGGGTGATGAGGTCTGCCGTCATGCCCTGGAATTCGCACGCAGCGTGGTGCCCGCGCAGGTGCAGGTCGAGGTGTTTGCGATTGATCGTCAGGGCGGTATCGTCGGCCATGCGGGGGCTTTTGCATGAAACGGATTCTGTTGCTGGGCGGCGTGACTGAAGCCTTGGCCATCGCGCGCACTTTGGGTCCGGAGCACATTTACAGCCTGGCCGGAGTGGGCCGGGTGCCGACCGACCTGACGTGTCAGGTCCGCGTCGGCGGTTACGGCGGTGCCGAGGGGCTGGCGCAGTTCATTCGTGATGAAGGCATCACGCTTTTGCTCGACGCAACCCATCCGTACGCCGCACAAATCAGCCACAACGCCGCCACCGCTGCACAACTCACCGGCATCCCCTGCTGGGCCCTGCGCCGCCCGGCGTGGCAACCACAGCCGGGCGATGACTGGCGCGAAGTCGCCGACTGGGCGGAACTGATCACCGCTCTCGCCCCCTTCCGCCGTCCCTTGTTCACTCTCGGCCGCGAACCGCTGCAACACCTCGATGAAATCCCCGCGCACCAGTTCTGGACCCTGCGCGCCCTCGACATCTACCCCGGCAACGAACGCTGCGAAGTCATCGGCGCCCGTGGGCCGTTTCTGCTGGAAGATGAGCGAGCGCTGTTCGAACGGCGGCAGATCGACGTGCTGATCAGCAAGAACAGCGGCAGCACCGCAACCGAGCCGAAGCTGGAAGTGGCGCGGGCGCTTGGGGTGCCGGTGATGGTGTTGAAGCGGCCGGTGTTGGCGGGGGTTGATCGGGAGCTTTGGACGATTGATGAAGCCATCGCTGCCCTAACGGCCGAAGTCCGACCGTGAAAAACAAAAAGCTCAAGTCCTACTGAGTGCTAGGACACTGCCCACAAGAATTTAAAGATTCGCTGACTATCTGCGTGAGCTGCCCAGGCTTACGTTTAGCGTTTCATCGAATTTGTGAGCACGTTCCAATGACCGGAAAATTCACCCGCTTCGACATCAAGGACTTTCTCCACACGCCTGCTGAACTGGTGCACTACGTCAAGGCATGTTCGGAACTGGACTCAGGCGATGGGCGATTCAACCGCGTGGCGCTCCGAGACTATAAGCAGACCATCCGATTGAGAATTCAATCTGATCCGGATTTCGCACAGGCATTGCGAATCGAAGCCGCTACACTCTTTCATAACGGCGAGACGCAACTGGCAAGCATGCTGCTCGCACAATTGCATGTAGCGCTGCGACACCAAACCGCACGACGCTTTTTTACTTATCGGCCCTGATCAGGCTAAATAGCCGCGCCTGATCGCCCACCCTACGGACCTGTCCCATGAACCGACACCGGCTCGCATTTGCCTGGATCGCCTGCTTCGCAGTGCTGTTCAACATGCTCGCCATGCCGTTGACGGGAGCGATGGCGCAGGCGGCGCAGACGCCGGCCGAGCAGTTGCTGTGGAGCAGTTTCTGCACCGGCAGCGGCACGAAGATGGTGGCGATCGACATCGGCGGCCTCGATCAGAAAGCGCCGCAGAGCGGTGACAATCACTCGACCATGCAGCATTGCTGGTGCTGTTCCGGATCGGCGCCGGTGGTGGCGTTGCCGGGGCATTCGCCGCAGCTGTATTTCGCCCGATACGAAAGCAATCGCAGTGTGGCGCCCGCCTTGCTGCAAACCCCGACACCGCGCCAGCAATGGCCGAGCCTCAATCCCCGCGCTTCCCCTCTGGTTTGATTTGTTCCCGCATTTGACCTGCGTTTCAAATCGTTCTGGAGAACTGCCATGTTGAACAAATTCATCGTCATCGCTGCGCTGTTGCTACCTGCGTGCTTCGCCCATGCCCACGAATACAAGGCCGGCGAGCTGGAAATCGCCCACCCGTGGTCGCAGGAACTGCCGCCGAACGCACCGACCGTTGCCGCGTATTTCATCATTCACAACGGTGGCAAAACCGCTGACCGCCTGCTGAGTGTCGACTCGCCCATCGCTTCAAAAGCCGAACTGCACGAACACGTGATGCAGGGTGATCTGATGAAGATGCAACAGGTGCCGAACGTGGCCATCCCGGCCGGCGAGAACGTGACTTTCGCACCGATGGCCTATCACGTGATGCTGATGAATCCGACCGACCGCAGCCTGCTGACCGACGGCAAGCGCTTCCCGCTGACGATGCACTTCGAGAAGGCCGGTGACGTGACCGTCGAAGTCGCCGTGCAGAAGAAACCACCGCAGGACATGCCGGAACACGCGCACGCCCAATAACCGTTCCGGCAGACTCCGCCCGTGCGCCCGCGCAGCGCCAGGTCGTCCGTGCAACGCCGTCAGACCGAACACCTGACACGCGGCAGCTGGATCGCCCTGTTCGCCATGTTGATGATTTTCATCGGCCCGCTGATTTCTCAGTCGATGCCGATGGATCAGCACGCCTCGACATCCATGCCAATGAGCATGTCGATGGACATGGCGGGCATGGATCATTCCGCGCATGAGGCAAAACCCTCGGCCGAACACTGCCCGCCGCAATCCTCGCACCACGTGCTGTGGGAAAAATGCGGTTATTGCAGCCTGCTGTTCAACTGCCCCGCACTGACCGGCGGCGGTTTCGCCACGTTCAGCATCCCCCACGTCAATACGTTCACCACGCCCTCCCCACGTCTGGGTCATGCCCGGCAGACGTTCTTCCCCGGCGCCCGCAGCCGCGCCCCGCCCGTCGCAGCGTAAACACCCACCTCTGATTGCACACGGTTGAGAAGACAGCTTCAGGCTGCCGGCCGTGTCGTTTACGACTGTTTGATGGAAATTGTCATGTCCAGGTTTTCTGCTGTCCCACGCTCGGGTTCTGCCCCGGCGTCCTTCGCCCTGAACGAATCGCGCATCCGTTTCAGGCACGCTACCGCCGTCCTTTGCGGCGTCCTGCTGTCCCCGCTGGTCCATGCCGATGAACATGCCGGCCACACAGAGGAACTGAGCCCGACGGTGATCACCGCCATCGCCCCGAGTTCGCCGTTGACCATCGTCACCAACCCGAAAGACCCGCGCCAACCGGTGCCCGCCAGCGATGGCGGCGACTATCTGAAGACCATTCCCGGCTTCGCCCTGGTGCGCAACGGCGGCACCAACGGCGATCCGGTACTGCGCGGCATGTTCGGTTCGCGCCTGAACATCCTCACTAACGGCAGCATGATGCTCGGCGCCTGCCCCGGCCGGATGGACGCGCCGACCTCGTACATCTCGCCCGAGACCTACGACAAACTCACCGTGATCAAAGGCCCGCAAACCGTGCTCTACGGACCGGGTGCATCCGCCGGCACGATCCTCTTCGACCGTGAACCGGAAAGCTTCGGCGAACTCGGCACCCGGGTGAACGCCAGCGTGCTGGCCGGCTCCAACGGGCGCTTCGACAAAGTCGTCGATGCGGCGGCCGGCGGCCCGCTGGGTTACGTGCGGGTGATCGGCAACACCGCACACTCCGACGACTACCGCGACGGCAATAACGACACCGTCGCCTCGCGCTATGACAAGTGGAACGGCGACGTGGCGCTGGGCTGGACCCCGGACGCCGACACCCTGATCGAACTCACCGCCGGCAAGGGCGACGGCGAGGCGCGCTACGCCGGACGCGGCATGGACGGCTCGCAATTCCTGCGCGAAAGCCTCGGCCTGCGTTTCGAGAAATCCAACATCACCGACGTGCTGGAGAAGCTCGAAGCCCAGGTCTACTACAACTACGCCGACCACGTGATGGACAACTACACCCTGCGCACGCCGTCCGGCACCGGGATGATGGCAGGTCCCATGGCGTCCAACGTCGACCGCCGCACCCTCGGCGCGCGGATCAAGGCCACCTGGCGCTGGGCCGATATCCAGCTGATCACCGGCCTCGATGCGCAGACCAACGAACACCGTCAGCGCAGCGGCATGGGCATCGATACCTACAAGGATCAGCCGTACACCAAGGACGCTGACTTCCATAACTACGGTGTGTTCAGCGAGATGACCTGGTACGCCGCCGATCGCGACCGACTGATCACTGGCGCCCGGGTCGACCGTGCCTCGGCCAAGGATTATCGGCAAAAGACCGGCTCGGGAATGATGTCCCGCCCGAATCCGACTGCCGGCGATACCCGCGCCGACACCCTGCCGAGCGGCTTCGTGCGTTACGAGCATGACCTGGCCGACAGCCCGACCACGCTCTACGCCGGCCTCGGCCACGCGCAGCGGTTCCCGGATTACTGGGAGCTGTTTTCGCCCAAGTCCGGCCCGGCGGGTTCGGTCAATGCGTTCGATTCGATCAAACCGGAAAAGACCACCCAGCTCGACTTCGGCGTGAACTACAAGGACGCCGACCTCGAAGCCTGGGCCTCGGGCTACATCGGCGTGGTGCGCGACTACATCCTGTTCGACTACACCCCGACGATGATGGGCATGAGCACCTCCCGCGCCGAGAACATCGACGCGCGGATCATGGGCGGTGAACTCGGTGCAGCCTACAAGCTCACCGACAACTGGAAAGCCGATGCGACCCTGGCCTACGCCTGGGGCAAGAACAGCAGCGACGGCAAGGCCCTGCCGCAGATGCCGCCGCTGGATGCACGTTTCGGCCTGACCTACAGCGAAGACAACTGGAGCGCCGGCGCACTGTGGAGGGTGGTTGCCGCGCAAAACCGGATCGACCAGAACAAGGGCAACGTGGTCGGCAAGGATTACGACAAGAGTTCGGGCTTCGGCGTGTTCTCGCTCAACGGTGCCTACCGGATCAACAAAAACTGGAAGGTCAGTACCGGCGTCGACAACCTGTTCGGCAAGGCTTACGCCGAACACTTGAACCTGGCGGGCAACGCAGGGTTCGGCTACCCGGCCAACGACCCGCAAGCCATCAACGAGCCGGGGCGCACGTTCTGGACCAAGGTGGACATGAGTTTCTAACCCTCAAGGGCACTCGCTCTCCTTGAGGGAGCGAGTGACAACCGACAACTAGAAGATCCAAGCCAAGCGGAGCACTCGTGATGAAACAGCCCAAACCGAATTTCTACAACCTGGCCTGGCGTTGGCATTTCTATGCCGGATTGTTCGTCGCGCCATTCATGGTGATGCTGGCCCTGACCGGCATCATTTACCTGTTCAAACCGCAGCTCGATTCGCTGATGTACAGCAGCCTGCTGAACGTCCCGGCCGGGCATCACACCGTACCGGCCGATGACCTGCTGCAAAAGGTCAAAAGCGCTTATCCACAAGGCCAGGTCACCCAGTACCTGCCGCCCGCGAACGCCGAACGCAGCGCGCAATTCGTGGTGAAAAATGCCGGCCATGAGCTGAACATATTCGTCGACCCGTACCACGGCGACATCCTCGGCGAGCAGGATGCCAAGCAGAACCTGCAAGCGCTCGCCCGGGCGATCCACGGCGAGCTGATGATCGGCACCGTCGGTGACCGGCTGATCGAACTCGCTGCCGGCTGGGGCGTGGTGCTGGTGGTGTCCGGGGTTTTCCTGTGGTGGCCGCGCGGTCAGGCGGCCGGGATTCTGTGGCCACGTCTGAACAGTCGCAGTCGCGTGCTGTGGCGTGATCTGCATGCCGTTACCGGATTCTGGGGCGCGGCGCTGCTGCTGGTGATGCTGCTCAGCGGCATGACCTGGACCGGCTTCTGGGGCAAGCAGTACGCCCAGGTGTGGAACGTGTTCCCGGCGGCGATGTGGAATAACGTGCCGACCTCCGACGTCGAGGCCGGCAGCCTCAACAACGCCGCCCGCCAGACCGTACCGTGGGCCATGGAAAATACCCCGATGCCGATGTCCGGCGACCACGCCGAACACATGGCCCACGGCGGCATGCAGCACGGCCCTGCCGCGCCGATCATCAGCCTGCAGGATGTGCAGAACATCGCCATCGAGCGCAAGGTCGAGCCGGGCTACAGCATCACGATGCCGACCACCGCCACCGGCGTGTTCACCATCGCCGTGTTCGCCGACGACCCGCGCAACGACGCCACGCTGCATGTCGATCAGTACACCGGCAAGGTGTTGGCCGATGTGCGATTCGAGCACTACGGCGCCGTGGCCCGGGCAACGGAAATCGGCGTGATGCTCCATGAAGGCAAGATGTTCGGCACCTTCAACCAGATCATCGTGCTGCTGATCTGCCTGATGATCCTGCTCAGCGCCGTCAGCGGCGTGGTGATCTGGTGGAAGCGTCGCCCGCAGGGCAAGTTCGGCGTGCCACCGCTGCGCCACGATTTGCCGAAGTGGAAAACCGGGGTGGCGATCATGCTGGTGCTGGCGGTGGTGTTTCCGCTGGTGGGGGCTTCGCTGGTGGTGGTGTGGTTGCTGGATCGGCTGCTGTTGTCGCGTCTGGGCCGGCAAACTGAATCTGCCTCAACTTCATCATGAAACAGGCGAGATGCGCGACCTAGACAGATCTTTAAACTGCCGGGGCTTAAACTCCGGCAATTTTTAGTGTTACTGTATAACACTGATTGCTGCTCTGCCCGCAGCCATGCATGGTCATGAGCCTGCGGGCTTTTCATTTGAAGAAGTGATTCACCGCCCGATGAACAAGTACCTCTTGTCCAGCCTCTGTCTGTTCGCCCTGAACAACAGCGCCCATGCCGACGGCGTGCCGCTGACGTTGCCCACCGGCACCATCACCGCCCTGGCCAATGACGACCAGACCGTCAGCCTGACCACGCCGACCAGCGCCGGCTCGCGTCTGAACCTCAACGCCATGGAAACTCCGGCCAGCGTCGAAAGCCTCAGCGGTGAGCAGGTCCGCGCCCGTGGTGATCGCAGCGTGCAGGACGCGGTGTCGCGCAGCACCGGCATCAGCCGCACCGGCACGCCGGGCGATGGCGGCACTTCGTTGCAGGCCCGGGGATTTACCGGGCAGAGTTCGGTGATGCAGTTGTATGACGGCAACCGCATGTACACCGGCATGGGCACCGTGACGTTCCCGGTCGACACCTGGTCGGTGGAGCGCGTCGACGTGCTGCGCGGCCCGGCCTCGGTGCTGTACGGCGAAGGTGCGACCGGCGCGGTGGTGAACGTGATCCCGAAAAAGCCGTTCGAAGGCGAGATCGAAAACCATGTTCGCGTCGGTTACGGTTCATTCGACCGCCAGCAGCAGGCGTTCGACAGCGGCGGTTCGCTGACCGACACCCTGAGCTATCGCCTCAACCTCAATCGACTGCGCAGCAACGGCTGGGTCGATCGCGGTGATTCGTCCAGCGACTTCATCAGTGCCGCCCTGCGCTGGCAGGCCACCGATGATCTGACCTTCACCCTCGCCCACGATTACGGCGACCAGCGCCCGCAGAACTACTTCGGCACACCACTGATCAACGGCCAGTTGAAGGACAGCCTGCGCAGCAAGAACTACAACGTGCGCGACGACAAGCAGCACTACAACGATCAATGGACGCGCCTGACCACGGACTGGCGGATCAACGACGCGGTCAGCGCCAGCAACGAGCTGTACTACCTCAAGGCCCAGCGCCGCTGGCAGAACGCCGAGAACTACAACTTCGACGCCGGCAGCCAACAACTCAGCCGCAGCGGCTACTTCGGCATCGGCCACAAGCAGGAACAGGTCGGCGACCGCCAGACCTTCACCTTCAAGCATTCGCTGTTCGGCCTCGACAGCCAGACCGTGACCGGCGTTGATTACAACCGTATCCGCTTCCAGCTCGACAGCAACTCGCCATTCAACGACGTATTGCCGAACGGCCAGCCGCTGGATCTGTATCACCCGCAACCGGGTTACTTCGAAAGCGCCAACCCGTATCGCGATCAGTTCGACAGCACCACCAGACAGATGTCGGTATTCGCCGAAAACCGCACGCAACTGAGCGAGCGCTGGTCGCTGGTGACCGGTGTGCGACGCGACTACGTGCACGTGGATCGCACCAATCTGGTCGACGACAGCCAGAGCGACAAGACCCTGACCGGCAACAACTGGAAGGCCGGCCTGGTGTTCGCGCTGACCCAGGACACTTCGTTCTACGGCCAGGTCGCCACCAGCACCGATGGCATCGGCGGGCTGATTTCCCTGAGCCCGAGCCAGCAGCAATACGACCTGTCCACCGCGCGGCAAACCGAGATCGGCCTGAAGCAGCTGTTCTGGGATCAGCGTGGCGAGTTCACCCTGGCGGCGTATCGCATCGTGAAGAAGAAGCTGCTGACCGACGATCCGGGCAACCCGACGCTCAAGCAGCAGGTCGGCCAGCAATCGTCGAACGGCCTGGAAGCCAGCCTCGATCTGCAACTGCCGAACGCCTGGCAACTGCAAGCCAACGCCGCCATCGTCAAAGCCAAGTACGACGATTTTGAAGAAGTGGTCGGTGGCGTGCCGGTGTCGCGCAATGGCAATCGTCCGGTGGACGTGCCACGCCGCACCACCAACCTGTGGCTGAGCAAAACGCTGACCGACGACCTTAAGGCCGGTGCCGGTGTGCGTTATGTCGATGCGCGCTACGCCGATATGGCCAACCGTAACGAGCTGCCGAGCTACACCGTGGTCGATGCGACGCTGTCGTGGAAAGCCCTGCGCAACACCACGCTGGGTCTGCAGGTGAACAATCTGTTTGACCGGACCTACGCGCAAAGCCAATACAATGAGGGCCAGCAGTGGATTCTGGGTGAGCCTCGTTCGTTCTTTGTCACGGCTGACTACACCTTCTAGAACAGGAACGAAATGACCTCGCTGTCCCTCACCGATCTCGCCTGGACACCCCTGGGCCACGCCCACTGCCATCACCAGTTCCAGCTGCGTGACGCTTCGTTGCACGTGGCCGCCGGTGAGTTCGTCGGGCTGATCGGGCCCAATGGCAGCGGCAAGACCAGCCTGTTGCGCTGCGCCTACCGCTTCAGTCAGCCGGAGCACGGTGAGGTCAGACTCGAGCACCACAATGTCTGGAAGCAATCCTCGCGCTGGTGCGCGCAACGCATCGCCGTGGTCCTGCAGGAATTCCCCGACGCCTTCGGCCTGACCGTCGAAGAAGTGGTCGCCATGGGCCGCACGCCGCACAAAGGCCTGTTCGACGGCGACACGCTGGAAGACCGCAATCTCGCCACTCAGGCCCTCAAATCCGTGGGCCTCGATGGCTTCGAAGATCACGCGTTCGCCACGCTGTCCGGCGGTGAAAAACAGCGGGTGATTCTGGCCCGCGCCCTGACCCAGCAACCGCAACTGCTGATCCTCGACGAGCCGACCAACCACCTCGACCCGCGTTATCAACTGGAACTGCTGCAACTGGTCAAGCGTTTGCAGATCGGCACGTTGGCGAGCATCCACGACCTGAACCTGGCCGCCGCGTTCTGCGACCGGTTGTATGTGATCAACCACGGTCGCATCGTCGCCAGCGGCACGCCGCAAGAAGTGCTCACTGTTGAATTGCTGCGCGACGTGTTCGGCGTCGAAGCATTGATCGATCCACACCCCCTCCACGGCTACCCGCGAATCACCTGGATAACCCGACCATGACTGTGCGCTCCCTGCTTTGCCTTGCTCTGCTGCTGGGCACCACCCACGCCTTCGCCGAAGCCACGAAGTACCCGCTGACGATCCACAGCTGCAACCGCGAAGTGACCTTCAAGGAAGCGCCGAAACACGCGGTCAGCCACGACATCAACATGACCCAGATGATGCTCGCCCTCGGCCTCAAGTCGAAGATGGCCGGCTACAGCGGCGTCAGTGGCTGGAAGTCGGTGACACCGGAAATGCAGTCGCTGCTCGATGGCCTGCCGGAGCTGGCAGCCAAGTACCCGTCGGTGGAAACGTTGCTCAACGCCAACGTCGATTTCTTCTTCGCCGGCTGGGATTACGGCATGCGCGTCGGCGGTGACCTCACCCCGCAAACCCTGCAACCGCTGGGCATCAATGTCTATGAACTGACCGAATCCTGCGCCTTCGTGATGAAGCGCCCGGCCGCCACACTGGACGACACCTACAACGACCTGCGCAACCTCGGAAAGATCTTCGACGTGCAGGACCGCGCCAACGCGCTGATCGCCGACATGCAAAATCAGGTCGCGGAAATCCGCAAAGACCTGCCCGCCGAAAAACCGCGCGTGTTCCTGTACGACAGCGGCGAAGACCGCGCCATGACCTCCGGCCGCCTCGGCATGCCGCAGGCGCTGATCGACGCCGCCGGCGGGCGCAACGTTCTCGATGATGTTGAAGCGAGCTGGACCCGGGTCAACTGGGAAACCGTGGTCGAGCGCAATCCGCAGGTGATCGTGATCGTCGACTACAGCGAAATCACCGCCGAGCAGAAGATTGAATTCCTGCTGAAGAACAAGGCGCTGCAATCGGTGGATGCGATCAAGAACCAGCGTTTCATCGTCATTCCCTACGTACAGGCCACGCCAGGGATCGACAACGTGCTGGCGGTTGAAACCCTGGCCAAAGGGTTCCACGGCGAATGATCAATCGTCGTTACGCCTGGCTGCTGATCGCCCTCGGCGCGGTGCTGCTGGTGTCGTGCGTGGTGTCGCTGGGCTTCGGCCCGGCGCGGGTGCCGGTGGACGTGGTGTGGCGGATTCTGCTGCACAAGTTGTTCGGCCTCGGCGTACCGGACTGGAGCGCCGGCCAGGAACACATCGTCTGGCTGATCCGCGTGCCGCGCATGTTGCTCGGTGCGCTGGTCGGCGCCGGGCTGGCGTTGATCGGTGCGGTGCTGCAAGCGGTGACGCGCAATCCGCTGGCCGATCCTCATCTGCTCGGCGTCACCTCCGGCGCCACCCTCGGTGCAGTGATCGTAGTGCTGCACGTCGGTGAAATCGTCGGCCTGCTGACCTTGCCGATCGCCGCGTTCATCGGCGCGTTGTCGAGCATGTTTCTGGTGCTGGGCATCGCCAACCGTCAGGGTCGGCTGGACAGTGATCGTCTGCTGCTGTGCGGTGTGGCGGTGTCGTTCGTGATGATGGCGGTCGCCAATCTGCTGCTGTTCATGGGCGATCACCGGGCGAGCTCGGCGGTGATGTTCTGGATGCTCGGCGGCCTCGGTCTGGCGCGTTGGGAGTTGTTGGCGGTGCCGGCGTTCAGCGTCTTGCTCGGGTTGATTTTGCTGCTGGGCATGGCCCGCCCATTGAACGCCTTGATGGCCGGCGAACAGACCGCCGTCACCCTCGGCCTGAACGCCCGGGCGGTGCGTCTGCGGGTGTTCGTGATTGCTTCGCTGATGACCGGGGTGCTGGTGTCGATCAGCGGCTCCATCGGTTTTGTCGGGCTGATGGTGCCGCACATCGCCCGGCGTCTGATCGGTGCGGAACATCGGCGTCTGCTGCCGGTGTGCGTGTTGCTCGGCAGTGTGTTTCTGGTGTGGGTCGATGTCGCCGCACGCACGCTGATCGCTCCCGAAGACCTGCCCATCGGCGTCGCCACCGCGGCCCTCGGCGGGCTGTTTTTCATCGGTCTGATGCGCCGCCGCTGAACCCTCGGGGTTGCGCCCCAAACTGGCGCACCCCGCTGCACCCTTGCCTGCAACACGTCCCTTCATGGTGCGCCGTCTCTGCACGCGACCGCTCTAAACCGACATTTCCCTGCCCGAAGCCGACCGGGCACAGCCCTTGCAAAACAGCCTTCAGTCGTTCGCATCTGCCAACCATAAAAAACTTTAACGTTCGTGGAGATCGCACAATGAAGCGTCGCAGTTTGATCAAGGCTTTCACACTCACGGCATCCATTGCCGCGATGGGCATGACCTGGACGGTACAGGCCGCCGAGACCATCAAGGTCGGGATTCTGCATTCGTTGTCCGGCACCATGGCGATCTCCGAAACATCGCTCAAGGACATGGCGTTGATGACCATCGACGAGATCAACGCCAAGGGCGGGGTGAACGGCAAGATGCTGGAGCCGGTGGTGGTCGACCCGGCGTCGAACTGGCCGCTGTTCGCGGAAAAAGGCCGGCAGCTGCTGACCCAGGACAAGGTCGCCGTGGTGTTCGGCTGCTGGACTTCGGTGTCGCGCAAATCGGTGCTGCCGGTGTTCGAAGAACTCAACGGTCTGCTGTTCTACCCGGTGCAATATGAAGGCGAAGAGATGTCGCCGAACGTGTTCTACACCGGCGCCGCGCCGAACCAGCAAGCGATCCCGGCGGTTGAATACCTGATGAGCGAAGAAGGCGGCGGCGCCAAGCGCTACTTCCTGCTCGGCACCGACTACGTCTATCCGCGCACCACCAACAAGATCCTGCGTTCGTTCCTGCATTCCAAAGGCGTAGCGGATAAAGACATCGAAGAGGTCTACACCCCGTTCGGCCACAGCGACTATCAAACCATCGTCGCCAACATCAAAAAATTCTCGGCCGGCGGCAAGACTGCGGTGATCTCCACCGTGAATGGCGACTCCAACGTGCCGTTCTACAAAGAGCTGGCCAACCAGGGCCTGAAGGCCACCGACGTACCGGTGGTGGCGTTCTCGGTGGGCGAAGAAGAGCTGCGTGGCATCGACACCAAACCTCTGGTGGGCAACCTCGCGGCATGGAACTACTTCGAGTCGGTGGAGAACCCGGTGAACAAGAAGTTCGTCGATGACTGGAAAGCCTACGCGAAGAAACACAACCTGCCGGGTGCCGACAAGGCCGTGACCAACGACCCGATGGAAGCCACTTACGTCGGCATCCACATGTGGGCGCAGGCGGCGGAGAAAGCCAAATCCACCGACGTCGACAAGGTCCGCGAAGCGCTAGGCGGCCAGACTTTCGCTGCGCCGTCCGGCTACACCCTGACCATGGACAAGACCAATCACCACCTGCACAAACCGGTGATGATCGGCGAGATCCAGGCCGACGGTCAGTTCAACGTGGTGTGGCAGACCGAAGGGCCGATTCGTGCGCAGCCGTGGAGCCCGTTCATTCCGGGTAATGACAAGAAGCCGGAGTATGCGGTGAAGAGCAACTGAGTTAACCCGCTCAACCTGATCGTTCCCGCGCTGTGCGTGGGAACGATCGACATCCAAGCAAGGCGACTCTCCATGCCCACTGCCCTTTACCGCTTGATCCTGGCCCTCGCATTTTTGCTGCCGATGGCCGCCCACGCCAGCGACGCCGAAGACTTCGTCGCCGCCAACCCGACGCAACAGGCAAAACTGCTGGAAGCCTGGGCCGCGCAGCCCGACCCGGCCCGCATCGAACTGATCAACGCCCTGCAACAAGGCGAACTGACCCTCGATGGCCAAACCAAGACCCTGCGCCTGAACAATCGCCTGCGGGGTCTGATCGACACCGCACTGGCCAGCCACCAATTGCTCGCCGCCGACGCCAAAACCCGTCTGACTGCCGCGCAGCAATTGCAGAAAAGCGCCAAACCGGCGCAGCTGAAATTCCTCGACCGGCAACTGGCTGGCGAAAAAGACGAAAGCGTCCACGCCGCCCTGAGCCTGGCACTGGCCAATCTGCAACTGGTCGACGCGGACCCGGCGGTGCGTCTCGCGGCCGTGCGTCTGCTCGGTGAAACCGGCGACCCGCTGGCCCGCACTCGCCTCGAAGGCCTGCTCGAGTCCGGTGTCGAAACCGATGCCAACGTGCGCACCGCCGCCGAAACCAGCCTCGCCCAGGTCAAACGCAAACTGCTGATCGGCGAACTGCTCGGCCAGGCCTTCAGCGGCATGTCCCTCGGTTCGATTCTGCTGCTTGCAGCCCTGGGACTGGCGATCACCTTCGGCTTGCTGGGTGTGATCAACATGGCCCACGGCGAGATGCTGATGCTCGGCGCCTACTCCACTTATGTCGTGCAGTTGATGTTCCAGCGCTACGCACCACAGGCCATCGAGTTCTATCCATTGATCGCGCTGCCGGTGGCGTTCTTCGTCACCGCCGCCATCGGCATGGCCCTGGAGCGCACGGTGATCCGTCACCTCTACGGCCGCCCACTGGAAACCCTGCTCGCCACCTGGGGCATCAGCCTGATGCTGATTCAGCTTGTCCGGTTAGTGTTCGGTGCGCAGAACGTTGAAGTGGCGAACCCCGCTTGGTTGTCCGGCGGGATTCAAGTGTTGCCGAATCTGGTGCTGCCATATAACCGCATCGTGATCATCGCCTTCGCCCTGTTTGTAGTGGTGCTGACCTGGCTGCTGCTGAACAAGACCCGCCTCGGTCTGAACGTGCGTGCGGTTACCCAGAACCGCAACATGGCCGCCTGCTGCGGCGTGCCCACCGGGCGTGTCGACATGCTCGCCTTCGGCCTCGGCTCGGGCATTGCCGGGCTCGGTGGCGTGGCGCTGAGCCAGATCGGCAACGTCGGCCCGGATCTGGGCCAGAGCTACATCATCGACTCGTTCCTGGTGGTGGTGCTCGGTGGCGTCGGGCAACTGGCCGGCAGCGTGTTCGCCGCCTTCGGCCTGGGCATCGCCAACAAGATTCTCGAGCCGCAGATCGGTGCGGTGCTCGGCAAGATCCTGATCCTCGCGCTGATCATTCTGTTCATCCAGAAACGTCCGCAAGGCCTCTTCGCACTGAAAGGACGGGTGATCGACTGATGAACCAGCCATTGATGCTTACGGCCACACAAAAGGCCGGCCCCAAAGTCACCTTCGCTGTCGGTGCCGTCGTTCTCGCGCTACTGATCGCCCTGCCGCTGCTGTCGCTGTTGCCTTCGGACAGTGCGCTGCACGTTTCGGCCTATACCCTGACGCTGGTCGGCAAGATTCTCTGCTACGCCATCGTCGCCCTGGCGCTGGATCTGGTCTGGGGTTACGCCGGTTTGCTGTCGCTGGGTCACGGTCTGTTCTTCGCCCTCGGCGGTTATGCGATGGGCATGTACCTGATGCGTCAGGCCGCCGGTGACGGCTTGCCGGCGTTCATGACGTTCCTGTCGTGGACCGAGTTGCCGTGGTACTGGAGCGGCACCGGCAACTTCCTCTGGGCCATGTGCCTGGTGGTGCTGGCGCCGGGGTTGCTGGCGCTGGTGTTCGGCTTCTTCGCCTTCCGTTCGCGGATCAAAGGCGTGTATTTCTCGATCATGACCCAGGCCCTGACCTTCGCCGGCATGCTGCTGTTTTTCCGCAACGAGACCGGGTTCGGCGGCAACAACGGCTTCACCAATTTCCGCACGATCCTCGGTTTTGGCATCACCGAACCCGGCACCCGCGCGGTGCTGTTTCTGGCGACGGTGCTGTTGCTGGTGGCGAGTCTGTTCATCGGCTGGCGGCTGGCCCGCAGCAAGTTCGGCCGGGTGCTGACCGCGCTGCGCGATGCGGAAAATCGCCTGATGTTCTGCGGCTACGACCCGCGCGGCTTCAAGCTGTTCGTCTGGGTGTTGAGCGCGGTGTTGTGTGGTCTGGCCGGTGCGCTGTACGTGCCGCAAGTGGGGATCATCA
Source organism: Pseudomonas sp. IzPS59 (assembly GCF_014863505.1). Lineage (NCBI taxonomy): Bacteria > Pseudomonadati > Pseudomonadota > Gammaproteobacteria > Pseudomonadales > Pseudomonadaceae > Pseudomonas > Pseudomonas sp. IzPS59. The sequence continues at coordinate 689,666 of NZ_CP062251.1, read as the reverse complement.
ACCCGAGTGAAATGTCGCCGACCAACTCGATCGAAGCTGCCGTGTGGGTGGCCCTTGGCGGGCGCGGCACGCTGATCGGCCCGCTGCTCGGCGCCGGTGTGGTCAACGGCATGAAGAGCTGGTTCACCGTGGCGTTCCCCGAGTATTGGCTGTTCTTCCTCGGCGCGCTGTTCATCGTCGTGACGTTGTACCTGCCCAAAGGCGTGATCGGTCTGCTGAAGAAACGAGGTGAATCATGAGAGTCACGGCGAGCGCTGAATTCATGCTGGAACCGGCCTTCTTCCCACCGCTGGAACCGAACAAGGATGCCGGCACCAGCCGTGATGCCCTCGGTCTCGGCCAGCGCGTGGAGCCTGGGCTGAACACCCGTCACGGTACGATCCTGACCCTGGAAGACATCAGCGTCAGCTTCGACGGTTTCCGGGCGCTGAACGCTCTGAACCTGTACATCGACGTCGGCGAACTGCGCTGCATCATCGGCCCCAACGGCGCGGGCAAGACCACGCTGATGGACGTGATCACCGGCAAGACCCGGCCGAGCCACGGCAAGGCGTGGTTCGGCGAAACCCTCGACCTGACGCAGATGAGCGAAGTGCAGATCGCCCAGGCCGGCATCGGTCGCAAGTTCCAGAAACCGACGGTGTTCGAAGCGCTGAGCGTGTTCGAGAACCTGGAGCTGGCGCAGAAAACCGACAAGTCGGTGTGGGCCAGCCTGCGGGCGCGTCTGACTGGAGAACAAAAGGACCGGATCAGCGAAGTGCTCGACACCATTCGCCTGACCACCTCGGTCAATCGCCCCGCCGGGCTGCTGTCCCACGGGCAGAAACAGTTTCTGGAGATCGGCATGCTGCTGATGCAGGACCCGCAACTGCTGCTGCTCGACGAACCGGTGGCGGGTATGACCGACGCGGAAACCGAGTTCACCGCCGAGCTGTTCAAGTCGCTCGCGGGCAAGCATTCGCTGATGGTAGTGGAACACGACATGGGCTTCGTCGGCTCGATTGCCGACCACGTCACCGTGTTGCATCAGGGCAGCGTGCTGGCCGAGGGATCGCTGGAACAGGTGCAGGACAACGAGCGCGTGATCGAAGTCTATCTCGGGCGCTGAAGAGGAATACCAACATGCTGCAAGTCGACAAGCTGCACCAGTACTACGGCGGTAGCCACATCCTGCGCGGCCTGAGCTTTGACGTGAAGGTCGGCGAAGTCACCTGCCTGCTCGGCCGCAACGGCGTGGGCAAGACCACGCTGCTCAAATGCCTGATGGGCCTGCTACCGGCCAAGGAAGGCGCGGTGAACTGGGAAGGTAAACCGATCACCACGTACAAGCCGCATCAACGGGTGCACGCCGGGATCGCCTACGTGCCCCAGGGCCGGGAGATTTTCGGCCGGCTGACCGTGGAAGAAAACCTGCTGATGGGCCTGTCGCGTTTCCCCGGCAGCGAAGCCAAAGAGGTTCCGGCGTTCATCTACGAGCTGTTCCCGGTGCTGCTGCAAATGAAACAGCGGCGCGGCGGCGACCTGTCCGGCGGTCAGCAACAACAGCTGGCCATCGGTCGTGCACTGGCCAGTCGTCCGCGCCTGCTGATCCTCGACGAGCCCACCGAAGGCATCCAGCCGTCGGTGATCAAGGAAATCGGCGCGGTGATCAAGAAGCTCGCGGCCCGGGGCGACATGGCGATTCTGCTGGTGGAACAGTTCTACGATTTCGCCGCCGAACTGGCCGATCAGTACCTGGTGATGTCCCGGGGCGAGATCGTGCAGCAGGGCCGTGGAGAAAATATGGAAGCCGAAGGAGTGCGCGGGCTGGTGACTATTTGAAGTTACGGTCTAATCTGTAGCGTCCTAACGATAATCAGAAAATATGAATCTACCTTTAGCGACTGCCCTGTTTACCCCGAGCTGGCACGCGGAGCTTGAGCTGGCCTACGCCCGCTTCGGCGATTGCACGCGCCCTGTCCGTCGCCGACACCTCGGACCGCTGCGGGTGCAAAAGCATCTGTACGCCGAAGGGCCCGAGGTCTGCCAGCACATCATCGTCCACCCGCCGGGCGGCATTGCCGGCGGTGACCGGCTGAACATCAGCGCCCGCGTCGAACCGGGCGCTTGGGCACAAATCACCAGCCCCGGTGCCGCCAAGTGGTATCGCGCGGCGGGCCCCGCCTATCAGTCGCTGAACCTGCATGTCGCCGCCGGCGCGACACTGGAGTGGCTGCCCCAGGAAACCATCGTCTACAGCGCCGCCCAGGCGGAACTCTCGACCTCGATCGACCTTGAAGGCGATGCGCGGCTGTTCTACTGGGACGTGGTGGCCCTCGGGCGCCCGGCCAGTGGCGAGCGTTTCGACCTCGGGCATTTCCAGGCGCATCTGGATATTCGTCGCGATGGCCGGTTGCTCTGGCATGAGCGCCAGCGCATCGTCGGCAACGATGGTTTGCTTGATTCGCCGATCGGACTGGACGGCCATCCGGTGTTTGCAACGTTGCTGGTGACCGGCGAAATCGATGCCGAACTGCTGGAGCGCTGCCGCTCGCTGGGCCATGAAGTGCGCGGGGATCTGACGCAATTGCCCGGACTTTTGGTTGCCCGTTGCCTGGCCAATGAAGCGTTGCTGGCGCGGGCGTGGCTGATCGAACTCTGGCGATTGCTCAGGCCTGCGCTGCTTGGCCGCGAAGCCCTGCCTCCTCGAATCTGGAACACCTGATTTTCTTCAACTGCCGACAATGGATTTCAAACGATGGACCTGACCCCACGCGAAAAAGACAAGCTGCTGATCTTCACCGCCGGCCTGGTTGCCGAGCGGCGACTGGCCCGTGGCGTGAAGCTCAACTACCCGGAAGCCATGGCCTACATCTCGGCGGCGCTGCTCGAAGGTGCCCGTGACGGCCAGACCGTGGCCGAACTGATGCATTACGGCACCACCCTGCTGACCCGCGATCAAGTGATGGAAGGCATCCCGGAAATGATCCCGGAGATCCAGGTCGAAGCGACGTTCCCCGACGGCACCAAACTGGTCACCGTCCACCAACCGATCGTCTGAGGCCGCGCCATGACTTACACCATCCGTGATGCCCTGCACGCCGACCTGCCGGCGATCCGCGACATCTACAACGACGCCGTGCTCAACACCACGGCGATCTGGAATGAATCCGCCGTCGATCTGGGCAACCGTCAGGCGTGGTTCAGCGCCCGCCAGGCTCAGGGTTATCCGATCCTGGTGATCGTCGACGCCGACAACAACGCCCTCGGCTACGCTTCGTTCGGTGACTGGCGGCCGTTCGACGGTTTCCGTCACACCGTCGAGCATTCGGTCTACGTGCGCAGCGACCAGCGCGGCAACGGTCTCGGCCCGCAATTGATGACCGCGCTGATCGAACGCGCGAAAACCTGTGGCAAGCACGTCATGGTCGCCGCCATCGAAAGCGGCAACGCGGCGTCGATCCGCCTGCACGAGCGCGCCGGTTTCATCACCACCGGGCAGATGCCGCAGGTCGGCACCAAGTTCGGCCGCTGGCTCGACCTGACGTTTATGCAACTGACCCTCAATCCTGGCGCGGAGCCGCCGCCCGCCAACAAGGAGTGACACCGATGAACCCCGCCCAACTGCGACGCGTCAATGCCGAAAGTTTTGCGCACTATCGTCAGGGCCTGATCGAGCTGCTGCTGGACGCCGTGGGTTATGGCGCCAGCGTCGGCTTCATGGCCGATCTCGATGCGGCTCAGGCCCGCGCCTATTTCGATGAAGTGCAGGACAACCTGAACAAGGGCAACGTCTTGCTGTGGGTGGTGGTCAAGGACGAACAAGTGCAGGCCAGTGTGCAACTGGGCCTGTGCCAGAAGGCCAACGGCCTGAACCGCGCCGAAGTGCAGAAACTGCTGGTGCGCGAACAGGCCCGCCGGCGCGGCCTCGGCCAGCAGTTGATGGAAGCGCTGGAACTGACGGCCCGCCAGTACAAGCGCGGCATGCTCTACCTCGACACCGAGGCCGGCTCCCCGGCCGAAGATTTCTACAAGGCCCTGGGTTACACCCGCGCCGGGGAAATCCCCGACTACGCCTGCGACCCGAACGGCACCTATCGCCCGACGGCCCTCTATTACAAAGTCCTGCAAGGAGCGAACTGATGATTCCCGGCGAATACCGGATCCAGCCCGGCGATATCGAACTCAACGTCGGTCGCCGCACGATCAGCCTGAAAGTGGCGAACAGCGGCGACCGGCCGATCCAGGTCGGCTCGCACTACCACTTTTTCGAAACCAACGACGCCCTGACCTTCGACCGCGCCGCCAGCCGTGGCATGCGCCTGAACATCCCGGCGGGCACGGCGGTGCGCTTCGAGCCGGGACAAAGCCGCGAGGTGGAACTGGTGGATTACGCCGGGCACCGGCGGGTGTTCGGTTTTGCCGGGCGGGTCATGGGTGACCTCTGAGTCCGTGTGTGCCGTTATTTCTCTGAAGGACGCTAGATGAAGATTTCCAGACAAGCCTACGCCGACATGTTCGGCCCCACCGTCGGCGACAAGGTGCGCCTGGCCGACACCGAGCTGTGGATCGAAGTCGAACAGGACTTCACCACCTACGGCGAAGAAGTGAAATTCGGCGGCGGCAAAGTGATCCGCGACGGCCAGGGCCAGAGCCAGTTGCTGGCCGCCGAAGTGGTCGACACGCTGATCACCAACGCGCTGATCATCGACCACTGGGGTATCGTCAAGGCCGACGTCGGCCTCAAGGACGGCCGCATCGCCGCCATCGGCAAGGCCGGCAATCCGGACGTGCAACCCGGCGTGACCATCGCCATCGGCGCCAGCACCGAAGTGATCGCCGGCGAAGGCATGATCCTCACCGCCGGCGGTATCGACACCCACATCCACTTCATCTGCCCGCAGCAGATCGAAGAAGCGCTGATGAGCGGCGTCACCACCATGATCGGTGGCGGCACGGGACCGGCCACCGGCACCAATGCAACGACCTGCACTTCCGGGCCGTGGCATCTGGCGCGGATGCTTCAGGCAGCCGATGCGTTCCCGATGAACATCGGCCTCACCGGCAAGGGCAACGCCAGCCTGCCGGAGCCGCTGATCGAGCAGGTCAAGGCCGGCGCCATCGGCCTCAAGCTGCACGAAGACTGGGGCACCACCCCGGCGAGCATCGACAACTGCCTGAGCGTCGCCGACCAGTACGACGTGCAGGTGGCAATCCACACCGACACCCTCAACGAATCCGGTTTCGTCGAGACCACCCTCGGCGCATTCAAGGGCCGGACCATCCACACCTACCACACCGAAGGGGCCGGTGGCGGCCACGCGCCGGACATCATCAAGGCCTGCGGTTTCGCCAACGTGCTGCCGAGCTCGACCAACCCGACCCGGCCGTTCACCCGCAACACCATCGACGAACACCTCGACATGCTGATGGTCTGCCACCACCTCGACCCGAGCATCGCCGAAGACGTGGCGTTCGCCGAGAGCCGCATCCGCCGCGAAACCATTGCCGCCGAAGACATCCTCCACGACCTCGGCGCGTTCTCGATGATCAGCTCCGACAGCCAGGCCATGGGCCGCGTCGGCGAAGTCATCACGCGCACCTGGCAGACCGCCGACAAGATGAAGAAGCAGCGCGGCCCGTTGCCTAAGGACGGCGAAGGCAACGACAACTTCCGCGCCAAACGCTACATCGCCAAGTACACGATCAACCCGGCGATCACCCATGGCATCAGCCACGAGGTAGGTTCGGTGGAAGTCGGCAAGTGGGCGGACCTGGTGCTGTGGCGCCCGGCCTTCTTCGGCGTGAAACCGACGCTGATCCTCAAGGGCGGCGCCATTGCCGCGAGCCTGATGGGCGACGCCAACGCTTCGATCCCGACCCCGCAACCGGTGCACTACCGCTCGATGTTCGCCAGTTACGGTGGCTCGCTGCATGCCACCAGCCTGACCTTCATCAGCCAGGCGGCGCAGGAATCCGGGCTGCCCGAAGCCTTGGGCCTGAAGAAGAAAATCGCCGTGGTCAAAGGCTGCCGCGACGTGCAGAAAACCGACCTGATCCACAACGATTACCTGCCGCAGATCGACGTCGACCCGCAGACCTATCAGGTCAAGGCCGACGGCGTGCTGCTCTGGTGTGAACCGGCCGAAACCCTGCCGATGGCCCAGCGTTACTTTCTGTTCTGAGAAAAAGCCCCGGTCGTCGAGGTTTTCGGTGACCGGGGCTGACTACGCTTCAGCGGGTCGAGGTATCCATCAAATAACGTGAAGGGCCGGGCTGTTCCTCTTCGGGCCCGATCAGCACCGGCTCGCCTGTTTCCAGGTGTGACAGAGCAATCAGTTGCTGGTTGCGCTCAATGGTGCGTTCAACCTCGAGCATCTGCACCGCCTCCTGGTACGCCGTGCTGGTCACGTCTTCGTACTCATCCTCGAGTCGTTGCAGCTTTTCTTCTGCGCCGCGCTTGAGCGCGTCAAGCTCAGTCGGGTATTTCTCGGTCAGGTACTGCACCCAGTAATCACGGCTGATCAGTTCTTCATAAAACTGCTCACTCGTTTCGGCTCGCATGACCGCCGCACGGGCGGCTACCAGATCATCGCCCCTGAGCGGCCGGGCAAAGCGCATGTGGCTGGGTTGCCCCGGCAGTTGCAGACCGTCGTCCCAACCCGACGTCAGACCGATTCGATACTGCAGACGCACTTCCGCCGGATCGGCGTGACGGCCCATGCTGCTGGCCGCGAGTTTTTCCACCTGCCCCAGGCGAAACAGTTGCCGCGACAGGTCGAGCAACGCGCGCCCCTTGTCCGCAAGACCGGGCTGCAAATGGCGCAAGGCGTTGTACTCAAACACTTTGACTTCGATTTCGCTGAGCGCCAGGGTTCGCCCGTCGACGCAGGTCGTGTGCGTGGTCGCCATGGAGAACAGTGTGTCGCGAAGCTCCTGACTGCCATCGGCCGCCTCGACGATTTCCCAGACCCGTCGGGTCAGGTCGGCGCGATAAACCCGGAACTCTTCGGTGTCCGGCATCCGGGAAAGCAGATGGAAGAAGGCCTCGTTGTCGGGTTCAGCCACCAACCGCTGCCACATCGCCCGAAATCGCCCGGCGTCCTCCTCGGGGATGTTTTCAATCCATGGCGTCACTTGCTGCTCAAGGACCGTTTCGGCCAGTGGCGGAAGGACCTCATCGGGTTCACTTTCGATCTCCAGCTCTTCGACATCGCTTTCAGTGGTGCTGTCCATGTCATCGATCATCCGGTCGATGTCGGCATACGTCAGGCCCAGCACGTCACGCCGTCCATGAGCATCGGCATATTCACGCAGCCCGAGCAGACTTTGTTGCGATATCTCGTAGTTCTCCGCCAGGTTGCTGCCCGTTAATAACGCCGCATGGCTGCCGTCATACAACGCGGTGGGGATCGATGCGATTTCATTGCTGCTCAAGTCGATCGTTTGCAAGCGTGGGGCTTGCAATACGCCTTCCGGCCAGGCGGTAAGCAGGTTATCGCGCAGATCCAGCCGCTCCAGTTGCCCGAACCCCGAGACACTGAAGGAACGCAGGCTGTTATGGCTCAGATCCAGCCACTTCAACTGTGTAAGGCTCTCCAGCGCCTGACCCGCAGCAGCGGAGTCCGCGAGGCCGGTAAGCGACAGTTCCAGCCGCTCCAGCTGAAGCATATGTGTCACCGGTTCGGGTACCACCGCCAAGTGATTACCGCTGAGGTTGAGCCGGCGCACGTGAGGGAATGCCCTGAGAAAACCGCTGGAGCCTTGCGAAGTAAGTTTGACGCCCCCGAGATTCAGACTATTCACCGCCGCGAACGTTGCGCCCGGCTCGGGCAGGTTGCCCACCTGCAGACCGTTGAGGTCCAGCTCGCGATCCGCAACACCATTCCAGTCGACCGTGCCTACGCGCCAGCATTCAATGATGCGCTGCGCGGCGAGCTGGCGTGTGCGCGATGACACGACCCAATCCATGCCCCGGGTTTCATGGGTGAACAGCCAATCGTTCAGACGCCGCGTCAGGGACTCGAAGTCGCGGTCCCATGCGTCGATTTGCTCAGCGATCTGCACCTCGCTCAGTCCCGCGTCCTGCATCCGCTCGATGGCCTGTTGCGCCCGGGTGTTGTCGTACTGCGGGCGCAGACGCCGGACACGGGCGACCCAGCCCGCCGGACCCTCGACTGCAAGCGGCGGCGGTAACGGCAGCAATCGCCGTGCGATGACCGAGCCACTTTCGGCGGGCGGTGTACGATGGCGCGGCTCTTCCACCGCAAAACGCTGCAGCGAACCGGGAACCAGACCTCGGTTCTCTTCAATCCTCTGCCGTGCAGTGGCAAGAGCCGCTTTGGCTTGCGGGTTCAACGGAGTGCCGGTCAGGCTGGTATCAAGCAGCAATGCATCACGCGCCAGCAGCGCATCCGGCAGCGAGGTCAACTGGCTGTCACTGAGGTCCAGCCAGGTCAGTTCCGGCAGTTCCTCGGCACCGGTTGGCCATTCACGCAGGGACGTGGCACTCAAGTCCAGCGCCATCAGGCGATTCATCCCGCGCACGTCGATCATGTTCAACGGGTTGTCATGCAGATTCAGCGTTTCAAGCGCCGGCAGATCTCCGGACTCCAGCGGCAGCGCGGACAGACCGCAATGGCTCAGGTCCAGGGTATCGACATTGCGAAACGTTCGGATGAACCCGCGCAGTTGATCAACCGGTGCCTGCAATCCTGCCAGGTGCAGGCTTCTGACGTGGGTGAAACCTTCAGCGGACAAGGTCGGCAGGCTCTCCACCGGCGAGCCGAGAATATCCAGCACCGAGGCCTCATTGGGCAGGCTCACATACAGGTTGTAGAAAAGGCTTTCAGTGCGCGCGCCATAGCGTTGGAACAATCCGCTGCGCCAACTGTTTCTCAACGCCTCGGCCACCGCCGAGCGTGCTGCACCGCCATTGAACACTGTCGGCTCGGATCCGACCCATTCCTGAAGCCGGTTCAGCTCACTGAATTGCTCACTCAAGGTTTCGATCGCGGCGAAACGACTGCCGACGTCCGTCCACTGCGCCTTGAACCCCGTACTCAAGACATCGAACAGGCTCGGTTCCATGCCGACAAAACGCTTGAGTTCACCACGACAATAGTCCGCAACCATTTCATCCAGATCGAGCAGATGACGAGGCTGACTCCGGACAAACTCATAGATCGGCTTGAACACCCGTCGCGGAAATTTCGACCAGTCCAGTGACAGACCGGACAACAGCCGTTGATGGCCTTCATAGATTTCCATCGGCAGGGTATTGATCGCGGTCGATCGCAGATTCAAACGTTCCAGTCGCGGCAGATCGAGAACCCCATGAGGCCATTGGTGCATCTGCGGACTGCCGACGACGAGCCTGCGCAACTGCCGCATGCCCCCGACATCGAGCGTCATGGGCACCACCGGATTCACTCCGCCTGCGGTACAACGCAGCTCCAGCTCTTCCAGCCGGGTCAGCTCCCGCAGTCGCGACGCCACCTGGCCGGTAATCGGCGTGGAGAGTTTCAGGCGGGTCATGTGTCGCAATGTTTTCAATGTCGCGAGCACTTTGTCGAACTCCGCCACGCTCGCGTGCAAGGCGAGTTTCTCGACATTGGGAAACGCTGCAAGCGTATCGCCAACCACCGGGGTGCGCAGCGTCAGTTCACGAACGTGGGTGAAGTCCGCCGTCAATGACGGCAGAGGTGCGTCACTGATCAGGGTCAGGCGGGCCGCGTGCGGCAGGTGATCGGCCAGTGGTGCATTGCGCCAGCAGTCCTTGATGCTTTGCACCACGCTGACGAACTCGTCACGAGTGCTGCGCAAACGCAGGTTCTGCGACATCAACCATTGATCGAGTGTTGCCTCCAGCTCCCGCCACTCGCTCAACCGGTTATTGAGCAGATGAAAAATCTGTTGATCGCTCCTGCCCAATCGCCATTGCTCAAGTATGAAACCCCGGGCCTGAACGTCGCTCAACCCCGGATAGACGTTCTGCACGTGGACCGTCAACGCCTGGCTCGGCCCCGGCCCGTCGCCACTGGCGGGATAACCGAGCACTCCGGGTGCGATGCGTTGCGGGGGTTTGAACCATGGTTTGTCGATGGTGCCTGCCCGCAGAATCCGCGCCGACTGGCTGCGTTCGGCGAGCGCCCGTTCGATGATCGTGCGTTGCAGGTCGTTGCTCTGCCAGACATTCGGCAGGCCCAGCCCATGACGTGCCTCATCGGGCAGGGCATGCATCAACGAAGCGTAAAAATTGTCGCCTTTGTGCGGGATACTGTTGAGCGGCTCGTCACGTTCATTGACAGCCTGATAGGCATCTCCGTACTTGACCAGATACTTGCGAGTCGAGGCGGTTTCGCTGCCGATGGCGTCCAGCATCGGGCCGTTGATGCTGCCCTCACGGATTTCCAGACGCACGTCACTGGACCAGCCTGGCAGTCGTCCCAACGTCTGCAACGCGAGATGGCGGCTGTCGGCAGAAGCCATGGTTTCACTGCGCAACCCGGCCAGAGCCCGGGTCAGGCGCCCCGTCTGGCCATACCAGCGACCGAGTTCCTGCAAATGCAACGGAACCTTCGCCGTTCTGTCCAGCCTCGCCAGTTCTTCGGCATTCGCCTGGCTCAGGGCGGCGTATGCCCCTCGCTCGGTCAGGCCGGGGATGATCCGTTGCAGCCTGGCCGTCCTGGGCGCCACCGGCGCAGTAACTTTGAGCAGGCTGTCGAACAACGCAGGCTGACGGGCGCTGGCAAAATCGGCAATCTGTCCGGCGAGTTCCTGTGCCCGTGCAGCCCGAACGCGTGCAGGCTCGCCGCCCAACAGACGAACCGTCTCGACTTCATTCAGTGCCGCGAGTATTCGCGCTGGCAACGCCCCCCGCAGTACTTCAGCCCGGCTGATCCGGATCGGCGCCTTGCCCCCGCGCCTTTTACCGTAGCTGAGTGCCGTGCCCGAAAAATCGGAAGACTCGTAGACCTTCAACTGCCGCCCCCACGGCCAGCGCGGCATATCGGGCAGCAGCGGCAGCACCTGCAGATAGCGATCATCAATGGGTTGTCGGCCTGCAATCTGTTCGACGATCAGTCCGGCATCCCGCTCGGCGTTGAACAGGCGCATGGCATCCGCCAGCTCCGGGGGGGGCAAGGTATTGTCCAGGTGCATCTTGCGCAGGGCGTCATCGCTGACACCGGCCATATCGGCAAGGGTCAGCAACTGCTCGTCGGCGAAAACATCAGTGCTGTGGCCGATGCGCCGCAGGAGTGTCAGCCGGTCCCACTCCTGCGGACGCTCAAGCGTATGTCGCCAGGCGCCGGCACCGTTGTGGGCCAGCGGCGGTTGATAAGCCTGCGGATCGTCCGGGTGATTGATTCGCCATGCATTGAGCGACTCGTCGTAAGTCTGTCGGTACGTCTTGCCATCAAGCCGAATGTAGTGGTCTTGTCCGACCCGGTACTGCCCCAGCGCGTTCGGCACCGCACGCGAGTCCAGCGTGACCGGGCTCTCGTAACCGTTCAGGTCAGGTTTCCACAATCGGATCCTGCCGTCTGGCATCTGTACCTGCTGCAGGTTTTCGATGACCGGTGTCGATCTGGCAGCAGTCAGCCGGGCAAGCCCCTTGCCGGCCCCCGCCATCAAAGCAATCAACGCGAGATTCTGCGCGACATCGATCAGGTGTGCCTTTGCAGCCTTGCGATCCCCCTCACTCCACTCGATGGCGCCTTCAAAGGTTTCTTCGAGCAGTTGCCCGGCCATCGCCACCATCATCACTTCGCCCAATACCGGCACGAACATCGAAATGCCGGTCAGCACCAGCATGCCGATGTTCAGCAGCGCGGCGAGCTTTTCCGAGCGCACTCTGGCATCGACATCCGCCGTGGGCACCGCATGGCTGCGAGCATCGGCAATCAGGCGCTCGCGATGCTGGTCGAACAGGTAGCTCCACAGATCGACATTATCCGCCCAGATCCCTTGGCCCTTGCGGGACAGGTCCACCGGATTCAGATACGGATCCGCATTCGGCACCTGCGCGACGGGTGACGCCGGAGGCAATTCGCGAATCCCGGTCAACGCCCCGCTGATCGGGTTGAGGGCCTTGAAAATCTCATTGAATAGCGGAGCGTAGGGCTCCAGTCTTTGTGCGAATGTCCGGTCGGGCGTGTCGTTGGTGAACTGACTGAAAAAGCGTGGCCGGTCAGCATAGGCGACGAATTGGCTGAAAAAGCGCTGGTAGGCATTCGGCTCTGCGGGATGTGCCTGACTGACGTCTCGCGTGGTGAAGCGCTGCCTGAACATCGCTTCCATTTCCCGGCCCTTGTAGCGCTTGAGCGGGTGGAAAGGATCGCCCGGGATATACAGGATCGAGTCGTCGCTGTAGCGGTATTTTTCGCAGATCGTGAACAGTACGCAGCCGGTCATGCGTCGGCCCATCAGGCTCAGATCGCAGAACCAGATCTGCCGTTTGCCCTGACGCGGCGCCAGCTCGCCATTGAGGATCGAGCGAATCGAAGCGTAGTCCTCGCGCCCGATATCGCCCTTGACCAGGGCCAGCTCGGCGGCCGCACGCAGAGCGCTCTTGTGCGCGTCGATGAATTTGTCGCGCAACCCATGTTCGGCCACCGCATCTTTGGGATGCAGGAAATCCTTGAGATACGCCTGATACTTCGCCCCGATGTCCAGCGAACGGCACAGGCCGGTGAACTGTTCGACCGTCAAACGGGTACTCAACGGCTCCAGGGTTCCTGGTGTCGAGGTTTCGAGGCGAAATCCCGATGTGCGATGAAAGACCCCGTTTTTACATTCACGGGCTTCGAAGTTATGCAGGGCTGCCTGTAGCAAGGGCAGCTTCAGGACTTCGAAAAAATCGATTTCGAAGGCAAAAATTCCCATCTCCACCGGTTTGTTCAGTACCAGCCAGGTCTTGTTGACATCCAGCGTCACGTTGAAACGGCCCTTGAGCGCCTGGGTCAGCAATGGCGCTGCGAAGCTGTCGATGTCCTGGAAGGTCGACATGGCCTTGTCCAGGCGCGACCGGGCGGCGAGGCTGTCGGCCGCAGCATCACCGACGGCCTTGCGTTGCTCGCGGGATGCGCTCCTGTACCAGTCCGGCGGGGCGGAGTCGGCATTCTTCAATGCCTCGCGCTGGCGCATTGGTGCATTGACCAGCCACTCGGGGCTGGACTGCTGAAGCCAGTCAGCGTGCAGGCTTTGTGTCACCACCGGCCCCGGCGGCGCAACGTTGTCCGCAGAAGATAAAGCGGCAGGGATTTCGGACATGGGTTCACTCCTTGAAATGGAGCGAAAGCAGACCATGGAGAACCGCCGTGGCTGAGGTACATATGTCTTGTCGCACGGCATCTTGTCAGCGCAAATTTCCGGCCCGAGCGGCGCTTTCATTCCCGCACAAAGGGGCTAATATTCGAACGCCCCGCCTTGAATTTCCAGGAACCCGGACATGCGTTTATCCGAATTCATCCGGCAACACGCGGATCACATCGTCGAGGAGTGGGAACAGTTCGCCAGGACCATCACTCCGGCGGCCGAGACCCTGGACCAGGCGGCGCTGCGCGACCATGCCAGGGCGATACTGCTGGCCGCAGCACGTGATATGGACACCGCACAGACCGCCAGCGAGCAAATTGCCAAGGCCAAGGGCGAAGGGCCGGAGAAAACCCCGAGCCTGGACGAGGCCGGCGCCAGCCACGGTGAGTTGCGCCACACCGTAGGCTTCGATCTGGTGCAGATGACTTCGGAATTCCGCCACCTGCGCGCCTGCGTGATCCGCTTGTGGGTCGGCATGTTGCAGTCGCCGGACATGGCGTACTTCCAGGACATGATCCGTTTCAACGAAGCCATCGATGAAGCCCTGGCCGAATCGACGGCGGCCTACGCCGAACAGGTCAATCGCTCACGCGATATTTTCCTCGCGATCCTCGGCCACGACCTGCGCGCACCGCTGCAAGCGGTCAGCATGTCGACCGAGTTGCTGATGCGTAAAACCACTCTGGAAGGCGATGCGCTGACCTGCGCATTGAATATCAAACACGGCGCGCGACACATGGCGGCCATGGTCAGCGATCTGCTGGAACTGGTACGCAGTCGCCTGGGCAAGAGCCTGCCCATCGAACCGGCGCCGATGGACATGGCCGACACGGTGCGAGCGGCCATCGCCGAAGCCTGCGCCGGCAATCCCGAATGCGATCCGACCCTGAAGATCGACGGCGATACCCGAGGTGTCTGGGATGCCGGGCGGCTGGATCAGTTGCTGCAGAATCTGATCGGCAACGCCCTGCAACATGGTTCGAATCCGCGGGAATTGATCGTGACCCTGCGCGGCGAGAACGACGCGGTGCATCTGTCGGTGCACAACGATGGCGAACCGATCCCGGATGAAGCCATCGGCACTATTTTCGATCCGCTGGTACGCAGCGCCGACGAAGAACTTGGCCAGCCGTCCACCAGCCTTGGCCTGGGGCTGTTCATCGTCAAGGAAGTGGTGACCGCCCACGGCGGGACGATCGAAGTCAGCTCAAGCGAAACCGAAGGGACGCTGTTCAGCGTAATGCTGCCAAGGAAGAGCTGAAGCAGTCACTCGACCACCAGCCGCCCCAACCGCTGACGGAGCATGCGGTTCTCGGCCCGCAGTTCCTGCACTTCTTCCAGCAGATCCAGCGCCAGGGCGACGCCTTCCCACTCCAGCTCCAGGTCGCGCCGCAGCTTGGCGGCGCGTTTGGCCAGTGCCAGTTCGTAGTCGGTGAAGCGCCATTCCCGGGGCTGTGCGCCCTGAGGTTCGAGGATGCCGTGTTCGACGATTTCGATCACGTAGACGTCCGACAGATCGGCCGCCTCACAGAATTCTGCCATGTCCAGTTGAACGATCAGGGGGCTGCTCATGATGGGCTACTCCGTCGTCAGTATCAGAAGTTCTCTCGCGGATTGAAGGCGGCCTTTTTCGCCAGTTCCTGCCACAGCGCCTTGACGTCATCGCTGGCGGCCTTCGGCATCACGGCCTTGAGCTGGACGAACAGATAACCGCGCTCGCCGGCCTTGTTCTGCAGACCGTGCCCCTTGGCGCGCATGCGCTGGCCGTTCTGGCTGCCGGCCGGCACCTTGAGGTTGATCTTGCCGGTCAGGGTCGGCACGGCCACTTCGGCGCCCAGCGCCAGTTCCCACGGGGCCAGCGGCAAAGTGATGATCAGGTTTTCGCCTTCGACATCGAATTTCGGGTGCGGCGCGAAACGAATCGTCAGGTACAGATCGCCATTGGCGCCGCCACCAATGCCCGGTGCGCCCTGGCCCTTGAGGCGGATGCGCTCGCCGTCGGTCACGCCCGCCGGGATCTTCACGTTCAGGCTCTTGCTGGTGTTGCTGACGTGCTGGCCGCTGGCGTTGTATTGCGGCACCTGGAAGCTGATTTTTTTCGATTCGTTCGACAGGGTTTCTTCCAGAAAAATCGGCAGTTCCAGTTCCACGTCTTGCCCTCGGCGCCCGGCGCTGCGGGATTGCCGGCCAGCGCCGCCACCGAAACCGGGGCCGCGATTGCCAAAGATCGAACTGAAGAAGTCCGAGAAATCACCCGTTTCGCCACCACCGCCACCGAAGCCGCCACGGCTCTGCCAGCCCGGCGGGCCCTGGAACGGCTGACCGTGCTGGCCGTAGCGACGCAGGTCGTCGTATTCGGCGCGCTTGTCGGCGCTTTTCAGCGCTTCATAGGCTTCCGAGGCATCCTTGAACTTGGCCTCGGCGTCTTTTTCCTTGCTGACATCGGGGTGGTATTTGCGCGCGAGCTTGCGATAGGCAGCCTTGATTGCCTTGTCGTCAGCCGTCGGCTCCACGCCGAGTATCTTGTAATAGTCTTTGAAGTCCATCGAAGGAATCACCATCCGTTATCGATTTCGCGCCGTTGCCAGCATGCGCCGATTCGCGCAAGGCCGGTTGACCGATCTCAAGGTTGTGACCGGGTGGCGCAGCAGAAGTTTATCGGCAGTGGACGGCGGTTCTTGCGACCGCCGGTGTGTCTGCCGGCCCATGCCAGCAAGTTTGGGGCAAAGCGCCGACTTTCAAGCAAGCTTAGACGCGAAATAGCGGATGACCGGCCTTCGAATCTGTCGCGCACTGACATACACTGCGCGGCCGTTTTTTTGACCGGAACCGAAAGACATGAAAGACGCCTCTCCAGCCCGTGCCTGCGGCATCGACTTTGGCACGTCCAACTCCACCGTCGGCTGGCTGCGCCCCGGCATGGAAACGATGATCGCGCTGGAAGACGACAAGATCACCCTGCCGTCGGTGGTCTTCTTCAACATCGAAGAACGCCGCCCGGTCTACGGTCGCCTGGCGCTGCACGAATACCTGGAAGGCTACGAAGGCCGGCTGATGCGCTCGCTCAAGAGCCTGCTCGGTTCCAAACTGATCAAGCACGACACCAGCGTCCTCGGCACCGCGATGCCGTTCAAGGACTTGCTCGGGCTGTTCATCGGCCAGCTCAAGAGCCGTGCCGAAGCCGCCGCCGGTCGTGAGTTCGAGCAGGTGGTGCTGGGCCGTCCGGTGTTTTTCGTCGACGACGACCCGCTGGCCGACCAGGAAGCCGAAGACACCCTGGTGGAAGTGGCGCGCAAGCTCGGTTTCAAGGACGTTTCGTTCCAGTACGAGCCGATCGCTGCGGCCTTCGACTACGAGTCGACCATCGAAAAGGAAGAGCTGGTACTGATCGTCGACATCGGCGGTGGTACATCGGACTTCTCGCTGGTGCGCCTGTCGCCTGAGCGCCGGGGCATGGATAACCGTCACGACGACATACTCGCCACCGGCGGCGTGCACATCGGCGGGACCGACTTCGACAAGCAACTGAGCCTACAAGGCCTGATGCCGCTGTTCGGCTACGGCAGCCGCATGAAGAGCGGCGCATTTATGCCGACCAGCCACCACATGAACCTGGCGACCTGGCACACCATCAACTCGGTGTACTCGCAGAAGTCGACCCTGGCCCTGGGCAGCATGCGCTACGACATCGAGGACACCGGCGGCATCGACCGTCTGTTCAAGCTGATCGAACAGCGAGCCGGGCACTGGTTGGCGATGGAAGTGGAAGAAACCAAGATTCATCTGACCCACAACGACAGCCGTCACGTGCCGCTGGACCGGATCGAGTCCGGGCTGAACGTCGAGTTGACCCGCGCCCTGTTCGAATCGGCCATCGATTCGCAGCTTGAGCGCGTGCGTGGCAGCGTCACGCAATTGCTGGCGGACGCCAATGTGGCGGTGGGTCAGGTCGATACGGTGTTCTTCACCGGCGGTTCCAGCGGTATTCCGGCACTGCGCAACAGCGTTTCGGCGATGCTGCCGAACGCGCGGCATGTGGAAGGGAATATCTTTGGCAGCATCGGCAGCGGTCTGGCGATTGAGGCCATGAAGCGTTATGGCTCGATGAACTGACACCACGCTGAGGGTTCCCACGCTCTGCGTGGGAACGATCTGACAAGGATCTTCGCTGTCCTTAAACCATCCCGCCCAGCTTCAACTCACTCTTCAGATACGCGTAATAAATCGGTCCCGCCACCACCCCCGGCAGGCCGAACGCGGCCTCGAACACCAGCATCGCCAGCAGCAACTCCCAGGACTTGGCACTGATCTGCCCGCCGACGATGCGCGCGTTGAGGAAGTATTCGAGCTTGTGGATAAAGATCAGGTAGCCCAGCGCGGCAACCGCCACCCAGATCGACAGCGACAGGCCGACGATAGTGATCAGCGTGTTCGACATCAGATTGCCAATCACCGGCAACAGCCCGAGCAGGAATGTCAGCACGATCAGGGTCTTGGTCAGCGGCAGCTTGATCCCGAACAGCGGCAGGATCACCGCCAGGAAGATCCCGGTGAAGAAGGTGTTGAGCAGGGAAATCTTGATCTGCGCGAAGACAATGTTGCGGAACGCCTGAACCAGCAGGTGCAGACGGTCGAACAGTGCGGCCGCCAGCGGCTTGCGCTTGGTGACATCCGGCACGCGCTGAAGGGCGATGATCGCGCCGAGCACCATGCCGATCAGCAGGGTCACGAACATGTGCGCCGCGTCCTTGCCCACCAGTTGCAGCTCGGACAGATGCTTGCTCGCCCATTCACCGATGGCCACACGGAACTCGGCGGCGCTGGCGGGCAGGTAGCTGTCCAGGAACGGCGGCAGTTGCCCGCGCGCACGGTCAACCACACCCATGAATTTGTCGAGGGAAGCCCCGGGATTTTCCGCCTCGTGCAGAAGGAAACTGATCGCCCCGGCAAAGATCAGCGCCAGCACACTCACCACCAGCGTGCCCAGCAAAGCCACCGCCAGCCAGCGCGCACGGCGGCCTTCGATCAGCCGTTGCAGTTGCGGAGTGAGCATGTTGACCAGCTCGAACACCAGCAGACCGGCCAGCAGACTGGGCAACAAACGCAGCGGCAGTACCAGCAGCAAACCGCCGAAAATGATGATGCAACTGACCCAGAACACAACATGACGCTCAGAAAACGTTGGCATACAGCCTCAAAACGAACGGCGTAAAAGGATTGGCAGTCTGCCAGCGATCCGGCGCCGAAGCGAGCGGATGCCCTGCCGCTCGCTGCGATCTGTCGATCTTATTTTTTCTTCAGGCAATCGCTCATGAACGCCTTGCGCGCATCACCCGTCAGCGCCTTGGTCTTGGCGTCGGCATTGCAGGTCTTCATCTTTTCCTGCTGCGGGGTCAGGGTCTTGGCGTCATTGGCCGCCGGTGCTGCCTTCAGGCAAGTACTCATGAAGGCCTTGCGCTCGTCGCCCTTCAGGCTCTTGGCCGTGGCGTCGGCGTTGCAGGTGGTCATCTTGTTCTGTTGCGCCGTGGCGGCGAAACCCTGGGAGCACAGCAGCAGACCGATCATCAACAAAGGGACACGCAGCATCTTCATGGAGTTTTCTCCTTGTCGCCGCATCGATGGATACGGCCTCCGGCTGAGTGTAGTCAAAGCTTGTTACACCTTCCTGCTCTCCAGGTGACTGCGCCGGTACTGTTCCGGCGTACACCCGGCCTGACGGGCGAACATGGCGATGAACGCCGAGCCGCTGCTGTAACCGAGATCGAAGGCGATTTCCTGCACGCTGCGCGAACTCTCCAAGGCCTCGATGGCGGCGAGATAGCGCAAGCGCTGACGCCACTCGCCGAAACTCATCCCCAACTCCCGCACAAACTGCCGGGCCAGAGTGCGCTCGCTGACATGCACCTGCGCCGCCCAGTGCGCCAGCGGCTCGTTGTTGCCGGGCTCGGCCTGCAGGGTTTCGAGGATGGTCAGCAAACCGGGGCTGCTGGCATAGGGCAGATAACACTGATGAACCGGCGCCTGGCGCAATTGATCCACCAGCACCTGGGCCAGGCGCTGGTCGGCGTCGAACGCGGGGATCTTCACATCCCGGGCGGCGAAGTCCTTGAGGATCGCCTTGAGAATATCGCTGATCGCCAGCGTGCAAACCTGCGCCGGCAAATCCGCGCAGACCTCGGGCGCCAGGCACACCGCCCGGTAATTCACCGGCTGATGGCTGTAGAAACTGTGCTCGACCTGCGGCGGCACCCACACCGCGTATTGCGGCGGCGACATGAAGCGGCTGCCGTCGACATCCATGTGCAGCACGCCGTGGGCCGCGTATTCCAGCGTGCCCCACGGGTGGCGGTGCGGCGCGGCGTATTCGTGGGCGTTGAAGTCGGCATAGCGGAAATACACCGCCGACGGCAGTTCGCTGAAATCCAGCAGATCGATGTGTTTACTGTTCATGCTGTCCGGAATCAGGGGCGGGTTGTCCGGTTCGCAGTATAGACCTGCATCCAGACAGGGGATAATCACCGTTCATCAACGTACTGGTTTCTCCTCCCATGCAATACGCGTTTCCCCTGCTGGCGATTTTCATCTGGGCCGGCAACACCGTGATCAACAAGCTGGCCGTCGGTGCGATCTTCCCCGCCGAAATCGGCTTCTACCGCTGGCTGCTCGCCGGGCTGCTGTTTACCCCGTTCATGCTCAAAAAAGTAATTGAGCACTGGCCGCAGATTCGCCCGAACCTGGGCAAGATTTTCATCCTCGGCGTGCTGGGCATGGCGGTCTATCAGAGCCTGGCCTACTTCGCGGCGACCATGACCAGCGCCACCAACATGGGCATCATCCTGTCGCTGATGCCGTTGATGTCGCTGGCCATGGCAATCATCAGCCTCGGCCAGCGCCTGACCGCCGGTGCTCTGGTCGGTGCGGTGCTGTCATTCGCCGGCGTGCTGGTGGTGGTGTCGTCCGGCAGCCTCGGCGCGCTGCTGCAACACGGGGTGAACCTGGGTGACGCGATGATGCTGATTGCCACCCTCGCCTACGCGATCTACAGCACCCTGCTGAAAAAATGGCAGCTGCGCCTGCCGCCGCTGGTGTTGCTGTATTTGCAGGTGCTGGTGGCGGTGGTGGTGCTGTTTCCGCTGTACGCCGCGTCGCCGAAAACCGGCCTGACCCTGCAGAACATTCCGCTGGTGCTGTACGCGTGCCTGCTGGCCTCGATGCTTGCGCCACTGGCGTGGATGCAGGCCGTGCAGCGCTTGGGGCCGAGCCGGACCACGCTGTTCTTCAACCTGCTGCCGTTGATCACTGCGCTGATTGCAGCGGTGGTGCTGAAGGAACAACTGGCGATGTATCACCTGGTCGGTGGCTTGCTGACACTGGGCGGGGTGATTCTTTCGGAGCGTTGGACCACCGTGCTCGGCCGCCGAGTCAGCGTTGCCTGATCGGGCGCCTTCGCTGGCAAGCCAGCTCCCACAGGACTGGGGTCGAACATACAACTTGTGGACGCCCGAATCACTGTGGGAGCTGGCTTGCCAGCGATGAACGATAACGTGGTCTGACTGTTAGACCCCGGCAGCCTTGAGGCGCGCCGCGTGCTCGACGAACAGCCGCACCGGGTCCGCGCCTTTGCCAACCAGTCCCAGTGACTGGTTGACGATGTCGAAGTGATCCATCGGGTAGTCATCACCGATGACCGTACCGAGGTGCGAGCTGTAGCGTCCGACCATGCCGTCGCACTGCCCCGGCTCGCGAACGAAGGTTTTAGCGAACAACCGGCAACTGCGGTTGGTGCCGTCGAACAGGTTGCCGCCACGGTCGGTCTTGCCCGGCTGCAAGGTGCCGGACCATGAGTAATAACGCACCCCGTTGACCTCCTCCGGCCCGTGCCCGCCCCAGGTTTGCGGCAGGCCCTGTGGATAACGCTGATTGAACAGCGCCACGCCTTCGGTGGTCAGGGAATGGTGCGAGGCGTGGATATCCACCGGCAGTTTCGGCCCGTGATAACCGGTTTCCAGCAGCGCCATCAGCCAGCCGACAAAACGCAACAATGCCTCGAGGATGCGACCCCGAGCGCTGACTGCCGGATAGTGTTTCGCCAGATAGTCGGCCAGTTCCGAACCGTGATTGGGCCCGGCCACCGACGTCACCGACGCCACCAGATCCGGACGCTTGGCCGCCGCGTAACGCGCCGTCAGCGAACCCTGACTATGGCCGAACAGATTGACCTTGGCCGCACCGGTCTCGCGCAGGATTTCATCGATGCGCGCCAGCAATTGCTCGCCACGCACCTCGGTGGAATTGAGCGGCGACACCTGCACCGCAATCACCGTCGCCCCACCCCGGCGCAACGCTTTGATGATCCCGTACCAGTACGGGTACAGCACCAGACGGATGAAACCGAGCATTCCCGGCACCAGCACCAGTGGATAACGTGTGGCCGATTCCTGCGACATGGGCAGACATCCCTGTGGTCGGTGGGTGGATGCATGACGTGCAAAACGCCCGCCAAGCATCCTCCTCGATGATGACAAGTCCACGACCAGCCTACTTCAGCCCCACCACCCCCGCCACAATCAGCCCTACCGACAACAATTTCACCAGCGTCAGGCTCTCGCCCAGCAGCGCGAAACCGAGAAACACCGTGCCGAGCGAGCCGATGGCCGTCCAGATCGGGTAGGCGATGCTCACCGGCAGCTCGCGCATGGCCAGGGTCAGGAAATAAACCCCGCCCACCGCCGCGATCACGGTAATCAGCGATGGCCACAGCCGGGTGAAACCTTCGGCGTATTTCATGCCCATGGCGAAGGTCACTTCGAACCCGGCGGCGATCAGCAGAAACAGCCAGGCCACCTAGAACTCCCGGGCCAGGTCGAGCAAGCGCTGCTCGGCCTCGGCCACCGACACCGCGAAGGTGCGTTCGGCGGATTCCTCGCCCTCGGCCGCGACCACCGTGACGTCGTTGATGCCGATGAAACCCAGCGCCGTGCGCAGCCATGGATCGGCGTGGTTCAGCGCCTCCAGTTCACCACCCGGGCCAAAACCGAATCCGCCGCGACTGGTGACGATCAGCGCTCTCTTGCCCTTCAGCAGCGGCGTGTACTGGGCGACGCCGTTGTCCAGGGTGTGGTCGAACGTCAGGCCCAACCGCACGATCTGATCGACCCAGGCCTTGAGGCCGCTGGGCACGTTGAAGTTGTACATCGGCGTGGAAATCAGCAGCAGGTCGTGATCGAACAACTCCCCCACCAGTTGATCGCTGAGGGCCAGATCTGCCTGCATCGACAACGGCCGCGCTTCGGGCTCCGGATAAAACGCCGCCGCGACAAATGCCTCGTTGACCGCCGGGATCAGCGCACGCCCAACCTCGCGGCGAGTGACTTGCGCCTGCGGATGACGGACTTGCCAGGCGCTGAGAAAACTTTCCGCCAGGCGCCGCGAATGGGAACGCTCACCGCGTGGGCTGGCATGAATCGCAAGAATCTTGCTCATCTGAAACTCCTTGGGACTAGACTTGAGTGACTGTGTGGCGCCAGATTGCTGCCATTCAGTCATCGCCTCAAATGAGCAAAAATCAGTCTGGATGAATTGATTTCATCCATGGAGTTTTCATGTTCGCTTCACTGCCGCTGACCGCCCTGCGCGCCTTTGAATCCGCCTCACGGCTATTGAGCTTCAAGGCGGCCGCCGAAGAACTGGCGGTGACGCCGACGGCGATTTCCCATCAGATACGCTCGCTGGAAGACTGGCTCGGCGTGGCGCTGTTCGAACGCCTGCCACGTCAGGTGCGTCTGACCGAAGGCGGCGAGCGGCTGTTTCGCAGCCTGCACGGGGCGTTTCTGGAGGTGGCGCAAAGCGTCGACACCCTGCGCCCGCAACGCAGCGGCAGCAGCCTGACGCTGTCGACCACCGCCGCCTTCGCCGCGCTGTGGCTGGTGCCGCGACTGGGGCGGTTTTATGCGAAACACCCGAACATCAATGTGCGGCTGGACACCCATTGCGAAGTGATCGACCTGCACCAGGACGCCAGCGTCGATCTGGTGCTGCGCTACAGCCTCGACGATTACCCGAACCTCTACGGGTTGTGCCTGTTCGACGAATCGTTCGGCGTGTACGGCTCGCCGGAACAAGTAGCGCTGGCCGCCCGTCGCACGCCATCGTTGATCAGCGTGCACTGGCACAACTCGAAGCTGTATGCCCATGGCTGGGAAGCCTGGTGCGGCAAGTCCGGGGAGAACTGGATGAACCAGCATCCGGTGATCCGCGAATACGACGAAGAACACTACGCCCTGCAAGCCGCGATCGCCGGGCAAGGGCTGGTGCTGGCGAGCAATATTCTGGTGTCGGAAAGCGTCGCCAGCGGCTTGCTGGTGCCGTACAAGGGCGAGGTGCAGGTCGATGGCGCGGGTTATAGCGCACTGTGCGTGCCGGGGCGCGAGCGGCACCCGCCGGTGCGCGCATTCTTCGCTTGGCTGCAGGAAGAAGCGCAGTTGTCCGGACTGTCGCCGAGATCGCCGAAAAATACATAAAACTTTTTGCAGCGCGCATCACTCACAACCTGGGTAGCGATCACGTCGGCAGAACGTGGCGCCAATCGGATTAGCCTCCAGGAGACTGAAATGAGTGACCTGCATTTGTCTGATGTTCAAACCCTGCGCGAGCGCGCACGCCAGCACGTCGAAAACGGCGCAGTGACCGAAAGCTACAGCGCCAATCGAGAAGAAGTGCTGCGTCTGCTCAATGAATCGCTGGCCACGGAACTGGTCTGCGTCTTGCGCTACAAGCGCCACTACTTCATGGCCAACGGCCTGAAGGCCAATGTTGCTGCTGACGAGTTTCTCGAGCACGCCACTCAGGAAGCGGCTCACGCCGACCGCCTCGCCGAGCGCATCGTGCAACTGGGCGGCGAGCCGGAGTTCAACCCGGACTTGTTGTCGAAAATGTCCCACGCGCAATACGTGGCGGGCAAAACCCTGAAGGAAATGGTCTACGAAGACCTGGTGGCCGAACGGATCGCCATCGACAGCTATCGCGAGATCATCCAGTACATCGGCGAAAAGGATCCGACCACGCGCCGGATCTTCGAAGACATCCTGGCTCAGGAAGAAGAGCATGCCGATGACATGGCGGACATCCTGAAAGACCTCTGATTCCTCCAGATCCAATCGCGGGCAAGCCCGCTCCCACAGGGTTTTCACTGAACCTGTGGGAGCGGGCTTGCCCGCGATAGCTTTCTGATAAACGCTAAAGAATCATTTAGTGGGTTTGACGGTCACGGGTGCCTTGCCCGCCTTCATCTGCTCCAGCAACGGCGCGCACTGGTTCGGCTCGCCACCGCTCGGCGCCACCAGCGCCAACAGCCCCGCCGCCGGTGCAGCGATCACACCTAGCGCCACCATCCCGGCCCCTCGCAGCATCAGCGGCACCGCTTTGACCCCGGCATCCGGCTTGATGAACTTGCCGCGCACGTACAGCGGCGAACGCAGGGAAATCAGACGCCAGCCCTTGGATTCCGGCGTCACGGTCAGGTCCAGTTGCTCGGTGGCCATGTTCGCCGTGCCGTCGATGTAGATGATCGCGTTCTCGGTATCGAACACGAACAGCCGCGTGGTTGCCAGACCGGTCTTGATGTCGAAGTCTGCCGCCGCGCAATTGATCTTCACTTCCTTGTCGCCAAAGACCTTGCCGACCACGTAGTTGCCGACGTTAAGTCCCGCCAGTTCCATCAGTTCACGACTGATGGCGCCGTCGTTGATCAGCATCTTCAGGTTGCCGTTGGCGCCGCCCAGCAGCTTGGACACCGAGTTGCCGCGACCGCTGATGTCGGCATCGCCGTTGAGCTCGCCGAAACTGGTCTTCATCGGTTCGAAGGTCGGGAACAGCTGCTTGAGCTTGAACTTGCGTGCGGTCAGTTTCGCCCGGCCTTCCAGCGGTTCAGCACGGCCGTTGAGGCGGATCTGCGCATCAAGGTTGCCGCCGGCCACGCCGAAGCGCAGCGGCTCCAGGCTCAGTTCGCCGTCGTTGAGTTTGAGGTGGGTATAGAGGTCGGTGAACGGCAGCTTCTCGCTGTGGACGATGCGTTTGCCGGTGAATTCGACGTCGGCGTCCATCGCCCGCCAACGATCGGTCTTGAACTCCTCCACCGGCAGCACCTTGTCCGCCGGTTGCTTGCTCTCGCCACCACGGGCCTTTTGCTTGTCGTTGGAATCAGCGCCAATCAGCGGCGCGAGGTCGGCGAACAGCAGTTGATTGGACAGCAACGCCCCGCTGAGTTTGGGCCGTGGCTGGCTGGCAACGTAGGCCAGGTCGCCATGAATGTCGCTGCCGCCGATCTTGCCGTTGAACTGCTCGTAGCGGAACTGCGCGCCGTCCGGCTCATGCAGTTTGGCGATCAGATGACCGTCGGTGGAATACGGCGGTGTGTCCGGCAGGGTCACGCCGGTCAGCGGATAGAGATTGCCAAGGCTGGCGCCCGCCAGTTTCAGGCGCAGGTCGAGGGCGCCGAGGTTGAGCGGATCGGTCAGGGTGCCGGCGAGTTCGATGCTGGTGTCGCCGATTTTCGCCTGGGCCTGCAGCGGGAACGGTTTGGCTGCATCCTGCAGGGCCAGCAGGCCGCCGACCTTGCCCTGGCCGGTGAGTTTCTGACCGTGGTACTGGCCGGTGACTTTCAGTGCAAAAGCGTAATCCTGCGGCGCGCCGCCCTTTTCCAGCGCGGTTTTCGCCGCTTTGTCGCCGACGATTTCGCTGAAGGGAATCGGCTTGCCCAGCGGGTCGATCAACAGGTCGAGGTTGGTCTTGAGAGTCTGGTCGTCCAGGGTGACGTGACCCTTGTCGAAACCGATGGCGCCGATGTCCACCACCCAGTTCGAGGGCTCGGCATTCGGGTCCTTGGGATCGAATTTGAACGTCCAGTTGGCGCGGCCATCGGCCAGACGCTGCAATTGGGCGTTGGGTTCGGTCAGGTCGATGCGCGGAATCGTCACCCGTTGCGCCAGCAAGGCCAGCGGCGAAATGCGCAACTCGACTTTTTTGAGGGTGACCATCTGCGGCTGCTTGGACCAGTCCGGGTTACCCAGGGTCAGGTCTTCGGCCACCACATGGGGCCACGGCACCCAGGCGCGCCAGCCGCCCTCGTCGAGTTCGCGCCGCCAGACCACTGACAGGTTGCCGTTGATGGCGAACGGTCGATGCAACTCTTCCGAAACTTTGGCATTGAGCGGCGGTTTGATCCGGTTCCAGTCGAAGAACACGATGATCAGGACCAGCACCGCCAGCAACAGCACGAGGGTGGCGAAGGTCCAAGCGAAGATTTTACGGGTGCGCGTCATGCACAAAACTCCTGAAAACGACTGCGGATCGACGCCGCTGATACAACGGGCCTTGCAGGGCCCTCATGAAGTCTACGACTGACAAACCGCCCGCAGGTTTAATCGAAAGCCCCATCGGGGCCAAAAAACGGTGGCCATTCTGACCGATCGGTCGAATCGGCGTTACCGGCCCCGCACTTTTGCGGGGCGCAAGTGGGTGGAAAATACCCACCGCAGTGCAAAACCGCCCGCCTGAAACGCCCGAGCTAGAGCCTCCCAAGCGAACAATCAATTCTGTTGATTATTACCATTGTGTTTATGAACTTTTATATCGACTTATCGAGAGTAGCATTGGCTTCGTACCCACTTTATCGCCCTCCCAAGGAGCAACCCATCATGAAACGCCAACTTCTGTTCAGTCTTACCCTCTCGATGCTGGCCAGCACCGCTTTCGCTCTGCCAGCTGCCGATCAGGCTACCCCGCAAGTGAAATCCAGCCACTCGGTATTCAGCCAGACTGTCGCTGCTGACGGTTCGGACCGCACTCCACAAGGCCAGACCCTGGCTGAAAACGGTCGCAACCGTCTGGAAGAAAAAGGTCTGGTTCAGGATGGCTATGACAAGACCCCACAAGGCCAAACCTTAGCTGAAGGCGGCCGTGATCGTCTGGAAGAGAAAGGTCTGGTTCAAGACGGTTATGACAAGACTCCACAAGGTCAAACCCTCGCTGCTGACGGCTACGACAAGACCCCACAAGGCCAGACCCTGGCTGCTGACGGCTACGACAAAACCCCACAAGGCCAAACCCTGGCCGAAGGTGGTGGTGACCGCGTGATCGAACGCAACAGCGCTTTGAGCTAAGCCCGTGGCGGCCTGGAAAAAAAGCCCAATCCCCGGATTGGGCTTTTGACTTTTCAGCAGCCTGTATAAAGAAGTCGAGATTTCCCTGTTCCCTCCCCCGCTGCCGTTCGACGCCGACAAAGCCGATTTGCTAGAGTGCGGCGCTTGTCTTGCCTAAGAACACACCCTTGCGATGCTGCCCCGCGCCGAACAGAAACAACAGACCCGCAACGCCCTGATGGACGCTGCCCGCCACTTGATGGAAAGCGGCCGAGGATTCGGCAGCCTGAGCCTGCGTGAAGTGACGAAAACCGCCGGCATCGTGCCCACCGGTTTCTACCGGCATTTCGCCGACATGGACGAACTCGGTCTGGTACTGGTCAGCGAAGTCGGCCAGACCTTCCGCGAAACCATCCGCCTGGTGCGCCACAACGAATTCGTCATGGGCGGGATCATCGATGCCTCGGTGCGGATCTTCCTCGACGTGGTCAGTGCCAACCGTTCGCAGTTTCTGTTCCTGGCCCGCGAGCAGTACGGTGGATCGCTGCCGGTGCGTCAGGCGATTGGCCGTTTGCGGGAGGACATCAGTTCCGACCTGGCAGCGGACCTGGCCTTGATGCCCAAACTCCAGCACCTCAATCGCGAGGGACTGAGCGTGATGGCCGACCTGATCGTCAAATCGGTGTTCGCCACCCTGCCGGACATCATCGACCCGCCGGCCGAAGCCCTGCCCGAACATCTGACGCCCCAGGCGAAGATCACCCAGCAGTTGCGCTTCATCTTCATCGGGTTGAAGCACTGGCAAGGGCTCGGCAGTACCGAGTGAGTCAGCAAAAAATCGCAGCCAAGGCTGCGATTTTTTTTGCGCCGCAAATTGGTGCATGTAAAAAACTTCATGCACCAAAACACCTCACAATCCTGCAACATCTTGAAACATCCGCTAGTCTCCGACAGGGTTTTCCTACGTATCGTCCGATTGGCAAGCCCCTTGCTCTAGCCTGAGCATTGTTCTTAGCAGGAAGCTTTCCGATGCTGGTGATTCATCGCAGAATCGACCCCCAACCCGTCTGGGCCGCCGAGTTGCACCTGACTTTCGAAGCCAGGAGCAAAAGCCGCCTGCGCTGTTTCAGTGCCGACGGCGAAGACGTCGGACTGTTTCTGGAGCGCGGCCAGCCGCCGCTGCATGACGGCGAATGCCTGCAGGCTGAAGATGGCCGGATCGTCCGGGTCTGCGCCCGCCCCGAACAACTGTTGCACGTCACCTGCGCCAACGCCTTCGAACTGACCCGCGCGGCCTATCACCTGGGCAATCGCCACGTCGCGCTGCAAGTCGGTGACGGCTGGTTGCGTCTGCTCGACGATTACGTACTCAAAGCCATGCTTGAGCAACTGGGTGCGCAGGTGGAATCCATCGAAGCCCCGTTCCAGCCGGAACACGGCGCCTACGGTGGCGGCCATCACCATTCGCGGCACGGTGAAGAAGACTTCAACTACGCGCCGAAACTCCACCAGTTCGGCGTCCGTTTGTGAACCCGGCCTGGGCGCTGCTGCGCCTGGCCAGTCCGCAACTGCCGATTGGCGGCTACAGCTATTCCCAGGGCCTGGAGATGGCTGTGGATAACGGCCGCGTCGACAGCCCGGACAGCGCCGGGCGCTGGATCAGCGATCAATTGCTGCTCAATCTCGCACGATTCGAAGCGCCGCTGCTGCTCGCCCATTGCCAGGCGGCAGCGGACGAACGCTGGGACGAATTGCGCAAGCTCTGCGAAAGCCACCGCGCCAGCCGCGAAACCCGCGAGCTGCATCTGGAGAGCCGGCAGATGGGCTACTCGTTGCAGCAATTGCTCAACGGCTTGCCCGAACTCGATCAGGCCGCGCGGGACTTTCTCGAACACTGCGACGAACCGCATCTTGCCCTGTGCTGGGCACTGGCGGCCCGCGCCTGGCAGATAACTCCGCAGGACGCCCTAGCCGCCTGGCTGTGGAGCTGGCTGGAAAACCAGCTTGCGGTGCTGATGAAAACCCTGCCGCTGGGCCAGCAAGCCGCCCAGCGCCTGACCAGCGAACTGCTGCCGCTGTTGCAACAGGCCCAGCAGGACGCCACCCGAATCAATCCCGAACACCTCGGCAGCGCCGCGTTCGGTCTGTCCCTGGCGTGCATGGCCCACGAGCGCCAGTACAGCCGCCTGTTCCGTTCCTAGGGCCTTTCAGTCTGGAGAATCACATGAACACACAACCCCTGCGCGTCGGCATCGGCGGCCCGGTCGGTTCCGGCAAGACCGCGTTGACCCTGGCCCTGTGCCTGGCGCTGCGCGAGCGCTACAACCTGGCCGTGGTGACCAACGACATCTACACCCGCGAAGACGCCGACTTCCTGGTGCGCAACGAAGCCCTGGCACCGGAACGCATCATCGGCGTGGAAACCGGCGGCTGCCCGCACACGGCAATCCGC
This sequence comes from Pseudomonas sp. IzPS59, assembly GCF_014863505.1. Lineage (NCBI taxonomy): Bacteria > Pseudomonadati > Pseudomonadota > Gammaproteobacteria > Pseudomonadales > Pseudomonadaceae > Pseudomonas > Pseudomonas sp. IzPS59. The sequence goes on along the minus strand of NZ_CP062251.1, from coordinate 659,777 downwards.
GAAGACGCGTCGATCAACCTCGAAGCGGTGGATCAACTGAACCGGCGTTTTCCGGGGCTGGACCTGATTCTGGTGGAGTCCGGTGGCGACAACCTTTCCGCAACCTTCAGCCCGGAACTGTCCGACCTGACCATTTACGTGATCGACGTTTCGGCTGGCGACAAGCTGCCGCGCAAGGGCGGGCCCGGCATCTGCAAATCCGACCTGCTGGTGATCAACAAGATCGACCTCGCGCCGCTGGTCGGCGCCTCGCTGGAGATGATGAACAGCGACACCCAACGCATGCGCAACGGCAAGCCGTTCGTGTTCAGCAACCAGAAAACCGGTCAGGGCCTGGAAGACATCATCGCCTTCATCGAACGCCAGGGCCTGCTGACCGCAGCCTGATTCACTGATCAACAAGGAAGCTTCTCCATGACACTCAAACGCACTCTTGGCGCCGTCGCACTCCTGCTGACACCGGCACTGGCCTTCGCTCACCCTGGCCACGGCGACTCCGGTCTGGTGGCCGGTATCAGCCACCCGATCGGCGGCCTCGACCATTTGCTGGCGATGGTGGCCGTTGGTTTGTGGGCGGCGCAGCAGCAAGGCGCGGCGCGCTGGGCGCTGCCGTGCACGTTCGTTGGCACCATGCTGATCGGCGGCCTGCTCGGGTTTGAAGGACTTGAGTTGCCGGCGCTGGAAAGCGGGATTGCCGCTTCGGTGCTGGCGCTGGGTCTGGCGGTGGCGCTGGCGGTGCGTCCGCCGCTGGTGATGGCAGTGGCGGCGACGGCGTTGTTTGCGCTGTTCCATGGCGTGGCCCACGGTCTGGAGTTGCCGGACATGTCGAGCCCGTGGGCGTATGCCGCCGGTTTCGTGGTAGCGACGGCTGCGTTGCACGCGGCGGGTTATGCGGTCGTGCGTTTTCTGCCCCAAGCTGCTGCGCCGCTGGTGCGACTGGCCGGAGCCGCTTCGGCCGTGACTGGCGCGTGGTTGCTGGCCGGCTGATTTGTACCTCTGATCGTTCCCGGGCATGGCGCGGGAACGATCGATCGCCACTCTCTGCTACCATGTCGCGCAATCGCCCCTGCCGTGACGACGTCCGCCCATGCCCCACGCTTCCCGCTCCGCCTCCCTGCCTGAATTGACCACCCTGTTCGGTGAAGTGCAACAGCACTTTCTGGACGTGATCGTGCCCCTCTGGCAAGGACCGGGCTGGAACGCCGACATGGCGTTGCCTTACGAGGCGCTCGACGCCGCGCATCAGCCGCTGCCACCGCAGCGCTACCGGGCCATGGCCTGTGCACGGCAGCTGTACCTGTTTTCCAGCCTGATCGGGGTTGTGGATAACGCCGAAGCGCGCGCGGCTGCGCTGTTTCGCTCCCTGCAACGGCACTTCCACGATGCCGAGCATGGCGGCTGGTTCTACAGCATCGATCCCCAAGGCAAACCGCTGGATCAGCGCAAGGATCTCTACACCCACGCCTTCATCCTGTTCGCCTGCGCCCACTATTGGGACAAGTCTCGCGAACCGTTGGTGGAATCGACCCTGAACGCTGCGCTGGAGGTCATCGGCCGGCGGTTCGCCACCGGTGACGGCCTCTACGAAGCCTGCCTCGACCGCGACTGGATCACGCTGCAAACCGGCCCGCTGCAAAACCCGCTGATGCACCTGGCCGAGGCTTTCCTGGCCACCTTGGCCGTGCGTGAAGATGCGCAGGTCAAGCAGGCGCTGAGCGAGTTATGCACAGCCATGCACAAGCACTTCGTCGATCCGCAGGCCGGTGTGCTGATGGAGAAACCGCTGGGGGCTGTGGATAACTGGTATGAGCCGGGCCATCAGTTCGAGTGGTATTTCCTGCTGGAGTCCTCGCCGCTACTGCGCGGTTCGAAACTGCATGCCGCGCTGGACCGGGCCTTTGCCTTCACCGAGCAGTATGGCGTGGTGCAATCGTCCGGTGCGGTGCGGGCCATGCTCGATCTGGATATGGACGGGAGGCCGAAAGATTCGACCCAGCGCATCTGGGCCCAGGCCGAATACCTGCGCGCCCTGACCTTGCGTCCGGACAGCGAAGCCGCCGTGCTGCGCCAGTTGCAGGCGTTGCAGCAGCGCTTCCTGCATGCGGGTGGCTGGCATGAATGCCGCGACGAACAGGGCGAGGTCAGCCGCAAGGACATGCCGTCGACCACGCCGTATCACCTGGCGACCTGCTATCGCGGTCTCGCCGACTATCTGAGCTGACCGCAGTGGCGAGGGAGCAACTCCCTCGCCACACAACATCAGGCAATCCACTTCCTGTCGCCGGTAAAGCTGATGGTCAGCCAGCGCGCCGCGTCCGGTTTGCCCAGCTTCGCGGAAATCTGCTCACGCAGCCCATCCAGCTGACCGACGCTCTGCAGTCGATAATCCGCCGGCAACACCACATGAATCTCGATAAATCGCGCCCGCCCGTGCTTCTGCACGTAGGACACGTAATCGTCGAAACCATGCTCGACCTTCGCCGCCTCCATCACCTCGCGCACCTGCTCATCCAGCGTGTCCGGCGCAATGCCGAGCACGTCACGCAGCGCCGGGCCGAGGATCTTGAACGCCGGCGGCAACATGGTCAGGGCCAGCACGATCAGGATCAGCGGGTCGACGAACTTCGCCCATTCGCCATAGCCCTGAGACTTGAGCAGCAGCGCCGCGAGGAAACTTATCAACAGGCCCACGGAGAGCATCGCGTCCACCAGCCAGCTGATGTTGTCGAACTGGATCAGGCTCGATTTGAGCTTGCGATTGCGGTGGCGCACGTAGAAGAAGTAGGCGAACTCGACGACGGTGAACACCGCCGCGTAGATGATCACCAGGCCCAGCTCGATCTCACGACCGCCATTGATGATGCCGAACACGCCGTTGAGAAACGCGTAGATCGCAATCAGCAGCAGGAAGCTGCCCTCGATCAACAACACCATCGGCTCAAGGTGCCAGAAACCGAACTGGAAGCGCTGGTTGCTTTGCTTGGCGATCAGCTTCGCCGTGATCAGCATCAGCACTTTGATGAAGGTTGCAATCAGCGAAAAAAAGCCATCGAACAGGATGGACTGGGAACCCGAAATAAAACCGGTGGCGATCCCGGCGATCGACACGGCGAACATCAGAAGGGTCGATTGTTTGAGCAGCGACTGCTCACCTCGGTTACTCACTTTGACTCCTCGAAAAACCTTGATAACCGCAGGGTGCGGTTGGGTTGTTGAGGGATGAGTCTACCTTACTGCCAGATTCTGGCCGATTTGCCCTCTTCGCCAGCAGGCTGGCGAAGAGGGCATAACCGTATCAGGCCTTGTTACGCTCGATGGCAAAACCCGCCCAGGTCTGGCTCACCGGCATCAGTTCCAGGCTGTTGATGTTGATGTGCGCCGGCGCATTCAGCACCCAGAAGATCGTCTCGGCGATGTCCTGCGGCTGGATCGGCTCGGCACCGGCGTAGGTCGCGTCGTAACGCGCCTGATCGCCGCCGAAACGCACCAGCGAGAACTCGCTCTCGCACAGGCCCGGCTCGATGTTGCTGACCCGCACGCCGGTGCCCTGCAAGTCGCAACGCAGGTTCAGCGAGAACTGTTTGACGAACGCCTTGGTCGCGCCATAAACGTGGCTGCCCGGGTACGGATAGTTACCGGCGATGGAACCGAGGTTGACGATGCCGGCGCCACGACCGTGGGCGATCAGGCGTGGCAGCAACAGGCGAGTGCTGTACATCAGGCCTTTGACGTTGGTGTCGACCATGGTGTCCCAATCGTCGAGGTCGCACTTCGGTGCAGGGTCCACGCCCAGCGCGAGACCTGCGTTGTTGATCAGGCCGCGCAGTTTGGCGAAGGATGGCGGCAGGTTGGCAATCGCCTCCTCCATCGCCTTGCGATCACGCACGTCCAGCACCAGGCCATGCACTTCGGTCTGCTTCGACAGCTCGGCGCACAGCGCATTGAGGCGTTCTTCACGACGACCGGTCAGCACCAGTTTCCAGCCGGCCTCGGCAAAACGACGGGCACAGGCTTCACCAAAACCGGACGTCGCGCCGGTGATAAACAGGGTGTTGGACATCGTGTTCTCCTTGCTTCGGCCACCCGGGGCAGCCATTGGAATAGAAAATCAGCAGGCAGCATGCCCGGCCCGGCATTCACGAGCAACCACCGGCTGGCGTGCGTTTCTGCTCATAAATTGATCAATGCTCGCAACGCCTTGAGCGGCGTGGCCTGTAGCCACATGCGCGCACGTTATCCACAGTCCCTTCCACAGTTTCCGGGGGCAAGTGGAAATGCGCAAAGCCGCGCCACACAAGGCTTTGCGCCGCAAAAGCAAAGTTTTTCGCTTGACCCTGATCCGCCGATTGTGCCGGGCAAGGCATTCTGCACGACCGGCCGGTCACCGCCGTGATTGCGCAGGGCCAGTAATCACGGCCCTCAGCGCAGTCTTTCCAGAGTTTAATCACAGACTTATCCACAGGCTTGCCCACATGCATTCGCCTGTTTTGCCATGGCCATAAAAAGGTTGACAAACGGGTCTCCAGCAACCGGGAAAACCCCTGATCAAAAAACAACCACATGCCTGCAAGCCACGGATTTAAAGGCTATCAGCCAGCTACTCCCACGTTATTCACAGCCAGTTCCACAGCAAACGGGGACAAGTCAAAACTGTGGAAAAACAGCGATTTGCAGCGTCTATATGTCGCGCTTTGGCAGGTTGGGGATTTTGTTTTCCACAATTTCGGGAATGGCGTGGATCGTGATCGATTCTGGATACAAAAAAGCCCCGGGACTGGCGTCTCGGGGCTCTTTATAGCTGTGGAAAACCTGAGAACTCAGTGCCCGCCAAGATAGGCGTTACGCACCTCCTCGTTCACCAGCAATTCCTTGCCGGTGCCCGTCAGGCGGATCTCGCCGTTGACCATCACGTAGGCCCGGTCGGACAGTTTCAACGCGTGGTTGGCGTTCTGCTCGACAAGGAAAATGGTCATGCCGGTTTTCGCCAGTTCCCGCAGGGTGGCGAAGATCTGTTTCACCACGATCGGCGCCAGCCCCAGACTCGGCTCATCCAGCAGCAACAGCTTGGGACGGCTCATCAGGGCCCGGGCGATGGCGAGCATCTGCTGTTCACCGCCGGACATGGTCATCGCCCGCTGGGTGCGACGCTCTTCGAGCCGCGGGAACAGCTCGAACATGCGCTGCATATCTTCCTTGGCGTACTTGTCGCCAATCGGGATGGTGCCCATCAGCAGGTTTTCCTCGACGGTCATGTCGGGGAACACCCGCCGTCCTTCCGGCGACTGCGCGATGCCGTTGGAGGCGATGTAGTGCGATGACTTGTGGGTAATGTCCACGCCTTGATAGAGGATCTGCCCGCCCGCCGCCCGTGGCTGGCCGAAGATCGACATCAGCAGCGTCGACTTGCCGGCACCGTTGGAGCCGATCAGGCTGACGGTTTCCCCTTCGTTGATCTGCAGCGAGACGCCTTTGAGGGCCTGGATCGGGCCGTAGAACACGTCCAGATCCTTGAGTTCGAGGATGGGTTGCGTCATACGACTTCCTCTTCGTCGGCGCCCAGGTAAGCCGCAATCACCTTCGGATCGTGGCGGATATCGTCCGGACCGCCCTCGGCGATGACGATGCCGTGGTCCAGCACCACGATGTGATCGGAAATGCTCATTACCATGCCCATGTCGTGTTCGATCAGCACCACGGTCAGATCGTGCTCGTCGCGCAGCAGCCGGATCATCGCGCTCAGCGCTTCGGTTTCCTGAGGGTTGAGGCCGGCGGCCGGTTCGTCGAGGCAGATGATCTGCGGCCGCGTGCACATGGCCCGGGCGATTTCCAGACGGCGCTGCTGGCCGTAGGACAGTTCACCGGCCAGACGGTTGGCGCAGTCCACCAGGTCCACCACTTCCAGCCAGTAGAACGCGCAGTCCAGCGCATCGCTTTCGGCCTTGCGGTAACCCTTGGTGTTGAGGATACCGGCCAGCATGTTGCGGTTGACCCACATGTGCTGGGCCACCAGCAGGTTTTCCAGCACCGACATTTCCTTGAACAGGCGAATGTTCTGGAACGTCCGGGCCAGGCCCGCGCGGTTCACCAGATGGGTGCCGCCAAACATCTTGTAGTAGAGGCGACTGGCGAAGCTTTTCGGCGAGACGAAGTCGGTCGGCTTGAACGACTCGCCCAGCAGCTTGATGACGTTGGTCTGCTGGCCGCGCACGTTGAGTTCGATCTTGCCGCCGGAGGCCTTGTAGAACCCGGTCAGGCAGTTGAACACCGTGGTCTTGCCGGCGCCGTTGGGGCCGATCAGGGCGAAGATCGAGTTGCGTTTGACCTTCAGGCTGACGTCGCTCAAGGCCTTGATGCCACCGAAGTGCATCATCAGTTTTTCAACAGAGAGTACGACTTCACTCATGGCGCAGTCCTCTCATAGTGAATGGCACCTTTGCGTGGAGTGACCCCGGTACGGCTGATGCGGATCAGCCCGCGCGGTCGCCAGATCATCATCAACACCATCAGGATCCCGAACAGCAGCACGCGGTATTCGGCGAAGCCGCGCAGCAGTTCCGGGGCAACCGTCAGCACGAACGCTGCGATCACCACGCCGATGGTCGAGCCCATGCCGCCGAGCACGACGATGGCGAGGATCAACGCCGATTCGAAGAAGGTGAACGACGTCGGGTTGACGAAGCCTTGATAGGTGGCGAAGAACACACCCGCCAGACCCGCCGTGGACGCACCGATGGTGAACGCCGAGAGCTTGACCAGCACGTGGTTGAGGCCCATCGAGCGGCAGGCGATCTCGTCTTCGCGCAGGGCTTCCCAGGCGCGGCCGACCGGCATCTTCACCAGACGGTGCTTGATGTACAGCACGGCCAGCACCACCAGGAACAGCACCGCATAGATGAAGTAATACTTCACGTCCGGGTTGTAGGCGATGCCGAAGAACTCGTGGAACGGCACCCCGCCATCCTTCGCCCGCTTGCCGAATTCCAGTCCGAAGAACGTCGGCAGAGGTGCCGGCATGCCGTTCGGGCCGCCGGTCAGGGACAGCCAGTTGTTGAGGATCAGACGGATGATTTCACCGAAACCGAGGGTCACGATCGCCAGGTAGTCACCGTGCAGGCGCAGCACCGGGAAACCGAGGATGCAACCGGCAAGGCCAGCAGTGATCGCCGCCAGCGGCAGCACGGTCCAGAAGCCCAGGCCGAGGTACTGATAACCGAGCGCCAGACCGTAGGCGCCGATGGCGTAGAACGCCACGTAACCCAGGTCGAGCAGGCCGGCCAGACCGACCACGATGTTCAGCCCCAGCCCCAGCAGCACGTAAATCAATCCGAGGATGACCACGCCCAGCAGGTAGGAGTTGGAAACGAATGGCACGATCACCGCCAGCACGATCAGCAGCGGGATGATCCAGCGCAGCCTGGATTTGTGATCGGCGGGCAACACATGCACGCCGGAACCGGTGCTCTCGAATCCTTCGAGGATTTTCAGGCCCTTGGGGGTCTGCAGGAACAGGCTGAGGGCAAAGCGGCCGGCCATGACGATGGCAATGATCCACGCCACGCGGGTCGGTTCGAGGTTGAAGCTGTAGCCGTCGAGTACCACGCCGACAATCGGCCCGAACACGATCAGGGCGATCAGACCGGCGAGAATCGCCTCAACCAGGCTTTTTTTGACATCAATGGATTTTGCAGTGGTTGAAGACATCGCTTACACCTTCGACACAAGAGGACGGCCCAGCAGGCCCTGAGGCCGGAAGACCAGAACAAGTACGAGCAGCGAGAAGCTGAACACGTCTTTGTAGTCGGAGTTGACCAGGCCCGAGAACAGCGACTCGGAGATCCCGAGGATGATCCCGCCCAACATGGCGCCAGGCAGCGAGCCGATCCCGCCGAGCACCGCGGCGGTGAACGCCTTGATGCCGATGACGAAGCCTGCGTAGAAGTCGAACGTGCCGTAGTTCATGGTGATCAGCACGCCGGCCAGGGCCGCCATCGCTGCACCGATGATGAACACATAGGAAATCACCCGGTCGGTGTTGATCCCCAGGATCGAGGCCATCTTGCGGTCTTGCTGGGTGGCGCGGCACATGCGGCCGAGCTTGGTGTACTTGATCACGTAGGTCAGCAGGCCCATCCCGACGAACGCCGCGACGAGAATGAAGATCTTGGTGTAGGTCAGCTGGACGAAGCCCGAGCCGACGTCGATGCGCCAGGCACCGGTGAGCAGCGTCGGAACACCCTGTTGACGGGCGCCCTGGCTGATCTGGGCATAGTTTTGCAGGATCAGGGAGATACCGATGGCGCTGATCAGCGGAGCCAGTCGGGTGGAGTTGCGCAGTGGTTTGTAGGCGATGCGTTCGATGACCCAGCCATACACCCCCGTGACGACGATGGTGAAGACCAGTGTGCCGAGCATCAGCAGCGGGAAGGATTCGATACCGAAGTAAGCCAGCAGAGCCAGACTGATTGCCGCGAGGTAAGCGGAAATCATGTAAACCTCGCCGTGGGCGAAGTTGATCATGCCGATGATGCCGTAGACCATTGTGTAGCCGATGGCGATCAGGCCATAGACCGACCCGAGGGTCAGGCCGTTGACCAGTTGCTGCAGGAAAATACCATCCATAACGCAATCTCACGCAGTGAGAACCTGCACACCCGGGGGCACGCGGTTCTTCTAGGAAAAATACAGATTTACGTCGGAGCAGTGTCAGACAGGCCACCGCAGCCCCTTGTGGGAGCTGGCTTGCCAGCGATAGCGGTAGAGCATTCAACAAAGTTGTCGACTGTCAGACCGTCATCGCGGGCAAGCCCGCTCCCACAGGGAATGTGGCGTCCGGTTGATCAGGTGCCGTTATTTCTGTTTTTCCAGCTGGTGATATTTGCCGGTCGCGTCCCACTGGTAGACCACGTAGTCGGAGACTTTCAGGTCGCCCTTGGCGTCCCAGGTCTTCTCGCCCATCACGGTTTTCACAGGGTTGGCTTTCAGCCATTTGGCAGCGTCTTCGCCCTTGTTGGACTTGGCACCGTTGAAGCCGGCGGCCAGGGCCTGGATCGAGGCGTAGGCGTACAGGGTGTAGCCTTCAGGCTCGGTGCCGGCCTTGCGGAAGGCATCCACGACAGTCTTGCTTTCCGGCAGCAGGCGCGGGTCGGCGCCGAAGGTCATCAGCACGCCGTCGACGTATTGCGGGCCGCCGGCGGTGGTCACCAGTTCGTCGGTCACGATGCCGTCGTCAGACATGAACTTCACGTCCTTCAGGCCTTCGGTACGCAGTTGCTTGACCAGTGGACCGGCTTCCGGGTGCAGGCCACCGAAGTAGACCACGTCGGCACCGGCCGCGCGGATCTTGGTGACCACGGCGCTGAAGTCTTTCTCGCCACGGGTCAGGCCTTCGTACAGCACCGGCTTCACGCCGCGTTTTTCCAGCTGTGCCTTGGTCGCATCGGCCAGGCCCTGACCGTAGGTGTCCTTGTCGTGCAGCACGGCCACTTTCTTGCCCTTGAGCACGTCGACGATGTAGTCGCCGGCGACGATGCCTTGCTGGTCGTCACGCCCGCACATACGGAACATGGCGCTCAGGCCGCGCTCGGTCACTTGCGGGTTGGTGGACCCCGGGGTGATCGCGATGATGCCGGCTTCGTCATAGATCTCCGACGCAGGAATGGTGGAGGACGAGCAGAAGTGGCCGACCACACCGGCGACTTTCTGGTTGGTGAGGTCCTTGGCGACCGTCACCGCCTGTTTCGGTTCGCAGGCGTCATCGCCTTTGACCAGGACGATTTTCTCCCCGTTGACGCCGCCCGCCGCGTTGACCGCATCGGCCGCCGCTTGTGCCCCCTTCATGTACTGCTCGCCAAATGCCGCGTTGGCGCCAGTCATGGGGCCCGCCACACCGATTTTCACATCAGCTTGTGCAAACGCAGAAACACCCAGCGCAGTAGCCACTGCGAGGGCCAGAAAGCCTTTCTTGTAAAACGTCTGGGACATGAGGTGGTGCTCCAAGGTTTTTTTTAGTTGGCACTGCGACTTCACTGGAATGCTCAGAGCAAGGGCCGTGCCATCGGTTTTTTATTCTTCAAAAAGTCGCTGCTTTCTTGTTATTTCGACTGTTTCGTTCCCATTTTCATTGGGCGTGCAACCGTCTAAACCGCGGAAGGTGAAACCATTTGTTTTTTCAGGCGCAACCCGCACGCGCCATCATTGCAACCGCGGCGCCAAACGACGTGCAACCAGCCTGTAACAGCCCGCGTCACCGAACTGCACACTGCTGGTGCGGGACTGCTACAACCCGCACCATTACAGGCTAGTCGCTACATCGAAAAGCGCCGCTTCCGGCAACATATTTCAACACTCAGATGACGATGCGCAGGCACTGGCCCGCGTGATACAGCGAGAACCCGGCCTCGTACAGGCAACTGCGCAAGCCCACCCCCGCCAGGGGCTGCATCGGTGCGAAGGGAATCGGCAACGCCTGAGGATTTCCGTTACACAGGTAGTCGGCGAAGGCCTTGCCAACCACGGTGCCGGTGGTCACGCCACGGCCGTTGTAACCGGTGACGGCCACCAGTCCCGGCGCCGGCTCGAACAGGCGCATCAGGTGATCGGGAGTGAAGGCAATGCGCCCGGTCCAGGTGCATTCCCACTCCACGGGTTTGAGGTTGGGGAAATAATGCTGCTGCACCCGGTCGGCCCAGGCCTTGAGGAACCAGGTCGGTTTCTGATTGCCATTACCGAGGCTGCCCAGCAACAGTCGCCCGTCCTTGTCGCGGCGGATGCTGCTCAACACCTGGCGGGTATCCCACGAGCCCTGTCCGCCCGGGAGGATTTCATGGGCAGCGTCTTCGGTGAGCGGCACCGAAGCGACCTGATAGTAGTAACCGGGGAAGAAATTGCGCTTGAGTTCGGTCCAGTCGCCTTCGGTGTAGGCGTTGGAGGCGATCACCACTTGTTCGGCTTGCACCGAACCCTGAGCGGTCTGCACCGACCATTGCTGGCCCTGACGCTCAAGGCGGGTGACCGGGGAATGATCGAACATCTGCCCGCCGAGCCCCGCCACGGCTTTCGCCAGCCCGGTGACATACGCCATCGGATTGAGCGTGCCGGCGCGCCGGTCCAGCAGCGCGGCGGCAATCTTCTGCGTGCCGGTCGCCTGTTCACAGGCCTTGCCGGTCAGCAGTTCGACCGGCGCACCGCGGCGTTTCCACTGTTCTTCACGACTGCGCAGATCCGCCTCGCCCTTGGCGTTGTGCGCCATGTGCAGGGTGCCTTCGCGGCGCAACTGGCAATCGATGTTGTATTTATCCACAAGGCTGAACACCAGCGCCGGCGCCGCACCGAGCATGCGGTTGAGCTGGCTGCCGACCGCCTCGCCGAAGCCGGCCTCGATCTCGTCCGGCGGAATCCACATCCCGGCGTTGACCAGCCCGACGTTGCGCCCGGACCCGCCCTGCCCGGCGCGATGGGCTTCGAGCACGCAAACGCTTTTGCCTTTCTCCAACAGATGCAGCGCGGCCGACAATCCGGTAAACCCGGCGCCGATCACGCAGACATCGACTTTGACCTCGCCCCTGAGCGCCGTGTTATCCGGTCGTTGCGGCGTGAGTTTTTCCCACAGACATTCTTCGCGTAACGGCATTGCCAGACTCCAACAGAAACCTAACAAACACACAGTTCAACAATGTGGGAGCGAGCCTGCTCCCACAAGGGGATCTCCACTTGACCGAAGGAATCAGTCGAATGTGATGCCCTGCGCCAGCGGCAACTCCAGCGAGTAGTTCACGGTGTTGGTCTGCCGGCGCATGTAAGCGCGCCACGCATCAGAGCCCGACTCGCGACCGCCACCGGTTTCTTTTTCACCACCAAACGCGCCGCCGATTTCCGCGCCACTCGGACCGATGTTGACGTTGGCGATGCCGCAGTCACTACCGACCGCCGACATGAATTTCTCGGCCTCGCGCACATCAGTGGTGAAGATGCACGACGACAGGCCTTGCGGCACGGCATTGTTCAGGCGCAGCGCCTCATCAAAATCGCTGTAGCCGACCACGTACAGGATTGGTGCGAAGGTTTCGCTGCACACCACGTCGCTCTGCTCCGGCATTTCAACGATGGCCGGCGACACGTAGTAGGCGTTGGGGAACTGGTCTTCCAGTTGGCGCTTGCCGCCGAACACCCGGCCGCCCTCGCTCAGCGCCTGTTCCAGGGCGTCCTGCATGTTTTCGAAGCTGTGTTTGTCGATCAGCGGGCCGATCAGGTTGCCTTCCAGCGGGTGACCGATACGGACCTTGGAATAGGCAGCCTTGAGGCGGGTGACGATTTCTTCTTTCACCGACTCATGGGCGATCAGGCGACGCAACGTGGTGCAACGCTGACCGGCAGTGCCGACGGCGCTGAACAGAATGGCGCGCACGGCCATGTCCAGATCGGCGCTCGGGCCGAGGATCATGGCGTTGTTGCCGCCCAGTTCGAGAATGCTGCGAGCGAAGCGTGCGGCGACTTTCGGCGCCACTTCGCGGCCCATGCGGGTGCTGCCGGTGGCGCTGATCAGTGCGACACGCGGGTCATCCACCAGCGCTTCGCCGGCATCGCGGCCGCCGATGATCACTTGGCTCAGATGCGCCGGGGCATCGCTGAAATTCTTCAGTACGCGCTCGAACAGCGCCTGACAAGCCAGTGCGGTCAGCGGAGTCTTTTCCGATGGTTTCCATACCACCGGGTTGCCGCAGACCAGCGCCAGCGTGGTGTTCCACGCCCACACCGCGACCGGGAAGTTGAACGCACTGATCACGCCGACCACGCCCAGCGGGTGCCAGGTTTCACGCATGTGGTGGCCCGGGCGCTCGGAAGCGATGGTCAAACCGTACAACTGGCGGGACAGGCCAACGGCGAAGTCGCAGATGTCGATCATCTCCTGCACTTCACCGAGGCCTTCCTGAGTGATCTTGCCCGCTTCCCACGACACCAGCTCACCGAGATCGGCCTTGTATTCACGCAGGACTTCGCCGAACTGACGCACCAGCTCGCCGCGACGCGGGGCCGGCACCTTGCGCCATTGTTCGAACGCATGATCTGCGCGACTGATGTGCTGCTCGACTTCGGCCGGGCCTTCCCAGTTCACGGCGCCGATGCGGCTGCCGTCGATGGGCGAATGCACCGGCACTTTGCCGTTCTGGTACAGGGCCGGGTTCACACCAAGACGATCAAGCAATGCGGCAACCATGGGTCACTCCTCAAGCAAAAAACTGAATGTGTGCGGTCGCGTTTTCACGACCGGGCAGGCCTTTAGTTGTAGCTTCAGGAAGGCCATGCAACAAACGACCTTTACGCGAGATATCATTCCGTTTATTCATGCTGCGCAGAAAGACAAGAAAAGGATCGCCTATGCTGAACAAACGCCACTTGCCGTCGATCACCGCGCTGCAGTGCTTCGAGGCCGTGACCCGGCACCTGAGTTTCACCCGGGCTGCCGAGGAACTGAACCTGACCCAGAGCGCCGTCAGCAAGCAGGTGGCGCAGCTCGAAGAATTGCTGCAGCACCTGTTGTTCCGCCGGGTGCGCCGCCGTTTGCAGATGACCCCGGCCGGTGATCTGTACCTGGTGGAAGTCAGAAAAATCCTGACCCAGGTCGAGATGTCGACCCATTACCTGCGTTCCTACGGCGGCGAAACCGAAGTCCTGCGGGTCTCGACACCCTCGACCTTCGGCGCTCGCTGGCTGGTGCCGCGCCTCAAGGGCTGGCGCCTGCGTCATCCGTCGATTCATCTGGACCTGTGCAACGAACAGGAAGCCGATGACTTGCTGCAAGGGCGCAGCGACCTGGCGTTCTATTTCGGCCAGGGCTCACGCCCCGGCACCGAATGCCTGAAGCTGTTCGGCGAAGAGCTGGTGCCCGTCTGCGCACCCGGCAGCCTGCCGGACACGCCGTTGACTGATCCAACGCAACTCACCGATCTGGTGCTGCTGCAGAATGCTTCGCGCCCGCAAGCGTGGCACGACTGGTTCGACAGCCAGGGCTACCAGACCGAACACAGCTACCACGGCCCGCGTTTCGAAACCTTTTATATGTGTATCCGCGCGGCGCAGGTCGGCTGCGGCGTCGCCCTGTTGCCGAGGTTCCTGGTGGAAGAGGAATTGGCCGACGGCAAACTGGTCATTCCCTGGCAGCATGCAATGCCAAGTACTGACGCGTATTACCTGGCCTACCCGGAACACGCGGCGGAAGTGCCCAAGGTGCGGGATTTCGTGAAGTGGATGCTGGAGCAGATCGACAGTCCTGACGCGGTCTGAGGGGCGGCGCCGGGATAAAAATCGCTGGCAATCCACACCCCGGATATGCGCCACTAGCGCCATTGATTGATACCGCGCCAACGCGCGGCCCGCCTGGAGACCCCGTTATGAGCGAGAGTGTGTTTGCCGATCGCATCGTGCAGAACCTGCTCGACACCGACTTCTACAAACTGACGATGATGCAGGCGGTGCTGCACAACTACCCCAACGTCGAAGTCGAATGGGAGTTCCGTTGCCGTAACAGTGAAGATCTGCGCCCGTATCTGGCGGAGATCCGCTTCCAGGTCGAGCGTCTGGCCGAGTTGAGCCTGAGCGCCGATCAGTTGAGTTTTCTCGAGCGCATCTCATTCCTCAAGCCGGATTTCCTGCGGTTCCTCGGTCTGTTCCGCTTCAACCTGCGTTACCTGCACACCGGCATCGAGAACGGCGAGCTGTTCATCCGCCTGCGCGGGCCGTGGCTGCATGTGATTCTGTTCGAAGTGCCGCTGCTGGCGATCGTCAGCGAAGTGCGCAACCGCTATCGCTACCGCGAAACCGTGCTGGAACAGGCCCGCGAGCAGCTGTACCGCAAGTTCGACTGGCTGACCGCCAACGCCTCGGCCGAAGAGTTGTCGCAGTTGCAGGTCGCCGATTTCGGCACGCGCCGCAGGTTTTCCTACCGGGTGCAGGAAGAAGTGGTGAATGTGCTCAAGCACGATTTCCCCGGGCGCTTCGTCGGCACCAGCAACGTGCACCTGTCCCGTGAACTGGACATGAAGCCCCTGGGCACCATGGCCCACGAGTGGATCATGGCCCACCAGCAACTCGGCCCACGGTTGATCGACAGTCAGATTGCCGCCCTCGATTGCTGGGTTCGCGAGTACCGCGGCTTGCTGGGGATCGCCCTGACCGACTGCATCACAACCGACGCGTTCCTCGGCGATTTCGATCTGTTCTTCGCCAAGCTGTTCGACGGCTTGCGTCACGACTCCGGGGATCCGGTGCAGTGGGGCGAAAAATGCATCGCTCACTATCACAAGCTCGGCATCGACCCGATGAGCAAGACCCTGGTGTTCTCCGACAGCCTGACGCTGCCCAAGTCGCTGGAGATCTTCCGCGCGCTGCGCGGTAGGATCAATGTCAGCTTCGGTATCGGCACCAACCTCACCTGTGACATTCCGGGTGTCGAACCGATGAGCATCGTGCTTAAAATGACCGCCTGCAACGGCCAACCGGTGGCGAAGATCTCCGACGAGCCGGGCAAGACCCACTGCAAAGACCCGAATTTCGTCGCCTATTTGCGACACGTTTTCCAGGTTCCTGCCGTTTCCAGCCTTTCTAGCAAGGAGTGAATTCATGCAAGCCGTACAGCGTGAGATTGCTGAACAGCTCAACGTTCAGCCGCCGTTCGCCGATTACCAGGCCCTCGAAGCGGAAGTCGCCCGACGCATCACCTTCATCCAGGATTGCCTGACCAGTTCCGGGCTCAAGACCCTGGTGCTGGGCATCAGCGGCGGTGTCGACTCGCTGACCGCAGGCCTTTTGGCCCAGCGCGCCATGCGTGAACTGCGCGAGCGCACCGGTGACGAGGCCTACAAGTTCATCGCCGTGCGCCTGCCGTACGACGTGCAGTTCGATGAACACGACGCCCAGGCCTCGGTGGACTTCATCGCCCCGGACGAGCGTCACACCGTCAACATCGGCCCGGCAGTGAAATCCCTGGCCAGCGAAGTCGCAGCCTTCGAAGGCAAGCACGCGGTGTCGGTGGATTTCGTGCTCGGCAACACCAAGGCGCGGATGCGCATGGTCGCCCAGTACACCATCGCCGGCGCGGCCCACGGCCTGGTGATCGGCACCGACCACGCGGCGGAAGCGGTGATGGGTTTCTTCACCAAGTTCGGTGACGGCGCCTGCGACCTGGCGCCACTGAGCGGTCTGGTGAAAAACCAGGTCCGGGCCATCGCCCGCAGCCTCGGTGCACCGGAATCGCTGGTGGAAAAAGTGCCGACGGCGGATCTGGAAGACCTGTCGCCGGGCAAGCCGGATGAAGCGTCCCACGGCGTGACTTACGCCGAGATCGATGCCTTCCTGCATGGCGAGCCGGTGCGTCAGGAAGCGTTCGACATCATCGTCAACACCTACAAAAAGACCCATCACAAACGGGTCATGCCGTTTGCACCTTGAATTTCAGGCATGAAAAAAGCGTCCCTCGGGACGCTTTTTTTTGGACTGCGGTTTTCTTACTTCACAACCACTGTGCCTTTCATCATCGAGATGTGGCCAGGGAACGAGCAGAAGAAGCCGTAATCGGTGCCGGCAGCCAGTTTCGATACATCGATGGTCAGCGAGTCTTTTTCGCCGGCGCCGATGATCTTGGTGTGGGCGATGACGCGCTCGTCACCGTCCTTCAGGTAGTTCTTGTCGATGCCGGCGGCCAGGCCGTCGGTGGCGATCGGCTGCATGTCAGCGGTCTTGCTGACCACCAGGTTGTGGCCCATGACGTTCTTCGGCAGGCTGCCGGAGTGGGTCAGTTCGACGGTGAAGGTCTTGCAGCTCTTGTCGATCACGATCTCCTTGGTGTTGAAGGACATCTGGTCGGTGGAGTCAACGGTGGTTTTGCACTCGGCAGCCATCAATTGGCTGCTGGCCAGCGCCAGCAGGGATACCGCAACAACTTTGGAAAACATGGTGAATCTCCAAGGCAGGGTTAACAAAAACACGAATGGTGGAAAGACTGCCTGAAATCTTCGCAAGTTCCTATGACTTGAGTCAAAAATTGTATACAACTTTCAGGCTATGACACTCATCGAAACAATCTAACAGCCAGACGTTTGGCCGGGACGTATCTTCAGGGCTCAACTCAACTGGAGCATCAGTCATGTCCTTCAACAGCCTGTTGTGCAGTCTGCTCGCCGCCTACGCCTGTGGGGCCAGCGGCACCTGTGAAACCCCGAAACGCGAAGTCTAGCCCTTGGATCGAGGCGTGCCAGCCATTACCCTGTGACGGATTGACCCAGGAGAAAGGCATGTCTCTCACATCCGTTTGTGTATTTTGCGGTGCCAACGCCGGCACCACCCCGGCGTACACCGAAGCCGCCATCGCCCTCGGCACCGCCATTGCCGAGCGCAAGCTGAAGCTGGTCTACGGCGGTGGCGCCGTGGGTTTGATGGGGATTGTCGCGGACGCCGCACTGGCCGCCGGCGGTGAAGTGATCGGCATCATTCCGCAGAGCCTGATGGACAAGGAAATCGGTCACAAGAATCTGACGCGCCTGGAAGTGGTCGACGGCATGCACGCACGCAAGGCCCGCATGGCCGAACTCAGCGATGCGTTCATCGCCCTGCCCGGCGGCCTCGGCACGCTTGAAGAGCTGTTCGAAGTCTGGACCTGGGGCCAGCTCGGTTACCACGGCAAGCCGCTGGGCCTGCTGGAAGTGAATGGTTTCTACAGCAAACTCACGGCATTTCTCGATCACATCGTCGGCGAAGGCTTCGTTCGCGCACCGCACCGTGACATGCTGCAAGTGAGCGAATCGCCGCAAACGCTGCTCGATGCCCTCGATCAGTGGCAGCCGACCGTCACGCCAAAGTGGGTCGACCAGAAACCCGGTTAACCCCCGGGCACCGATACAGGGCAGAATACGCGCCGCTCAACCTCACCTTCGACCCAAGAGGATCGCCCATGGCCAAACCCAATTACTCCTTCGCCAAGCGTCAACGTGACCTGGCCAAGGAACAGAAGAAAGAGGAAAAGCTTCAGCGCAAGAAACAGATGGCTGAAGAAGCGGCACTGAACCCTGACGGTGAAGTGGCGACCGATGATGATGTTGATGCACCGAAAGACCCGGCGCCCGACGCCTGAGCAACACCGCAGGACCACTGAACGCAAAACCTGCAGGATCGGGCTCGCCCGCTCCTGCAGTGTGCTTCATGACTCATTCAGTGGCATCACCGTGACCCGGACCTCGGGATCATGGTTCCCCCCTCCCAGAATTACCCCGCGCAACGGCGACACATCGGAAAAATCCCGGCCCCAGGCCAGGGTGATGTGCTCCAGTGCCGGTTGCACATTGTTGGTCGGATCGAAATCCACCCATCCAAGCACCGGACAAAACACCGAAACCCAGGCATGGGACGCATCGGCGCCGATCAGTCGCGGTTGCCCCGGTGGTGGCCGTGTCAGCAGATAACCGCTGATGTAGCGCGCCGCCAATCCCCGGGAACGCACGCAGGCCAGCATCAGGTGAGCGAAGTCCTGACAGACCCCGCGCCGCCGCTCCAGCACCTCGACCAGCGGCGTCGCGACTTGCGTCGCCTCGGCATCGAAGGTGAATTCGTCGAAGATTTTTTCCATCAACGCCTGCACGCCCAGCAGCAACGGTCGCCCGAGTGGAAAACAGCTTTCGGAGAACTCGACGAAGCTTCGCTTCAAGTGGACATAGGGTGACTGAAACCGGTAACGGCAAGCCTCCAGCAATTCGGCGGACAACGGCTGACTACTGTAGGTCAGCGCATTGCGGGTCAATTCCCAGGCCGGGGACAGATTGAAATCCAGCGCCGGCCGCGCCAGCACCTCGACCGTCAGCCGTGCGTTGACCTGCAATTCATCGTGAGGCCGTTCAAACGCCAGGCGCGTCAGCGGATTGCCGAACACGTCCTGTTCGTCACGACGTGCGGTCGGCTCCGGGCTGATCAGCAATTGCTGCTCGGTGCAGCGCTGCCAGGCGCATTCGCGAGGCCACAGATGCGCCAGTTGCTGCGCCAGCGAGACCGGGCTGTCGTAGTGATAGCAGGTGTCGTGAAGGATCTGGTAATGGGCATTCATCAGACGGACACCGTGCGCTGGCTGACATCATCGACATGGGCAAAATGGCGCAGGGCCAGACGATCGGAGACCTGGCCGCTGGCGTCGGCGATGTCTTGCAGCAGATCCGCCAGTCCGTCGAGCGCGGCGCGCACGCTGGATTCGCCGAACAGGGGATTTTCCAGGCACCCCAGATCGAAGCGCGCCAGACGCTCAACCAGTTCTGGCAACCCGGCTTCCCGTGGCACACCGAAATCATCGTTCAGACGCTTGAGGGTGCGCGTCACCAGTTTCAACTGGAACAGCACCGCATGGGGGTTCTGTTCGTCGAGCAGCAACAGGTCGAGCACCGGGATCAACTGCGCTACCGCCAGATAACGCGAGCGATAGGTGATGCTGCTGTTGCCCAGCTCCAGCAACCACTCCAGCCCCGCTTGATCGAATGCCCCGGCGCCCCGCAGGAAACCCGCAAGACTGCTGCTGAGAAACTGCAGGCGTTCGATGCGCCGGCCGATCATCAGAAAACGCCAGCCTTCGTCGCGGGTCATGTCGTCGAGGGCAAACCCGGACAGCGCCGCCAGCGACATCACCAGCCGGTTGAGAAAATCCAGCAACTCGCCGAAGTCCGGCTCGTCGGTGTCCAGCTCCGTCGCCTCGCGCTGCAACTCCACCAGCGCCTGCCAGTTCTCCCGCGAGAGCTTGCCGCGCACCTGCGACGCCGCCCACTGCAAGCGTTGCAGGTTGGAGCGCAGACTGAACGACCAGTCCTCGCCGAGCAACGCTGCGAGCAAGCGCTCCGGCAGCTCGCCTTCGTCCGGCAGCAGCATCAGCCGCTCGCCGAGCGCCACGGCCGCCTGCAGGGCCTGCGGATCATCACCGTCGACGTAGCGCGCCAGCATGATCCGCAACAGCCGCGCGCTGTCGTCACAGCGCTCACAGTAACGGCCGAACCAGAACAGGTTTTCCACCACCCGCGACGGCAGGTACGGATCGCGGCGTACCAGATCGTGCACGCCGATATTGCGCTGGGTCTTCCATTGCTCGCCGCTTGGCGGCCGGTCGCCCAGCACCCAGGTGTCCTTGCTCGCGCCACCGCGCTGCATCGACACCACTTCGGCATCGGCCTCGGCCGCCACGCGGGTCAGGCCGCCGGGCAACACCCGATAACCGTCATGACTGGCCACCGCATACATGCGCATGCCGATGGCTCGCGGTTGCAACTGGCCGTCCTCGGGCTGCCAGATCGGCGCATGGGACAGTTGCGCGAGTTCTTGCGCGACATAGGCGTAAGGCCGGGCCTGCATGCGCTCGGCGAGGTTTTGGCGCTGTTCTTCGCTCAGATCACGCCCGAAAACCGGAGCGAAACTCTGGGACGGAAAGGCCGGTTTGATCAGCAGCTCCGGCAACTTCTCCAACGCCTGGGCCAGCACCGGCGCCTCTCCGCACCACCAGGTAGCGATGGAAGGCAGGATCAGCTCTTCACCGAACAGGTACTGATTGATCTTCGGCAAGAAGCCCAACAGCCCCGGCGACTCCAGCACGCCGCTGCCCAGCGCATTGGCCACCAGCACCCGGCCCTGACGCACAGCCTCAAGCAATCCGGGGACGCCCAGCGCCGAATCCGTGCGCAGTTCAAGGGGATCGCAGAAGTCATCGTCGAGCCGGCGCATGATCGCGTGGACCCGGCGCAGGCCGCTGAGGGTTTTCAGGTAGACCGTGGCATCACGCACCGTCAGGTCGCCGCCCTCCACCAGCGGATAACCGAGCTGGCGCGCGAGATAAAGATGTTCGAAGTAGCTTTCGTTGAAACGCCCCGGGGTCAGCAGCACCACCAGCGGCGCGTCATCATCGCAGGGAGCCTGACGGGCCAAGGTTTCCTGCAAGGTGCGGAAGAATCCGGCCAGGTGCTGCACTTTCAAGTCCCGGTACAGCTCGGGGAAGGCCCGGGACACGATGGTGCGGTTTTCCAACGCATAACCGGCGCCCGACGGCGCCTGGGTACGATCCGCCGTCACCCACCAGCGGCCGTCCGGCGTGCGCGCCAGATCCACGGCATACAGATGCAGAAAGGCCCCGTCCGGGGGCGCAATGCCCTGACAGGGCCAGAGGAAGTTGTTGTGACCGAACACCAGCTCCGCCGGCAGCAGCCCTTCGCTGATCAACTGCTGCGGGCCATACAGGTCTGCCAGCACCGCATTGAGCAGACGCGCGCGCTGGGCGATTCCGGCCGACAGTTGTTGCCACTCATCGTCAGCGATCACATGGGGCAGCAGATCCAGCTCCCACGGACGATCCGCACCCTTGGGATCGGCATAGACGTTGTAGGTGACGCCGTTTTCCTGAATCTGCCGGGTCAGCAGCGCCTGACGCTGCACCAGTTGCGCCGGGGTGCTGCGCTGCAATTGGTCGAACAGTCGCTGCCAGTGCGGACGCACCGCCCCGCCGGCGTCGAGCAGTTCGTGGTAAGTGCCCGCCGTCAGCGGGTAGCGGTCAAGCAGGTCAGGCATGGAAAGCTCGGCAGCCAGCAAGGTTCGGTCAGACTAACGCAGGCACATGACGCCCGGATATACGAAAAATCCGGGGGTCGTGTACGAATCAAAAGCGTCGTAAATCGAGTGTCATCGGAAACTCGTCGGAGATAGTCAGGTTCGGTATAGGAAGTTTCCCCGGCGTGTGTCCGATGCGGAAGAAACGCGCCATGCGCCGGCTCTCCGCTTCGTTGGCGTTGACCGGCAACGTCTCGTAATTGCGCCCGCCCGGATGGGCGACGTGGTACTGGCAGCCGCCCAGCGAGCGCTGCATCCAGGTGTCGAGCAGGTCGAACACCAGCGGCGCGTGCACCGGGATCGTCGGTTGCAGGCAGTTGGCCGGTTGCCACGCTCGGAAACGTACGCCAGCGACAGACTCGCCCACCCGCCCGGTCGGTTGCAGCGGCACCGGGATGCCGTTGCAGGTCAGCAGGTAACGCTGCGGCGGCAACCCTGTGAGTTTGACCTGCAAACGCTCAAGCGAGGAGTCGACGTAACGCACCGTGCCGCCCGCCGCGCCCTCCTCGCCCAGCACATGCCAGGGTTCAAGGGCCTGACGCAATTCCAGTTCGATGCCATTGACGGCGTAATCGCCAACCTTGGGAAAGCGAAACTCCAGATGCGCCGCAAACCATTCGGCACGCAGCGGATAACCGGCATTGTTGAGTTCGACGATGACGTCGGCAAAATCCTGTTCGATGAAGTGCGGCAGCAGGAAACGGTCATGCAGTTCGGTGCCCCAGCGCGCCAGTTTCGGCGGCGCATAAGGCTCGCGCCAGAATCGCGCCACCAGTGCCCGCAACAACAACTGCTGCGCCAGGCTCATGCGCGCATGGGGCGGCATTTCGAACGCACGCAACTCCAGCAGGCCGAGACGCCCGGTGGCGCCGTCCGGTGAATACAACTTGTCGATGCAGAACTCGGCGCGATGAGTGTTGCCGGTGACATCGATCAGCAGATTGCGCAGCAGCCGGTCCACTCGCCATGGCGGGCATTCTTCTCCCGGCGCCGGCATTTGCGCGAAGGCGATTTCCAGCTCGTACAGCGCATCGTTGCGCGCTTCATCGACTCGCGGTGCCTGAGAAGTCGGGCCGATGAACAAACCGGAAAACAGGTAGGACAGCGAAGGATGGTTGTGCCAGTAGCTGATCAGGCTGCGCAGCAGATCCGGGCGGCGCAGGAACGGGGAGTCCGCCGGCGTCGCCCCGCCGAGCACGAAATGGTTACCGCCACCAGTGCCGGTGTGGCGCCCGTCGATCATGAACTTCTCGGTGGACAGTCGGGTCTGGCGCGCCTCTTCGTACAGGAACTCCGTGCGCTCGACCAACTCATCCCAGGTCGCGGAAGGCTGGACGTTGACCTCGATCACGCCGGGATCCGGGGTGATGCGGAAGTTGCTCAGACGCGGATCGCTCGGCGGCTCGTAACCTTCCAGCAGCACCGGACAGTGAAATTCTTCGGCAGTGGCTTCGATGGCGGCCACCAGCTCTAGATAGTCCTCGACCCGTTCCAGCGGCGGCATGAACAGATACAAGCGGCCTTCCCGTGCCTCGGCACAGAACGCGGTGCGGGTCAGCCAGTCGGCGGACTCGTCGATCTTCGGCACCCGTTCGTCCGCCGCAGCCGGCGCGTCGTGTCGATTGAGTTGATCGGTATCGGGTAGCTCGGGGAAGTCCTGATTCGGATCGTTCGGATGAATGAACGGATACTCCGCCGCCTTCACCCAGGGCTGCGAACCCAATGGCAAGCGATAGCCCAGCGGTGAGTCTCCCGGCACCAGCCGGCAATGTTCATCGCGCAGATACCAGCGCCCGCTCTGCCATTGATCGCCCTTGGCGGTGCGCGCCAGTGGCAGCACCTGACCGATAACCTTGTCCAGCCCCTGACTGAACACCTTGCGCAGCCGCGCACGTTCCAGCGGCTCTTCCAGACGCGAGTCTTCAGCGCTGACGTTGCTTGGCAATGCACCCTCGCGCCAGAGGTAGTAGAAATTGTCCTCGTAGGCCGGGAACACAAAGCGTGCCGGCAGTTTCAGACGCTCGGCGACACTCGCCAGAAAGCGCCCGGCCAATGCGCCATCGGCGCCGTAATCCTGCTGCTCGTCGGCGATCAATGCGTTGTTGTGCCAGATCGGCACACCGTCGCGGCGCCAGTAGCAGTTCAGCGACCAGCGTGGCAGTTGCTCGCCCGGATACCACTTGCCCTGGCCGAAATGCACCAGTCCCTTGGGCGCGTAGTGCTTGCGCATGCGCTGGAACAGCTCGGCGGAGAGCCGGCGCTTGTCCGGGCCGAGCGCGGCGGTGTTCCATTCGGCGCCATCCGGGTCATCAATGGACACGAAGGTCGGTTCGCCGCCCATGGTCAGGCGCACGTCACCTTCCAGCAGGTCGGCGTCGATCTGCCGGCCCAGCGTCTGAATCGCCAGCCATTGCTCATCGGTGTAGGGCTTGGTGACCCGTGGAGCTTCCCAGATCCGCTCCACCGACATCTCGTGGCTGAATTCGCATTCGCAAGGCTCCACCAGACCACTGATCGGCGCCGCCGAGGACGGGTCGGGACTGCAGGCCAACGGGATATGCCCTTCCCCGGCGAACAGTCCGGAAGTCGCATCGAGACCGATCCAGCCGGCACCGGGCAGATAAACCTCGCACCACGCGTGCAGATCGGTGAAGTCCACTTCGGTGCCGGAGGGGCCGTCGAGGCTTTTCACGTCGGCGGTGAGCTGAATCAGGTAACCGGAGACGAAACGCGCCGCCAGTCCGAGGTTACGCAGCAGTTGCACCAGCAGCCACGCCGAATCGCGGCAGGAGCCGGACGCGTGTTCGAGGGTGTGTTCCGGGGTCTGTACGCCCGGCTCCATGCGAATCAGGTAATTGATGTCCTCGCTCAGGCGCTGGTTGAGCGCCACCAGGAAGTCCACTGCCGGCAGCGGCGAGCGGTCGATGGCGTCCAGATAGGCCTGGAATTTCGGCGTCAGCGGCAGGGTTTCGAGGTACGGCGCCAGTTCCTTGCGTTCATCGGCGGCGTAGGCGAAGGGGATTTTCTCGGCGTAGGGCTCGAGGAAAAAGTCGAACGGGTTGAACACCGCCATCTCGGCCAGCAGGTCGACCTCGATCCGCAGTTCGGCGGTTTTCTCGGGAAACACCAGTCGGGCGAGGTAGTTGCCCTGGGGATCCTGCTGCCAGTTGATGAAGTGCTGCTCGGGCGAGACTTTCAGCGAATAAGACAGAATCCGCGTGCGGCTGTGGGCAGCCGGGCGCAGGCGCACGATCTGCGGGCCGAGTTCGACAGCGCGGTCGTAGCGGTAATGCGTGACGTGATGCAATGCGACATGAATCGACACGGCGTGCCTCCTGCGAGCCCAAGCGTATTCGAAAGCGCGCAAGACTTATGCCATGCAGAGGCCTGGGCGCTTTCCCGGAATGCTCAGGGCAGTACAGCACCAAAATCGGGCGACGCGGTGAAATGCTTTGGCACAGTTGCACGCAAATGTTGCGAGGCACAACGCAAAACGCCAACCCGAAGGTTGGCGTTCTGTTCACTCAAGTGCGATTCAGCGCGGTACGACCGGCTTGCGAGCCGGCTTCGGCCCTTTGCCTTTCGCCGCTTCCTTGCGCTCCTTGGCGGCCTGCTGGTTGCGGGCGAATGCCGCGGCCTTGGCCTGTTCACGCTTGTCCCACGGATTGCCGCCGTCGCTGGCGCGCGGTGGCAGACCGTTGTGCTGGGTGAGGATCTTGGTGGTTTTCTCTTTCACGTCCTTCGCCACTTTATAGCTGCCAGCCGGCGTCGAGTTCTTGCGACGGGCACTCTGGTAGCTGTCGGTGGCCGGCTGATGCGTCGGGATCAACTGGTGCTTGCCCGGCCCGATCAGGTCGGCGCGACCCATGCGGATCAGCGCTTCACGCAGCATCGGCCAGCCTTTCGGGTCGTGGTAACGCAGGAACGCCTTGTGCAGACGACGCTGCTCCTCGCTCTTGACGATGGTCACGCCGTCGCTCTTGTAAGTGACCTTGCGCAGCGGGTTCTTGCCCGAGTGGTACATCGCGGTGGCGGTGGCCATCGGCGACGGATAGAACGCCTGCACCTGGTCGGCACGGAAGCCGTTGCCCTTGAGCCACAGGGCCAGGTTCATCATGTCTTCGTCGGTGGTGCCCGGGTGCGCGGCGATGAAGTACGGAATCAGGTACTGCTCTTTCCCGGCTTCCTTGGTGTACTTCTCGAACATGCGCTTGAAGCGATCGTACGTGCCGATCCCCGGCTTCATCATCTGGTTGAGCGGACCTTCCTCGGTGTGTTCCGGGGCGATCTTCAGGTAACCGCCGACGTGGTGGGTCACCAGCTCCTTGACGTACTCCGGCGACTCGACCGCGAGGTCGTAACGCAGGCCGGAGGCGATCAGGATCTTCTTCACACCCGGCAAGGCACGGGCGCTGCGATACAGCTGAATCAGCGACGAGTGGTCGGTGTTCAGGTTCGGGCAGATGCCCGGGAACACGCAGGACGGCTTGCGGCACGCGGATTCGATTTCCGGGCTCTTGCAGGCGATGCGGTACATGTTCGCGGTCGGGCCGCCGAGGTCGGAAATGACACCGGTGAAACCCGGCACCTTGTCGCGGATCTCTTCGATTTCGCGAATGATCGACTCTTCGGAACGGTTCTGGATGATCCGGCCTTCGTGCTCGGTGATCGAACAGAAGGTGCAGCCGCCGAAGCAGCCACGCATGATGTTCACCGAGAAGCGGATCATGTCGTAGGCCGGGATCTTTTCCTTGCCGTACGCAGGATGCGGAACACGTGCGTAAGGCATGCCGAACACGTAGTCCATTTCTTCAGTGGTCATCGGAATCGGCGGCGGGTTGAACCAGACGTCGATCTCGCCATGCTTCTGCACCAGCGCACGGGCGTTGCCCGGGTTGGTTTCCAGGTGCAGCACGCGGTTGGCGTGGGCGTACAGGACCGGGTCGTTACGCACCTTTTCCATCGACGGCAGGCGGATCACGGTCTTGTCGCGGGTCATTTTCGGGCTGGCCAGGATCTGCACGACCTTGGCTTCTTCCGGATCATCAACCGGGCCCTTCTCCTGCTCAATTGCGCAAGCCTGAGTGTCCTGGGTGTTGACGTACGGGTTGATGATCTTGTCGATCTTGCCCGGGCGGTCGATGCGCGTGGAATCGACTTCGTACCAGCCCGCCGGCGTGTCACGACGGATGAACGCGGTGCCGCGCACATCGGTAATGTCTTCGATCTTGTGACCGTAGGACAGACGCTGGGCGACTTCGACGATCGCGCGTTCGGCGTTGCCGTACAGCAGGATGTCGGCGCTGGCGTCGATCAGGATCGAGTTGCGCACACGATCCTGCCAGTAGTCGTAGTGGGCGATGCGGCGCAGGGAGGCTTCGATGCCGCCGAGCACGATCGGCACGTGCTTGTAGGCTTCCTTGCAGCGCTGGCTATAGACCAGGCTCGCGCGATCCGGACGCTTGCCGGCCATGCCGCCCGGGGTATAGGCGTCGTCGGAACGGATTTTCTTGTCCGCGGTGTAGCGATTGATCATCGAGTCCATGTTGCCGGCCGCGACGCCGAAGAACAGGTTCGGCTCGCCGAGCTTCATGAAGTCGTCTTTGGACTGCCAGTTCGGCTGGGCAATGATCCCGACGCGGAAGCCCTGGGACTCCAGCAGCCGGCCGATGATCGCCATGCCGAACGACGGGTGATCGACGTAGGCATCACCCGTGACAATGATGATGTCGCAGGAATCCCAGCCGAGCTGATCCATCTCCTCCCTGCTCATCGGCAGGAACGGGGCTGGTCCGAAACATTCGGCCCAGTATTTTGGATAGTCAAATAACGGCTTGGCTGCTTGCATGTCGATGACCGGTGTTGAGGTGCAAAATCGCGGGCGCGGAATATAGCACAAAAAATGACCAATTCCGACGGCTGTGGTCGGAAATATCAGGGGCAGTCAGACGAGGACGGACTTACTCGTCGTCGTCGAAGTTATAGCTGCCCGGCGCGAGGTTTTCGAAGCGCGTGTACTTGCCGATGAAGGCCAGGCGGATGAAGCCGATCGGGCCGTTCCGCTGTTTGCCGATGATGATTTCGGCGATGCCTTTGTGCTCGGTTTCCGGGTGATACACCTCGTCCCGGTACACGAACATGATGACGTCGGCGTCCTGCTCGATCGCTCCGGATTCCCGCAAGTCGGAGTTCACCGGGCGCTTGTTGGGACGTTGTTCCAGGGAGCGGTTGAGCTGCGACAAAGCCACCACCGGGCAGTTGAATTCCTTGGCCAGGGCTTTCAGGGACCGGGAGATCTCGGAAATCTCGTTGGTCCGGTTGTCACCGCTGGAGCCCGGGATCTGCATCAACTGCAGGTAGTCGATCATGATCAGGCCGATATCGCCGTGCTCGCGCACCAGACGTCGGGTCCGGGCACGCATTTCCGACGGACTGATGCCGGCGGTGTCATCGATGAACAGTTTGCGGTCGTTGAGCAGGTTGACCGCCGAGGTCAGGCGTGGCCAGTCGTCGTCTTCGAGCTGACCGGAACGCACCTTGGTCTGGTCGATGCGGCCGAGGGACGACAGCATACGCATGATCAGCGATTCGCCTGGCATCTCGAGGGAGTACACCAGCACCACCTTGTCGCTGCGCAACACGGCGTTTTCCACCAGGTTCATCGCGAAAGTCGTCTTACCCATGGACGGACGACCGGCGACGATGATCAGGTCGGCCGGTTGCAGGCCGCTGGTCTTCTCGTCGAGGTCGGTATAGCCGGTGGACAGGCCGGTGATCGAGTCGGCGGTGTTGAACAAGGTGTCGATGCGGTCGATGGCTTTGGTCAACAGGTCATTCACACCCACCGGGCCGCCGGTTTTTGGCCGGGCCTCGGCAATCGCGAAGATCTGCCGTTCGGCTTCGTCGAGGATTTCCTCGGCGGTGCGACCTTCAGGGTTGAAGGCGCTGTCGGCAATTTCGGTGCTGATGCCGATCAACTGACGCAACGTCGCACGCTGGCGGACGATCTGCGCATAGGCCTTGATGTTGGCGACGGACGGCGTGTTTTTCGCCAGTTCACCGAGGTATCCGAGGCCGCCGACCTGGGATGTCTGACCTTCCTTGTCCAGTTGCTCGGCAAGGGTCACGACGTCGATCGGCGAGTTCTGATCGGCCAGTTTGGCGATCGCGCGGAAAATCAGACGGTGGTCATGTCGGTAGAAATCGCCGTCGGAGACTTGATCGAGCACGCGTTCCCAGGCGTTGTTGTCCAGCATCAGACCACCGAGCACGGCCTGTTCGGCCTCGATGGAATGCGGCGGCACCTTCAGCGCGGCGGTTTGCAGATCGTATTGCTCGGGAGCGGAGATTTCGTTCATGGCCACTTTTTATTCAGGAAAAGCAGGGATTGCAGAAAGACAAAGGGCACGACCTGAAGACAGGATCGTGCCCGATGTTAACCGCCTGGCGTACAAGCCGCCAGTCGATCAGGGTGTTGCTTAAGCTGCTACCACGACAACGCGTACGGTGGCTTCAACTTCGGCGTGCAGGTGCACAGCCACGTCGAATTCACCTACGTTGCGGATGGTGCCGTTCGGCAGACGAACTTCGCTTTTCGCCACTTCAACGCCGGAGGCGGTCAGTGCGTCAGCGATGTCGTGAGTACCGATCGAACCGAACAGCTTGCCTTCGTCGCCAGCGGTGGCAGTGATGGTCACTTCCAGCTCGGCCAGTTGGGCAGCACGGCTTTCAGCCGATGCTTTACGGTCGGCAGCGGCTTTTTCCAGCTCAGCACGACGCTCTTCGAACGCAGCCAGGTTGGCAGCGGTCGCAGCGGTGGCTTTGCCGAAAGGCAGCAGGTAGTTACGGCCGTAACCGGCCTTAACGTTTACTTTGTCGCCCAGGTTGCCCAGGTTGGCGATTTTTTCCAGAAGGATCAGTTGCATGTGGAAATCCTCTTAACTTTTAACCTTCACCGTTCGCGTTATCGGCGTCTTTCGACGCGTGACGACCGCGAAAATCAATCAGGCTGTCGACAATGGCCAAGACCACAAGCAACGGACCGAGCAAGTGCATGAAAGGCACGAGCGTGACGTATATCCCCACCAGCCAGAAACCGGCCAGCCGTTTCTGCGCCACCAGCCCGTGAACCAGGGCCAGACCGGCGAAGAACAGCGGCACGCTGCACAACGGCAACAGAACCAGTGCGTGCAGACCGAAGAACGGTGCCACACACATGACGGCCAGAAGCGACAGCGCAACGCCTTTCGGCAGTCGGATGGCGCGAAACTCGCGACCGAAACCGCCGGGGTTATACAACAACGCCTGCCAGTAGCGCCCAAGAATCAGGCACAGCACGCTAAAGACCTGCAACGACACCGCTGTCGAAATGATCGACAGTGGAACCGCCAATCCCGTGAGAATCGCCTTCTGGTCTGCCGAGAATTTCTCGTAGACCTCACCCATCGCCAGCGGCAAGACTTGTTCAAACGTCTGCGCCAGCGCTTCGGTGAAGGAACCGAAAACGGTCCCCAGGCTCACGGCAATCAACAATCCCACGGCCACGCTGACCAGCAGCACGCGATTCCAGGTGTGTTCGGCGCGTAAAACCAGCGCCAGACCGCAAGCCCCGAGCAGCACAATCAGTGCCGTCGGGTCTTTGAGGTAGTGCCAGCTCACCAACGCTGACAACACTCCCACACCCAGGACGCTCAAGGCGTCCGAACCGCGCCGCAGGAGCACAAGGCAACCTGCAGCGGCACTCAACCAGAACAACAGCGGCAATGCCGCAGATCCGGCCACGACCAGCGTGGCCTGCATACGCCCCCGCATGATGAATTCAGCCAAGGCACGCATGCATTCGATCCCTTACTTACTTGTCGACTACCCGGTCTCAGCGGCCGTGGCTGTCGGTGTAGGCCAGCAGGGCCAGGAAGCGGGCGCGCTTGATAGCGGTGGCCAGCTGACGCTGATAACGAGCTTTGGTACCGGTGATGCGGCTTGGAACGATTTTGCCGGTCTCGGATACGTAGGCTTTCAGAGTGTTGAGATCTTTGTAGTCGATCTCCTTCACGTCTTCAGCGGTGAAGCGGCAGAATTTACGACGACGGAAGAAACGTGCCATTTGATAGGCTCCTTAAAAGGTCCGTGGATTACTCGTCAGCGTTATCGCTGTTGTCGCTGTCGCTATCGCTGTCATCGCCATCGGCGCTGCCATCGTGCTCAGGACGTTCGCGACGCTCACGGCGCTCACTGCGGTTTTCTTCAGCCTTGAGCATCTCGGACTGGCCGGTAACGGCTTCGTCGCGACGGATGACCAGGTTACGGATCACAGCATCGTTGTAGCGGAAGTTGTCTTCCAGCTCGGCCAGGGCCTTGCCGGTGCACTCAACGTTCAGCATCACGTAGTGAGCCTTGTGAACATTGTTGATTGCGTAGGCCAGTTGACGACGGCCCCAGTCTTCCAGACGGTGGATTTTGCCGCCGTCTTCTTCGATCAGCTTGGTGTAACGCTCAACCATGCCGCCGACTTGCTCGCTCTGGTCAGGGTGGACCAGAAAGATGATTTCGTAATGACGCATGAATGCTCCTTACGGGTTGTAGCCTGCCGCTCAAAAACGGTCAGACAAGGAGTGAATGACACTTATGGACTTGCCGGCGCGGGGCACATGGGTGCCTGCCGTCACAGCAAGGGGCGCAATTGTAGAGAAGGGACAGAAGAGGTGCAAGGCAATTGGTGATTATTTGAACAGCCACCAATCCGGGCCACACCACAAAGCACTGTGGGAGCGAGCCTGCTCGCGATGGCGGCTCAACATCCAACATTAATGCTGAATGTAACTCCGCTATCGCGAGCAGGCTCGCTCCCACATTTTGGACTGCGCGAGGCTTAAGCCTTTTTGGCAGCCGCCTTGGCCTTGGCCCCGCGCTGGCGCTGGGCCTCGAACAGGCACACGCCGGTCGCAACCGACACGTTGAGACTGCTGACGCTACCGGCCATCGGCAGGTTCACCAGGTAGTCGCAATGTTCACGGGTCAGGCGACGCATGCCTTTGCCTTCGGCGCCCATGATCAGGATGGTCGGGCCGGTCAGGTCCTGGTCATAGATGCTGACCTCGGCCTCTCCCGCCGTGCC
This sequence comes from Pseudomonas sp. IzPS59, assembly GCF_014863505.1. Taxonomy (NCBI): domain Bacteria; kingdom Pseudomonadati; phylum Pseudomonadota; class Gammaproteobacteria; order Pseudomonadales; family Pseudomonadaceae; genus Pseudomonas; species Pseudomonas sp. IzPS59. The sequence goes on along the minus strand of NZ_CP062251.1, from coordinate 628,054 downwards.
GACAACCCACAGACCACGTTGCTGAAGCTTTTCGAGGGTGCGCGCGAGGTTGGTCACAGCCACCAGCGGAATCACTTCCGCCGCGCCGCAGGCCACTTTCCGCACGACCGGCGTCAACGTGGCCGACTTGTCTTTCGGCACGATGACCGCCAGCGCACCGGCAGCGTCCGCCGAACGCAGGCAGGCGCCGAGGTTGTGCGGATCGGTCACGCCGTCGAGCACCAGCAGCAACGGCGCGCCTTCGGTGCGGTCGAGCAGTTCGTCGAGCATCGCTTCGCCCCAGACCTGGCTCGGACTGACGTCCGCCACCACGCCCTGGTGCACGCCCTCGACCCATGCGTCCATTTCGCGGCGCTCGGCCTGACCGATCTGGACCCGGTTTTCGTTGGCCAGCTCGATCAGTGTCTGCACCCGCGGATCGTTACGGCTTTCAGCCAGCCAGATCTGCTTGACGCGTTTAGGGTGGTGACGCAGCAACGCTTCTACCGCGTGAACGCCGTAGATTTTTTCCAACTGACTCATGACTTCGCCTTCGGTTTACGTGCCCCGCCGCTTTTGGCTGGAGCGGAACCCGCTTTTGGCGGGCCCTTGCGGTGTTTGCTCGGTTTGCCTGGCTTGCTGCCGGAGGCCTTTTCAGGCGCCGACCGTCCGGTCTTTCCCCCGGACGCCGCTTTACCACCGTTTTTGGCGTCGGCCAGCAAGGCCTTCTTCATCTCACGGCTTTTGCGCAGCTCGGCGTTTTTCGCCACGGCATCGCTCGGGCGATAAGCCTCGGCCACCTTTTCCTTGGCCGGACGGCGGCTGGCGGTTTTGGCCGGAGCTTTTTCTTCCACAGCCTTGGCCGCTGGAGCAGCGGTTTCGGTGCCACGCTTCTTGCGGCCGATTGGTGCGCTGATGGTTTTTTCCGCCATCTCGAAGTCGATCTTGCGCTCGTCGAGATCGACGCGCATGACGCGCACTTCAACGGTATCGCCAAGACGGAAGCTGCGACCGGTGCGCTCGCCCGCCAGGCGGTGATGCACAGGGTCGAAGTGGTAGTAATCGCCCGGCAGTGCGGTGACGTGCACCAGACCTTCGACGTAAATATCGGTCAGCTCGACGAACAGGCCGAAACCGGTCACGGCAGTGATCACGCCCGGGAACGATTCGCCCACGCGGTCTTTCATGAACTCGCACTTGAGCCAGTTCACCACGTCGCGGGTCGCTTCGTCGGCACGGCGCTCGCTCATCGAGCACTGCTCGCCGAGTTGCTCCAGCGCCGCTTCGTCGTACGGATAGATGCGCGCCTTCGGAATGGTCATCGCGCCGGCACGGCGAACGTGCGGGGTGTCCTGTTTCGAATGGATCACGCTGCGGATCGCCCGGTGCGTGAGCAGGTCCGGGTAACGTCGGATCGGCGAGGTGAAGTGGGTATAGGCTTCGTAATTCAGACCGAAGTGGCCTTCGTTCTGGGCGCTGTACACCGCCTGGCTCAGGGAGCGCAGCATCACGGTCTGGATCAGGTGGAAATCCGGACGGTCCTTGATGCTGGCCAACAGGGCCTGATAGTCCTTCGGCGTCGGGCCGTCCTTGCCTTTGTGCAGGGACAGGCCGAGCTCGCCGAGGAACGCGCGCAGCTTTTCCAGACGCTCCGGCGGCGGGCCGTCGTGGACGCGGTACAGTGCAGGGATTTCGTGCTTTTTCAGGAACTCGGCAGTGGCCACGTTGGCCGCCAGCATGCATTCCTCGATCAGCTTGTGCGCGTCGTTACGGGTGGTCGGACGGATTTCGGCAATCTTGCGCTCGGAACCGAAGATAATCCGGGTTTCCTGCGTTTCGAAATCGATCGCGCCACGCACGTGACGGGCAGCCAGCAACACTTTGTACAGCGCGTAGAGCTGCTTCAGGTGCGGCAGAACGTCGGTGTATTCGCCGCGAAGCTTGCGTGCTTCGGTGGCTTTCGGCGTTTCCAGCATCGCGCTGACCTTGTTGTAGGTCAGACGGGCGTGGGAGTGGATCACCGCTTCATAGAAGCAGTAGTCGGTCATTTCGCCGGATTTGGAGATGGTCATCTCGCAGACCATAGCCAGACGATCGACGTGCGGGTTCAGCGAGCACAGGCCGTTGGAGAGCTGCTCCGGCAGCATCGGCACCACGCGCTCGGGGAAGTACACCGAGTTGCCGCGCACCTGGGCTTCGTTGTCCAGGGCCGAGCCGATCTTCACGTAGCTGGAAACGTCGGCAATCGCCACGTACAACTTCCAGCCGCCGGAGAACAGGCGCAACTTGCCTGGCTTGGATTCGCAGTAGACGGCGTCGTCGAAGTCGCGGGCATCTTCACCGTCGATGGTGACGAACGGCAGATGGCGCAGATCGACGCGCTTCTCTTTGTCTTTCTCTTCGACTTCCGGCTTGAGCTTGCCGGCTTCCTTCAGAACGGCTTCAGGCCAGACGTGCGGAATGTCGTAGGTGCGCAGGGCGACATCGATTTCCATGCCCGGTGCCATGTAGTTGCCGACGACTTCGATCACATCGCCTTGCGGCTGGAAGCGCGGAGTCGGCCAGTGAGTGATTTTCACCTCGACGAACTGACCGATCTGGGCATTGGCGTTGCGCCCCGGGGTCACCAGCACTTCCTGCTGGATCTTCGGGTTGTCCGCGACCACAAAGCCGATACCGCCCTCTTCGAAGTAGCGGCCGACGATGCTTTCGTGGGCACGGGACACCACTTCGACGATCACGCCTTCGCGGCGACCGCGACGGTCCAGGCCGGACACACGGGCCAGGGCCCGGTCGCCGTCGAACACCAGACGCATCTGCGCCGGGCTCATGAACAGGTCGTCGGAGCCGTCGTCCGGCACCAGGAAGCCGAAGCCGTCGCGGTGACCGCTGATGCGGCCGAGGATCAGGTCGAGCTTGTCCACCGGCGCATAAGTGCCACGGCGGGTGTAGATCAGTTGAGCGTCGCGCTCCATGGCGCGCAGGCGGCGGCGCAGGGCTTCGATCTGGTCTTCTGTGGTCAGACCAAACTCTTCGACCAGTTGCTCGCGGGCAGCAGGCGAACCCCGATCAGCAAGGTGCTGAAGGATCAGTTCGCGGCTGGGAATAGGGTTTTCATATTTTTCCGCTTCACGAGCGGCCTCGGGATCGAGGGACTGCCAATCGGCCATTAGAGAGTTTTCACCTTGTCTATATGCGGGTTAGTTTGGCATAGGCGCCATCAAACGGGAAATTTCCGACTCTATAAGGCGCGTCTGGAGCCTTGTATCGACGTCTGAAAGGCGTTTTGAACACCGCTGGTAAAAAAAACCATTTTTTTTGCTGGCAGGGGTTTACAGTTAAAAAGACGCTCCGTATAGTGCGCGCCATCGACGACGTACAGACGCTGTCGAGATGCCCAGGTGGTGAAATTGGTAGACACGCCAGCTTCAGGTGCTGGTGACCTTACGGTCGTGGAAGTTCGAGTCTTCTCCTGGGCACCAATTTCGAGTTTGAGACTAGAACAGTTTCAAGACTCACACAAAAACCCGCGAAAGCGGGTTTTTTGCATTCTGCGTCCCGACTTTTTTCTGAAATTGATTTATTAAAATCAAATCAGGGGTTTACAGATCAAAAGGCGCTCCGTATAGTGCGCCACATCAACAGCGGCAACGCTGAAGATGAAGCCCAGATGGTGAAATTGGTAGACACGCCAGCTTCAGGTGCTGGTGACCTTACGGTCGTGGAAGTTCGAGTCTTCTTCTGGGCACCAATTCAAATTCAAGGTCACGATCTTGAATCTCACAAAAACCCGCGAAAGCGGGTTTTTGCGTTTCTGGCTTCCTGAAAACTCAGGCCGCCCTACCAAACCCTTATCCTGCTCGCAAGGAGCATTTGAGAAACGATATCGTTTATCATTGTTGCAAGTTTTTGCAATGCGACAGTGAGGAACCCTGCGAATGATGTTTCGAAATACCCTGCGCCGCGGCTTGACCTTCACCCTGCTCGGCCTGGCACTCGCCACTCCCCTCACCCAGGCTGCCGATACGGTTTCCCTGACTCTCTACAACGGTCAACACAAGGAAGTCGGCGACGCGATCGCCAAGGCCTTCGAAGCCAAGACCGGTATTCACGTCAATGTGCGCAAAGGCAGCAGCAACCAGCTCGCCAGCCAGATTATCGAAGAAGGCGACCGCTCCCCCGCCGACGTGATCTACACCGAAGAATCCCCGCCACTGAACAACCTCGGCGAACTCGGCCTGCTGGCCAAGTCCGACGATGCCACTCTGGCAGTCCTGCCGAAAAAATACGTCGCCGGCAATGGCACCTGGATCGGCGTCACCGCACGGGTTCGCGTAGTTGCGTTCAACCCGAAACTGGTCGATGAAAAAGACCTGCCCAAGTCGGTGCTGGATTTCGCCGATCCGCAGTGGCAAGGCAAGGTCGGTTTCGTACCCACCAGCGGCGCCTTCCAGGAACAGGCCGTCGCCATCATCAAAAAACACGGTCGTGAAGCCGCCGAAGAATGGCTGACCGGCCTGCGCGCCTTCGGCAAGACCTACAGCAACAACATGGTCGCCCTCAAGGCTGTGGAAAACGGCGAAGTCGCCACCGTGCTGGTGAACAATTACTACTGGTTCGCCCTGCAACGGGAGAAAGGCAAGCTCGACTCCAAACTGCACTACTTCACCGGCGGCGACGTGGGCGGCTTGATCACTGTCTCCAGCGCTGCGGTGCTGAAGTCCAGCAAACATCCCAAAGAAGCCCAGCAGTTTCTCGCCTACATGGCCAGCGAGGAAGGCCAGCGCGTGATCACCCAGACCACCGCCGAGTATCCGTTGCACAACGGTATGGAATCGGATCGTGGCCTCAAACCTTTCAGTGAGCTGGAAGCACCGGACGTTACCCCGGCCGATCTGGGCAATGCCGAGGAAGCACTGGATCTGGAACGCGAAGTTGGCTTGAACTGATGAGCGCCTCGTTATCCGCCCCCTCCACGCGCGGGGGTTACGTGCCACGGCGCAAGCGGCCGTCGATCTGGCTGGTGCTGCCGGTGTTGCTGCTGGTGGTGATGAGCCTCTTGCCGCTGGCCTATGTCGGCCTCAAAGCCTGGCAGGCGGGCTGGTCCGAGGCGCTGCATTTGCTGTGGCGCCCTTACGTGTTCGGCCTGCTGCGCAACACACTGGCACTGATGGTCGGCGTAACCGTGACTTGCGGCGTGATCGGCCTGTCGCTGGCGTGGTTGCTGGAGCGCAGCAATCTGCCGGGCAGGCGTTTGTGGGGCGTAATACTTTGCCTGCCGTTTGCGGTACCGGCATTCGTCAGCAGCTTTACCTGGGTATCGCTCAGCGCGCAGTTCGAAGGGCTTGGCGGGGCGATCCTGGTGATGAGCCTCTCGAAATATCCGCTGATCTTTCTTCCGGTGGCAGCCACTCTGCGCAATCTCGACCCGTCCCTTGAAGAGTCGGCAAGGACACTGGGACAGAATCGCTGGGGCGTGTTTTTCCGCGTCACCCTGCCCCTGCTGTGGCCTTCGCTGCTGGCCGGCTCGCTGCTGATTGCGTTGCACATGCTGGTGGAATTCGGCGCACTGTCGATCATTGGCCTGCAAACCTTCACCACAGCGATCTATCAGCAATTCGAGCTGGAATTCAGCAACGCCAACGCAGCGATGTTGTCGGCGGTGCTGCTGGCGCTGTGTCTGATGCTGCTGTGGCTGGAACTGCGGGTGCGTGGCAAGGGACGTCACGTGCGAACCGGCCAGGGTGCGGCGCGCCGGGCCGAGCAAGTGCAACTCGGACCCTGGGCAATTGCCGGTCAACTGTATTGCCTGATGCTGGCGATTGTCGGCAGCGGCATTCCACTTGGGATGCTGGCGTACTGGCTAGCGGTCGGCTCGTCAGCAGCCTTCCCGGTGGCGGCAATCACCGAAGCACTGCTGTCGTCGCTTGCGCTGTCGCTGGGTGGCGCGGGATTGTGTCTGCTACTGGCGGTGCCGGTTGGATTGCTGGTGGTGCGCTACAAGGGCCAACTGGCGATCTGGGCCGAGCGTCTGCCCTATCTGCTGCACGCGCTGCCGGGGCTGGTGATCGCACTGACGCTGGTGTATTTCGCCCTGCATTACGTGCCGGCGCTGTATCAGACTTCCCTGTTGTTGCTGATCGCCTATGCGCTGCTGTTCCTGCCACTGGCCCAGGCGCCGATCCGCACAGCGCTGAACAAGGCCGCACCACAACTGGAAGAAGCCGCCCGCACACTGGGCGCGTCGTCGTTCACGGCGTTCTGCCGAGTGACCCTGCCGATCATCTTCCCCGCACTGGGCGCGGCGTTCGCGCTGGTGTTTCTGGATGCCATGAAGGAACTGACGGCGACGCTGCTGCTGAGTCCGACCGGGCTCAACACCTTGGCGACCGAAGTCTGGGCACACACCGCGAATGTCGAGTTCGCAGCCGCAGCACCTTATGCGGCGTTGTTGATTGTGGTCTCGGGGTTGCCCGTCTACCTGCTGACAACCCGGATGTATTTGAGCCGATAAAAAAATCGCAGCCGAAGCTGCGATTTTTTTTGCCCGCACTATCAGGCCCGGAACTGCCCCAGGCTGGCCTTGAGCTGCGCCGCCAGACCATCCAGCACCTTGCCGCTGGCCGTGGTCTCGACCACCGCCTGAGCGGCTTTCTCCGCCTGGGCATGAATCGTCTCGACCCGACCGCGCACGGCCTGCGCACCCTGAGCCTGATGCGCCGCCGCCTGAGTCGCCAGACCAATCGCCGCATGCACCTGCTCGACCGAGGCCTGCACCGACTGCTGCAACCGCGCACTGTCACGCAACACCAGCAAACCTTCGCTGGCCTGACGCCCGGCCTGACCAATCGCCTCAACCGCCTCACGGGCGCCCTGCTGCAAGGCAACGATGTGCGCCTGGATGTCACCAGTGGAGCTTTGAGTCTTGCTCGCCAGCGCCCGGACTTCGTCCGCCACCACCGCAAAACCGCGACCGGTCTCACCGGCCCGGGCCGCCTCGATGGCGGCGTTGAGCGCCAGAAGATTGGTCTGTTCGGCGATGCCGTGAATCACGGTCAGCACCACTTCGATCTGCTCGCTTTGCTGCGCCAGGCGTTCGATGACTTTCGCCCCGGTATCGACCTGCCCCGCCAAAGCCTCGATCAGGCTGCCGACCTTGGCCGACGTGCGGGTGTTCTCGTCGGTGGCCTGACGAATATCCACCACCTGCTTCAGCGCCGCTTGCATCGCATGGCTTTCCGACTGCGCCTCATCAGCCATCTGCGAGAGTGCCCGCAGGCTTTCGGCGACCTCATCGCGCTGCATCCCCGCCGCCGCATCGGCGCCAGCATTGCGCAGGGTCATCGCGCCGATTTCCACACCGGTGCGCTGGGCCACATCCCCGGCCTCGCGCACGATCGGCTGCAACTTATCCACAAAGCGGTTGACTGCCGAAGCCATGTCACCGATTTCGTCCTTGCTGTTGATCTGCACCCGCTTGGTCAGGTCGCCCTCGCCTGCTGCCAGGTCATCCATGGCGGCGTTGAGCATCTTCAAGCGATTGACCACACGATGGCCGAGCACCACCGCCAGCAGCAACAGCACGCCGGCGCCGACCAGCGCCAGTCCCATACCGATACGCCAGCGCAGCGTGGCTGCGGCGTCCTGTACGGTGTTGGTCGTGTTGGCTTTCATCTCGGCGGCGGTGGATTGCGCCGACTGCAGGCGCGCGCGCATGGCCGTGGCGCTGTCGGCGGCGGCGCCCTTGAGGCTGTCGCCGACCAGTTGATCACTGCTGGCGATCAGCGCCGAGAAGCGCTGATCGAGTGCCGCCAGATCGGTGTCCACCGAGGCCGTCGAAACACCCATCAGCACCTTGCCGATCTCCACGCCGTTGGGATTGATCGACGCTTCAAGGTAGTAGACCGACGGATCATGCTTCGCCGCATCCAGCACCTTATCCAGCGCCCGCTCGCCCTGGCCTTTTTCCAGAAGGGCCTTGTTGATCGGGTTTTCGCGGTTGAGATAGCGGGTCAGATGCTGGCCGGTGGCGTCGTCATAGACCACGAACAGCACGTTGGGATTGCGCTGGGCACGTCGGGCAAACTCGGACAGGGTCGGCACATCGCTGTCCCACATGGCGCGAGGCGCTACGGAGGCGAGCAACTGGGCCATGTCGTTGGCCGAGTCCTTCAGGTCTTTTTCCAGGGTCGTACGCAGTTGTGCCTGCTCCTCTTTCAGACGCGAGGACAGGCCGGCAGTCAAACGCTGGCGAGTATTGGTGGACAAGGTATCGAGGCTCGAGGTGACTTCACGCCCGGCCTGCTCCAGCTCACCGGAGAGCTTCTGGCTGTCGGCGCCCAGGCGAGTGCCCAGGTCAGCTTCCAGCGCCGTGACGGTGCTCCGCGTCAGGGCAACGGCCACCAGCACCTGCACCAAAAGGGCGATACCAAGGGTAACGAATACGGGCCGCAACAAACGGCTTTGTAACAGTGAGAGAACGGCCGACACTGTGAATCCCTCTACTTCTGACGCCATTAATTTGATGGCACTCTTGTAGACAGATTCACAGCAAAGGTCATGCCGTCCAACAGGCATAAACGACAAAGGCCCCGATGAAGGGGCCTTTGTGTTTTTACATCAACGACTTATCAAGCGAACGGATGACGCAGAACGATGGTTTCGTTGCGGTCCGGACCCGTCGAAATAATGTCGATCGGCGCGCCGATCAACTCTTCAACGCGTTTGATGTAGGCGCGAGCGTTGGCCGGCAGTTCTTCCAGGGTCTTGGCACCCACGGTCGATTCGGTCCAGCCCGGCACTTCTTCGTACACAGGCTGCAGGCCTACGTAGCTGTCAGCGTCAGTCGGCGCTACGGCGTTGCCTTGCGCATCTTTGTAGCCGGTGCAGATGTTGATGGTTTCCAGGCCGTCGAGTACGTCCAGCTTGGTCAGGCAGATGCCCGAGATGCTGTTCACATCGATAGCGCGACGCAGGATAACGGCGTCGAACCAACCGCAACGACGAGCACGGCCGGTGGTCGCACCGAACTCGTGACCCTGTTTGGCCAGGTGCGCGCCCACTTCGTCGAACAGCTCGGTCGGGAACGGGCCCGAACCTACGCGAGTGGTGTAAGCCTTGGTGATACCCAGGATGTAGTCCAGGAACATCGGGCCAACACCCGAACCGGTCGCCACGCCACCGGCGGTGGTGTTGGAGCTGGTCACGTACGGGTAGGTACCGTGGTCGATGTCGAGCAACGAACCCTGGGCGCCTTCGAACATGATGTCTTTGCCGGCGCGACGCAGGTCGTGCAGCTCGGCAGTGACGTCCAGCATCAGCGGCTTGAGCAGCTCAGCGTATTCCTTGCACTCGGCCAGGGTCTTTTCGAACTCGATGGCCGGCTCTTTGTAGTAACCGACCAGCATGAAGTTGTGGTAGTCCACCAGCTCACGCAGCTTGTCTTCGAAGCGCGGCATGTTGAGCAGGTCGCCGACACGCAGGCCACGACGTGCAACCTTGTCTTCGTAAGCCGGGCCGATGCCGCGACCGGTGGTGCCGATCTTCAGCTCGCCACGGGCCTTTTCACGGGCCTGGTCCAGCGCCACGTGGAAGGACAGGATCAGCGGGCAGGACGGGCTGATACGCAGGCGCTCACGCACCGGTACGCCTTTCTCTTCCAGCTTGGTGATCTCGCGCAGCAGGGCGTCAGGTGCAACCACCACGCCGTTGCCGATCAGGCACTGCACGCCTTCGCGCAGCACGCCCGACGGGATCAGGTGCAGGACGGTTTTTTCACCGTCGATCACCAGTGTGTGGCCAGCGTTGTGGCCACCTTGGTAGCGCACTACGGCGGCAGCATGTTCGGTCAGCAGATCAACGATCTTGCCTTTGCCCTCATCACCCCACTGGGTGCCCAGGACTACGACATTCTTACCCATAACACTTGTCCTCATTCGCGCAAACTTGGTGCCGGCGTTGGCCGGCAGGAAAACTCAAGAAGCCAGTGGCGATACTTGCCAAAGCCCGTTCTGCTGGATCAATTGCCGGTCGCAGTCCGCATCACGGGCGGCGGCCAAAGGTTGTCCAGGCAATGCCTGAACGACACGCTGACCCTCACTGCGCAACTGGCAAACCTGCTGCCAGAGTGCCGCATCCGTACTGTCAGGCATCCAGATACCGCCAGACGGTAGCTCGACCTCAGCACGCCCCAGGGTCACCAGGGTTTTCAAATCGGTGGAAAAGCCGGTTGCCGGACGGGCACGACCGAAGTCGGCGCCGATGTCGTCATAGCGACCGCCCTGAGCGATGGACTGGCCGACACCCGGCACGAACACCGCGAACACTACACCGGTGTGGTAGTGGTAACCGCGCAGCTCGCCCAGATCGAAGTACAGCGGCAGCTCCGGGAAGCGCGCCGACAGTCGCTCGGCAATCGCGAGCAAATCTTCCAGCGCCGCCAGTACCGGCGCCGGCGCATTGGCCAGACGCCCACGGGCAGCGCTCAACACTTCACGGCCGCCGCACAGGTCGACCAGTGCACGCAGCATGCCGGACAGATCAGCCGGCAGGCCTTCGGTCAGGGTAATGACCTCGTCGATGGCCTTGCGTTGCAATGCATCGAACAGCTGTTGCTCGACCTCACCCGACAGGCCGGCCGCCTGGGCCAGACCGCGGTAGATGCCAACGTGACCCAGGTCCATGTGCACATCCGGCACATCAGCCAGTTGCAGCATGGCCAGCATCAGGCTGATGACTTCAACGTCGCTGCTCGGGCTCGCATCGCCGTACAACTCGGCGCCCAACTGGATCGGGCTGCGCGAGGACGACAAGGCACGCGGCTGGGCATGCAGCACGCTGCCGGCGTAGCAGAGACGGCTCGGGCCTTCGCGACGCAGGGTGTGCGCATCGATGCGCGCCACTTGCGGCGTGATGTCGGCACGGAAACCCATCTGCCGGCCCGATTGCGGGTCGATGACCTTGAAGGTACGCAGATCCAGGTCCTGGCCCGCGCCGGTCAGCAGGGATTCCAGGTACTCGATATGGGGAGTCACGACAAACTCGTAACCCCAGCTCTGGAACAGATCCAACACCTGACGACGCGCGACTTCAATGCGCGCCGCTTCCGGTGGCAGTACTTCTTCGATGCCATCTGGCAGCAGCCAGCGGTCTACCGTTGCCATTACGCCATTCCCCTTAGATCCGGGCGGCCAGCCCGAGGGCGAGCCTTGAGTGAAGCAGAAAATGACCGGCCCGTTCAAAACGCACGCGCATGAACGACGCGGCGAAAGGCCTGTTACCGGCTTCGCCCATCACTTTCCTCGAAAAACTGTCGGGCCATTCAACCCGATCTTCTGCAACAAAAACAGCAATCAAACGTGCAGACGCAAAAAAGCCGGGAATTTCCCGGCTGCCGCATCATACACACGTTTTCCGAAAGGATCACCCCGCCCGAGGTTTTAGCCGCCGGGCGGAATGATTCAGGTCAACGTCGTATCAAGGCTTGGACTTTTCCAGGTAACGGAAGAAGTCGCTGCTTGGGTCGAGGACCATGACGTCGGATTTGTTCGCGAAGCTTTCACGGTAGGCACGCAGGCTGCGGTAGAAACCGTAGAACTCCTGATCCTGACCGTAGGCCTTGGAGTAGATCGCAGCGGCCTGGGCGTCACCGTCACCGCGAATCTCTTCGGATTCACGATAGGCTTCAGCCAGCAGCACGCGGCGTTGACGATCGGCGTCGGCACGGATGCCTTCGGCCAGCTCGTTACCCTTGGCGCGGTGCTCGCGAGCTTCACGCTCACGCTCGGTGCTCATACGTTCGAACACGCTGCGGTTCACTTCCTTCGGCAGGTCGATGGCCTTGACCCGGACATCGACGACTTCGATACCCAGCTCTTTTTCCGCCATCTTGTTCAGCGACGCCGTGATGTCGGCCATCAGCGCATCGCGCTCACCGGACACCACTTCGTGCAGGGTACGTTTACCGAACTGGTCACGCAGGCCCGATTCCAGACGACGGGACAGACGCTCGTCGGCGATCTGCTTGAGGCCGGAAGTCGCGGTGTAGAAGCGCTCGGCATCTTTCACGCGCCACTTGGCGTAGGCATCGACCATCACGGCTTTCTTTTCCAGGGTCAGGAAGCGTTGTGTCGGAGCATCCAGCGTCATCAGACGTGCGTCGAATTTACGCACCTGGTTAACGTAAGGCACCTTCACATGCAGACCCGGCTGGACATCGGCCTGGACCACGCGACCGAACTGCAGCAGCACCGCGCGCTCGGTCTGAGCCACGATGTAGAAGCAGTTCCAGCCGACCAGTACCACAACAACGCCAACGATCAGGGCGATCAGCGATTTATTGCTCATCAGCGGGTCTCCCTTGTACGTGTCTGCGGCAGGTCAGTGACATGCGGCACGACATCCGTGTTGTTGCTGGCGGCGGCTGAACCGGTGACCGGTGCACTGCTGCCCGAACTGTTCTGAATCATCTTGTCCAGCGGCAGGTAAAGCAGGTTGCTCTGGCCGTTCTTGTTGCCGGTCACGAGAACCTTGCTGGTGCTGCTGAAGACTTCCTGCATGGTGTCCAGGTACAGACGCTGACGAGTGACCTCGGGCGCCTTGCGATACTCGGCAACCAGCTTGGTGAAGCGATCGGCCTCACCCTTGGCACGGGAGACCGTTTCGTCACGGTAACCGTTGGCATCTTCGAGGATGCGCTGGGCCTGACCACGGGCTTCCGGCACCACGCCGTTGGCGTAGGTTTCAGCCTGGTTGCGCGAACGCTGCTCGTCTTCACGGGCGCGGATCACGTCATCGAAGGCTTCCTGCACTTCACGCGGTGCAGCTGCGCTCTGTACGTTGACCTGGGTGACGGTGATACCGGTGCGATAGGTATCGAGGAAACGTTGCAGACGCTCCTTGATCTCGCTGGCCATCAGTTCACGACCTTCGGTCAGCACCTGGTCCATCGCGGTGGAACCCACCACATGGCGCAGCGCGCTGTCGGTCGCATGTTGCAGGCTGATTTCCGGCTGGTCGACGTTCAGCACGAAGTCCTGCAGGTTGCTGATCTTGTACTGCACGGTCAGCGGCACTTCGACGATGTTCTCGTCTTCGGTCAGCATCTGGCCCTGCTTGGTGTAGGCACGCTCGCGCGTGACGTTTTCCATGTACTTCTTGTCGATCGGCGGGAAGTAGATGTTCAGGCCCGGGCCGACAGTCTCGTAGTACTTGCCGAAGCGCAGCACCACGGCCTGCTCCTGCTCGTCCACCACGTATACCGCGCTGTACAGCCACACGGCCGCCAGCACGACGAGGCCGATGCCGAGCAGGCCGCCGAAGCCGCCACTCTTGCCCGAACCGCCACCGTCATCACCACCCCGTTTCTTTCCACCACCGAACAACCCGTTCAGGCTTTCCTGCAGCTTTCGGAAGGCCTCGTCGAGATCTGGTGGTCCCTTGCGGTCGCCGTTATTGCGGCGCTTGCCACCCCAAGGATCCTGATTGTTCGAGTTGCCACCCGGCTCATTCCAAGCCATAGCGCTCTCCATCTGATAAAGCAAAGACGCACCCACGGCGCGCCGACCAATGCTACAGAATGCCTGCCGTTGCGGCACAACCGCTTTTTCAGGCTTTTATTGCAAAGTGTGTTGCTCGATGAACTCCGTCGGCACAACGCCTTCACGACTGACCAGTCGATTGAGCTCCGAGCGCGGCAATCGAATGGCCAGCAAGCTGACACCTTCTTCGTCGTATTCTTCTTTCTGTACCGCGCCCAGCTCGAAGAACTGAGCACGCAGACGCGCAAACCGCTGGGGCAGACGCAAGGTTCCGACAAACAAATCACTGCCCAGCAATTCGGCAATGGCTTGCTCAAGCAATTCCAGACCAGTGCCATCACGCGCCGACAACCAGACCCGTTGAGGCTTGCCGTTTTCGTCGCGCTGGATTTGTGGCTCAACGCCTTCAAGCAAATCGAGTTTGTTATAGACCTCGAGGATCGGCAAGTCCTGGGCACCAATCTCGCCCAGCACCACCATCACCTGCTCGATCTGCAACATGCGATCCGGTTCGGCCGCATCGATCACGTGCAACAGCAGGTCGGAATTGCTCGACTCTTCGAGCGTAGACCGAAATGCCTCGACCAGCTTGTGCGGCAAATGACGAATGAAACCCACGGTGTCGGCCAGAACGATCGGCCCCAGGTCGTCCAGTTCCAGACGGCGAAGGGTCGGGTCCAGCGTGGCGAACAGCTGGTCGGCCGCGTAGACCTCGGATTTCGTCACGTTATTGAACAGCGTGGATTTGCCGGCGTTGGTGTATCCCACCAGAGACACGGTAGGGATATCCGCACGTGAACGGCCGCGACGCGACTGTTCGCGCTGACTGCGCACTTTTTCCAGCCGCCCTTTGATCTGGCGCAGGCGAACCCGCAACAGGCGTCGGTCGGTTTCCAGCTGGGTTTCACCCGGGCCGCGCATGCCGATACCGCCACCCTGACGCTCAAGGTGAGTCCAGCCGCGGACCAGCCGGGTGCTCATGTGGTCAAGCTGGGCCAGTTCGACCTGGAGCTTGCCCTCATGGGTACGGGCGCGCTGGGCGAAAATATCGAGAATCAGACCGGTACGGTCGATCACGCGACACTCGAACACACGTTCGAGGTTACGTTCCTGACTCGGCGTAAGGGTGTGATTGAAGATCACCAGATCGGCTTCTTCGGCGTGTACCAGGTCGCGAAGTTCCTCGACCTTGCCGCTGCCGATCAGGTATTTGGCGGTTGGCCGATGACGCGGTACGTTGAAAAACGCAACGGTCTCGGCGCCTGCCGAATTTGCCAGTTCCTGAAACTCCTGCGGATCTTCGCGCGCCTCAGGGTCCTGTCCATCCAAGTGAACGAGGATGACTCGCTCACCACCACCGTGGCGCTCAAAGAACAAAGGAGACTCCTATCAGGCGTTACCTGGCTCAGCGTCACCTGCTTCGGATTCGGTTGCGCTTGGCAGACGAATTGGACGAACCGGCACGACTGTAGAGATAGCGTGTTTGTAAACCATCTGGCTGACGGTGTTCTTCAGCAGGATAACGAACTGGTCGAACGATTCGATCGTGCCTTGCAGTTTGATACCGTTGACCAGGTAGATGGAAACCCCAACTTTCTCTTTACGTAAAGTATTCAAGTAAGGGTCTTGTAGCGAATGCCCTTTTGACATGTGCCGCACTCCTTTAAGGATTCAATATAAAAAATAGGTAATCAGATGGCTTTTGCCGCCACACCCCCAAGGATAGACGGCAATTGCAAGGACTCAGCTCAATATGGAGATGGTCCCAAGGTATTTCAAGGTGCGTGGCAGATTGTCGCAATCCAGACTGTCGAGCCAGTGCAAATCGTCCCAGCTGCGCAGCCAGGTAAACTGGCGTTTGGCCAATTGGCGCGTGGCGATGATGCCTCGCTCCTGCATTTCGGCCGCCGTCAGCTTGCCATCCAGGTAATCCCAGACTTGGCGGTAGCCTACCGCACGTATAGACGGCAACCCGGCATGCAGGTCACTTCTATTACGCAGGGCTACGACCTCGTCGATGAATCCCTGTTCCAGCATATTTGTGAATCTTTGTTTAATGCGGTCATGCAGTACCTGACGATTTGCCGGAGCAATGGCCAAGTTCGCGACAGTATAGGGCAATTGTTGCCGTCCCGATGCCGCCGCTTCGGTACTTTGTACAGATTGTTTCAGCCGCAGTTCAGTCATGCTCTGACCGCTGACCCGATAAACTTCCAGCGCACGACTCAGGCGTTGCGGATCGTTCGGGTGAATACGCGCCGCCGATTCCGGGTCGATCACTGCCAGTTGTTCGTGCAGGGCTTGCCAGCCAAGGCGTGCAGCCTCTTCTTCGATCTGCGCACGAACCTCGGGATCCGCCGCTGGCATGTCCGCCAGACCTTCGACCAAAGCCTTGTAATAGAGCATCGTGCCGCCCACCAGCAGCGGAATTTTTCCGCGCGCGGTGATTTCGGCCATGGCTTGCAGGGCATCGCGGCGGAAATCCGCAGCCGAATAAGCCTCGGCCGGGTCGAGAATGTCGATCAGGCGGTGCGGATACTCGGCCAGTAGTTCTTTCGATGGCTTGGCCGTGCCGATGTCCATGCCGCGATAAACCAGCGCCGAATCGACACTGATCAGCTCGCACGGCAGCACCTTGGTCAGCTCGATGGCCAGGTCGGTCTTGCCCGCAGCGGTCGGGCCCATCAGGAAAATCGCTGGAGGAAGCTGGCTCATCAACGACCGCGCAGGAACAGTTTGTCCAGATCGTCCAGGCCCAGTTGGGTCCAGGTCGGTCGGCCATGGTTGCATTGACCGCTGCGCTCGGTGTTTTCCATGTCGCGCAATAGGCCGTTCATTTCCGGCAAGGCCAGGCGGCGATTGGCGCGGATCGCGCCGTGGCAGGCCATGGTGCCGAGCAGTTCGTTCAGGTGCGCCTGGATCCGGTCGCTGGTGCCGTACTCCATCAGGTCCGACAGCACGTCGCCCACCAGACGGTTGGCCTCGGCCTGTTTGAGCAGGGCCGGAATCTGCCGGATCGCCAGGGTTTCCGGGCCCAGACGCTGCAACTCGAAACCGAGACGCTGGAACCAAGCCGCATGCTCTTCGGCACAATCGGCCTCGCGCTGACTCACCGCCAGCGACTCCGGCACCAGCAACGGCTGGCCGCTCAAACCTTCGCTGGCCATGGCGATCTTCAGACGCTCATACATGATCCGTTCGTGAGCGGCATGCATGTCCACCAAAACCAGGCCATGGGCGTTCTCGGACAGAATGTAGATGCCCTTGAGCTGCGCCAGTGCGTACCCCAGCGGCGGAATGTCTTCCTGACCGGCCGGCAGCGCGTTGGCATTTGCCTCCGGCAGCGGCGCGAAAAACTCGCGATACGCAGCCTGGGCCTCGGCGGCCGGGACGGCAGGTTGTGGACGCGGCGTGTATTGATACTGATAAGCGCCGCCAGCACTGGCACCCGACGAGGTATTGAACGCCGGTTGTGCCTGCGGCTGCTCCAGCAGCGCATTGGCGGCCAGACGCATTTCACCCTGCGGGCCGAACTCGCCAGCCTCGAGACCGGTTGGCCGCACGACCGCAGTGGTGACCGAACCTGCAAGCTGATCTTCCGGTCGTACATCGCCCAGCGCACGATGCAGCGTGCCATAAAGGAAGTCATGCACCATGCGTCCGTCACGGAAGCGCACTTCGTGCTTGGTCGGGTGCACGTTGACATCGACCGCTGCCGGATCGACTTCGAAAAACAGTGCGAACGTCGGATGCCGGCCGTTGAACAACACATCGCGATAAGCCTGGCGCACCGCGTGGGCCACCAGTTTGTCGCGCACGGCACGGCCGTTGACGAAGAAATACTGCAAGTCCGCCTGGCTGCGGTTGAAGGTCGGCAGACCGACCCAGCCCCACAGGTGCAGGCCGTTGCGTTCGATCTCGATCGGCAGCGCCTGCTCCAGGAAGCCCGAACCGCAGATCGCCGCCACACGCCGGGCGCGGGCTGCATCATCGTGGGCCTCGTGCAGACTGAGGATGGTCTTGCCGTTGTGACGCAAATGAAACGCCACGTCGAAACGCGCCAGCGCCAGACGCTTGATCACTTCCTGCAGGTGATCGAATTCGGTTTTTTCGGTCTTGAGGAATTTGCGCCGTGCCGGGGTGTTGAAAAACAGGTCGCGAACTTCCACCGAGGTGCCGACCGGGTGCGCCGCCGGCTGCACCCGGGGCGCCATGTCCCGGCCTTCGGTTTCGACCTGCCAGGCCTGATCGGCGTCGCGCGTGCGGGAAGTCAGGGTCAGACGCGCCACGGAGCTGATCGACGCCAGTGCCTCGCCCCGGAAGCCCAGGCTCATCACCTGTTCGAGGTCTTCAAGGTTGCGGATTTTGCTGGTGGCGTGACGGGCCAGCGCCAGCGGCAGGTCATCGGCGGAAATGCCGCTGCCGTCATCGCGCACCCGCAGCAGCTTGACGCCGCCCTGCTCGACATCGACGTCGATTCGTCTGGCGCCGGAGTCGAGGCTGTTTTCCAGCAACTCCTTGATCACCGAAGCCGGACGCTCGACCACCTCGCCGGCGGCGATCTGGTTCGCCAGCCGTGGGCTGAGCAGTTCGATGCGGGCTGCGTTCAGAACCTGATTCATTCTTTGGACGCCAGTTCAGTGCCCGGAATGGTCAGGTGCTGACCGACTTTCAGCTCATCGCTGCTGAGGTTGTTGGCACTGCGCAACGTGGCGGCCGACACCTGATAACGCACCGCGATCATCGCCAGGGTTTCGCCGGGGCTGACCCGGTGATCACGTGGCCCCTGAGCGATCTTGCCCGAATCACGCAGCCACGCAATGTAAGTGCCCGGTGGCGGGTTCTGCTGGAAGAACTGACGCACGCCGCTGCTGATCGAACGCGCCAGCGCCTGCTGGTGGCTCGAGGCCGAAAGTTTGTTCGCTTCGTTGGCGTTGGAGATGAAGCCGGTTTCCACCAGAATCGACGGGATGTCCGGCGACTTCAGCACCATGAACCCGGCCTGTTCCACACGTTGCTTGTGCAGCGGCGTGACGCGGCCGATGTTGGTCAGGACCTTCTGGCCGACGTTGAGGCTGGAAGTCAGCGAGGCAGTCATCGACAGGTCGAGCAGAACGCCGGCGAGCATGCGGTCCTTGTCATCGAGGCTGACGTTGCCGGCACCACCGATCAGGTCGGAACGGTTTTCGCTGTCGGCCAGCCAACGGGCGGTCTCCGACGTTGCGCCACGGTCGGACAGGGCAAACACCGACGCACCGAACGCGGCCGCAGACGGCGCGGCGTCGGCGTGGATCGAGACGAACAGGTCGGCGCCTTTCTTGCGGGCGATTTCGGTACGGCCGCGCAGCGGGATGAAGTAGTCGCCGGTACGGGTCAGTTCGGCGCGGAAGCCTTTCATGCCGTTGACCTGACGTTGCAATTCACGAGCGATCTGCAGCACCACGTCTTTCTCGCGCTGACCGCGTGAGCCGGACGCACCCGGGTCTTCGCCGCCGTGGCCGGCGTCGATCACCACAATGATGTCGCGTTTGCCGGCCGGGGCCGGAGGCAGTTTGATCGCAGGCTCGGCCGGGGTTACCGGAACGGCCGGAACAGTGGCGACCGTCGGTGCCGGAGCCGGTGTTGGCGGCGGGGCGGCATCGGCCGGGTTATCGAACAGGTCGACCACCAGACGGTTGCCATACTGCGCGTTCGGCGCCAGCGAGAAGCTTTTCGGGGTAACGGCTTTCTTCAGGTCGATGACCACCCGCAGGTCGGTCGGCGTACGCTGGGCCGAGCGCATGGCGGTAATCGGTGTGTTGGCGGTGGAGACTTTCAACGGCGCGCCAAGGGTTGCGCCATTGATGTCGATCACCAGTCGGTCCGGTGCCGTAAGGGTGAAGACGCTGTGTTGCACCGGGCCGGTCAGGTCGAACACCAGGCGCGTGTTGTCCGGCGCCCGCCACAGGCGCACGCTGTTGACCTTCGTCTCGGCCACAGCGTTGACGGTTACTGCCATCAACATCAGTCCAGCGGCAGCCACCAACGCGCGAAAGCGCATACCTAACCCCATCATTTATTTGGATTCCAACGCCAAAGCGGCACACCAGGCCTCGCCACGCGAGCCCTGGGACAAAATAGTCAGCGAACGCCCGCTGTCTTGCGGGCTAATGGTAATGGTCAGGTCAGGCTTTGGCAAAAAGCCTGCACCTTTATCGGGCCACTCGATCAGGCACAGGGCGTCGTCTTCGAAATAGTCGCGAATGCCGAGAAACTCCAGCTCTTCCGGATCGACCAGACGATACAGATCAAAGTGGAAGGCCCGAATGTCACCGATCTCGTAGGGCTCGACCAACGTGAAGGTCGGGCTTTTCACCGCACCGACGTGCCCCAGCCCGCGAATGATGCCCCGCGACAGCGTGGTTTTGCCCATGCCGAGGTTGCCCTCGAGAAAAATCAGACCATGGCCGCCGGTCACCCGGGCGATTCGTGCGCCAAAGTCGCTCATCGCCTGTTCATCGGCCAGGTACAGGGTTACTTCAGACACGGTGCATGCTCCTCCAACAACTGACGAATGGCTGGAATCAGATCACTGGCCGCCAGCCCACGGCCGAATTTACCTTGTTGCGCCCCGGCGTTGGCGTGCAGCCAGACCGCCAGGCACGCTGCATCGAACGCATTCATTCCCTGAGCCAGCAATGCACCGACCAGCCCGGCCAGCACATCGCCGAGGCCCGCAGTAGCCATCGCCGGATGGCCTTGATGACACAACGCCAGACGCCCGTCGGGATGGGCGATCAGACTGCCGGCGCCCTTGAGTACCACCACCGCTGTGTATTTTTTGCTCAATGCCAATGCGGCGCCCGGCCGATCAGCCTGTACCTCGGCGGTGCTGATCCCCAACAATCGCGCGGCCTCCCCCGGATGCGGCGTGATCACACAATCCTTGGGCAAACTGACGAAACCGGAGGCCAGCAGGTTCAATGCGTCGGCATCCCACACCTGCGGCAGCGGCGCATTGGCGGCGGCCGACAGCAGCGCCCGGCCCCAACTCGCCTGTCCCAGCCCCGGGCCGACCACCAGCACGGAAACCTTTTCCAACAGTCCCATCAACTGATTCGCCGACGAAGTACCCAGCGCCATGGCTTCCGGCACCCGGCTCAATGCCGCCGGGACATGTTCCGGACGGGTCGCCAGCGACACCATCCCGGCCCCACTGCGCAAGGCGCTTTCGGTACTGAGCAGAATCGCCCCGCCAAAGCCGTGATCGCCACCGATCAACAGGACATGGCCAAAACGCCCCTTGTGCGCAGCCGGCGCCCGGGCCGACAGACGCGGCAGATTAGCGGCGTTGAGCCGGCGGGCGGCGACGGCAATGTCACTGTAAGTTTCCGCCGGCGCTTGCAGATCGTTGAACAGCAGGTCGCCGACGTGATCCGCCGCGTCCCCGGTAAACAGGCCAAGCTTGAGACCGATGAAGGTCACCGTGAGATCGGCACACACCGCCCGGCCCAGCGCATGGCCGGTGTCGGCACACAGGCCGGAAGGGATATCGACCGCCACCACCGGCAGGTCGCTGGCATTGATTGCCTCGATCGCAGACAAGTACGGCTCGCGCACCTCACCACTCAGACCGGTGCCGAGCAGTGCGTCGACAAGAATCCCGCGCAACTCACCAGAAGCAGTCCACGCAGCAATCGCAACGCCTTCGGCCACCGCCTCGGCATGCGCCAGGGCCGCATCACCCTGCAGTCGTTGCGGATCGCCGACGGCCAGCACCTGCACCGCCCAACCTGCTCGACGGGCCAGAGCAGCGATCAGATAACCATCGCCGGCGTTGTTGCCGTGGCCGGCCAGCACCGTCAGTTCGTTCGCCGAAGGCCATTGGCGTACCAGTGCGCGCCAGGTGGCATGGGCGGCACGCTGCATCAATTCGAAGCCCGGCGTACCGGCGGCAATCAGCCGTGCGTCGAGTGCCCGCACCTGCGCGGCGCGGTACAGCGCGTCGGGTAATTGATCTTTAGTGTGCGGCATGCGTCTTCGGGCTCCGATGTCTGGCAGAATTATACGCACCTCAGCTCCGGTTTCTCTCGCCTCATGTCCGCCATCACCACAGATCTTCCCGCCCTCGCCCAATCCATCAAGGACTGGGGCCGCGAACTGGGCTTCCAGCAAGTCGGCATCAGCGGTCTGGACCTGGCCGAGCACGAGCAGCACCTGCAACGCTGGCTCGAGGCCGGCTACCACGGCGAAATGGATTACATGGGCGCCCACGGCAGCAAACGCTCGCACCCGGAAGAACTGGTGCCGGGCACCTTGCGCGTGGTGTCCCTGCGCATGGACTACCTGCCGGGCGATACGCAAATGGCGCAATTGCTGGCAAAACCGGAAAAAGCCTACATCTCGCGTTATGCCTTGGGCCGCGATTATCACAAGTTGATCCGTAAACGCGTGCAACAACTGGCGGACAAGATTCAATCCGAAATCGGCCCGTTCGGCTTCCGCGCCTTCGTCGACAGCGCCCCGGTGCTGGAAAAAGCCATCGCCGAGCAGGCGGGCCTGGGCTGGATCGGCAAAAACACCCTGGTGCTGAACCGCAAGGCCGGCAGTTATTTCTTTCTCAGCGAACTGTTCGTCGACTTGCCGTTGCCGGTGGATGAACCCCACAGCACCGAACACTGCGGGCGCTGCACCGCGTGCCTCGACATCTGCCCGACCAACGCCTTCGTCGGCCCGTATGTGCTGGATGCGCGACGCTGCATTTCCTACCTGACCATCGAACTGAAGAACGCCATCCCCGAAGACCTGCGACCGCTGATCGGCAACCGGGTGTTCGGCTGCGACGATTGCCAGATCTGCTGCCCGTGGAACCGCTTCGCCCGCCCGTCCGGCGAAAGCGATTTCAAGCCACGGCACAGTCTGGATAACGCCGAGCTGGCCGAGCTGTTTCTGTGGGATGAAGACAAATTCCTCAGCAGCACCGAAGGCTCGCCACTGCGCCGCGCCGGCTATGAGCGCTGGCTGCGCAATCTGGCGGTGGGATTGGGTAATGCACCATCGAGCATCCCGGTACTGGAAGCGCTCAAGGCACGGCGCGAATACCCGTCAGAGCTGGTGCGCGAGCATGTGGAATGGGCGCTGAAACAGCACGCCGACCGTCAATGTTCGTCGTTATAAACGAACTTCGGCATTTCCCAATGGAAGCGAATCGCCAACAGCCGCAATAGAAAGCCACCGAACAGCGTGATCAGAATCGCCTGCTCGCTCGGCACGTTGAGGAACAGGCACAGCATGTAACACCACGCTGCGGCGAACGAGACGCTGGCGTAGAGTTCACGGCGGAAGATCAGCGGGATGTCGTTGCAGAAGATGTCGCGCAGGATGCCGCCGAACACCCCGGTGATCACGCCGCTGACCGAAGCCACCAGCATGCCGTGGCCCATTTCCAGGGCGGTCATGCAGCCGATCAGGGTGAACGCCACCAGACCGACGGCATCGAGCACCAGAAACAGCGAGCGCAGATGGCGCATCCAGCGGGCGGTGAACACGGTGATCATCGCCGCGACCGTGGTCAGCACCAAGTATTCCGGGTGTTTGACCCAGGTCAGCGGGTAGTGCCCAAGCAGCACGTCGCGCACCGAACCGCCGCCCAATGCCGTGACGCAGGCGATCAGCACCACGCCGAACCAGTCCATGCCGCGACGGCCCGCAGACAGGGCGCCGGTCATGGCTTCGGCAGTAATGGCGACGAGGTAGAGCATCAACAACATGGTGGCGATCCTGGCAGGAAGGCGCGCAGTCTAGCCATTTCAGGGCGGCACCAGAAGTGCGTTTTGCTGAACGTCTGTGACGAGGGGATCTGGCTGCTGCGCAGCCAGGCGGGAGCAAGCGCCCTCGCCACAAAGGTCGCCGATCTCAGAACTTGATGAAATGCTTGCGGTAGTGCTGCAGCTCGGCGATGGACTCGCGGATGTCGTCCAGTGCCAGGTGAGTACTGCCCTTCTTGAAGCTGTCGCGCACGTCCGGCGCCCAGCGCGCGGCCAGCTCCTTGAGGGTGGAAACGTCGAGGTTGCGGTAGTGGAAGTAGCTTTCCAGCGACTTCATGTGGGTATAAAGGAAGCGGCGATCCTGGCAGATGCTGTTGCCGCAGATCGGCGACTTGCCCTTCGGTACCCACTTCTCGAGGAAAGCGATGGTTTCGGCTTCAGCTTCGGCCATGCTCACGCGGCTTTCGCGCACACGCTGGGTCAGGCCGGAGTTGCCGTGGGTGCGAGTGTTCCACTCGTCCATGCGGGCGAGCACTTCGTCGCTGTGGTGGATGGCGATCACCGGGCCTTCGGCCAGGGTGTTCAGGTCACTGTCGGTGACGATGGTGGCCATTTCGATGATGACGTCGTTTTCCGGATCCAGACCGGTCATTTCCAGGTCGATCCAGATCAGGTTCTGCGGGTTTTGCATATTTCGGCTCCTAGGCAATGCTGCGCAGTTTAGCCTAGGGCGGTGCCCGGGCGTGCTAAACTCGCGGCCGTTTTACCTAATCGCTGCATTCTTCAGACGGAACACCCATGGCCAAACGCCAACTCAATCGTCGTCAAAACTGGCGCATCGAAAAGATTCAGGGCGAGCGCGCCGCCCGCGCCGCCAAACGTGAGTCCTCGGCTGTCGAGGCGCTCGAAGGCGGCGACCTGGGCCCGGAACAGCACGGCCTGGTGATCGCCCACTTCGGTGTGCAGGTCGAGGTCGAGGCCGTTGACGGCGAACTGGCCGGCCAGGTCTTCCGTTGCCACTTGCGGGCCAACCTGCCAGCGCTGGTGACCGGTGACCGTGTGGTCTGGCGCGCCGGCAACCAGGGCATCGGCGTGATCGTCGCACAACTGCCGCGTACCACAGAACTGTGCCGCCCGGACAGCCGAGGCCAGCTCAAACCGGTGGCCGCCAACGTCGACATGATCGTCATCGTCTTCGCCCCGCTGCCCGAGCCCCATGCGAACCTGATCGACCGCTATCTGGTCGCGGCCGAGCACGCAGGCATCCGTCCGTTGCTGCTGCTGAACAAATTCGACCTGATCGACGAACAGAACGCCCCGGCGCTGAACGCGTTGCTGGCGGTATACCGCACTTTGGGCTATCCGGTGCTGGAAGTGTCGGCGCACCACGGCAACGGCATGGAGCAATTGCAAACGCTGCTCGACGGACGCATCAGCGTATTCGTCGGTCAGTCCGGTGTCGGCAAGTCGTCGCTGGTCAACAGCCTGCTGCCGGACGTCGAAACCCGTGTCGGCCCGCTGTCCGAATGGTCCGGCCAGGGCACTCACACCACGACCACTGCGCGGCTGTTCCACTTCCCCGGCGGCGGTGAACTGATCGACTCCCCGGGCATCCGCGAATTCGGCCTGGGCCACGTCAGCCGTGCCGATGTCGAGGCCGGTTTCATCGAGTTCGACGACCTGCTCGGCACCTGCCGCTTCCGCGACTGCAAGCACGACCGCGAACCGGGTTGCGCCCTGCTCAAAGCTCTGGAAGACGGACGCATCCAGCAACAGCGGATGAACAGCTACCGCTCGATCATCGCCAGCCTTCCCGAAAACGGCTACTAAGCAGCCAGACACAAAAAAGCCGACATCACTGTCGGCTTTTTTGTGGGTCACTGCTTCGGCGCGGGAGCCGGTGCAGGGGCCGGTGCAGCAGGCGCCGGGGCTGGCGCCGCGCTGCCCGGCTCGGCCGGTTTCGGCAGCGGGTCGTCGAACAGATTCAACCGTTCACGCAGCTCGTGCGCAGGCACTGGCTGCTGATCCGCCGGCAAGGCGTTCGGGTCGACCGGTTTGGCCGGATCGGCGCCGTTCTGCCCTTCGGCCGGTTTCGCCGGCTCAGCACCTTGCGAACCTTCGATGGCGGCCTGGGCCTTCTTGGTCAGCACCACGATGTCGATACGGCGGTTGACCGGGTTGAACGGGTTCTCCTTGTCGAACAGTGCCGACGAGGCGTAACCCACCACACGAGCCACTTGGCCGTCCGGATAGCTGCCCGCCACCAGCGCACGCCGGGCGGCGTTGGCACGGTTGGCCGAAAGCTCCCAGTTACCGAAGTCGCCGGTGCCGGTGTACGGCTTGGCATCGGTGTGACCGCTGATGCTGATCTTGTTCGGCACCGCTTTGATGGTGTCGGCCATGGCCAGCAGGATGTCTTCGAAGTACGGCTTCAGGCGTGCAGAACCTGAGTCGAACATCGGCCGGTTCTCGGCGTCCATGATCTGGATGCGCAAGCCATTCGGCGTGATCTCGAACAGGATCTGGTCCTTGAATTTCTGCAGTTGCGGGTTCTCGTCGACCTTGTTCTGCAGTTCCTGCAGCAACAGTTCCAGACGTTCCTTCTCGACCTGCTCGGCCATGCCTTCAACCTGATCGGTGTCGACCGTGACCTTGTCCGGTTGCGGCTGAGACTTCACTTCAGGGTTGAGGGTGTTTTCCGGCGCCAGGGTCGGCGTACCGCCCAGGTCGATGATGTACGGCGTACCGCTCTCGGAGAAGCCGACCGGGTCCTTGAAGTAGCCGGCAATGGCGATCTTCTGTTCCGGCGTTGCGGTGGACAGCAGCCACAGCACCAGGAAGAACGCCATCATCGCCGTCGCGAAGTCGGCGAAGGCGATCTTCCACGCTCCGCCGTGATGCCCGCCACCGTAGCGCTTGACGCGCTTGATGATTATCGGCTGGTTATTTTCCATGACTTAGCGACCGCGAACCGCTTGTTCCAGCTCGGCGAAGCTAGGACGGTGAGCCGGGTACAGAACCTTGCGCCCGAATTCCACGGCCAGCGACGGCGGCATGCCGGAAGCCGAAGCCACCAGCGAAGCCTTGATGGCTTCATAAACGTTGAGTTCTTCCTTGGCATCGTGAGCCAGGGAGTGCGCCAGCGGGCCGAAGAAGCCGTAGGCCGCCAAGATACCGAAGAAGGTACCGACCAGTGCCGCACCTACGTGCAGACCGATGGACTTCTGGTCGCCCTCGCCCAGCGACGCCATGGTCACCACGATACCCAGTACCGCCGCGACGATACCGAAACCGGGCATGCCGTCGGCAATGCCGTTGACCGCGTGGGAAGGATGCTCCAGTTCTTCCTTGAGGCTGTACAGCTCCATGTCGAACAGGCCTTCGAGTTCGTGCGGCGCCATGTTGCCGGACGACATGATGCGCAGGTAATCGCAGATGAACGCGGTCATGCGTTCGTCTTTCAGCACCGCCGGGTACTTGGCGAAGATCGGGCTCGCAGCGGCATCTTCGATGTCGCCTTCGATGGCCATCATGCCTTCACGGCGGCTCTTGTTGAGGATTTCGTAGATCAGGCCGAGCACTTCCAGATAGAACGTGTGGCTGAAACGCGAGCTGAACATGCCCAGGGATTTCTTGAGCACGTGCATGGTCATGTAACCGGGGTTGGCCTGGAGGAATGCTCCGAGTGCCGCACCGCCGATGATCATCACCTCGAAGGGCTGGATCAGGGCGGCAATCTTGCCGTGGGAGAGCACGTATCCGCCGAGCACGCTCGCGAATACGACGATGATGCCGATAATTTTAGCCATAGGTAGAAAGTACTTACTTAAGTCGGGTTCAAGGTCATATTCGGAAGTTAAAAAATCTCTTCTTCTACTTATCGGCAAAACTGCGCCAGACTATAGCCAGTTCAGGCGAAAAGCCAATTTAGCCCGTGCCGGGCGCGTCTACAGCAGATCAAGATCCCGTCCAGACATGGCTAATGAAACGAACGTCCCACACGCAAGACCGACCACACTCGATGGCTGGGTGAAGCTGCTCGACGGCGTGCGCCTGCCGGTGCCGCAAGAGGCCCATGACAAGGTCTGCCGGGCGATCCGCGACAATCGCAGCTCGCTGCGCGACATTGCCGACCTGATGCAGGACAGCCCGGCGCTGGCCCTGAGCATCATCCGCGAAGCCAACCGCCATACCCAGGGCAGCCTGACCGCACCGGCGGAAAACCTTGAGGTGGCGATCAATCGCCTGGGGCTCGCCCGCACCGAAGAACTGCTGGCACGCCTGCCCGCCGAGCCACAGGCGCAAATTCCCCAGGCCCTGCGCCAGATACAGATGATCAGCCAGCACGCCACGCAGCAGGCCAACGGTTTTTTTGCCAGTCGCCTGGCGCGGCTGTGGCAGGACATTCACTGGGGCAGCCTGCTGTTTCTGTCGCCGCTGTGGCCGCTGGCGCTGACCTTTCCCAAACTGCTCGAAGAGTGGGAAGTACGGGTCATCCACAAGGGCGAATCGGCCCGCGACGTGGAAAAACAATTGTTCGGCGTGCGCCTGCTGAAGATCGGTGCTGCACTGGTCGAAGCCTGGCGCCTGCCGATCTGGGTGCAGCAGGGGTATCGATTGCTGCTCACCGAGCAGCGCGAACTGGTCAAGGTTCTGCGCATCGCCCGCGACGTCGATCATCCGTTGCGTCAGCAGAATCGTCTGGATGACGACCCGACCCTGCGCAACTGGCTCAATCAGCCGGCCAATACCGTGCTGCTGGCCAATGGTCTGGCGCTGTCGGCGCAGCAGGCCTGGGACAGTCCGCACAGTGAGCGCTGGCAGTACCTGACCAGCCTCTATCTGCAAATCCCGATGGACGAAGTGCAGCAGCAGCTGCACCAGCAGGCCGCCAACAGTGCGCGCCGGCATTCGATGCCGGATCTGTGGCACCCAGCGGTTTCGCTGCTGTGGCCATGGGACAACCGTCGTTTGCCGGCCGGCATGCTGCCCGCCGCCGCGCCGAATACCGAAGACCTGGCCAAATGGCGCCGGCAATGCGCCGAACTGCTGGCCGAACCGAGCCGTTTCACCAACGCCATGCACTTGACCATTGCGGCCCGCGACGCGCTGGTGGCCAGCGGCATGCGCCGGGTGATGATCCTGATGGCCGACCGCACCCAGTCCAGTCTGCGTGTGCATCAGATTTCCGGGTTGCCGAAGGAAGCCGCTGCGCTCAATTTCGTCGTCAGCCAGAGCACCGTGCTGCAACGCCTGCTCGCGCAGCAGGCACAGGTGCGGATCACTCCGGAGAACAACGCCCAGTTCTCCGCCCTGCTGCCGCCGTCCCTGCGAACGCTGTTTCGTGGCGAACATCTGTTCCTGCGCTCGCTGGTCCATAACGGCCGGGTGATCATGATCGTGGTCGCCGACCAGGGTGGCGGACCGTTCGCCGACATTACCGTGCAAGCCTTCGGCAAAACCGCGCAGTGCATCGAGAAAGCCCTGCACAGCTTTAGCCAGCGCGGCCAATGACAGCTACAATCCTTCCCCTTTGTGCTCTGGAGACCTCACATGTCTGACTTCTCTGGCCTGGCGCTGGTGATCGAGCCGAGCGACCTGCTCCCGCGCCTCGACGCCCGCAATCTGATTCTGGTGGATCTGACCAGCGCCGCCCGCTATGCCGAGGGTCATATTCCCGGCGCACGCTTCGTCGATCCGAAGCGCACCCAGCTGGGCCAGGCACCGGCTCCGGGTCTGCTGCCGACAAAGGAAAAACTCGAAGAACTGTTCGGCGAGCTGGGCCACAACAAGGACGCGGTCTACGTGGTCTATGACGACGAAGGCGGCGGTTGGGCCGGGCGTTTCATCTGGCTGCTCGACGTGATCGGTCACGACAAGTACCACTACCTCGACGGCGGTCTGCCGGCGTGGCTGGCGGAAGGATCGCCGATGTCGATCCAGGTTCCTCCTGCGGTCGGCGGCCCGGTAGCCCTGACCCTGCACGACGAACCGACCGCCACCCGCGAATACCTGCAAAGCCGCCTCGGTGCCGCTGATCTGGCGATCTGGGATGCTCGCGGGCCACTGGAATATTCCGGCGAGAAAGTGCTGGCGGCCAAGGGTGGACACATCCCCGGCGCAGTCAATTTCGAATGGACGGCAGGCATGGATCAGGCGCGCCAGTTGCGCATCCGTACCGACATGCCGCAGATCCTCGAAAACCTCGGGATCACCAAGGACAAAGAAATCATCACTCACTGCCAGACCCATCACCGGTCCGGTTTCACTTATCTGGTGGCCAAGGCTCTCGGTTATCCGCGGGTCAAGGGCTACGCCGGTTCCTGGGGCGAATGGGGCAACCACCCCGACACCCCCGTCGAGCTTTAAGGATTTTTAAGGACAGTCATGAAAGAGCGTTTGTTTATCATCAGCCAATACCTGCTGCCCCACCACTTGCTGTCGCGCCTGGCCGGCTGCATCGCCGAGTGCCGCGTGCGCTGGTTCAAGAATGCCTTCACCACCTGGTTCGCCAAGCGTTATCAGGTGGACATGTCCCAGGCGCTGGTTGAAGACGTCACCGCTTACGAGCACTTCAATGCCTTCTTCACCCGCGCGCTGAAAGACGGTGCACGTCCACTGGATCAGACCCCGGGCTCGATCCTCAGCCCGGCCGACGGTGCGATCAGCCAGCTTGGCCCGATCGAGCACGGCCGCATCTTCCAGGCCAAGGGCCACAGCTTCAGCGTGCTGGAACTGCTGGGCGGCGATGCAGCCAATGCCGCGCCGTTCATGGGCGGCGAGTTCGCCACCGTTTACCTGTCGCCGAAGGATTACCACCGCGTACACATGCCGCTGGCCGGCACCCTGCGCGAAATGGTCTACATCCCGGGCCGGATCTTCTCGGTCAACCAGACCACTGCGGAAAACGTCCCTGAGCTGTTCGCCCGCAACGAGCGTGTGGCGTGCATTTTCGACACCGAGCGCGGGCCGATGGCCGTGGTGCTGGTGGGCGCGATGATCGTGGCTTCGATCGAAACCGTGTGGGCCGGTCTGGTCACGCCGCCGAAGCGTGAGCTGAAAACCTTCCGCTACGACGAAGCCGCCCGTGCGCCGATCCACCTGGAAAAAGGTGCGGAACTGGGTCGCTTCAAGCTGGGTTCGACCGCGATCGTGCTGTTCGGGCCGGATCAGGTGAAGTGGGTTGAAGAACTGAAAGCCGGCTCGCCGGTACAGATGGGTCAGGCCCTGGCACTGTCGAACGCCTGAACCTGCTGATCCGCCCCTGCGCACGTCTGCGAAGGGGCGGACACGACCTGAACGGCGCCGTTACTCTATCTGCCCACGGAAGCCGATCGGCCCTTCGTTGGCGTAGGTATTGGTGCCGCTGAGGTTTTTCCCGCCGTCACTCGAGGTGACATTCAACGCGATAACGTTCTGGTTATCCCGACCGCCGATCACCCATTTGCCACCCGGATGCCATGGGGCATCGTTGCCACCCCACTGGTTCTCGACGTTGTACTGGTTCTGACCAGTGCGCTGAGCCTTGAAGCCAATAGGGCCTTCGCCGGCGTAGGTCATGGTGCCGGTGAAGGTTTTGCCGCCGTCGCCGGACTTGATGTCGATGGCGACGACTTTCTGGTTGTCCCGCGCCCCAAGAACCCAGGTTCCACCCGGATGCCAAGGTGCCGAACTACCGCCCCATTGGTTTGCCACTGCGTATTTAGACATGAACCTCATCTCCTTGAAGTTTTTCAGAGACCTGCCCGACGTTGGCGGCAAGCCGTGCAACCGTGCGTTTCCGATCGCACGCCAGAGAGCCTAGTAGCGCCTGCCGAAATGGCACCAGGCCAGCAGACCAACGGTAAAAAAGCCCGACAAGCGCCTGCGAAACGGACCACAACTGCTAGAGTTTTGGCATTGCCCTATTCGCCGCCGGAGCTGGTCACGGCATGAGTGAGCCTCGATTCCAACCACAACTGAGCGCACCGACGCCAACGCAGTTGCGCCTGTCTTTCTGTGAAGCGACCCCGCGCGATCTCAAACGCTGGATCGCCGGCCTGCCGAAAGCCAACATCGGCGAAACCGCGCGCCAGCTCTATCAGGGCCTCGGCGAACTCAATCAATTGCTGACGCCCAGCGACAATCGCCTGCATCTGCTGGAGCTGCTGCGGCCCGAGGTGTACTTCGTCTGCCAACACCTTGAGCGGCACTTTTTGCATCAGGCGATCATGCTCGACGAGCGCTCGCGCAAGATCAGCAACCTCTGTCAGGCCCTGCAAAGTCATTTGGCCATCGGCTACAAACAGATCGTTCTGCGCATCGCCCCCAAATACTCAAAAGACCGGGCCGCCTTGCTGAGCGAAGCGCTGCAACGCGCCGTTCATGCACTGAAAGGACAACTGGTGCGCGCCACGCAGTTGTACAGCCCCGCGCCGGAACAGTTGTGGTTTGAGCTGCATCAGTTGTTTCGCTGTGCCTGCGACTTGCAGTTGCAACACCGTCGGGTCCGTGACGATCTGGCCAGCCTCGCCGGCGAACTGAGTGTCGAACAGACCTATATCGCCGCCCTGCTGCTGGGCAGCGCCCGCTGCAATCAGTTGCGGCAGAATCCGATCGCCCAACTCGCGCAGGTGCTTGAACCCTGGAGCGCCTGGCTGAAACTGCATCCCGGCGCCTCGGGCGAAGGACTGTTCGGGATTTCTGCGGAGATCGACGCCGGCCCGCGTTATCGCAGCAAATTTCGCAGCGAACAGCAGCCCGGCCTGCTCGGCTTCGATCCGCAACCGCTGGTGAATGCCATCGAGGCTCACCTGCTGCATCAGGACACATCGACACCGCTGCCGGTGCCGTCCGGCCTGACCCTCGACACCCTGCAACATCTGCACGCCACCTGGGGCGAGGCCGCCGAGCGCAGTTTTCAGCGCACCGTCGGCCAGGGCAACCTGACCGTGTGCGTCGGCATGAGCGCCCTGCACTTCTATCTGGGTGGCGAACGCACGTTTAGCGAATTGCTCAAGCATCCCGGTTCACGCGCCGCAAACTTCAGCCGCGCAGTGGTCCAAGGCGAAAAGGACAGCTGGAGCCAGGCCTTCGACGCCGCTCCGCAAAGCAAAACTGACGAATTCCTGCCCTACGAGGAAATCCGCTACGAACCAATGGCCGACGACGAAGGCGACGCAGACAGCCCGCCGCATTATCCGACCTATGCCTTGCCGGTCATTAACCACAGCCCGGGCGGTTACTGCCTGGCGTGGCCAAAAGAAGTGCCTGCCGAATTGCAGACCGGGGAAATGGTCGGCATCCAGGACACCACGAATCAGGGCTGGAGCATTGCCGTGGTGCGCTGGATCCGCCAGGTGCGCGGTGCCGGGACACAAATGGGTATCGAGCTGGTAGCGCCCCACGCCCAGCCCTGCGGCCTGCAGCTGGTGCGCACCCGGGACGATCACAGCCATTACCTGCGAGGTTTACTGTTGCCGGAAATCAGCGCCATCGACTTGCCCGCGACGCTATTGGCGCCACGACTGCCATTTCAGGAAGGCAACAAAGTGCTGATCAACACCCAGGGCGAAGAGCACCGCGCCGGGCTGGATCGGCGGGTGGCAAGCACACACAGTTTCAATCAGTTTGCCTATCGTTCGCTGGAAACCGCACAGAATGGCGGGAGCGAGGAGGATTTCGACTCGTTGTGGAAATCCCTTTGAACAAGGATCGCAGCCCAAGGCTGCGATCCTGTACGAGGGTTCAGAGCTGCCCGTCGCGATCCCGGAAGCCCAGCAGATACAGCACGCCATCCAGCCCCAGGGTGGAAATGGCCTGCTTCGCCGACTGCTTGACCAGCGGCTTGGCACGGAACGCCACGCCCAGACCGGCAATCGCCAGCATCGGCAAATCGTTGGCGCCGTCGCCCACAGCAATAGTCTGCTCCAGACGCAAACCTTCTTTTTCAGCCAGTTGTTTCAGCAGATCGGCCTTGCGCTGGGCATCGACGATCGGCTCGATCGCCACGCCAGTGCACTTGCCGTCGACCACTTCCAGTTCGTTGGCGAACACGTAGTCGATGCCTAGTTTGGCCTGCAGTTGCTTGGCGAAGTAAGTGAAGCCGCCGGACAGGATGGCGGTCTTGTAGCCCAGCCGCTTGAGCTCGGCGAACAAGGTTTCGGCGCCTTCGGTCAGGCGCAGGGAGGCGCCGATCGAATCCAGCACGCTGACATCCAGGCCCTTGAGCAATGCCAGACGCTCCTTGAAGCTGGCGCGGAAATCCAGCTCGCCGGCCATTGCCCGCTCGGTGATTTCCGACACCTGGTCGCCCACACCGGCGGCCTTAGCCAGTTCGTCGATGACTTCGGCTTCGATCAGGGTCGAGTCCATGTCGAACACCGCCAGGCGACGGTTGCGACGGAACAGCGAGTCTTCCTGGAAGGCGATGTCGACATTCAGTTCCTGGGCCACGCTGAGGAATTCGGCGCGCAGGGCCTGCGGATCGGCCGCTTCGCCACGTACGGAGAACTCGATGCAGCCCTTGCCCTTGTCGGCCGGCGTGTCCAGCGGCATGCGACCCGACAGACGGTCGATATGGTCGATGTTCAGGCCATATTTGGCGGTGATCGAGCTCACGGCCTGCAACTGGCCGGCGGTGACCTTGCGGGTCAGCAGGGTGACGATGTGGCGTTTCTTGCCCTGATTGCCCACCCATTGCTGGTAATCCTCTTCGGACACCGGGGTGAAACGCACCTGCTGGTCGAGCTCGTAGCCCTTGAACAGGATGTCCTTGAGCACCGACTTGCCTTGCTCGGAGTCGGGGATTTCCACGAGGATGCCGAACGACAGCATGTCATGGATCACCGCCTGACCGATGTCGAGGATATTCACACCACCCTGGGCCAGAACACCGGTAATGGCCGCCGTCAGACCCGGACGGTCGACTCCCGTGATGTTAATCAGGACGATTTCGCGCAACGCGCACCCCCGCAACTGGAAAAAAACCGCATTCTACCCACTTTCAGTGACCATCGGGCACCGCCAGCGCTTTGCCGGTCTAGGGCCTGTCGCTATACTGCGCGTCAACTTCACGGACAAAAGAGCCGAGCTCAGTGAACCGGCCCACGCCAGTTAAAACCGATAACTTCTTCCTGCTGATCTTCCGTGCACTGCGCCACCGCCGTGTACCGATTGCATTGCGCATTGCCAGCCATAACGTGATCCTGGTCGCCCTGGCCCTGGTGATCTATGCCTGCGTGATGGGCTTGCAGTTCAAGCAGGCCATGCACGAGCAGGCCGATGCGCTGGGCGAAAGCCTGACCACGCAGACCGCCACTTCCGCGACCGAGCTGCTGGTGTCCAACGACATCCTCAGCCTCAACGTGCTGCTCAACAACCTGACCAAGAACAAGCTGGTGGCCCACGCCGCCATCTACAGCGTGGACAACCGCATCCTCGCCGAGTCCGGTCAGCGCCCCAAGCACAGCCTGCTGGGCGAAGCCGAAGGCATGTACGAGAGCAAGATCACCTTCCAGGACGTGACCGCCGGGCAACTGCGCATCAGCCTGGACATGGACCAGTTCCAGCAGCCGATGACCATCAGCCTGCAGAGCATGGGCATTCTGAGCGCGATCCTGCTGGCACTGTCGCTTGCCCTGAGTTTGCGTCTTGGCCGGCACATCTCCACGCCGCTGCTGCAACTGCGGGTCTGGCTGCGCCGGATCGACGAATACACGCCGGGGACCGAGCGTCAGGACGAGATCGGCGATCTTGCCCGTCAACTGCACGCCAACTTTGCCCCGGAGCCGGCCCCCAAACCTGAACCGGAACCCGAATTCGAGGACGATGACGTCGAGCCGGAATTCGAAGTGCGCAACCTGCGTGATCCGAGCTTTGACGAAACCCGCCCGATGGCCGCGCAGAAACCTGCGCCACGCCATGTCGTCAGCACCGTTGAAGACGACGATGACGAAGACCCGTTTGCCGATCTGCGTGACGAATCGCTGAACGAAACCGCACCACCTGCCGTTCGCCAGCCAACCCCGAGCGTGCCGCAACACACTGCGGTGCTGGCCGTGCAACTGGGTTCGCAAGAACAATTGCGCCGTTTGCCACGGGCACGCCTGGAAGAGTTGCAGGAGCGCTATCGCGACTGCCTGGAACAGGCCGCTTCGCTGTATCAGGGTGAAATCGAAACCCTGAACGACGGCAGCACGCTGATGCTGTTCCACACCGAAGACAGCGGCGACGATTACCTGACCAACGCCATCTGCTGCGGCGAACTGCTGCGAGCCCTGGGTCACCAGTTGCAGATCGAAGTCGCCGACAGCGGCATCACCCTGCAATTGCAGCTGGGTCTGACTCTCGGTGATGAGCTGTTCGGGCTGAGCCAGATCGACCTGCTGCTGACCGATTCCGCCCAGGACGCCCTGGCCCTGTCGCAACACAGCCGCAACCTGCTACTGGTGGAACGCAAGATCGGTGACGACGCGCTGATCCGCCAGCGTGCGCGGATCCGGCCGATTGCCAGCCCTGAGGGGGCGTGCTGCGTGGAGCGCTTGATGGAGCCTTATCCGTCGATGCTCGAGCGGCAACTGGCGCGGATGCATGAGCGCCGGGCCTGAGGCCTTGTCCTTGATGTGAAGAAGCCTGCAGATGAGTGATTGTCTGCGGGCTTTTTTGTGTGTGGTGGTTTCGTGATCTCGCCCGGCTTTGGAGCCCCCTCACCCTAGCCCTCTCCCCGAGGGAGAGGGAACCGATCCGGGAATATTGAAGAGCTACAGCGACTTGAACGCCCAGCTTTGAATCCATAATCGCCAAGATCTTCCAGGTCGATGTATGACGCCAGACCCCTCGGTCAGTCCCCTCTCCCCCCGGGAGAGGGCTAGGGTGAGGGGGCTCTTGATCTTTCACGGAACCCCAGAAACAACAAAGCCCGCACTAGGCGGGCTCTGTCCTGACTCGTTCCAGCCTTAGAAGCGGAACACTTCCATATCCGTACGAATCGGCGAGGCCATCGGGATCTTCGGCTGTTTCTCGGCTTCCGCCGCCGGGGCGGCCGGTTTTGGTGCCGGTTTACGCGGTGCTTCGGCAACCGGTGG
Source organism: Pseudomonas sp. IzPS59 (assembly GCF_014863505.1). Classification (NCBI taxonomy): domain Bacteria; kingdom Pseudomonadati; phylum Pseudomonadota; class Gammaproteobacteria; order Pseudomonadales; family Pseudomonadaceae; genus Pseudomonas; species Pseudomonas sp. IzPS59. Next base: position 591,727 of record NZ_CP062251.1, on the reverse strand, counting down.
CTGGTTGGCCAACGGCTTGAGCGCGACCGACAGTTGCTCGGCCAGGCGCTGCAACAGGATGCCCTGGGCCTGAACCTGCGAAGCCGTGCCGCCACTGTGCAGTTCTTGCAGGTGAACGATGCGGTTGTCCCGCACCTGGCCACGACGGTCGATCAGACGCCACTGCGCGTCGAGAATCGCCGGTTGCTTGGCACCGGAATCCAGACGCGTGATGGTCAACAGCACCTGCACATCCGGGGTGAACCCGGTGGTGGCCGGTGCCAGCACTACACGTTGACTGTCCAGATGACCGGCAACCTGACGCAGCAGCAACTGATCGATATCCGACGAAAGGCTGCCGGCCCAGCGGCCATCGACCGCAGCCTGCAGGCTGCCATCCGGCTGACGCTGCAACAGGGTTTCACGTTGCAGGTAATCGGCAACGGTCACAGGGCCCAGCAAAACTGCCATGCCCGCGCTTTGCGCAGGCTGAGCCGGACTTCCGCTGTCCAGCTGATACAGCGACACCGGCTGGTGAACGCTGCAACCCGCCAGGCCAAGAACGCCGGCGAGCAGGAAAATAAGGGGGCGCAGAGAAGTCATCATCCCGTCCAGGTGGCCGCCACAAGGCTGACCACAGTGAAAATACTCAAAAAATATGAAGAACGCTCGGCCACGCCGGCGCTTGGAAAGGCCATATCATCCGTGAATATGCGTTCCGACTCCAGCGCCAAAGCGCCGATCTACGGGTTAAATCGAAGATCGGGCGCTCTAGAGAGGCGTTCTCACTCATTTTCTCCGCCGGAGAAATCAGTGCGAATGCCCCCTGGCCGCTTAATTGAGGTTTTCGACGAGCAGCGCGTCCACTCGCTGGAAGCCCCGTGGCAGTTTATTGCCACGACGACCACGCTCACCCTTGTAGTGTTCGAGGTCGTCGGCTTTCAGCGACAGGGTACGTTTTCCGGCCTGTAGCACCAGTGTGGCGCCTTCCGGCAGAACGGCGATGTCCGTGACATATTCTTCGCGACTGGCCACACGTTCACCGGAAATACCGATGATCTTGTTGCCTTTGCCCTTCCCTAATTGTGGCAGATCGCTGATTTTGAAGATCAGCAGGCGACCCTCGGTCGTGACCGAAGCCAGCCAGTTCTGCTCGCGGTCGGCCACCGGACGCGGCGCGATCACCTTGGCGTTGTTCGGCAGGCTCAACAGGGCCTTGCCGGCCTTGTTCTTGGCTTGCAGGTCTTCACCTTTCACCACAAAACCGTAACCGGCATCAGAGGCGATCACGTACAGCGCGTCGTCCTCCGGCATCAGCACGCATTCGAACGTAGCGCCGGGCGGCGGCGTCAGACGGCCGGTCAGCGGCTCGCCCTGGCCCCGTGCAGAAGGCAAGGTATGGGCGGCCACCGAGTAACTGCGGCCCGTGGAGTCGATGACCACGGCTGACTGGTTGGAACGCCCCGCCGCCGACGTCTTGAAGCCGTCGCCAGCCTTATACGACAGGCCGGTGGCGTCGATCTCGTGGCCTTTGGCCGAACGAATCCAGCCTTTTTCCGACAGCACGACGGTCACTTTCTCGTTAGGCAGCAGATCGTGCTCGGTCAGTGCCTTGGCTTCGGCGCGCTCGACGATTGGCGACCGACGGTCGTCGCCGTAGGTTTCAGCGTCTTTCAACAGCTCGCTGCGAACCAGCTTCTTCAGCTTCGCTTCACTGCTCAGCAGCGCTTGCAGCTTGGCCTGTTCCTTGAGCAGTTCGTCCTGTTCATCACGCAGCTTCATCTCTTCCAGTCGCGCCAACTGACGCAGACGGGTGTCGAGGATGTAGTCGGCCTGGATCTCGCTGAGGGCGAAGCGCTCGATCAGTCTGGCTTTCGGCTGATCCTCGGTGCGGATGATGTGGATCACTTCATCCAGGTTGAGGTAAGCGATCAGCAAACCGTCCAACAGGTGCAGGCGACGCTCGACCTTGTCGAGGCGGAATTGCAGGCGGCGACGCACGGTCAACACGCGGAATTCCAGCCACTCCACCAGCAGCGCCCGGAGGTTTTTCAGCTGCGGCTTGCCGTCCAGACCGATGATGTTGACGTTGACCCGGTAGGTCGACTCCAGCTCGGTGCTGGCGAACAGGTGCTGCATCAGCGCTTCGTGATCGACGCGGCTGTTGACCGGGATGATCACGATGCGGCACGGGTTTTCGTGGTCGGACTCGTCACGCAGGTCAGCGATCTGCGGCGCTTTCGACGGCTTGGCCTGCATCAGCGCAGCGATCTGCTCCAGCACCTTGGCCCCGGAGACCTGGTGCGGCAGCGCGGTGACGATGATGTCGCCGTCCTCGACGTGGTACACGGCGCGCATGCGCACCGAGCCCTTGCCGGTTTCGTACATTTTCAGCAGGTCGGCGCGCGGGGTGATGATTTCCGCTTCGGTCGGATAGTCCGGGCCCTGAATGTGTTCGCAGAGCTGTTCGACCGTGGCTTTCGGCTCATCGAGCAGGCGCACGCAGGCGGTGGCGACTTCGCGCAGGTTGTGCGGCGGCACGTCGGTGGCCATGCCCACGGCGATACCGGTGGTGCCGTTGAGCAGGATGTTCGGAAGGCGCGCAGGGAGAACCAGCGGCTCCTGCAAGGTGCCGTCGAAGTTCGGGCCCCAGTCCGCAGTGCCCTGGCCCAGCTCGCTGAGCAGCACTTCGGAATAACGCGACAGGCGCGCTTCGGTGTAACGCATGGCGGCGAAGGATTTCGGATCGTCCGGCGCACCCCAGTTACCCTGGCCATCCACCAGCGTGTAGCGATAGCTGAACGGCTGGGCCATCAGCACCATCGCTTCGTAGCACGCCGAGTCGCCGTGGGGGTGGAACTTGCCGAGCACGTCGCCGACGGTACGCGCCGACTTCTTGTGCTTGGAATCGGCGTCCAGCCCCAGCTCGCTCATGGCGTAGACGATACGCCGCTGTACCGGTTTCAGACCGTCGCCGATATGCGGCAGGGCACGGTCCATGATCACGTACATGGAGTAGTTGAGGTAGGCATTTTCGGTGAAGTCAGCCAGCGACCGGCGTTCTACACCGTCCAGGCTGAGATCAAGGGAGTCGCTCATGCGGGCCTCATCGGTTCGTTGTCTGGCGCAGCAGCATGGTGCCACCGCGCTGGGTAAATTCAAGTTTGTTCAGGGCGCTCATACCGAGTAGCACCTGATCGCCATGCAGCCCTGGCGCCACCAGTGCGCGGACGTCCCGCAGCACGATGTCGCCCAGTTGCAGGCGGTCGATACGGGTGCGATAGCCCTGGCTCAGGCCATTGGCCGTGCTCAGGGTCACACCGAAACCTTCTTCCAGCCGCAGGTCTTTCGCCACCTCGGCCGGGATTGCCACGTCGGTCGCGCCGGTGTCGAGCATGAACTCTACCGGCCGGCCGTTGATCAGTCCGCTGGCGACGAAATGTCCCTGGGCGTTACCCGCCAGTTTCACTTCGATCACGCCGCCCACCTGCTCCGAACTGACCACCACGTTGGGATTACGCTGGCGCTCTTCCCACTGGCCGAAAAACCGCGTGGCCAGAAACAGCGCCGCGCACCAGGCCAGAATCATCAACACCCGACCGGCGCGTTTGCCCGGTGGCTGCTGGCTCAAGGCTTGGCACTCCAGCCACCCTCGGGTGCGGCGAAACGCCAGACGATCGGACGGACTTCACCATCGGCGCGAGGACCGAAGTTGTTGTCGACGCCGATCCAGGCACCGTCGGCATCAATCACCAACGCCTCTTCGAGCCCGAAGTTCTGGGCGTAGCGACGGTTGCCCTGCAACAGTTCGTCGGCATACGACCAGCAGCGCTCGACCTTTGCCGTCTGCGGATCGCGACGACAGATCTGGTAGGCGTTGCGCTCAAGGGTGAACAGCTTGCCGTTGAACAATGACAGGTCGGAAAAGTCCCGGTTGACCGGTCTGGCTTTTGGAAACTGCGGCGGCTGCATTTCCATGCCGCCCTCGCTGAGCAATACGCAGCGACCGTCACAGTCCCAGACCGTCTGCTGACGCTTGATCAGCAGCAAGCCACGGTTTTGCCGTTCGGCTGCCAACCACATCTGATCGCCTGCCGGATTGATCGCCAGGCCTTCGAAGATCGCATTGAATTGCAGCAGCATGCCGCTGGCCCGCGCCTCGCGAACCATCATCGGCGAGATTTTCAGCCACGATGACGGCCCCTGCGGCGGCACTTGCAATACGGCGGCGTGGCCTTCGCTGACAATGTAGCGATTGCCGGCGCTGTCGCAGGTGATCCCTTCGAAATCCAGATCGCCGCCCCGGACGAACGACGCCGCCCAGGTCCGCGATTTGATGCCCCACGGCAAGCCGCTGTCGGGCACCGGCGGCGGATCGATGCGCACGGCCGTGGCCTGCCAGACCGGATCGCGGGTATCGAGACGATACATCTGATCATCGTCGCGGTCCGAGACGGTCCACAGCTCGTTGCCGCACATTGCCAGCCCCGAGAGGTTGCCGCCGCGCATGCCTTCGACCGGATGTTCGGAGAGCACGCGCAGTTCCTGCACGGGCTCGGCCGACACCGTCATCGAGCCCAGCAGCAACGCACCCGCCAGGGCCCAGCCAAAGCGCATCAGGCCAGGACCTCAGCCAGGTTGCCCTTGGATTCGAGCCAGGACTTGCGGTCGCCGGCGCGTTTCTTCGCCAGCAGCATGTCCATCATTTCCGAGGTCTGGGCGAAGTCTTCGCCGAGGGTCAACTGCACCAGACGCCGGGTGTTCGGGTCCATGGTGGTTTCACGCAGCTGCGGCGGGTTCATTTCACCCAGGCCTTTGAATCGGGTGACCTGCGGTTTGCCGCGTTTCTTCTCGGCCACCAGACGGTCGAGGATCCCGTCTCGCTCGGCTTCGTCGAGGGCGTAGTAGATCTCTTTGCCCAGGTCGATGCGATACAGCGGCGGCATCGCCACGTAGACGTGTCCGGCATCCACCAGCGGGCGGAAATGCTGGACGAACAAGGCGCAGAGCAAGGTGGCAATGTGCAGACCGTCGGAGTCGGCGTCGGCGAGGATGCAGATCTTGCCGTAGCGCAGCTGGCTCATGTCCTCGGCGCCCGGATCGACACCGATGGCTACCGCGATGTTGTGCACTTCCTGACTGGCCAGCACTTCGCTGCCGTCGACTTCCCAGGTGTTGAGGATCTTGCCGCGCAACGGCAGGATCGCCTGGAACTCCTTGTCCCGCGCCTGCTTGGCCGAACCGCCGGCAGAGTCACCTTCCACCAGGAACAGTTCGGAACGCATCGGGTCCTGCCCGGCGCAGTCCGCCAGTTTGCCCGGCAACGCCGGCCCCTGGGTGATGCGCTTGCGCTCGACCTTCTTGCTCGCTTTCAGGCGACGGCCAGCATTGCTGATCGCCAGTTCCGCCAGCGCCAGACCGGTTTCCGGGTTGGCGTTGAGCCACAGGCTGAACGCGTCCTTGACCACACCGGAGACGAACGCCGCCGCTTCACGGGACGACAGACGCTCCTTGGTCTGGCCGGAGAATTGCGGCTCCTGCATCTTCATCGACAGGACGAAGGCGATGCGTTCCCAGACGTCTTCCGGCGCCAGCTTCACGCCGCGCGGCAACAGGCTGCGGAATTCGCAGAACTCGCGCATTGCATCGAGCAGGCCCTGACGCAGACCGTTGACGTGAGTGCCGCCCTGCTCCGTCGGGATCAGGTTGACGTAGCTTTCGGTGACCGAGGTGCCGCCTTCCGGCAGCCACAGCAGCGCCCACTCGACCGCTTCCTTGGTGCCGGCCAGATTGCCGCAGAACGGCGCGTCCGGCAGACGTTCGAATTCGCTGACCGCGTCTACCAGATAGGAGCGCAGGCCGTCTTCGTAATGCCACTCGACCTTTTCGCCGGTGCCTTTGTCTTCGAAGCTGATCAGCAACCCCGGGCACAAAACGGCCTTGGCCTTGAGCACGTGCTTGAGGCGGCTGATGGAGAATTTCGGCGAATCGAAGTATTTCGGGTCCGGCGCAAAGAACACGCTGGTCCCGGTATTGCGCTTGCCGACGGTGCCGATCACTTGCAGATCGGTGGCCTTGAAGCCGTCGGCGAAGGTCATCTCGTATTCGTTGCCGTCACGCTTGACCCGTACCCGCACCTGGGTCGACAAGGCGTTGACCACGGAAATACCCACCCCGTGCAGACCGCCGGAGAACTGGTAGTTCTTGTTGGAAAACTTGCCGCCCGCATGGAGCTTGGTGAGGATCAGCTCAACGCCCGACACGCCCTCTTCCGGGTGGATGTCGACCGGCATGCCACGGCCGTCGTCGCAGACTTCCAGCGAGTGGTCGGCGTGGAGGATGACCTGGATCGATTTGGCGTGGCCGGCCAGGGCTTCGTCGACGCTGTTGTCGATGACTTCCTGGGCGAGGTGGTTCGGCCGACTGGTGTCGGTGTACATGCCGGGGCGTTTGCGCACCGGGTCGAGGCCCGAGAGGACTTCGATGGCGTCGGCGTTATAGGAGCTAGCGCTGGGAGTGGCCATAAGGTCTCGTCGTCAGTGTTCGGTGAATAAGGAATTAATGGGGCAACCGCTCACAGCGCGGTGAAATCGATTGCCTGAAACAAATCGGCGCCAATGCCGGCAAAACTCAGCAACGCCGGCAACTGCCCGGCAAACCCTTGGAAACTGTGGTCGCCGCCGGCCTGAATGCGCAAGGCACAGGCCCGGTAATACTGCTGGGCGTGGCGATAGTCCAGGGTTTCGTCCCCGGTCTGCAACCACACCTGATACCGCTGCGAATCCTGCGGCGCCGGCACTTCCAGCTCGGCCAGGGCCGTCACGTGGTCGTGGGTCAATTCCCAGGTTTCGTCGGTGTACAGGTTTTTTTGCGTCCCCAGGTATCCGTCGAACATCCGGTGCGGACTGACGGCAGGGTTGACCAGCAGGGCTTTGAGGCCATGGCGTTCGGCCAGATGAGTCGCATAGTAGCCGCCGAGCGAGCTTCCCACCAGTAACGGCCGGCCCAGCTCGGCAATTGCCTGTTCCAGCTGACCGATGGCTTCACGGGGGTGGTGATGCAACGCCGGTACACGCAGTTGATCGCTCAAACCCAGACGCTCCATCACCTCGACCAGCTGACAGGCCTTCTTCGAGGCCGGCGCGCTGTTGAAACCGTGGATATAGAGGATCGAACCGGACATTTGAGCTCCCTGGGTGTCGGCTAAAGAAAGCGGAGTTTACAGGGAGTCGAGGGTCGTTGGGCCAGCACCCGAGGAAATCAGCGCTGAGTCCCTGAATCAGTAACCGTTGGAGCCGTAATCCACCGTGAACCGGAAATCGGTGACACGCTCCACACCCGTCTCGATCCGCCCGTCCGGCAGCAATCGCAACCAGCGATAGCCCGGCGCCTGCTCGCCGACCTTGAAGTCGACACTGCGCGGCTCGAACTGAATGCAGGTCGACGGTGAGGCGATCAGCCGCACGCCGTTGCGCTCGCGGTCGATCTCCTGATGCACATGCCCCCACAACACGGCCCGGGCCTGCGGGAAACGGTCGAGCACGTCGAAAAAGGCTTCGGGATTGCGCAAGCCGATCGGCTCCATCCAGGCACAATCGATCGACACCGGGTGATGATGGAAGCACACCAGATGATGCCGCTCCGGCGCTTCGCTCAGGGCACGGGCCAGCAGTTGCAACTGGTCATCCTGCAAGTATCCCGGCACCGAACCCGGCACCGCCGAATCGAGCAGGGTCACGCGCCAGTTGCCGACATCCACTACTGGCTCCAGCAGCGCACTTTGCACCGCGGCCAATTGCATGATCTGCGGTTCGTCGTGGTTGCCGGGAATCCAGCGGGCGGGTGCATCGATCTGCGCCGTCAGCTGACGAAACTGCTGGTAGGACTCCAGCGTGCCGTCCTGGGACAGGTCGCCCGTGGCAATCATCAGGTCGATTTGCGGCTGTTGTTCGAGCACCAGCTCGATGACCTTTTGCAGGCTCTCGCGAGTCTTCATGCCCAGCAGCGCGCCGTCCGCCTCGGCGAACAGATGACTGTCGGACAGTTGCACCAGCAACGCCGCATCGGCAGTGGTCAGAGTCGATACGCTCGGCAAGGCGTTCTCCCAGGGCTGGACGCCGGGTCGGAAAGGTTCGCAATTATGCTGGGGGAAGGCCCCGGGAAGAAACCGCCGAACCGGACACAGTTCACAACTTGCCGCTGTTATAAACGCTATCGAACGGCGGCGTACTCGTGACCGCAGGCCAGGCAATGACTCAGCCACTCTCCGAGGAACAGATTGAGCTGGGCCTTTTCGTCCGGCTGATGCATGGCCGCATTGGGGTAAGGATAGACGCCGCGAAAGCGCCGCGCATGTTCGGCGCTGATGACTTCGGCCATGCGCGCGTCGTGATAGACCTGCACTTCCAGCTGCGGTACCGGCAGCCACGGCAGGCTGTGTTCCTGACGCACTTGCAGGGTCGTGGTGTACGGGCAGGTCTGCAACACTTCGATGGCCAGCACGCCGAGCATCTGGTCGCCCTGGGTCACGGCGATGCGCCGCGCTTCAGGTTCGCGGCGCATGTCCGGCAACAGTCGCATCAGGCGCGCGTAGTTGGCCTCGCAGGCGGCTTGCAGGCCCACGAGGTCGACACGATAGCGATCGCGCAGTTTGTTTACGACCATAACCCCCTCACTTCGGCGCGATTGAGCGCCAGCCACTGCAAGGCGATGATGCTCGCCGCATTGGCAATCCGGCCGTCGCGTACTGCCTGCAGCGCATCCTCGAATGCCCAGACCGTGACGCGGATATCTTCTGCTTCTTCCTCCAGCCCATGCAGGCCGCCAACGCCTTCGGTGCTGCAGCGCCCCAGAAACAGATGCACGAATTCGTTGCTGCCCCCCGGCGACGGGAAATATTGCATCATCGGCCACAACGCCTTGATGTCGAGTCCAGCTTCCTCCTGCGCTTCGCGGCGAGCAACTTCTTCCGGCACTTCTTCCTTGTCGATCAGACCGGCGACCAGTTCCACCAGCCACGGGTTGGCAGTCTTGCCCATGGCACCGACGCGAAACTGCTCGATCAGCACCACTTCATCGCGCTGCGGATCGTAGGGCAGCAGGCACACGGCGTCGTGTCGCACGAACACTTCACGATTGATCTCGCGGCTCATGCCGCCGGCGAACAGTTCGTGACGCAAATGCACACGGTCGAGCTTGTAGAAGCCCTTGTAGCATTGTTCGCGCCGCACGATATCGATGGCGGCGGGAGTGGCTTTGGCAAGATCGGTCATGGGCATCCTCGTTTACTGCAATTCCAATACGAGGCTGCGTTTTTTGTGACGGGCAACCTCGACTTCGCGCCATCCTAACGCGCCCGCGATGTTTGATGCAGCCCCTTTACCGTCAGCGGGATGGACGGTGGAGGCGAAACCCACTCTAATTAGCTTAGTGGCGAACTGACCGCTTCACAGAGAGTCGAAGCGGTAACTTTTTGCCTTCCCCTGTTTCAGAAAGGACGCCCATGTCGCTTTTCAAAATCGCCTCCGTGGCGGCCATCGCCCTGACCCTGGGCGCCTGTGCCAGCCTGTTCCAGCCCAACTACCGCACGCCGCTGGAAACCACCCGCGACGCCTCGGAAACCCTGAAACCCGGCTGTTCCAACCCGGACTGCCCGCTGGTGAACATCGACACGCTGCACTTCCCGGCCGAGCCTGCGCTGGACGGCATCATCGAAAAACGCCTGCTGCAATTCACCCGCACCGAGCCGAACGCACCGGTGGCGCCGACCCTGGCGGCCTATCGCGAGCAGTTCCTGCGCACGGCCGGCCCGCGCAACAGCAGCTATTTGCAGGCGAAAGTACGCGAGCAGCATGACGGTCTGGTGATTGTCGAAGTGTCGAGCTACCTGGACACCGGCGGCGCCCATGGCACCCCGGGCCGCGGTTTCATCAACTATTCGCGCCAGCAGCACAAGGTGTTGAGCCTGTCGGACATGTTGGTGCCGGGTCAGGAAGAAGCCTTCTGGAAGGCTGCGCAAGTGGCGCATAACAGCTGGCTGATCAGCACCAAGCTCGATCAGGAACCGGAGTACGTGAAGAACTGGCCGTTCGTCAAAACCCCGCACGTGGCCCTGACTTACGGCGGCGTGATCCTCAAGTACGACGTGAGCACCATCGCGCCTTACGCGCTGGGCCACGTCGAACTGAAGATCCCTTACCCGCGCCTGAACGGCATCATCAAGCCCGAGCTGTTTCCCGGCCGTAACTGAAGGCCCGGCCCAGCACGAGTTGCAGCAGCCCTGCCAGGACCAGCGCCGGCAGGGTTGCGCCGACATCCGGATACAGATTGGCCAGCAGGTGATAGGTGCTGATGCCACCCAGCCAGGCCAACAGCGCCGGCCAGCGCAACGCGGCCGAAGCCACCTGGCCACTGCGCTTGCGCAGAATGAAGTGATCCACCAGCACCACGCCGAACAGCGGCGCAAATACCGAGCCGATCAGCAGCAGGAAATTCTGGTACTGCGCCAGCGGCGCGAGCAAGGCGATCAGGGTGCAGATCACACCGATGGCCAAGGCCAGATGCTCGACTTTCAGACGTAGCAGAATCCCGCTGGACACCGCCGCCGAGTGAATGTCGGCAAAAGCATTTTCCGACTCGTCCAGCAGAATCAGCAACAGCGGAATCCCGAGGCCTGCACCGGCCAGTGCCAGCAGCAGCGCGTTGACTTCACCGCTCGGCGCAAAGGCCAGGGTGTAGGCGACGCCCAGGCTCATCAGCCAGAAGTTGCCGATGAAGAAACCGATCGCCGTACCGCCGAACACATTCTTCGCCTTTTTGCCGAAACGCGAGTAGTCGGCAATCAGCGGCAGCCACGACAGCGGCATCGCGATGGCAATGTCGAAGCCCACGGCGAGCGGCATCGAACCATCCCCGGCCTGTGCCCACAAGGCACCCAGATCGGCCTTGGCGAACAGGTTCCAGGTCAGCCAGATGCACGCGGCCAGGATCAGCCAGATGCCCCATTTGCGCAGGATCTTGCGCACGAACGTCAGCGGCCCGCTGACGGCGAGCAATGTCGCCAGTGCACCGAAACACAACGTCCACAACATCGGGCTGGCCCACAGCGAACCTTCGCTGAACGCACGGGTGCCGAGCAGGCTTGCCGCATCACGCATGACGATGATTTCGAACGAACCCCAACCGATCAGTTGCAGCAGGTTGAGCAGCGCCGGCAGGCTCGCGCCTTTGCTGCCAAGGCTGAGTTTCAGCGCGGCCATCGACGACAGGCCGGTGTCGCTGCCGATCACGCCGACGGCGGCCAGCAGCAGGACACCGACCAGGGTGCCGAGGAAGATCGCCAGCAGCGATCCCGACAGGCCCAGCCCCGGCGCCAACAGTGCACCGGTCTGCAAGACCATCAGGCCGATGCCGAGGGAAAACCACAGGGAAAACAGATCGCGACCGCCGAACACACGCTTGTCGGCGGGCACGGCGAGATCGGGGGAATAGGTTCCGGGTTGGATGCTCAAGGGTGTTATCTCAGAGGGACATTTGTTGTTGTGTCGATCAATCGCCAGCAAGCTGGCGATGGGGCCTGCACAGGCCCCACCCTTTCAGGTCAGATCAAACCTTCTTGTACAGCTGACTGCCTTCCTTCTTGAACCGCTCGGCCTGCTCCGCCAGGCCCTGGGCGACGTCCACGTCGACCGCGTCGATCCGCTGGTTGGCCGCGTATTCGCGGACTTCCTGGGTGATCTTCATCGAGCAGAATTTCGGCCCGCACATCGAACAGAAATGCGCGACCTTCGCCGAATCCTTCGGCAGGGTTTCATCGTGATACGAACGGGCGGTGTCCGGGTCCAGACCGAGGTTGAACTGGTCTTCCCAACGGAACTCGAACCGCGCCTTGCTCAAGGCGTTGTCACGGATCTGCGCGCCCGGATGTCCTTTGGCCAGGTCCGCTGCGTGGGCCGCGATCTTGTAGGTGATGATCCCGGTCTTCACGTCATCCTTGTTCGGCAGGCCCAAGTGCTCCTTCGGCGTCACGTAGCAGAGCATCGCGCAACCGAACCAGCCGATCATCGCCGCACCGATACCCGAGGTGATGTGGTCATAACCCGGTGCAATGTCGGTGGTCAGCGGGCCGAGGGTGTAGAACGGCGCCTCGTCGCAGCACTCCAGCTGCTTGTCCATGTTCTCCTTGATCAACTGCATCGGCACGTGGCCCGGGCCTTCGATCATGCATTGCACGTCGTGCTTCCAGGCGATCTTGGTCAGCTCGCCGAGGGTCTCCAGTTCGCCGAATTGCGCTTCGTCGTTGGCATCGGCAATCGAGCCCGGACGCAGGCCGTCGCCCAGCGAGAAGCTGACGTCGTAGGCCTTCATGATTTCGCAGATTTCGTCGAAGTGGGTGTAGAGGAAGTTCTCTTTGTGGTGCGCCAGGCACCACTTGGCCATGATCGAACCGCCACGGGAGACGATGCCGGTCACGCGCTTGGCGGTCAGCGGCACATAGCGCAACAGCACGCCGGCGTGGATGGTGAAGTAGTCGACGCCCTGCTCCGCCTGCTCGATCAGCGTGTCGCGGAACAGCTCCCAGGTCAGGTCTTCGGCGACGCCGTTAACTTTTTCCAGCGCTTGGTAGATCGGCACGGTGCCGATCGGAACCGGCGAGTTGCGGATGATCCACTCACGGGTTTCGTGGATGTGTTTGCCGGTGGACAAGTCCATGACGGTGTCCGAACCCCAGCGAATGCCCCAGGTCAGTTTCGCCACTTCTTCTTCGATGGACGAACCCAGCGCGCTGTTGCCGATGTTGCCGTTGATCTTCACCAGGAAGTTACGGCCGATGATCATCGGTTCCAGTTCGACGTGGTTGATGTTGGCCGGAATGATCGCGCGGCCACGGGCGATTTCTTCACGGACGAACTCAGGGGTGATTTCTTTCGGGATGCTCGCGCCGAAGCTGTGGCCGGCGTGTTGCTGGTTCAGCAGGCCGGCGGCGCGGGCCTCTTGCAGCTTCATGTTTTCGCGGATGGCGACGTATTCCATCTCGGCGGTGATGATGCCTTTGCGCGCGTAGTGCATCTGGCTGACGTTGGCCCCGGCCTTGGCACGGCGCGGGTTATTGACGTGGGCGAAACGCAGCTTGGTCAGCTCCGGATCGGCCAGGCGTTCCTGACCGAAATTCGAGCTCAGGCCTGGCAGGCGTTCGGTGTCGCCACGGTCGTCGATCCACGCCGAACGCACATCGCCCAGACCTTTGCGCACATCGATCACCACGTTCGGATCGGTGTACGGGCCGGAGGTGTCGTAGACGGTAACGGGTGCGTTGATTTCGCCGCCGAAGTCGGTCGGGGTCACATCGAGGGTGATTTCGCGCATCGGCACGCGGATGTCCGGGCGGGAGCCCTGAACGTAGACTTTTTGCGAACGGGTGAAAGGTTGAACCGACTGCTCGTCGACCTTGGCCGAGTCACTCAGGTTGATCGCGTTTTTAGATTTTGTAGTCATCACGGGCTCTCCAGACAGCATCCAGGCAGTGGATTGTCGGAGCAGAACCTGAAAGGCACGGACGCACCAGGACTGGTGCTGTGCATCGTCGTCGAGCGTTCGATTGTCGAACAATTTCCCGGACGAAGCACAAGAGGACTCGCCGGGTGACGAGAAATCTTGTTCCCTACGCAGGCGCTAACCTGATCAGGTTCAACGGGATCCGAAATTATTCGATCTCAGCCTCATAGCAAGGCACCCCGACAAGAACCCGGCCAGTCTAGACACAACCGGCAAAGAACGCCAACACCGCAGCAAACACCATGATGAATGGCGCAATTGCGGCGGCCGACAGGATTGTGAGCGCCTCAATGCGCTACTACACTCGCCTTGCCCTGCTGCGCCTTGACGCTATGCGGCCCGCGCCTTACCTTTGGCGCCCGGATTATTTCCATAATATTCATGCTAGGGATCGCCTCATGCTGCGCAAACTCTCACTGGCTGTTGCCGTGTCTTGTGCGTCCAACGCAATGGTCTGGGCAGCAGAAGCGCCCTTGTCGACCAGGACCGATCTGGTCAGCGTCTATCAGGAAGCGGTCGACAACAACGCCGATCTGGCCGCCGCCCGCGCCCAGTACGGCGCCCAGAAAGAAGTGGTGCCCCAGGCCCGCGCCGGGCTGCTGCCGAACCTCTCCGGCGGCGCCGAAACCGCCAGCGTGCGCACCTCGATCGACCAGCCTTCGGCCATCGCCAACCGCAGCGCGCACTCCTATCAGGCGACCCTCGCGCAGCCGCTGTTCCGCGCCGATCGCTGGTTCCAGTACCAGGCCGCCAAGGACGTCAACGAGCAGGCCGCGCTGCAATTGTCGGCCACCGAGCAGAACCTGATCCTGCAATCGGCCGAAAGCTATTTCAACGTGCTGCGCAGCCAGGACAACCTGGCCTCGACCAAGGCTGAAGAAGCGGCGTTCAAGCGCCAGCTCGACCAGTCCAACGAGCGCTTCGACGTGGGCCTGTCGGACAAGACCGACGTGCTGCAATCCCAAGCCAGTTATGACACCGCCCGGGCCAACCGGATCGTTGCCCAGCGTCAGGTCGATGATGCGTTCGAAGCACTGATCACCCTGACCAACCGTCAGTACAACTCGATTCAGGGCATTGTCCACACCCTGCCGATCCTGCCGCCGGCGCCGAACGACGCCAAGGCCTGGGTCGACACCGCCGCCAAACAGAACCTCAATCTGCTGGCCAGCAACTATGCGGTTAGCTCCGCCGAACAGACCTTGAAGCAGCGCAAGGCCGGCCACCTGCCGACGCTGGACGCCGTGGCCAAATACGAAAAGGGCGACAACGACGCTCTCGGCTTCTCCAACCCGAGCGCCTTCGGCACGCCGTATCACGGCAACGTCGAGCAGAGCACCGTGGGTCTGCAACTGAACATCCCGATCTACAGCGGCGGGCTGACCAGCTCTCAGGTGCGCCAGTCTTATGCACAACTGGATCAGAGCGAGCAGCAGCGCGAAAGCCTGCGCCGGCAGATCGTGGAAAACACCCGCAACCTGCATCGCGCGGTGAACACCGACGTCGAGCAGGTGCAGGCGCGCCGCCAGTCGATCATCTCCAACCAGAGCGCGGTGGAAGCCACGGAAATCGGTTATCAGGTGGGGACGCGCAACATCGTCGACGTGCTCGACGCCCAGCGTCAGCTCTACACCTCGGTGCGCAACTACAACAACACCCGCTACGACTACATTCTCGACAACCTGCGCCTGAAGCAGGCGGCGGGGACGTTGAACCCGGGTGACCTGCAGGACCTGACCCGTTATCTGAAAGCCGACTACAACCCGGACAAGGATTTCCTGCCGCCGGATCTGGCCAAGGCTGCGGAAGCACAGCTCAAGGCCCGGCCTTAAACAAAAAACGCAGCCCTGAGGCTGCGTTTTTTTATGGGCGGTCGATCAACCTTCCCAGGCCATCGAGCAATCGCTGCAACGCGCCCTGATTGCGGCGCATCACGCTCAATCCGGCTTCGGCCATGCGCTGTGCATCGCGGGGCAATTCGAACAACCGCTGCACTTCCGTCGCCAGACCTTCGGCGTCATCCACTTCGGCCAACGCCCCGGCGCTGCGCAGTTGCGCGGCGATGTCGAGGAAGTTGAACAAGTGCGGGCCGCTGATCACCGGTTTCGCCAGGGCTGCCGGTTCCAGCAGGTTGTGCCCGCCGTTGGGCACCAGGCTGCCGCCGACAAACGCGCTGTCGGCCAGGGCGTAGAGAAACAGCAACTCGCCCATGGTGTCGCCGAGCAGCACCGAGGTTGCTGCATCGACGTTAGCGCCGGTCGAACGACGCACCGTGGCAAACCCTTCGTGCTGGCACAGTTCGAACACCGAGTTGAAACGCTCCGGATGACGCGGCACCAGAATCAGCAGCGCATCAGGATGGTTGGCCAGCAAACGGCGATGGGCATTGAGCACCACCTCGTCTTCGCCTTCATGGGTGCTGGCGGCGATCCACACCGGGCGCTCCTGCGCCTGCCATTGGCCGCGCAGTTCAGCGGCGCGTTGCAGCAATTGCGGGTCGATGGTCAGGTCGAACTTGATCGAGCCGGTGACTTCGACCGTCTCCGGGCGTGCACCCAAATCACGGAAGCGCCGGGCTTCGGCTTCGGTCTGCACGGCGAACAGGCTCATCTCGGCCAGCATCGGCGCGGTCAGTTTGCTGAACCGGCCGTAGCCTTTGGCCGAACGCTCGGACAATCGACCGTTGGCCAGTGCCACCGGAATCCCGCGTTTGGCGCATTGATGAATGTGGTTCGGCCAGAGTTCGGTTTCCATGATCACCGCCAGCTTCGGCTGCACGCGATCGAGAAAACGCGCCGCCGCGCAGGGCAAATCGTAAGGCAGGTAGCAATGCTGGATGCGCGGCTCGTTGGCAAACAGCGCGTGAATGCGCTCCGACCCGGTCGGGGTCATGCAGGTCACGGTGATCGGCAGCTGTGGATAACGTTGCAGCAGTGCACGGATCATCGGCGCAGCCGCGATGCTTTCGCCGACTGACACGGCGTGAACCCAGATACCACCGGGTTGCAATGTCGGCATGCCGTAGGAGAATCGTTCGCCAATCCGCTTGGCATACGCCGGCGCCTTGCGCGAACGCAGCCATAGCCGAATCGCCACCAATGGCAGCCCCAGGTAAAACAGCGCGGTGTAGAGAGTTCTATTCATGGCGGCGGAGTTTATCGGCTTTTGCCGCCGATCGCCCGCAGGTGTATGGCAAATCGCTCCGCCAGCCAGCGGGCGGCCGGCCCCAGCGGTTCGTCACGACGCCAGACCAGCTCCACCACCAGCGCCGGGGGCGTCCATTCGCTGTCCAGTTCCACCATCAGGCCCTGATAGGCCGAGTACTGCACCACATGGCGCGGCAGCCAGGCCCAGCCGAGGTCGCGCACCAGCCATTCGGCCATGACGTAGAAACTGTCGGCGCGCCAGACCTGCGGACTGGCCGGTTCGCTGCCGGGGTAGACGCTAGTCTGGGTCGACATCAGCAGTTGCCGATGTTGCGCCAGTTGCTGGCAATTGACCCGGGATTGCGCCGCCAGCGGATGATTGACGCCACAGACCGTGACCATTTCCACGCTGCCCAGCACCCGGCGCTCCAGCGCTTCAGGTATTTCATCGTGATAGAACAGCAGCCCGAGATCGGCCCGACGCTCCACCAGTTTGCGCGATACCTCGCCCTGGGCGGCGCTGGTCAGTTGCACCTCCAGGCTCGGAAACTGCTCAGCCAGCGCACCGAAGCTTTCTACTAGCGCCTGATACGGCATCGCCTCATCCTGAGCCACGCGCAGCTGCGCTTCCTGGCCACGCACCATCGCCATGGCCCGACCGTTCAGGCGCTCACATTGACGCAGCACTTCCCGCGCCTCTTCGAGCAAGGCTTCGCCCGCTTCGGTAAGACTCGGCTGGCGACCGCTGCTACGCTCGAACAGACTGACACCGAGATCGTCTTCCAGCATGGCAATCGCGCTGCTGATCGCCGACTGCGCCTTGCGCTGCTGGCGAGCCACGGCGGAGAACGAACGCTGTTCGGCGACCGCGACGAACACACGTAACTGATCCAGATTCCACTGCATGCTCATCGACCAACCCATCTTGTAAACAGATAGGTAATGACTTTACCCCATCTGGGGAGTCACTAGAATGCCGCCTCAGAAAGCAACGCTTCACACGAGGATTTGAACATGAACGCTTACGTCTACCTGGCCATCGCCATTTGCGCCGAAGTGATCGCGACCGTTTCGATGAAAGCCGTCAAAGGTTTCAGCACGCCTTTGCCATTGGTGCTGGTCATCGTCGGCTACGGCATCGCGTTCTGGATGCTGACGCTGGTAGTGCGCAGCGTGCCGGTAGGCGTGGCCTACGCGGTGTGGGCCGGCATGGGCATCGTGATGGTCAGCATCGCGGCGCTGTTCATCTACGGGCAGAAGCTGGACGTGCCGGCAATGCTCGGGATGGCGCTGATCGTGCTCGGTGTGGTGGTGATTCAGCTGTTCTCGAAAACTGCAGGCCACTGATTCTGACATGAGCCCTTTCAGGCACTCGCGCCTGCAGGGCTCATGCCTGCCCTCTGTTGATCATCGACAAATCCCCTTTTCCCCGAGTCTGTATACTGCGCCCTCGTCTTGAACACTGAGGTCGTTGCATGCCATCTCCAATTTCCACCGACGTGCTGATTGTCGGCGCGGGTGTCGCCGGTCTCTGGTTGAACGCGCGCCTGCGCCGCCAGGGTTTTTCGACCGTGCTGGTGGAAAGCGCCAGCCTCGGTGGCGGACAGAGCGTGAAGTCCCAGGGCATCATCCACGGCGGCGCCAAGTATGCGCTGCACGGTGCACTGACCGGCGCCTCGGAAGCCATCGCCGACATGCCGCGCCGCTGGCGCGAAGCCCTGGCCGGCAACGGTGAGCTGGACCTGAGCGGCGTGCGCCTGCTGTCCGAAGCCCATTACCTGTGGTCGCCGGGCACCCTGGCCGGCAACCTCACCAGTTTCTTCGCCAGCAAAGCAGTGCGCGGCCGGGTCGATCAGGTCAAGGGCGATCAGTTGCCGCCAGCGCTGCAGGACAAACGCTTCAAGGGCAAGGTCTACCGCCTCGCCGAACTGGTGGTCGACGTACCGAGCGTGATCCAGCGCCTGGCCGACCTCGCCGGTGACGGCTTGCTGGCCGGCCAGAACATCGAGCCGCTGCTGGAAAGCGGCGTGCTGGTCGGCCTGAAGGTCGACGGCCGCGAGATCCGCGCTCAGCGCATCGTCCTCAGCGCCGGTGCCGGTACTGCGGCGCTGCTGGAATCCCTCGGCCTGACCCGACCGTCCATGCAACGCCGGCCGCTGCACATGATCATCGCCAAGGGCCCGGGCCTGAAGCCGCTGTACGCCCATTGCCTGGGTGGCGGCACCAAGCCGCGCATCACCGTGACCACCCACCCGGCCGCCGACGGCCAGTGGGTCTGGTACATGGGTGGCGATATTGCCGAGTCCGAAGGCGTGGCTCGTGAGCCCGCCGAGCAGATCGCCACTGCGCAAAGGGAAATCGCACAGTTGTTGCCGTGGATCGACCTGAGCAACGTGCAATGGGCGACCCTGCGGGTCGACCGCGCCGAGCCGCTGCAAACCGGCCTGACCCGCCCGGACAACGCGTTCCTCGCCGAAGAAGGTCGCCTGTTGGTCGGCTGGCCAACCAAACTCGCCCTGGCGCCGGACTTCGCAGACCGGGTGATCGCCTCCCTTGAACGCGACGGCATCCAGCCGAGCCACCCGGCCCCGTTGCCGGAATTGCCGAAACCACCGATGGGCATTCCGGCCTGGGAGCAACTGCTGCCATGAGCCTGCCG
Organism: Pseudomonas sp. IzPS59; assembly: GCF_014863505.1. Taxonomy (NCBI): domain Bacteria; kingdom Pseudomonadati; phylum Pseudomonadota; class Gammaproteobacteria; order Pseudomonadales; family Pseudomonadaceae; genus Pseudomonas; species Pseudomonas sp. IzPS59. The sequence goes on along the minus strand of NZ_CP062251.1, from coordinate 572,389 downwards.
ACCCTGCACGATCTGCATCGCCCGCTGGGCAGCACCGGCCTGCTGGTTTCGCCGTTGGGCCTGGGCACCGTCAAACTCGGCCGCGATCAGGGCGTGAAATACCCCAACGGCTTCCAGATCCCCGACGACGACGCCGCGCGCATGCTGCTCAAACAGGCGCGGGAGCTGGGCATCAACCTGATCGACACCGCGCCAGCCTATGGTCGCAGTGAAGAGCGCCTCGGTCCGCTGCTGCGGGGTGAGCGCAATGATTGGGTGATCGTCAGCAAGGTCGGCGAAGAATTTACCGATGGCCAGTCGACCCACGATTTCAGCGCCGCCCACACGCGAATGTCGGTGGAGCGTAGCCTGCAACGTCTGGAAACGGATTTTATCGACCTGGTGCTGGTGCATTCGGACGGCAACGACCTGGCGATCCTCAACGACAGTGACGTCTACGCAACCCTCGCGGCGCTGAAGGCCGAGGGCAAGATTCGCGGCTTCGGTTTCTCCGGCAAAACCGTCGACGGTGGCCTGAAAGCACTGGATCAAGGCGACTGCGCGATGGTCACCTACAATCTGAACGAACAAAACGAGAAGGCTGTCATTGACTATGCTGCTGCCCACGGCAAAGCCATTCTGGTGAAGAAGGCCCTGGCCAGCGGTCACGTGTGCCTGAGTCCCGGCGTGGATCCGGTGCGCGCCAGCTTCGAGTTGCTGTTCGCCCGGCCCGGCGTGGCCAGTGCCATCGTCGGGACAATCAATCCGCTGCACCTCGCCCATAACGTTGCGACCGTTGCCCAGGTCCTTCGTGGTCACTGACGCCGCCCCGCGGCCTTAAGCAGGAGCCGACATGCCGCGTACGCTCATCAGAAAGAACCCGAGCAACTTCAAGACGCTGCCGCTGTTCGTCGAAGCCACGCCGGAAGGCCTGAGCTACCAGAGCGTCGGCATGCCGCTGAATTTCGCCCAGACCCTGCAACGGCGCAAACCGGTCAGCGTGGCGGATGCCGAGCGCTTTGCGCTGGAGCTGGCCAACCTCGGCGTCTCGGTGCGCCTGACCCTGCACTGGCAGAATCGCGATTACTGGGTGCTGGTGCGCCAGCGTCGCCAGGATCGCGGCGATGTCGTGCTCAAACTGATTTCCGGCTACGTGCCGGCGCACGAATTGAATATCCCGTTGCACACAGCCATTCAGGAGATCGCTGAAGAATGCCTGCTGGAAACCCCGGAAGGCTGGCTCGGCGGGCGCTTCAACGACACCTGGCTGCCGGCGCCGTACGCGTCGGCGCTGCATTATCGCGAGGCCCTGCCCTTTCGCCTGACGCCGTTGTCCGGTTCGGCCCGGCCAGTGCGCTGCGCCAATCTGCAATTGCTCGAACGGCCACGGGCCTACGTGCACTTGCCGACTGCTTCACTGCAATTGATCTACGACTTGCGACTGGACGTGCCGAAAGAAGCCAAGAACCTCAGCCTGTTCCATGTCGATGAACGACTGGAAGGCGATCAACTGGTCGCCCGGCTCGACCGCAAGCGCCCCGATCTGTACTTGATGCCATTGCAGGACGGCGAACCGCTGCCCGAGCTGTATACGCTGAAGAAAGGTCAGTTATTCCCGGCAGGCACTCGCGGCCTGTATCTGGCGGAGAGTTTCGCCCGGCAGGACGGCTGGCTGGTGCGCGATGAGCGGATTCGCTGGAAAGACTGGCTGCGCCAGCAAGGTCTGACGCCACCGGCCAAGGACACGGGGCTGGCGCGACTGCGCGGCAAGGCGAAGCAACTGCTGAAGAAGATCGTGCCGCGCAAGAAAGTGAATTCCTGAACGGCAAAAGACCGCGCCTGCGAGTGACTCCAGAGAGTCATCGCAGGCGCGGTCTTCATGTTTGCATCACTCGGACTTGCGGATTTTTTCCACAATCGCCGTGGTCGAGCTGTTTTCCACCAGCCCCAACACCTTCACGGTGCCGCCGTAGGCCTTGACGATATCGGCGCCGACAACCTGGTCGATGCCATAGTCGCCGCCCTTCACCAGCACGTCCGGCTTGACCTCGCGCAGCAGGTTTTCCGGGGTGCCTTCAGGGAAGCTGATGACCCAGTCCACCGCGCCGAGACCAGCAAGAACCGCCATGCGCCGGTCGACACTGTTGATCGGTCGGCCCGGCCCTTTCAGACGGCTGACCGAAGCGTCGTCGTTGATCGCCACGATCAGACGATCGCCCTGGGCCCGTGCCTGCTCGAGGTAGGTCACGTGGCCGGCATGGAGGATGTCGAAACAGCCGTTGGTGAACACGATCCGCTCGTTGTGCGCCCGGGCATCGGCAACCGCCAGCAGCAGTTGTTCCAGACCCAGCACACCCCGCTCGGAACCTTCCTCGCGCTGAATCGCGCGGCGCAGTTCCGGAGCGCTGATCGCCGCCGTACCCAGTTTGCCGACCACGATGCCAGCCGCCAGGTTGGCCAGCGCCACCGCGTGCGGCAGTTCTTCGCCTGCGGCAATCGCGGCCGCCAGGGTGGAAATCACCGTGTCGCCGGCACCGGTCACGTCGAACACTTCACGGGCCCTGGCCGGCAGGTGCAGCGCCGGATGATCCGGACGCAGCAGGGTCATGCCGTGCTCGCCGCGAGTCACCAGCAGTGCGCCGAGCTCGAGGTCGTGCATCAGTTTCGCACCCTTGCTCACCAGTTCGTGCTCATCGACGCAACCGCCGACGATGGCTTCGAACTCGCTGAGGTTCGGGGTGATCAGGCTCGCGCCACGGTAGATGGAGAAATCCTTGCCCTTCGGGTCAGCCAGCACCGGAATGCCTTTGGCCCGGGCGGCCTGGATCAGCGCCTGATGGTTTTTCAGTGCGCCTTTGCCGTAGTCGGACAGCACCAGCACCTTGATGCCTTCCAGCAGGTCGTCGACCTGGGAAGCAAGGGCCAGGGCGTCAGTGGCGAACGGTTCTTCGAAGTCGATACGCAGCAATTGCTGGTGCCGGCTCATGACCCGCAGCTTGACGATGGTCGGCTGGTGCGCGATGCGCTGGAACAAGGCGCGCACGCCCGCCCCCTTGAGGCTGTTGCTCAGGCTGTCGGCAGCCTCGTCGTCACCGGTCACACCGACCAGCGACGCCGGCGCACCCAGCGCGGCAATGTTCAAGGCAACGTTGGCGGCACCGCCCGGGCGGTCTTCGATTTGCTCGACCTTTACAACCGGAACCGGCGCCTCAGGGGAAATCCGTGAGGTACCACCATGCCAGTAACGGTCGAGCATGACATCGCCGACCACCAAGACAGGGGCTTGATCGAATCGCGGCATGGACAACTTCATGGAGCAACCCACATACAAAATGAACAGGGGCGCGATATTAACACAGGGTTGGCGAAGGCTTGTGCGGCGGCTGCAACAGGATGAAACGACAGGCTTTTTTGCTCATTTTTTGCACAGGAACGCCGCCAGTCGATGGCAGGCATCGGCCAGCTCGACCTCGTCCGTATCGATCCGGCACTCGGCCGCCAGCGGCGCCTCGTACGGGCTGTCGATCCCGGTGAAGTCCTTGATCCGCCCTTCTCGCGCCGCCCGGTACAACCCTTTCGGATCGCGTCGGGCGCAGACTTCCAGCGAGGTGCTGACATGCACTTCAATGAAATCACCTTCGGCAAACAGCCGGCGTGCCGAATCCCGCTCGGCACGAAACGGTGAAATGGCAGCCACGATCACGATCAACCCGGCGTCCACCATCAACCGCGCCACTTCGGCGGTGCGCCGGATGTTCTCGCGCCGGCAGGCTTCACTCATGCCCAGATCACGACACAGACCGCTGCGCAGATTGTCGCCATCGAGCAGGAAGGTGTGCAGCCCGAACTGATGCAGATGCAGCTCCAGCGCATTGGCCAGGGTCGACTTTCCGGCGCCGGACAGACCTGTCAGCCACAGGCAACGCGGGCGCTGCACCTTTTGCGCGGCGCGCGCCTCGGCGGGAAGAGACAGCGCATAGGGACGGATCACCGGTGGCGGCGAAACTGACAGTGCCTCACTCATAACCGAGCATCTCGTAATCACGTGCATAGACTCGCCGCACCAGGCGTCGGGTGCGTTGCGTACAGAAGTCACGGGCCGGCTGTGGGCGTCTCTGCCGGGAAGTGTTGATGCGTTGCAACTGGCTGGTCAGACCCAGGCGCTCGCACACGAGGCGAAAATCCCGTTCCAGATGTTCCTGATAGCCGACGAAGTCCAGGGCAAGGCGCCCCAGTGAATCGGTGAGAAAATCGGTTTGCGCGGCAAAGTGCAATTGTCGCCCGATGGTGTCGGCATGTAGCCAGCGTGCAACGAAGTCATCGAAGTCGCGGTAGTGCCTGACCAGTTGCTGCGCGGCCTGATCACGCCCGCCCAGTTCGTTGCCATGCAGGAAGGCATAGGCCGAATAGGCACGCTCCAGCGGATCACGCACGAAAGTGAATTTGAAGGCGGCGGCGAACTGCGCGGGAAACTGCTCTTCATACCAGTACAACGGCAAGTGACCGGGACGCCAGCCGTCGAACATCGACTCGCAGACACTGCTGCCGGCGCATTTGGGGACGTGAATGAACAGACAGGAACGTTGCTCGAAGGCTTCGGGAAAGCGCAGGCAGGCCGACATTGACTTGTTCACTGCCTGTCGATCGACCACCGACAGGCGCCCCAGCAGAAAAGCCCGCTGCGGCTTGGGCAGCAGCTTCCACAGATAGCGTTGCAACATGAAAGTACCCGCGCGACGGGGATGGCCCCTTCGATGGAAGTCAGAGTTCGTCCGGGAACCTTAGCAAGCGCGGTGTCAGGTTTTATGCAGGTTTGGTCAAGAAGGGTAAGTATTTCGATACAAATCACCGGGCGCATTGCGCGCCCGGCGTTCACAAGGCGGGATCAGGCGATGTCTTCGGCCGGTGCGTCGAGGCCCATGGCGTTCAGCCGCGCGTAGTAGCCATTTTGCGCCAGCAGTTCGCCGTGAGTACCACGCTCGACGATCCGGCCCTGATCCATCACCAGAATCAGGTCGGCCTTCTCGATGGTCGACAGACGGTGGGCAATGACCAGCGTGGTGCGGCCCTTCATCACCTGGTCCAGTGCTGCCTGAATGTGCCGCTCGGATTCGGTATCGAGGGCCGAAGTGGCCTCGTCGAGAATCAGCAGTGGCGCGTTCTTGAGCAAGGCACGGGCGATCGCCAGGCGCTGGCGCTGGCCACCGGAAAGCAGCACGCCGTTCTCGCCGACCTGGGTATCCAGGCCTTCAGGCAACTGCGCGATGAAGTCCATCGCATAGGCATCACGCGCTGCCTTCTCGATGTCCTCACGCGGTGCCCCGGCCAGATCGCCGTAGGCAATGTTGTTGGCCACGGTGTCGCTGAACAGCGTGACGTGCTGGGTGACCTGAGCGATGTGGCGGCGCAGGTTGAGCAGTTTGTATTGCTCGACTTCCACACCGTCGATCAGGATCTCGCCCTTGTCGTGGTGGTAGAAGCGCGGGATCAGGTTGGCCAGGGTCGACTTGCCGCTGCCGGAGCGGCCGACCAGCGCCACCATCTGCCCGGGCTCGGCCGAGAAGCTGATGTTGTCGAGCACCTGACGCTCGGTTCCCGGATAGGTGAAGCTCAGATTGCGCACATCGAGACGACCGCTGACCGCATCGCGCTCGACCGTGCCGGTATCGACTTCCGGCTCGACGTCCAGCTGCTCGAAAATGCTTTCGGCACCGGCCACGCCTTTCTGAATGGTCGAGCTGACTTCGGACAACTGGCGAATCGGCTTGGGCAGCAGGCCAGCCAGGGTGATGTAAGCCACCATGTCACCCGCCGAAGCGTCACCGCGCAGGAACAGCACCAGGAACATCAGCACAGCCATGGCGGTGTAGATCACCAGTTGCAGCATCGGTGTGTAGATGGCGCCGGTACGGGTCATGCGCAGTTGTTTGTCGGTATTGCTCTGGCTGGCATTGAGGAAGCGTTTCTCTTCGTAGGCTTCGCCGCCGAAGCTGCGTACGACGCGATAACCCTGGATGGTTTCCGACGCCACATGGGTCACGTCGCCCATGGCCAGCTGAATTTTCTTGCTCTGCTTGCGGAATTTCTTGCTGGCGGTGCGCACCATCACGGCGATCAACGGCAGGATCGCAACCATCACCAGTGTGAGTTTCCAGTTCATGAACAGCAGGGAGGCGAACAGGAAGATGACCGTCATCCCTTCACGGATTACGACCTTGATCGCATCTGTTGCCGCCCCCGTGACCATGGTGACGTTGAAGGTGATGCGTGAAATCAGGTGACCGGAGTTATGCTTGTCGAAATACCGGTTCGGCAGCACCAGCAGGTTGTTGAACAGTTGCACCCGCAGATCGTGGACCAGACCCAGGGAAACCTTGGCCAGGAAGTAGTTGCCCAGATAGGAACCCAGGCCCTGCCACGCGGCGATCAGGATGATCAGCAGCGGTACGGCCTGCAAAAGCTGCAGGTCGCGCAGGTAAGGCACGGTGGGAAACAGCACTGCCTCGGGATTGGACAGACCGTCGACGAAATACTTGAGAATGTAACCGAGCATCGGCTGGGTCGATGCGAAAATCAGAAAACCGACGATGCTGATCAGGAACAGACTGATATACGGCCGGACGTAGCCGAGCAGGCGGAAGTAGATTTTCAAGCTCGAAGGGCTTGCGGCGGGACTGGAGTCGGTCATATCACGCGAAAGTCGATAAAAAGGACGCTGACTTTAGCACAGCTTCTTAAGGGTTCTGGCAATCGGCCAAAGGCTGTTATTGTTATGCGTCTTTTTCAGCATCAAATAGCCATCAACGAAATGGCCGATCAACTTCAGGATTGAATCTCACAGCATGCAACTTCGCGGCTTCAGCAGTACGTCCAGTCGAGTCTTCGATTTCATCAGCCTGTGGATACTTCCCGTCGGCTACTTCCTGCTCCTGTGCGCGCTGTTCTTCCTGCCTGGCCGAAGCCTGCACCACAAGCTGTTTTATGGCCTGTTCAGCATTCCGGCGCTGATTGCGCTGTGCCTGCGACCGCAGGGGTTCAAGGAACTGCTGCGCGAACCGATGATTGTAGCTTTGCTGGTGTTCGTCGCCTGGGCGATGCTCAGCCTGAGCTGGGGGCCAGTCGACGGCGAGTCGTTCGGTGGCATGTTCAAGCCACCGCTGCACACCTTGCTGCTGTTCGTCGGCTGTTACCTGCTGGTGCGATATCGCAGTGACATTCTTGCACCGATGTTATTTGTCGCGGCCATGGTCGCACTGGTCGCCACCACCTGCTTTCTGGTCCCGTTCACCCTTCATTACGAGCCCGGCGCGCGTCTCGTCGGCGGTGGCGCTTTCGACAATCCCTTGCTCAGCTCCCACCTGTTCGGCTTCTTCTGTGCCTATTGGATGAGCATCAGCATGTCGTGCAGGCATGGCCGCCTGCTCTGGCTCAGCCTGCCGGCGATGCTGATCATGTTTGCCGCCGTGATCGCCACCGGCTCAAGAACGCCACTGGTCGCACTGACCATGGCGGCGCTGTGGCTGAGCTTCATCTGCTGGAACCGTCGCTCGCTGGTGATGCTGGGGGCCCTGGCCACCATGGGCATCAGCGTGGTCTGCCTGTTTTCGAAGATGATCACCGAGCGTGGCGACTCTTACCGTTTTGAAATCTGGCAGATCGCCCTGCAAAAGATTTCCGAGCACCCGTGGATCGGTCATGGCTACAACGCCGATCTGGCGATTGATCCGGGCGTTGGCTACAACTTTCAGGAACCCCACAGTTTCTTCCTGGGCGTCCTTTACTACGTCGGAATCCTCGGCTTGTTGCCATGGCTGTTTTTCCAGGCATGGGGCTTGCTGAGCAGCTGGCGTCAGCGGGTTCAGCCGTTGCTGATCATTGCTTCCACCTGGCTGGTATTCGGCATCGGTGCCGGATTGACCGAAGGCGGTGGCATCATTTCACGCCCCAAGGAACACTGGTTCCTGCTGTGGATTCCTCTGGCGCTGATCGCGGCCTTGAGCATCAACCAGCGAGCCCGCCGCCTGCTGACCGTTCCGGTACAGAAACTGTCAGCCACCGGCCTGCAGCCATTGGCGGCCGATGCCCAGGTGATCGAAGAAGACGGCCTCGGCCCCAAAGTGCTGCGCCTGACCGATGGCAGCTTCCTCAAGCTGTTCCGCCGCCGTCGCTGGTACACCTCGGGCAACTTCAACCCTTACTCCGAACGCTTCGCCATCAATAGCGAACAATTGCGCCGTATGGGAATCCCGACCCCACAGGTGCTGAACCTGTACCGCCTCGACGATGGCAGCAGTGCAGTGCATTACGCGCCACTGCCGGGCCACACCTTGCGCCAGGTACTTCAGGGCATCACCGCACCGGCCGTGCGGCAGGCCCTGGTCGAGCGTTTCGGCAAATTCATGGCCCGCCTGCATGAACAGGGCGTGTACTTCCGCTCGCTCCATCTGGGCAACGTGCTGGTACTGGAGGACGGTGAATTCGGATTGATCGACCTGGCCGACCTGCGCATTTACCCGTCCCCACTGAGCCTTTCATTGCGTCAACGCAACCTGCGCCACATGCAGCGCTACACGGAAGACAAGCGCTGGCTGTTCGAGGACCACTTCGATGCCCTGCTTCAGGGTTATTCGACGACGGCCTCCCGAGCGGCGGTCGATAATCTGCACAGGCAAGTGCAACAGGGAGGCCGCCCTGCCCGGGCCCATTGAATATGATGGACACCAATCCTCTCTTCGCCGCGGTAGCGTATTTGCTCGCTATCGCGACTTCGATAATGTTCCTGCGCCTGGTTCCCAAAGCCGCCCTGCACCTGCAGCACAATGGCGAAAGCCGCTACAGCACCATCGACGGTCTGCGCGGTTATCTGGCCTTTGGCGTATTCATACATCACGCCATCATTACCTGGTTCTACCTGCACACCGGCGTGATCGACTTTCCGCCGAGCAACTTCTACTCGCAGTTGGGCCAGGCCAGTGTTGCGCTGTTTTTCATGATCACCGGGTTTCTGTTCTGGAGCCGTCTGCTCAAACAGGGGCGCCAGCACGACTGGCTGGCATTTGCGGTATCACGGGTATTTCGGCTTTATCCCCTTTACCTGCCACTGATGCTGATTGTGTTTTTTACCGTGTTCAACCTGCAGGACTGGGAACTGAAGGACTCACCCGCAGAAGTGGCCGGGCAGGTATTGGGCTGGCTGACATTCGATCGGCCGGATATCAATCAGCACCACCAGAGTGGCATGTTGATCTCCAACGTCACCTGGACACTGGCTTATGAGGTGTTCTTCTATCTGGCACTGCCACTGCTGGGACTGGTGTTCATCTACCGCGGGCACTGGCTGCAAGTCGTACTGTGCCTGATCGGGATCTACGCCCTGTACCAGGTCGTCGGTTGGGAGCATTCGCTGAAGAAGCATTTTCTGGCGAGCTTTCTGGGCGGCATCGCGGCGGCTTATTGGGTACGACGCCCGCACCTGGTTGCATGGGGCCAGACCCACGTAGCCACAGCAGTTGCCCTGCTGGCCCTGATTCTGACGATGACACTGTTCAAACGCGCCTTCAGCTTGCTGCCGCTTCTGCTGCTGAGCACATTCTTCGTCATCGTGGCGTCGGGCAATCCGCTTTGGGGGGCTCTGCGCCTGCGCAGTGTCCGCTGGCTGGGAGAGATCAGCTACAGCACTTATCTGCTGCACGGCTATGTGCTCTGGATCATGGTGCAGCAGCTGCCACACCTGATGTCCTTCAACCCGCAGAGCCCGGTTCTCTATCTGCTGTTGATGGTCGTCTGCAGTTGTCTGCTGATCGTCATTGCCAGCCTGACATTCCTGTACATCGAGAAGCCTGGAATCGAAGCCGGAAAGACATTCCTGCACTGGCTACGCCAGAAGCAGCGCCCGAAAAAACTGGCCGAGGAAGCCGCCCGGGACCGTTGAGCGGCTATGAGGGCCGGCGCTGGCGGGCGTAAGTGAGGAATCCCTCGATGTCGTCACTGCACAGCGTTTGCGCCAGACCGTGCAGTTCGGTTTCCGGCCAGTCCCACCAGGCACTCTGCAACAACTGCTGGCGCTGCTCCTCGGGAAAGCGCCAGCGCAGGAACTTCGCCGGATTGCCGCCCATGACCGCGTAGGGTTCGACATCCCGCGTGACCAGTGCACCGGCAGCGATGATCGCGCCACTGCCGATCGTCACGCCCGAAAGGATCGTGCAGTCGGAGCACAACCAGACATCGTTGCCGATCGTCACGTCCCCGTGAGTGCCGCTGTAATCGCGAATGTGCGCGGCCTGCGGCAGCATCGCCGGGAACGGAAACGTGGTCACCCAGTCCGCCCGGTGATGCCCGCCAAGAAAGATCTGCACGCCTTCGGCAATCGAACAGTAGGCACCGACCTTCAGCGTCGAGCCTTCCTTCCAGTCATGAACGATCGGCAGACCATAACTGCCCCGGCCAAAGGCGTAGTCAGGATAAGCCTGGGCGAACCGTGCAGCACCGCGTTCGATCTTCGGCAACTTGCGAATCGCCCGTTTGGCGCGGCGCTCACGCCAGCGCTGAAGCCAGCCCATGGTTCAGTCCTTTTCCAGCGGCGAAAACAGCAACCGGCCCAGACCGCGCCAGGTTTTCTTGTTCCATGCCTTGAACGGAATCTGTGCCAGCAGCTCTCGCGCCAGCTTGCGGTCGCGGTTGGCGGTTTTCAGGAACATCGAATTGAGTGACTTGTAGCGCACCTCGTCGTACAGCGGATGATCGCTGAACAGCGCGTAGGTACGCAGGATGTTTTCGATCATGAAACGGTGGTTCTTGTAGGAGTTGGTGGCGTGCTTGCGATAGCGCGCCATCACTACGTTCAGACCATCGATGAAGTAACCGGCGCGAGTGATTTTCAGCTCGATGTACAGGTCTTCAAGACGAATCGTCGGATCGAACCCGCCCACCTTGTCCAGTGCCTCGCGGCGGATCATCAGGGTCGGCGCCGGCGGATACGGCTTGCGCTCCAGGAACATGTCATCGAAATCAAGGCGACGGAACGGCACGTCCCGGCGCTGACGCTTTTCCGGGTAGAGGTTGCCGTCGGCGTCCATCAACTCGATGTTGCCGGCGCAGATACCCACTTCCGGCTTGCCGTCCATGTACGCGACCTGGGTGGCGATGCGGTCCGGGTACATGATGTCGTCGGAGCCGAACGGCACGATCAGGCTGCCTTTCGCCCGTGCGATGGCGCCGTTGAGCGTGTTGGTCAGGCCCTGGTTCTGCTGCACCCGGAAATCGAAGCCGTGCTTTTCCTGCAAGGCCTTGATGCGCTCGACACTGTCATCCTTCGAGCCGTCGTCGACCACCAGCAGCTCGATGTTCTTGTAGCTCTGGTTGATGACGCTGAGGATGCTTTCCTCGATGTAAGGCCCGTGGTTGTAGGACGCGATGATGACGGTGACGAGGGGTTGCGCATCGCTCATGGCTCTTTCTTCGCTCATGGCTGTTCCTTGCGGGCCTGCGCCAGGCCGGAGTCGATCAGGTTCAGGTATTCCTGGCGGAAGACTTCGATGTCGTGCTGTTCCTGCAAATAACGATAAGCCTGTTCACCCTTGGCCTTGAGCTCGTCATCCGACAGCCCGAGGTAGGTGTCCAGCGCCGCGACCAGGCTCGACACATCCTTGGGTGTGATCGCCAGGCCACCGGCCCCTTCGATCAGCGGCAACATGGCCGGTACGTTCGACGCGATCACCGGCAAGTGTCCGCTCATGCCTTCCAGCAAAGCCAGTCCCAGGCCTTCGGCCAGCGACGGCATGGTCCAGATATCGAACGCACGCACGTATTGCAGGGCGTTTTCCTTGAAGCCCAGCAGGTGGGCGCGACCGCTCAGGCCCAACTGCTCGATTTCGGCGGCCAGCGGTGCTTGCAGGCGTCCGGCACCGATGATTGCCAGTTGGGTGTTCGGGTACTTGTCTTTCAGTTGGGCGAAAGCCTGCAACAGATAAGTGTGGCCCTTGACCGACACCAGCCGCCCCAGCGCACCGATCAGGCGCACATTCGGGTCGATGCCCAGCAGTTCGCGGGCACGCTCGCGGCTGTGCTGCAAGCCTTCGGCCTGTTCGATGTCGATGGCGTTGGTGATTGCGTACGTATTCTGGTCGGTGAAACCGCAATCGCAGTCCAGCAGGTACTGCTTGACCGCCGGCGACACGCCGACAAAACGCCAGTGCCGGTCGATCAGACGTTGAGTCTGACGACGGCGATAGAAGCGGTCGTACTCGCCGAAACCGTGGGAAATGCCGATGCACAACGGCACCTTCAACCAGCGGTTGAGGGTCAGCATCATGTTCACCGGTTTGAAGCGGTTGCAGATCACCACATCGAACTTTTCCCGGCGGCAGAACTTGTACAGCTGCCACATCGCCCGCAGGCGCATGCCTTTGAGGGACTTGTCGGAAAACTCGAAATACACCGAACGGTCGGCCCGGCTGACGGCTTCACCCGGCCCGGGCTTGCCGCGCAGGAATGCCGCCGTCACCTCATAACGGTCCGTCGGCAGGGCCTTGACGATCTGTTCGGCGAGGTCGGCGAAATCATGGGATTTGACGTTGTAGTCGGGCTGCAGCTGCAGCACCTTTGCGCGTTGACTCATGACTCTCCCCGGTGCGATCCCGTCGCGCCTGTTTCGCTTTGCTTCAGCACCCAGAACAGCTCCTGGCGCCTGACCGCTTTGCGGAAAAATTCGTTCTCGCCATAGACCGACGGCGCCCGACCGGCCAGCAGTCGCTGAAACAACCGACGCAGGCGCCGCTTGAACGGTGCCGGCGGCTGCAGGTCATGCATCATGCCCAGTGCCATGGCCTTGTCCCGTTGCAATTCGATCGACAGCGGCATGCAGAGCGGCTGCATCGCCACGTTCGCATCGAACGTCGGCGGCAAGGCAATGCCCTGCCCGCTGTCGCCCATCGGCCAGCGGTCGTTGTCGTGCAAATGGTTGGCGTAGCCGAGCAGGGTCGGTTGCCAGTCAAGACCGCGCAAGGCTTCCAGCACGGCTTCCTGGGCACAGATATGGTCGGGATGCGGATCCAGCGTCGGGTGTGGCAACACGATCACATCCGGACGGGCACGGGACAGGACGTCACGCAGATCGGCCAGCAGATTGTTCCAGGTCGGTGCGCCGTCAGCATCGCCGGGCAAGGCAAACGGATTCAGCTGACGAAAGATTCGCGTGTCGTTCAGATCGGCTTCCCGCGATCCAATCGGTTGATCAGGCGCAGCCTGCATCGCCGCCAGTTGCAGGCAGAAGTAACCGAGCTGCACGCAGTGTTCCTGCGGAACGCCGGCCCAGCGCGGCACGGCGAGGCTGTCCCAGGCACGCAAGCGACCCTTGAGTCGCGATGCCTCGACCTTGTTCAGGCCCATCTGCTGATAGTGTTCGGCTTCGATCTCGCCGGCGGTCAGGGTGACAATCCAGGCTTCTTTGGCCTGACTGTACAGACCGAAGGCGGCCAGTTCGGCATCGTCGGCGTGGGGAGCGATGACCATTACCCGCTGCTGGCGGTAGTCCGGTTGTTCCAGCGCCCACAACACTGGCTCGCCGGACACCCGGCAAAAGCGCCCGCGCAAACGCAGCAGGCCTTGCGACAAGGCTTGCGCCTGACCGCTGAGGTTCAGATAACGCAGGCCGTTGACGCCACGTTCGAAGGTCTGGGCATCGCGACTTGTTCCACCCACCAACTCGACCCGAGGATCGAAGAAGCGTCCCAGAAAGCTGCTTTTGATCTTCACGGCGAGGATCAGCGTAGCGTCGTCCACCAGCATGACGCCCTCGTCGAGGCGCAATTGCTCACCGTGCAAATGCACTTTTGGTTGCGGGGTGAACGGCGGAAAGCTGTATTGGTAATCGTCTTTCGGCGAATAGAACAAGTGATCGGCGAACCACGCTTCGTGAGCGATCCAGCCAATCACCGCCAGCACCAGCGGCAACCCCCAGGCCACCAGCACGCCGAGGGCGATCAACACGATCAGTGCGATCAACAGGCCGATTCGTTTATTGCGCCGGTGACGCTTGAGCAATTGCTGTTTGCGGCTCATGGGCTGACTCATACGGTGAAGACCGGCACAGGATTGCACCAGCGATCCTTGTATTCACGGTCGGCACGACCGAAGGAGAAACGCAGCGGCTTGTTCAGGGCCCGCGCATGCTCCCAGGCACTTTGCGTATTGATGAAACTCAGGACGCTGCCGGGGCTGAATTCGCGGGTTTCAGGGTCGACGCCACCGTTGATGTACTCGACGCTGATCCACTCCGGCGCTTCGACGCGATACACCAGCTGAATCGCGATCGGCGCATCGTTGAGGAAGATCACCGAACCGATCAACAGCTCGCGCAGCAGTTCGATGACCTCGGCCATACGTGCCGCGCCAGTAGCCGGAAAACCCCAGCGGCGCTGGAACAGGTCGCAGTAGATCGCGGCCAGTTCGGCACTGGAGAACTCGGCGACCGGCCGCACCACCCCGCCCGCCTCTTCCAGCAAACGCAGCTCGCGGCGCTGGTTGTAGCGAAACTTTTTCGACAGTTCTTCCGGAGTGCGGGCCATGGCCAGTTGCTCGGTCTGCAACTTGAGGCCGCTAAAGCGGTTTTCGTTGAGCGCCGACAGGTAGCGTCCGCGATGACGCAGCGGGGCTTGGGCATCGACGGCGGCCGGCAGGATCAGTTCAGCGTTGCCGAGATCGAACAGGCCTTTCTTGCCATTGCGCTTGAGCACGTCCTTGGACAAGGCCAGATCGCGGCCCCAGGTCGGGATTGCCGCTTTGACTTCGCCCTGCTGCTCCCAGGCCAGATAACGCACCGGAATGCCGGCCAGGTCCGCCAGACGCTCGACAACCAGCGGATGAGTCGCGACGCTGCCGCCAAATCGCTGCCAGGCCTGTGCATAAGTTGAGGCGTCAACGGGCGACCAGCCACGTTCGCGCCAGCCTTGAAATCGGTTGAGCATCAGCCCCTCGGTGCCAGATCGGTAACTTGCGGCAAATGCCAGAAGGTGTCGCGTACGGCGCGGTCGGAGAAGCGCTCGCGCAGGCGATCGAACATCATCTCGGCGCATTGACGACGTTGCTGCTCGTCCATGCCGGCCAGATGTTTCAGACCCTGGGCCAGATGTTCGGCGTCACCCAGCGGGAACAGAATCCCGACGCCTTCGACCACTTCCTTCGCCCCGCCGCACGCCGTGGCCAGCAACGGCACGCCGGCGGCCATGGCCTCCAGCAGCACCATGCCGAACGGTTCGTGGTCGGAACTCAGGGCAAACACATCGAATGCGCGGAAGTAATTGCGCGCGTCCGGCACCTGACCGAGAAACAGCACGCGATCACCGACACCCAGTTCGCGGGCCAGCGCCTTCAGATCATCTTCAAGACGACCCTTGCCGAGAATCACCAGTTGGCTGTTGGCCGGCAGACCGGGCAGCGCCGCGGCAAAACCGTGCAGCAACGTGGCCTGATCCTTGTCCGGGTGCAGGCGACCGACGTTACCGACGATGAATGCGTCTGCAGACAGCCCCAGGGTCTCGCGGGCTTCACGGGCGGACACCTGACTCATCTGCAACGCCGAAACGTCGATGCGGTTGTAGAGAGTCTGGATGCGCGTCGCCGGCCATTTCGGCAGGCAGCGGCGCATGTCGTCCCGCACTGCGTCGGACACGCCGAGCAGGCTCAGACGCTTGCGGAAAATGTGCGCGAACAGCTTGCGCGTGCCGCGTTTGTAATCGTCAAAAGCATGGTGCACGCCAATCACCGGCAACGAAGTGCCGAGCAAGGCGATATAGATCGGCTTGAAGCGATGGGCGATGCAGAAACTGAAATTGCGTGAAGCGGCGATCTTGCGTAGATCGCCGATGGCGCCCAGCTTCAGGCCACGAATGGCCTTGGAGCTGTATTCCATGAACAACACTTCGTCGGAGGCGCAGGCCGCGGCCACCTCGCTATCGGCCGCCCCGGTCAGAAAGACCGTGGTGACCCGATAACCGGTGCCCGCGAACAGGCTGGCGTACTGCCGCGCGCAGTCGAGGAACGGCCCGTCATAGCCGTGACAGAACTGCAGCACATGGCGTTCAGCCGAGCGTGTCATAAGCGTTTGCGCCTTCTTTGACCACCAGGATGTCTTCCATGATCAGGTACTGCAGATCGGAGCCGAAGAACATGTTCAGGGCGTCGGTCGGCGAGCAGATCATCGGTTCACCACGGCGGTTGAGCGAGGTGTTCAGGGACACACCGTTGCCGGTCAGCACTTCCAGCGCCTTCATCATGTCGTAGTAGCGCGGGTTGTATTCGCGCTTGAGCACCTGGGCCCGGGACGTGCCGTCTTCGTGGACGACTTCCGGCACGCGGGTCTTCCACTCTTCAGCCACTTCGAAGGTGAAGGTCATGAACGGCGCCGGGTGATCGATCTTGATCATCTGTGGCGCAACGGTGTCGAGCATCGACGGGCAGAAAGGCCTCCAGCGCTCGCGGAACTTGATCTGGTGGTTGATGCGGTCAGCCACGCCAGCCACGCTCGGGCAACCGATGATCGAACGACCGCCCAGTGCACGTGGACCGAACTCCATGCGGCCCTGGAACCAGGCCACCGGGTTGCCATCGACCATGATCTTGGCGATCTGCTCCGGCATGTTGTCGAGCTTGCGCCAGGTCGGCTTGTTCTCGTGACGGGCGCACGCGGCGATCACGTCTTCGTTGCTGTACGACGGGCCGAGGTAGACGTGTTCCATCTTCTCGACCGGCACGCCACGAGCGTTCGACACATAGGCCGCTGCACCGACTGCGGTGCCGGCATCGCCGGAGGCAGGCTGGACGAACAGTTCCTTGACGTCGTCGCGGGCGATGATTTTCTGGTTGAGCTTGACGTTCAACGCACAGCCACCGGCGTAGGCCAGTTTGCCGGTTTCCTTGAGCACGTCGCCCAGGTAGTAGTCGATCATCTGCAGCGCGATTTTTTCGAACAGCGCTTGAATGCTGGCGGCGTAGTGGATGTACGGCTCGTCGGCGATGTCGCCTTCGCGCTTCGGACCCAGCCACTCGATCAGCTTCGGCGAGAAGTAGTAACCCTTGCCCTTCTCTTTGTAGCGACGCAGGCCGATCACGTTGGCGTAGTCGGTGTTGATCACCAGCTCGCCGTTTTCAAACGAGGCCAGGCGCGAGAAGTCGTATTTACTGGCGTCGCCGTACGGCGCCATGCCCATGACCTTGAACTCACCGTCGAGCATGTCGAAACCGAGGAACTCGGTGATCGCGCCGTACAGGCCGCCGAGGGAGTCCGGATCGAAGAATTCCTTGATCTTGTGGATCTTGCCGTTTTCGCCATAACCGAAGAAGGTCGTGGCGTACTCGCCCTTGCCGTCGATGCCGAGGATCGCGGTTTTCTCTTTGAAACCCGAGCAGTGGTAGGCGCTGGAGGCGTGGGCCAGGTGGTGTTCGACCGGCTCGATCTTGATTTTCTTCGGATCGAAGCCCAGCTGCTCCAGGCACCAGACGATCTTGTTGCGATAGCGCTTGTAGCGACGGTTGCCCATCAGGATCGCGTCGAGTGCACGGTCCGGGGCGTACCAGTAACGCTTGGCGTACTGCCAGCGGGCCTTGCCGAAAATGCTGATCGGGGCGAACGGAATCGCCACCACGTCAACGTCGGACGGCTTGATGCCAGCCTGCTCCAGGCAGAACTTCGCCGATTCGTAGGGCATGCGGTTCTTTGCATGTTTATCGCGTACGAAGCGCTCTTCCTCAGCCGCCGCGACCAGCTTGCCGTCAATGTACAAGGCTGCTGAAGGATCATGGCTAAGGGCGCCGGACAGGCCAAGAATCGTCAATGCCACAGGGGTCTAGCCTCTTTAGTCTGCATTCAGGCGCGATGCGCCTTGAAAAATGATGTGCCCTCGCATCGGGCGAGAGACAGCTAAAGGGCGGGATTATAGCTTAAAAGTGCCGACAAACCTCTAGCGGAACTGGCCGGCCAACGCGTTGACACCTTGGGAGCATCGCCATAGACTCCAGCACAAATGGACTGGGAGATCCCGGTCGGCGCTAATGCCTCGGTGAGATCATCGGGGCTTTTCGCTTTCTGGGGATGGGAAAAGCTTCAACCCCCAATTCTCGAAACCCTCTCCAACCTTGCTCCGCCCTCCACTGCAATAGAACTTGCGCTTGAGCACGTCAAAAGCACGGTTTCCCTGACCCGCCCTCAAAACGCTCATGCCAATGGGCCTCGCAACAAGATCGGCTAACTGCAGGCCGGTAGAGTTCGCCTGCTTAGTTGCAAAAACGATGTCAAACGGCAGTTGAACGCTCCATCGATTCGCCCCACCACACATCCTGCGAAACTCCAATTCAAGCTCGTTATCCTCTCGCTTTCCTCGGCGCTCGAAAATCACGTGCGTCAGTGCCCCTTGTTGATTCTTCTCCTGCAAAAACTCATAGAGCGTTTCCAGACAAAAGCCGAGCGCGAGGTGATAAGGATTATGTCCCGAGCCGTGTTTCTCGCGAAGAGAGGCCTTGTCTACCACGCAACTGATCAGAACGAAGTTGCTGGCCTCAATGATGCAAGTCAGCTCCTCCAAAAAGGCATTCTTGTGCTCTCTGGACATGAAGAGGCCAGAAAACGCTCCTTTTTCTTTACGAATTTCGAGTTCATGCAGCCCGATCAGATCATGTCCCATATGGGCAAACTTGAATTTCTGTAGGGCAGGAATGACATTCTCGCAGTAATGCCTCTTATGAAAGGCACAAAACGCGAGCACGAAGACTGGATAGTTGGGATCCAGTGTCTGCATTCCATGATCACCGCTCTCATCGACATAAACGATGACATCGCTGTATTCACTGGTTGGGGGCAAAGTAATTACCCACGACTTGGCCGCCAATAAACACTGAGATTCCCGTCCACCGCCTGGCGATAGATCGTATACGGCAAAAACGCCGTGTCGAAGACGCCGGACAGGGTCAGGTCAAGTAGGACCACCGGCACCAGAATCCCGGTGGGATCCGGCGGCGCGTGCAACAGGCAGAAGTCGTGGGCGAGCCCGCTATAGATACGCGGAATGGACTGGCAGTAGGTCTTCTGTTTGCGCAGACCACGCGTGGCGTCTTCATCATCCTGCAACACGGTGACGGCGGTGCCGCAGCCGGTTAGGGCCAGAGAAAATGCGCCGATGGTGAAAGCCGTTTTGATGCTCAAGGTTTGCCCTCCGGGAACGTCGGGGCAAACTAGCATCGGGACTTAGCGGGGGGCAGTTCATGGGTTCCGGGAAGGCCGTAGGACAAATCACAAGGATTTGTCGCCACTTGCCTTACCCGATTTTTATTGCGGAATCGTCTTACCGGCTTGCGAAAGAAATCACGCAGCGCCCGATGCATCCTTGGGCAAACGCTGATCAATCACCTGATACAGCGCACTGCTCTCGGGCCAGTTGCGCATGAAGCGCGCGCGATCCCGGGCATAGGCCGGAGCAAAACTGCCCGCCGAACCGTGCTGACACATCGAATCCAAGTCGATCAACGCCCAGCGATCCTCATGCCAGAACAGATTGTGGCCCTTGAAATCGCCATGACTGATGCGCTCGGCAATCAACCGTGCAAACAGCTGATCCAGCGCCTGCAACTCGGCTTCCGGCGCTTCACCGCTTTCAACATACGGCGCAAAACGCTCGATGATGTCCGGCCCGGCCAGGTATTCGGTGATCAGGTACGCCTTGCTGCGCAGCCAGAAAAACCGCGTTTCCAGCACCGCCAGCGGTTTGGGCGTGGCGATACCGAGGAACGCGAGGCGATTGCCTTCGCGCCAGGAATGCCAGGCACGGCTCGGGCGCCAGAAGCGCTTGAGCCAATGGGCAAAATTCTTGATGTTGTAGCGCTTGATCACCAGCGGCCGTCCGGCAACGTCGACCTTGCCGACGCTGGCCGCGCCACCGGTCTTGTACAGGTGGCCCTGATCGAGCAAGGCATCGGCCTGCTCCAGCACCGGCAGCATCGCGGGTTCTTCCTCGCGACGGATCGACCGCAGACCAAAGGCCCCGCGCCGCACGCTGAACAGCGTGCATTCGCGACCGACCTTGATCAGGAAATCCTTCAGCCGCCAGGCGCGCACCTTGTCGATCTGCTTCTGCAGCGCTTCCAGCGGCAGTGCGTGCTCGCTGTTACTCAGCAGGTAATACACCAGCAATTCTTCGGTGAACGGTTCCAGCGACTTGGGCAACTGGGCGAAAAACACCCCGAGATTTTCCAGCACTTTCTGTCGGGACAACGGCTGACCGGCGGTTTCCACACAGATGCCGGCGCCATCGATCAGGTACAACTGACCACCGTGACGCAGCAGGTTGTCCAGATGCAGGTCTTCCTGCCACAGGCCCTTGCCGTGCAACTGGCCAATGGCACCGAGCGCTTCGGCCAGCACTGCCGATTGTTCATCTGCCAGCACTGGCAAGGACTCGACCTTGCTCCAGGCATCGCCCAGGCTTTCGGCGCCTTCGAGGAACTCGAACAGCAGCCAGCCACCCTCGCCGTCCTTCAGGCCGTCAGCCAGCAGCAACGGCGTGGTCATGCCCTGGGCGGCGAGCAGCTTCACGCCCTCCAGCTCACGCTGAAAATGCCGCGCCGCCTTGCTGCCGACCAGCAATTTGGCCAGCACCGGACGCCCGCGCCAAACCCCGGCACCGACATAACGCTGCCCCGGCAACACCCGCAACAGGCTGAGCAATTGCAGATCGGCCGGCCCGGCCGCATCGGCCAGCGAAACGGTCAGCGGCAGGCTCGGCGTGCGTCCGGCGTTTTTCAGGTCGGACAGCTGCATCAGCGGGTCTCCTTGCGACTGCGCCGCGCGGTCAGCCGCGTGACCCAGCTGTCGACCAGCGAACTGTCGACCGACTGATCGAGATACGCCGCCAGCAACTCGCGCAACTGGGCATCACTCCATTCCGGAGCACGACGCAGCAGCGGCTCCAGATCCTTGACCCGATCCCGCTGACCGAACAGCAGAGGGCGAGTCTTTTCCAGATCGATCAGTTGCGCCTGATAACCGGCGCCTTCGGCACGCAGGAAAATATGCTTCGGATAGAAGCAACCATGGACCTGACGCACGCCGTGCAGGAGCCGCGCCAGTTGACCGCAGGCCTTGAGAATCGCCGACTGCTGCGATGCATCAAGGTCCGACCAGCGCTGCAACAGCGAATCCAGATCATCCCAACCGTCGAGGGCGCGGGTCAGCAGGATCGCGCGCACTTCGCCATTGACTTTGCGCTGGCCGAAAAACGCCGCTTGCAGCGCCGGAATGCCGAGCTGGTTGTAGCGACTGATGTTGCGAAACTCCCGGGCAAACGTCGGCTCGCCAAGCGGCGCGTGCAAGGTGCGGGTCAGGTAATTGCTTTGACGCTTGAGGTAATAGCCGTGGCCTTCGAGCTCGAGGCGAAACACACTGCTCCAGCCGCCACCGTCGGTGTTCGGCTCATCCACCGCTTCGAGCTGCTTGGCCCATAGCGCGTCGAACGTGCCGAGACCGTGACGCTCCAGCAGCGCACGGTCTTCAGCGGCGAGAAAATCAGTCATTCGCGTCCCTCGAAAAATCTCACCACGTGACGAATCCGTTTTTTGTCGGCGGCATTGAGCCGGTCACGCTGGCGGTATTGCAGGTAGAAGCGCAGGCGCTGGGTGTTCGACAGGTGATATTTGGCAACCTTGTCGAGACAGGCCAGATCTTTGGTGATCCGGTACTTGAGCCAGAAACCGCGCCAGAAATCGCCGTTCGGGCAGTCGATGAGAAACAGCTGCGCCTGATCGTCGATCAGCAGGTTGCGCCATTTCAGATCGTTATGGGTAAAGCGATGATCGTGCATCGTCCGGGTATAGACGGCCAGTTGCCGACTGATGGCGTCGACCCAGCTGTGATTGCGCAGCTTGGGATCACTGCGTTCGGCCAGCGCCGAGAGGTCCTCGGTGCGCGGCAGCTCACGGGTAATCATCGCCCCGCGGTCGTAGGCCATGCCGTTGCGCTCCAGGCCCCAGGCCACCACTTCGGCAGTGGGAATGCCCCACTTGGCGAAACGCTTGAGGTTCTGCCACTCCATTTTCACCCGCGGCTTGCCGAGATACCGGCGCAAGCCCTTGCCGGCGCCGGAGTAGCGTTTGACGTAATAGTTGACGCCGTTGCGCTGCACACGAATGACTTCGGACAGCGGATCGCGGGTCAGGCGCTCGCCTTCCAGCGCGAATACCGCTTCAAGACTGCCAAAATCCGCTGCGAGGTCGCTGTATCCGGGTTCAAGGTTCCAACCCGCCATCAGAGCGCATCCCCGTATCGCTGCTTGCGCGCGTAGAGCTTGTTGGCCTTGCCTTCGAGCCAGCTCAGCAACGACGCTTCTTCAGCCAGGATCTGGCGCAGCGGTTGCTGAAAGTAGCCCTTGAGGAAGCGCAGCTTGTCACGGCGAGTGAGGCCGATGTCCAGCGCGGAAAAATACAGCGCCGCCAAGTCCTTGTCGCGCCAGCGCCGGGTGATCGCCGGGCGGGTCTGGGCACGGTGCAGGTCGATCACCGAGAGTTTGAAATCTTCCGGGGTCACCGGTTTGTCGGTGTGCAGCAGGAAGTGGCAGATGTAGCAGTCGCGGTGATTGACCCCGGCGCGATGCATCATGCCAGTCATGCGCGCGACTTCGGCGATCAATGCACGCTTGAGCTTTGGCTGCGGCGGTTGCTTGACCCAGTCGATGCTGAAGTCTTCGAGGCTGATGGTCGGCGCCAGCTCTTCGGTGACGATGAACGAATGCTGATCCGCCGGGTTGCTGCCCTTCTCGCCGTACGCAACGGCGGTCATTGTCGGAACGCCGACCTCCTGCAGACGCTGGATGGCCTTCCACTCCTGACCCGCGCCGAGCACCGGCAGCTTGGCGGTCAGCAGGTTCTTGAAAATCTCGCCCCAGCCGATGCCACGGTGGATCTTGACGAAAAATCCGTTGCCGTCGACTTCCGTGCGCAAAGTCCTGCGGGCTTCCAGCTCGCGGTACACCTCGCCCTGCAAGCCCTCGACTTCCGCGAACGCATCGCGGCCGGCCCAGAGGCTCTTGAACGGTTCAGCCAGCATCAACTTCATTTATGCGTGCTCCGCCAGAATCACATCGGCCGCGTGCTGCGGCATGCTGTAGAGGTCGGCCGTCTCGGCGAAAGCCAGACCGTTGCGGCTCCAGGCCGCCCGTGCAGCGTCGTCGTTCAACATGTCGGTCAGGTATTGCGTCAGCTGCGCCTGATCGAACGGTTCGTCCAGCACTCGCCCGGCGTCGGCCTCGGCAATGTAATGGGCGTAACCGCAGACCGCGCTGACCAGCACCGGCAACCCGGCGACCAACGCTTCAAGCAGCACCGTACCGGTGTTTTCGTTGTACGCCGGGTGAATCAACAGATCGGCACCAAGCAGGAAGCGCGGAATATCGCTGCGCCCCTTGAGGAACGTCACGTTGTCGCCCAGACCCAAAGTTGCACTCTGCATCTGGAACAATTTGGGGTCATCCTGGCCGATTACAAACAGCCGGGTACGCTTCTTCAGTTCGGCGGGCAGAGCAGCCAGCGCTTTCAGGCTGCGATCGACACCCTTGGTCTTGAACCCGGAGCCGATCTGCACCAGCAACAGTTCGTCGTCCTTGAGGTTGAACTCAGCGCGGAAACCGGCGCGAATTTCGTCGGCATCCTTCGGGCGGCGACGGTCCTGGGCGATGCCCGGCGGCAGCAGGTGGAAGCGTTCGAGCGGCGTGTCGTAATGCTTGATGAACAGCGGTTGCTGCACTTCGGAAATCATCAGCACTTCGGTCTTCGCGTCTTTGGCAAACACTGCGCGCTCGTATTCGGCGAAGTGGCGGTAGCGACCCCAGCGGCGATACAGCGAATGGCGCAGGTTCTGCGCCTTGTCTTCGAAGCAGCCGTCGGCGGCGTAATAGACGTCCAGCCCCGGCATCTTGTTGAAGCCGATCAGGCGATCCACCGGGCGCTTGGCCAGGTCCGCTTCCATCCACGCGCTGAGTTTTTCGTTGCGGCGGTGATTGAAGAACGCCTTGACCGGCGCCACCAGCACTTCGAAACCGGGCGGCACGTCGCCTTCCCAGATCAGGGTGTAGACGCGGATCTTGTGGCCACGCTTCTGGCATTCGAGTGCGATGCGCATGAAGTCGCGCTGCAAGCCACCGAACGGGAAATACTTGTAAAGGACAAATGCCAATTGCATCAACGCAGCTCCTCAGCCATCAACAACGTGCTCAGTCGGCTGGCGACACGCTCGGGATTCAGACGCGTGAAGCACAGAGGCAACTCGCGTTTCAGGTCAAACTGACGGGCATCCTGCGCGGTCGGTTGATACGTACATTTCTTTTGCAGGCACGGCGCGCACGGGAAGTCGCTGCCGAGGTGAATCTGCAGCTTGCCGTAGGCGCCGGTCAGGCCCGGATTGGTCGGGCCGAACAGCGAAATCGTCGGCACGTCCAGCGCCGCAGCGAGATGACCGAGACCGGTGTCCACCGCAACGCAGGCCTGGGCCCCGGCCAGTACTTTGCCGACCCCGGCCAGGTTCAGTTTCGGCAACACTTCAGCGTGCTTGAAACCGGCGGCGATGCGCTCGGCCCGGGCCTTCTCCAGCGGGTTGCCCCACGGCAGCTTGATCCCGACGCCGAGGTAGCCGACCCGCTCGGTCAGCTCGCGCCAATAGCTTTCCGGCCAGTGCTTGGTGTCCCAGGTGGTGCCATGCAGGAACACCACGTAAGCATTCTTGCGCGGCAGTTCGACCAGACGCTCGACATTGAGGCCGTAATCGCCCAGGCCTTTGGGCAAGTCGTAACCCAGGGCGATAGCGAACAACTGACGCACACGCTCGACAGCGTGCTGACCACGGGCCACCGCCAGTTTGCGGTCATAAAAACGCGCGGCGATCGGTTCGCGGGCCGAGCCCTTGTCGAGACCGGCCACCGGGGCTTTGACGTAGCGAGTCAGCCAGGCGCTTTTCAGCAGGCCTTGAGCGTCGATCACCAGGTCATATTTGTTCGCCCTAACGGATTGCTTGAAGCGTTTCCACTCGCCGCTGGTAATTGTTTTCCAGAGGTTCTTGCGCCAGCGGCGGATCGCCACCGGAATCACCTTGCCCACGGCCGGGTGCCAGGTCGGGATTTCGGCGAAGCCTTCTTCCACCACCCAGTCGAACTTGATCCCGGGAATCGCCCGGGCCGCGTCGGTCAGCGCCGGCAACGCGTGAATCACGTCGCCCAGCGATGAGGTCTTGATCAGCAATACCCGCAACTTAATGAACCTCGACCACGGAGCCCTGCAAACGCTGCAAGGCATCGTTGACCGCGTCCGGCATCAGCTGGCGCAGGCAGTTGTAATGGCCGAAACGGCAGGTGCGGTCGAAGCACGGGCTGCAATCGAGGCCCAGACGGACGATTTCCACATGTTCAGCCAACGGCGGGGTGAAACCCGGCGAAGTCGAACCGTAGACCGCCACCAACGGACGGTTCAGCGCCGCTGCGACGTGCATCAGACCGGAGTCGTTGGAGACCACAGAATCTGCGCAGGACATCAGGTCGATGGCTTCGGCCAGCGAAGTGCCGCCGCTGAGGTTCACGGACTCTTCGCGCAAGCCCGGAATCAGGCGCGCGCGGATGTCTTCGCCCACCGCGTGATCGTTTTTCGAGCCGAACAGCCAGACCTGCCAGCCTTCGCGAATCCGCGCTTCGGCAACCTTGGCGTAATGCTCCGACGGCCAACGCTTGGCTTCACCGAATTCCGCGCCGGGACACAGCACCAGTACCGGGCGGTCGAGGGTCAGACCGAACTTGGCCAGCGCCGTCTCGCGGGTGACCGCGTCGATCTGCAAGCTCGGGCGCGGATAGGGTTTCGGCAGCTCGGCGTTCGGCTCATAGGCCAGCGCCATGAAACGCTCGATCATCAGCGGATAACGTTCTTTATCCAGCGTGCGCACATCATTGAGCAGACCGTAGCGGAATTCGCCACGCCAGCCGGTGCGTTTCGGGATGCCGGCGAAGAACGGCACCAGCGCCGACTTCAGCGAGTTCGGCAGCAGGATCGCCTGGTCGTATTGGCCGGCCAGGGATTTGCCGATCCGCCGGCGGGTCGCCAGCTCCAGCGCGCCGTGGCCGAGCGGGAAGCTCAAGGCCTTGCGCACTTCGGGCATGCGCTCAAGGATCGGCCGGCTCCACTCGGGGGCCAGCACGTCGATTTCGCACTGCGGGTGGCGCAGTTTGAGACACTGAAACAGTGTCTGCGCCATCACCATGTCACCGACCCAACTGGGCCCAACGATCAGAATATTCATGTGGTTTCCATAAACGAACCGGGGAGGCCTTACGCCTCCCCGTCTCGAGAATCAGCTTAGCCCCAGCTCTCGCCAGATCCGCATCACCTGCCGCCGTTCGTCCGCGAACTGGTCGCCCGGTATCACGCCGGCGTCCTTCTGCAAGGCCTGCCGGTGGGCGGCGGAACGATAGGCCTTGTAGGCCTCGCGCAACAGGCTGGCGTCTTCGACGGGCATCAGCCCTTCGTGTTCCAGCTCTTCCAGAATGCGGATATTGTCCGTCCAGCGCAGCAGCGGCGGGTGGCTTTGCGACCACGCCAGGGCCGCGTATTGCACCATAAATTCAATATCGACGATACCTCCGGCGTCCTGCTTGAGGTCGAACGGCGCCGTGGCGTCGAAGGCATTCGCCCCGGTACCGGCGGCGGTGCTCTTGCTCCCGAGGTTGTCGCGCATCTTCGCGCGCATCTCGCTCACTTCCTGCTGAAGCTTCGCCAGATCCCGCGCCTTGCCCAGTACCTGAGCACGCACTTTCTCGAACGCCTGGCCGACATCCTGACTACCGACCAACACCCGCGCCCGCACCAACGCCTGATGTTCCCATGTCCAGGCTTCATTTTCTTGATAGCGGGCAAATGCCCCCAGCGAACTGACCAACAGCCCCGACGCACCGGACGGTCGCAGACGCATGTCCACTTCATACAACTGGCCGGAGTTGGTCTGCGCCGTCAGCAAGTGAATGATCCGCTGACCGAGCCGGGTAAAGAACTGCGCACCATCAATCGGTTTCGCCCCGTCGGTTTCCGCTTGCGGATCACCGTCGTGGATAAACACCAGGTCCAGGTCCGAACCATGCCCCAACTCGATCCCGCCGACTTTCCCATAACCGACAATGATAAAGCCGGGATCGCAAAGCGTGCCGTCGGTGCGCAGCGGCGTGCCGTACTTGGCCACGGTCTGGCGCCAGGCCAGGGCCAGCACTTGTTCCAGAATCGCTTCGGCGAGCCAGGTCAGGTAGTCGCTGACTTTCATCAGCGGCAGGCTGCCGGCGATTTCCGAGGCGGCGACGCGCAAGCGGTGCGCCAGTTTGAAATGGCGCAGGGCTTCCATCTGCTGTTCGAGGTCGTCTTCCGGAATGCGGGTCAGGCGCTCGCGCAGTTCGGCAGCCAGTTCCGGTGCCAGCGGCGGCTTGAACAGGCGGCCTTCGTTGAGCAACTCGTCGAGCAGCAACGGAAAACGAGTGATCTGCTCGGCGATCCACGGACTCGCGGCGCACAGGGTCAGCAAGCGCCGCAGCGCGCCCGGATTTTCCGTCAGCAACACTAAATAAGCCGAGCGCCGGGCCACCGCTTCGACCAGCGGCAGGACCCGCTCGAGCACCAGATCCGGGTTGTCGTGCTCCACTGCCTGAGCGAGCAGGCGCGGAATAAAGGCGTCGAGGCGTTCGCGCCCGAGACGCTGCATCGCCCGCAGCTGCGGACTGCTGCGCAGACCGGCCAGCGCCTTCAAGGCTTTGGTGGCGTCGGCGAAACCGCCCTCTTCCAGTTGGCGGCAGGCGGCTTCTTCGTCCTGAGCCTCTTCCCACAGTGGCAGCCATTCCCCGCCGACCACCACTTCGCAATCGGCGCCCTCTTCTTCATCGGGGTCAGCAATCACTTGTGCAAAGTGCCAGGCCACCCGGCCACGCCAGAACATCAGCTTTTCATGGAAGGCGTCCCAGTCGGCGAAACCGAGCATGAAGGCGATGCGCGCCTGATCCTGCGCAGTGTCCGGCAGCATCTGGGTCTGACGGTCGGCAATCGCCTGGATCGCGTGCTCGGTGTAGCGCAGGAATTCGTAACCTTCGCGCAACTCGCTGATCACCGCCGGCGGCAGATAACCCTGCCCTTCCAGCGTGCCCAGCACCTTTAATAGAGGACGTTGTTGCAGGCTCAGATCACGCCCGCCGTGGATCAACTGGAAAGCCTGGGCGATGAACTCGACTTCGCGGATGCCGCCGGAGCCCAGCTTGATATTGTCGGCCATGCCCTTGCGCCGGACTTCCTGCTGGATCAACTGCTTCATGGTGCGCAGCGCTTCGATCGCCGAGAAGTCCAGATAGCGCCGGTAAACGAACGGTCGCAGCATGTCGAGCAACTGCGCGCCCGCCACCTGATCACCGGCGACGACCCGCGCCTTGATCATCGCGTAGCGTTCCCAGTCGCGCCCCTGATCCTGGTAATACTGCTCCAGCGCATTGAAGCTCAGCACCAGCGCGCCGGACGAGCCGTACGGGCGCAGGCGCATGTCGACGCGGAACACGAAGCCGTCGACGGTCATCGGGTCGAGGGCCTTGATCAGGCGTTGGCCGAGACGGATGAAAAATTCCTGGTTATCCAGCGCGCGCTTCACGCCGACGGTTTCGCCACCCTCGGGGTAGGCGAAGATCAGGTCGATGTCCGAAGACAGGTTCAGTTCCACCGCGCCGAGCTTGCCCATGCCGAGGATGACCATTTGCTGCGGTTCGCCGCTGCGCCGGCCGGTCGGCGTGCCGAATTGCTGGCAATGGCGGCTGTACAGCCATTGATAGGCCTGGTCGATGCTGGCGTCGGCCATGTCGGAAAGGTCGCGGCAGGTCTGCACCAGGTCGGCCTGACGGGTCAGGTCGCGCCAGATGATCCGCACCTGATGCCGGGCACGCTGGCGACGCAGGACGCGGCCCAGCTCGTCTTCTGTTTGTGCAGTGTTCACCGCAGCGGCGATCTGCCCGCACAACTCGCCGGGGGCGAACGGTCGGTCGAGTTCGCCGGACTGCACCAGTGACAGCAACATCAAAGGGTCACGAACACTCTGTTCAATCACGAAATCGCTGGCGCCAGTGACGCGGGCGAACTGCGCCCAGCGCTCCGGAGTCCAGGTGGAGAAGCCGTGATCGCCTTCGGTCAATCCGGCGACGGCCGTACGGAACGACTGCTCGGATCGGCTGACCAACGGCAGGAGAATGGCGGGCAGTTCGGCAAGCGCGGGCAGGGTCATGGTCTATCCTTGATCGGCGTGTAAATGGCCGCTTGTAGTGATGATTGAAAAACCGCTACGCGAAGGACTGTCGAACAAAAGTGAGAAATAGCTGAAATTTCTTTTTCTTTGGCAGCCAACATCAAACTTTCACCTTTTTCGGATGGCTAAAGACCAACCTTAACGATTATTCTCACAACGCAGTCGGAGGCCACAAGCCTTTCATCTGTAGTTTTACTACTCGTCTATACATTCGAAAGGCTGAAATGCCGGATGATTTGTAGTAAAACTACACGCCGCCGGAACAACCTGTCGGCAATCCAAGAATTTTAAATCGTCTGCCCACAAGGCCAGTCGCAAACTCAGGCAACCGATTCTGGAAGCCTTTCCGCCCTGGAGCAAGCCATGCAAGACCTCGATCCCGTCGAAACCCAGGAATGGCTGGACGCCCTGGAATCGGTTCTCGACAAAGAAGGCGAAGACCGTGCTCACTATCTGATGACCCGTATGGGCGAACTCGCGACCCGCAGCGGCTCGCAACTGCCTTACGCCATCACCACGCCTTACCGCAACACCATCCCGGTTACCCACGAAGCACGCATGCCTGGCGACCTGTTCATGGAACGCCGCATTCGCTCGCTGGTACGCTGGAACGCGATGGCCATGGTAATGCGTACGAACCTGAAAGATTCTGACCTGGGCGGTCACATCTCCAGCTTCGCCTCCAGCGCGACCCTGTACGACATCGGTTTCAACTACTTCTTCCAGGCTCCGACCGACGAACACGGCGGCGACCTGATCTACTTCCAGGGTCACACCTCGCCAGGCGTCTACGCCCGTGCGTTCATGGAAGGCCGCATTTCCGAAGACCAGATGAACAACTTCCGCCAGGAAGTCGATGGTCAGGGCCTGTCGTCCTACCCGCACCCTTGGCTGATGCCTGACTTCTGGCAGTTCCCGACCGTATCCATGGGTCTGGGCCCGATCCAGGCGATCTACCAGGCGCGCTTCATGAAGTACCTGGAACACCGCGGCTTCATCCAGCCGGGCAAACAGAAAGTCTGGTGCTTCCTGGGCGACGGCGAGTGCGACGAGCCGGAATCGCTGGGTGCAATCTCCCTGGCCGGCCGCGAGAAGCTGGACAACCTGATCTTCGTCATCAACTGCAACCTGCAGCGCCTCGACGGCCCGGTTCGCGGCAACGGCAAGATCATCCAGGAACTCGAAGGCGTGTTCCGCGGTGCTCAGTGGAACGTGACCAAAGTCATCTGGGGCCGTTTCTGGGACCCACTGCTGGCCAAGGACGTCGACGGCATCCTGCAACGTCGCATGGACGAAGTCATCGACGGCGAATACCAGAACTACAAGGCCAAAGACGGCGCGTTCGTGCGTGAACACTTCTTCAACACGCCAGAACTCAAGGCGATGGTTGCAGACCTGTCCGACGACGAGATCTGGAAGCTCAACCGTGGCGGCCACGACCCGTACAAGGTCTACGCGGCGTACCACGAAGCGGTCAACCACAAAGAACAGCCGACCGTCATCCTGGCCAAGACCATCAAGGGTTACGGTACCGGTGCGGGCGAAGCGAAGAACACCGCGCACAACACCAAGAAAGTCGACGTCGACAGCCTGAAGCTGTTCCGCGACCGCTTCGACATCCCGGTGAAAGACGAAGAGCTGGAAAACCTGCCGTTCTTCAAGCCTGAGCCAAACAGCGCTGAAGCCCGTTACCTGGCCGAGCGCCGCGCCGCACTGGGCGGTTTCGTGCCTCAACGCCGCGCACAGAGCTTCAGCGTACCGACTCCGGATCTGGATACCCTCAAGGCGATCCTCGACGGTTCCGGCGACCGTGAAATTTCCACCACCATGGCCTTCGTGCGGATCCTCGCGCAACTGGTCAAGGACAAGGAAATCGGCCCGCGCATCGTTCCGATCATCCCGGACGAAGCCCGTACCTTCGGTATGGAAGGCATGTTCCGTCAGCTGGGCATCTACTCGTCCGTCGGCCAGCTCTACGAGCCAGTCGATAAAGACCAGGTGATGTTCTACAAGGAAGACCAGAAAGGTCAGATCCTTGAAGAAGGCATCAACGAAGCGGGCGCCATGAGCTCCTTCATCGCCGCCGGTACTTCGTACTCCAGCCACAACCAGCCAATGCTGCCGTTCTACATCTTCTACTCGATGTTCGGCTTCCAGCGTATCGGCGACCTGGCCTGGGCTGCCGGCGACAGCCGTACCCGTGGCTTCCTGATCGGCGGCACCGCCGGCCGTACCACCCTGAACGGTGAAGGCCTGCAGCACGAAGACGGTCACAGCCACCTGCTGGCTGCCACCATCCCGAACTGCCGCACCTACGATCCGACCTACGGCTACGAGCTGGCGGTGATCATTCAGGACGGCATGAAGAAGATGACCGAAGAGCAACAGGACATCTTCTATTACATCACCGTGATGAACGAGTCGTACCAGCAGCCAGCCATGCCGGCCGGTGCCGAAGAAGGCATCAAGAAAGGCATGTACCTGCTCGAAGAAGACACCCGCGACGCGGCGCACCATGTTCAGCTGATGGGCTCCGGCACCATCCTGCGTGAAGTCCGTGAAGCGGCGAAGATCCTGCGTGAAGAGTTCAACATCGGCGCCGATGTGTGGAGCGTCACCAGCTTCAACGAACTGCGTCGCGACGGCCTGGCCGTAGAGCGCAGCAACCGTCTGAAACCAGGCCAGAAGCCTAAGCGCAGCTACGTCGAAGAGTGCCTGAGCGGCCGTAAAGGTCCGGTCATCGCCTCTACCGACTACATGAAACTGTTCGCCGAGCAGATCCGTCAGTGGGTACCGTCCAAGGAATTCAAAGTCCTGGGCACCGACGGTTTCGGCCGCAGCGACAGCCGCAAGAAACTGCGTCATTTCTTCGAAGTCGACCGTCATTTCGTGGTGTTGGCAGCCCTGGAAGCACTGGCTGACCGTGGCGATATCGAACCTAAAGTCGTGGCCGAGGCCATTACCAGGTTCGGCATCGACCCGGAAAAACGCAACCCACTGGACTGCTGAGGAGAAACTCTGTGAGCGAACTCATTCGCGTACCTGACATCGGCAGCGGTGAAGGTGAAGTAATCGAACTGTTTGTGAAGGTCGGCGACCGTATCGAAGCCGACCAGAGCATCCTGACCCTGGAATCGGACAAGGCCAGCATGGAAGTGCCGGCCCCGAAAGCCGGCGTCATCAAGAGCCTGAAAGTGAAGCTGGGCGACCGTCTGAAAGAAGGCGACGAACTGCTGGAGCTGGAAGTCGAGGGCGCCGCGCAAGCGGCCCCTGCTCCGGCTGCTGCTCCTGCCGCCAAGGCTGAAGCTGCACCGGCTGCCGCTCCTGCTGCTGCCGCGCCAGCCGCTGCCCCTGCTGCCGCTTCGGTTCAGCAAGTGCACGTGCCGGACATCGGTTCGTCGGGCAAGGCCCAGATCATCGAGATCCAGGTCAAGGTCGGCGACAAGGTCGAGGCTGATCAGTCGCTGATCACCCTGGAATCCGACAAGGCGAGCATGGAAATCCCGTCGCCTGCCGCTGGCGTGGTCAAGGCCATCAGCGTCAAGTTGAACGACGAAGTCGGCACCGGCGACCTGATTCTGGATCTGGAAGTGGCGGGTGCTGCGGCCCCTGCGGCTGCCGCTCCGGCCCAGGCTGCTGCTCCAGCCGCTGCTGCGCCGGCTCCGGCCGCCGCGCCTGCTGCACCGGTTGCCGACAGCGTTCAGGACATCCACGTTCCGGACATCGGCTCGGCCGGCAAGGCCAAGATCATCGAAGTGCTGGTCAAGGCTGGCGACAGCGTTGAAGCCGACCAGTCGCTGATCACCCTGGAATCCGACAAGGCGAGCATGGAAATCCCGTCGCCTGCCGCTGGCGTGGTGGAAAGCATTTCCATCAAGCTGGACGACGAAGTCGGCACCGGCGATCTGATCCTCAAGCTGAAAGTCAAAGGCGCCGCTCCGGCTGCTGCCCCGGCTCCAGCTGCCGCTGCTGCTCCGAGTGCTCCGGCGCCAGCCGCTGCTGCTCCGGCCGCCGCTGCACCTGCTGCTGCCGCTCCGGTTGCCGCTCCAGCCAAGCCTGGTGCGAAAGTTCACGCCGGTCCTGCCGTGCGTCAACTGGCTCGCGAGTTCGGCGTCGAGCTGAGCGCTGTCGGCGCCAGCGGTCCGCACGGTCGCATCCTGAAAGAAGACGTGCAGACCTACGTCAAAGCCATGATGCAGAAGGCCAAGGAAGCACCGGCCGCTGCTGCTGGCGCAACCGGTGGCGCGGGCATCCCGCCGATTCCGGTCGTCGACTTCAGCCGCTTCGGCGAAATCGAAGAAGTGCCGATGACCCGCCTGATGCAGGTCGGCGCCGCCAACCTGCACCGCAGCTGGCTGAACGTGCCGCACGTGACGCAATTCGACTCGGCGGATATCACCGAGCTGGAAGCGTTCCGCAACGCACAGAAAGCTGTCGCAGAGAAGGCCGGTGTCAAGCTGACCATTCTGCCGCTGCTGCTCAAGTCCTGCGCACACCTGCTCAAGGAACTGCCGGACTTCAACAGCTCGCTGGCTCCAAGCGGCAAGGCGATCATCCGCAAGAAATACGTGAACATCGGCTTCGCCGTCGACACCCCGGATGGCCTGCTGGTACCGGTCATCAAGAACGTCGACCAGAAGAGCCTGCTGCAACTGGCCGCCGAGGCCGCTTCCCTGGCTGAAAAGGCCCGGACCAAGAAGCTCTCGTCGGACGAGATGCAAGGCGCCTGCTTCACCATTTCCAGTCTCGGCCACATTGGCGGCACCGGCTTCACGCCGATCGTCAACGCGCCGGAAGTGGCGATCCTCGGTGTTTCCAAGGCAACCATCCAGCCAGTCTGGGACGGCAAAGCCTTCCAGCCGAAACTGATGCTGCCACTGTCGCTGTCCTACGATCACCGTGTGATCAACGGCGCCGCTGCTGCACGCTTCACCAAGCGTCTGAGCGATCTGCTGGCGGACATCCGCACCATCCTGCTGTAAAGCGCTCGGCCCTCCGGCAACGGAGGGCCGACTGCGTTCCACGTTTTCGAGCGCCACACGCTCGTACCTCAACCCCGTCAGTTTGGCGGGGCTTTTTTTTGCCTGAAATAACGCATGCCTGTACTTTTCCCACAACTTGCGCTGACATCAGCCACGACCCGAGTCCACTTCCTGTCGATATTTTTCAGCAGCAGGCAACTAATCTTGGCGCACAAAAGTTAACCGATAAAAAATCGACAACTTCATTACTCATCAATTTTTAATTCGAATGGATTCGAACATGCTAAAGCCTGTTGTCGGCCCGATTATTGGCCACACCACAACTCATCAGACAAGAATATTCATTCGCGGCGACTTTCAAAATGGCGCGACGGCATTTGCCGGCATCCGTTACCGAATCACTGATTCAAAACAGTGGTCGAAGGGACTGTTTGTCAAACTTGATGCCAGCCGTGATCAATCTGGCGTCCTGGTTGTCGACAACTTGAACCCCGACACCGATTACGAATACCAGACCGGCTGGTTCACCCCGATGAGCCCGACCCACACGGTTGAAAGCGTGGCGGAGCTCCCGCTGCAATGGCCCCGCGAAACCTGGCGCTTTCGCACCCGCAGCGGCCAGCCTCTGCAACCACGGGCCTACATCCTCGGCTCCTGCCGCTACCTGCGACTGACCGCCGGCCTGCCCGTGCTCCCGCAGCTGGGCGACCGGATCTTTGCCTCGATCAGCCAATTGATAGAAGGCACACACCCCCCGGTCAGCGCGATCATGATGAGCGGTGACCAGATCTACGCCGATGATTTGAACCTGATTGCACCGGACCGCGAATATAACGAGATCATTGCCAAATATCGTGCAGCTTTCTCTCAGCCCAACATCAGCAGACTAATGTCGGGCACTTCTACTTATATGATTCTCGATGACCATGAAATAGAAGATAACTGGCCAGCAAATGCCGACACCTCTGATGAGGCACTGTTTCACAATGCAATGGCGGCTTACGAAATCTATCAGGCCAGTCACAGCCCCGCCTGTTCGCTGACAACTAACGGCCAGGTGAATACTTCGCCGAAGCACTATTGGTATCAATTCAGCGATGGCGATATCGAATGGTTTGTGACCGATAGCCGAACCCGTCGCAACTTGTCCAGAGAGAACCGCCGCATCCTGGATGAAGAACAGGAACAGGCCCTGTGCAAGTGGTTGATCGAAAGCCCCGCGCGGATCAAATTCGTGGTTACCAGCGTCATGTTCTACCCGGATCGCAAAATGAACGGCGAGGATGCCTGGATGGGCTTCCCCGAACAGCGCCTGCGCCTGCTGGAAACCATCCGCCGGCATCGGATAAGAAACGTGGTGTTTATTTCCGGCGATGTTCACGGTTCGCTGACCTCCCGCCTGACCCACAGCGACGATCCTGATTTCGAAGTGCACACCATCGTGTCCTCGCCGTTGAGCAACAGCAAACTGTTGCCCTATGCCACGGCCTCGACGTTCATTCTAGATCAGCCGCTGGCCCGTACCGACGCGGGAGAATACCGGCACACGCTGACCAGCGAGGTCGTCAGCCAAGACAACTTTGCCCACATGGTGGTCGAGGCCGGGCACATCCTGGTCAACTACCACGACCGCGATGGCAAGCGCCTGCAAACGATCAACATTCCACTTCGCTAAGCCCGGCGGCTTTACCGTTCCGGCTGCCGATGGCTCTGGAACGGTACTTTCCCGGCGATCGCGCATTACTTTCCGCCACCCGCTGGAGAAATGCCCGGCGCAGCCGACATATTCTTATAGCACTTGGCCTTCATGTCTCTTGTCAGTCGGTGCCGCAATGATGCAACCTTGCCGCAGGCAACAGTAAAGAGGGCGAGAGCCCGGCGCGTTCAGCAAATTTCCAAGCGAGTTCCCTTCATGAAGAGCCAACCCGATGCCGCCAGCCGTATGGCGGCCGAGGTAGTGACGCAGTTGCCTGTGCCCTCGCGGCTCGGCATGCTGCGTTTCGAGCGCCTGAATGAAGCCAGCTGGGCGATGCTGTTTCTCGATCCCAACTGCGAACGTCAGTTCGGCCAGCCGGCCGTCGAACTCTGCGCCCTGGTCGGTTCGCCCTACGCCAGCCTGATGGAGCCCGAAGCGCGCTATCAGTTGCACGATGCGATCCAGCAGCAACTCGGCCAGAGCCCGCATTATCTGGTGCGCTACACCCTGCACACCGCCGCCGGCGCCCTGAGCATTCTCGAACTCGGTGAAGCCTACAAACAGCACAACCGCCACTTGTTGCGCGGTTATCTGCTGGCGGTCGACGATGTATTCGACGAAGCACCAACGCTGCCGTCGGTCGACCTGGAAACCCAGAACTCCCGCCTGCAAATCGCCCTTGAGCTCAACCAGCGCGCCCAGCAGGAACAGCTGCAACATCTGGAGCGGGTGCGCGCCCAACAGGACCTGATCCTGTTGCTGGCCCGCCAGCGCTACAGCAGCCAGAACTCCCTGCAGGAAGCCGCCGAGCTGATTACCCGTTGCGCCTGCGATATCTACGAAATCGACTGCGCCAGCCTGTGGAACCTCGAAGGTCAGAAACTGGTGCCGATCTCGGCCTATCACCGCGCCACCCAGGAATACATCCTGCCGGACGTGATCGACGTCAGCGGCTTTCCCGATTACATGGAGGCGCTGCACGGCAGCCGCGCCATCGACGCACACAACGCGATGCGCGACCCGCGTACCCGGGAGATGGCCGAAGCGCTGCGCCCCCGTGACGTCAACGCCATGCTCGACGCCAGCATCCGCGTCGATGGCCAGGTGGTCGGCGTGCTGTGCCTGGAGCAGACCGGCGTCACCCGCGCCTGGCAGTCCGACGAAATCGCCTTTGCCGGTGAGCTGGCCGACCAGTTCGCCCAGGTCATCAACAATCACAACCGCCGCACCGCCACCAGCGCCCTGCACCTGTTCCAGCGTGCGGTCGAGCAAAGCGCCAACGCCTTTTTGCTGGTCAACTGCGACGGCGTGGTCGAGTACGTCAACCCGAGCTTCACCGCGATCACCCAGTACACCACCGAGGAAGTCCACGGCCAGCGCCTGTCAGAGCTGCCGGCCCTGGAAAACCTCAGCGAGCTGCTGTTCGACGCCCCCTCCGCGCTGGCCAAGAGCAACAGCTGGCAGGGCGAATTCAAGAGCCGCCGCAAGAATCTCGAACCCTACTGGGGCCAGTTGTCGATCTCCAAGGTCTATGGCGACAATCGTGAGCTGACGCACTACATCGGCATCTACGAAGACATCACCCAGACCAAACTGGCGCAGCAGCGCATCGAGCGCCTGGCGTACACCGACAACCTGACCAACCTCGGTAACCGGCCTGCATTTATCCGCAATCTGGACGAACGCTTCGCCCGAGACAGCGATACCCCGATCAGCCTGCTGCTGGTGGATATCGACAACTTCAAGCGGATCAACGACAGCCTCGGTCACCAGACCGGCGACAAGTTGCTGATCAGCCTGGCCCGGCGCCTGCGCAACAGCCTGAGCCCGAGCGGTAGCCTGGCGCGGTTCGCCAGTAACGAATTCGCGGTGTTGCTCGACAACACTGACCTAGAGGCCGGCCAACAGATCGCCAGCCAGCTGCTGATGACGCTCGACAAACCGATGTTCGTCGACAACCAGTTGATCAGCGTCACCGGCTCCGTGGGCCTGGCCTGCGCGCCGCTGCACGGCCGCGACCCGCAGACCCTGATGCGTAACGCCGGCCTCGCCCTGCACAAGGCCAAGGCCAACGGCAAACACCAGGTGCAGGTGTTCACCGAAGCGCTGAACGCCGAGGCCAGTTACAAACTGTTCGTCGAGAACAACCTGCGCCGGGCTCTGACCCAGAACGAGCTGGACGTGTTCTATCAGCCGAAGCTGTGCCTGCGCAGCGGTCGTCTGCTCGGCATGGAAGCGCTGCTGCGCTGGAACCACCCGGAACGCGGCATGATCCGCCCGGACCAGTTCATCAGCGTCGCCGAGGAAACCGGCCTGATCATTCCGATCGGCAAGTGGATCGCCCGCCAGGCCTGCCGCATGAGCAAAGCGCTGACCGCCGCCGGCATGGGCAACCTGCAAGTGGCGATCAACCTGTCGCCCAAGCAGTTCTCCGACCCGGACCTGGTGGCCTCGATCGCCAACATCCTCAAGGAAGAAGCCCTGCCGGCCAATCTACTGGAGCTGGAGCTGACCGAAGGCCTGCTGCTGGAAGCCACCGAAGACACCCACTTGCAGCTCGACCAGCTCAAGCGCCTGGGCCTGACCCTGGCCATGGACGACTTCGGCACCGGTTACTCGTCGCTCAGCTACCTGAAGAAATTCCCGATCGACATCATCAAGATCGACCGCAGCTTCATCCACGAAATCCCGGACAACCAGGACGACATGGAAATCACCTCCGCCGTGATCGCCATGGCCCACAACCTGAAACTCAAGGTCGTGGCCGAAGGCATCGAGACCGCCGAGCAGCTGGCGTTCCTGCGCCGGCACCGCTGCGACGTCGGCCAGGGCTACCTGTTCGATCGGCCGATTCCGGGCGGCGAACTGATCCAGGCACTCAAGCGCTACCCGCGCGGCCCGCTCTGCCTGTAACCCACCGGGCACTATCCGCACACTTTGCCTGGTGATTAACTTGGCATCATTGGGCACACTGGTGGTCTGCTTATTTACATCCCATCCTGACTGAGAGGAACGATCATGGTTCTGCGCTCGGAAATTCTGGTGAACAAAAACGTGCTACCGACTAAAGAACAAGCTCTGCCCGGCCGCGAAACCCCGATGGCCCTGCCTGAAAAACACTTTGTTTTCACCGAAACGCCGTTGCTGGGCCCGTTCTTTCAGGACGTCGACTTCGCGATTTTCGGCCTGGGTTGCTTCTGGGGTGCGGAACGCCGCTTCTGGCAGCGTGAAGGCGTGGTCAGCACCGTGGTCGGCTATGCCGGCGGTTTCACGCCGAACCCGACCTACGAAGAAGTCTGCTCGGGCCTGACCGGCCATGCTGAAGTCGTTTTGGTGGTGTATGACAAGGCCAAGGTCAGCTACGAAGAGCTGCTGGCGATGTTCTGGGAATTGCACAACCCGACCCAGGGCATGCGTCAGGGCAACGACATCGGCACCCAGTACCGTTCGGTGATCTACGCGACCCACCCGGAGCAACTGGATGCGGCGCTGAAGAGCAAGGCTGTTTATCAGGCTGAGCTGTCGAAGGCGGGTCTGGGTGAAATCAGCACCGAGATTGAACAGGCACCGACCGTTTACTTCGCCGAGACTTATCACCAGCAGTACCTGGCGAAAAATCCGGAAGGCTACTGCGGGATTGGCGGCACCGGCGTTTGCATGCCACCGAGTCTGGCAGGTAACTAAACCCTAAAAGCATCGCGGGCAAGCCCGCTCCCACAAGGTCGTGCGCGATTCCGGAATCTGCGCGAACCCTGTGGGAGCGGGCTTGCCCGCGAAGGCGTCTGATCAGACACCGTTAAACCAACTGATCAGCTCTCGGCGATCAACCAATCCATCTGCCACCCACCCTGGGTTTGCCCAAGTTTCTTGGACAGCCACGGCAACAGCTCGCGCAATTCTTCCTCCAGCCCCCACGGCGGATTGGCAATCGCCAGGCCAGAGCCGTTCAGGCTGTTCGGCGTGTCCAGCGGATGCACCAGCAGCTCGACCCGCAGCAACTTCGGCGCACCGGTGCCGGCCAGATCCTGATAGAAACGACGCAATGCGCGCTGG
Source organism: Pseudomonas sp. IzPS59 (assembly GCF_014863505.1). Classification (NCBI taxonomy): domain Bacteria; kingdom Pseudomonadati; phylum Pseudomonadota; class Gammaproteobacteria; order Pseudomonadales; family Pseudomonadaceae; genus Pseudomonas; species Pseudomonas sp. IzPS59. The sequence goes on along the minus strand of NZ_CP062251.1, from coordinate 532,353 downwards.
TCCTTCACCGGGTACCAGATGGCCGCCACGGTCTGGCGCATGCGCGAGATCGCCTCTTTCAAGGACGCCGCGCAACGCTGCATCTCGTCGAGTTTCTCGAACGGCGGGTCGATCAGCATCACCGCACGCTTCTCGGCCACCGGCAGCAATGCCCGCGCCACATGCCAGCCCTCCCCCAGATGCACCGCCACACGACGGTCGCCCTTCATGTTGTCCTTGAGCAGCACGCCGTCTTCCGGGTGCTTCTCGTTGAGCAACACCCGATCCTGGGAACGGGTCAGACGCCGCGCCAGCTCCGGCGAACCCGGGTAATAGCGCAACTGGCCGTCCGGGTTCATCTCGTGCAGCACGTTCATGTAGTCCGCGGTCAGCGCCGGCAGATCCGGCTGGTCCCACAACCGCGCGATGCCTTCCAGGTACTCGCCGGTACGGTTGGCCTGATCGCCCTGCAGGTCATACAGACCAATGCCGGCATGGCTGTCGAGATAGGCAAACGGCTGCTCCTTGCGCGACATCAGGGCGATGAGGCGGGTCAAGGTCAGGTGTTTGAACACATCGGCGTGATTGCCGGCATGGAAGGCGTGACGATAATTCATGGCTGCTCCTGCGAGGGCCGTGAAGTTTACCTTTTACCGGGCGGCAAGTCAGGGGTTGGGGGCTGAGTGGGTGGTCTTGCTGTCGGGTACATCCTTGAGAGCCCGCTGAGGTAGATGGGATCGAAGGCAAAGCAACATCAAGAAACAACTCGCCATAGATACTCTTCGTCCCTTGAAGAAAGGGAATGCGAAGATCGGTCGCACTTAAAACCTGTAAAGAGGGACATTTACATGGGAAGAAAGGTGATCGGAATCGGCGCTCCGACCTCAACCGGTGGCGCAGTCCTGGAAGGGAACGCCGGAATCAACATTGATTACGCCGTAAGCACATCCTCCATCGGCCACATGGCCAGCTGTCCGGCATGCAGTGCAGGCAAAGGCCCTATCGTGGCAGTGGGCCCTCGAACAGTTACATTACCCGCCGGACCAGTTGCACTCGAAGGTGATTACATCGCCTGCGGGTGTCCACCAAAATCCAACACGCTGTTGTTCGGTCAATCGTCTGTTTATGGTGGCGGTGAACATAGTGCTGCGAGCTTCTCTGCGATAAGCAGCCTTATTCCAAAGCCCAAAACGATACAACGGATAACCTTCTCGTACGGGGAAAGCCAAACTCCCGTGGATTCGGTGTCGCGTTTCTATACCGACCTGAATATTCATGTAAAAACATCCGGCTATTCACCCGGTGAAACGGTAACTGTCACGATCAGTGGTGCGACAGAAAAGACGTTGTCGGGCACTGTCGGAGCGAAAGGAATCGCGATCATCCCGAATGCTTTTCAAGGGGAAGCATTTGATATGGAAGGAGAGATCTAATGGCCCAGGTCAATATCAGTTCAGGCGGCGTGAGCTCCAACATCGTCGTCAAAAGGCCAAAATTCAGCACGCTGTGGACTGCCTACGCAGAGGTCGGCCTTAAAAGCTCAATAGATGTTTATGCGCTTGTCGGGGGCAATGTCGAGGCTGCCAGAGCAGAAAAACCGGACGCCTATGCAAACGCCTGCGCTCTGAGGATAAGCAGAGGATTCAACTACGGCGGTTACAAAATCCCCAAAGGAACGATCATTCCCAGCAAATCCATCTATCGTCTGGCCGGCGCTGATCAGCTCCCCTACATCATGAAAGTCGCGGACTTTCTGGCTTTCCTCAAACACAATTGGGGGGCTCCCGATCACGAGTTGACGCTGAGCAACGCAGACTTCATCAATGGCAAGAAGGGCGTCATTATCATGGAGATCACGGGATGGAGCGATGCGACGGGCCATGCGACTTTATGGAATGGTAGCGCCACCGGAGATAACAGCGACTACCATCGTCCCGATAGCCATACCTATGACCGGCCAGACGTAAAGCTGGAAAAAATCAACTTCTGGGAGTTAAAGGGATGAAGTTCCAGTTACTCGTCGCACTAGGCATTCTGGGTATTTCCGGAAGTGCCCTTTCAGGTGAGGCCGAAATAAACAGTGCAAGAATCTCACTGAAGAATTATGGCCTCGCTAACTGCATATCGAGTCAATTCAAGTCTGAGTCCGACATAAAATCGGATCTTGGACTCGCGATTGGCGCCTACTCGGCCATGGGCAAGGGGCAACACGTGATACTGCAGAATGAAGATACGCTGGAGGTCACGCATGATCCGTATGCTGAGACTGAGAAATACATGGCAAGCGCCTACCTCAAAACGTCCTCTACCAGCAAACAGAATGGTAAAAACATAGTGTTTTATTCTTGCCTGGAAATTTATAACTCCCCGGAATTTGACGCTTTCATAAAGTCGCAGGATCAGTATCTGCAAAACTGAAATCTTCTCGCCTGACTAAATGATCCTTCCAAACCGATGCTGGAAAGATCTTTGGAAAGAACTGAGTGGGTGGTCTGGCTGTCGGGTACATCCTTCAGAAGCCCCTCACCCTAGCCCTCTCCCCGCGGGAGAGGGGACTGACGGTGGTGATCTTTCGGCTTGCATCGACCTGAAAAATCACCGCGACCTCCGCTTGGCCAAGCGAAGTTCACCCCTGAAGTAGCAGGTCGGCGTAGATCACTAATTCACCTCGGTCGGTCCCCTCTACCCCTGGGAGAGGGTTAGGGTGAGGGGAAGAGATCTAAGGCCGGTCACGCAACCTGCGGCCAATCACATCCAAGACATCACAACCGTCACGCAACGGAATCACACAGAGCTGGGCGAAGTCGCTGAGGATGATCGAGTCGCATTCGACCGAGCCGCGCATGCACATGTTTTCCAGGACCTGGATTACGGCGCGGATGCGGTAGTTGGCGGCGTCCATCAGGACATCGAGCGGGGCGTGGGTGTCGATGAACAGGGTGGGCATATCGTTGCAGTTGCTGGTCAGCGCCATGAGGCGGTTGTTGGGGTGAGGGATGAAGGGTTCGTAGGGTGGATCGGGTTTTAACGTCGACATTTTTTGCACCTCGGCAGGTTAAGTGAAGCTGCCAACGACCTTCCTACAGGTTTGGGTGGCAGCTGTACGCGAGAGTAGGAAACTGAGGAACCCACCAAACTCAGCTACGCCGAAGCGTTCCCGCGCACAGCCGCCGCGAACAGTGTCATGGGCACGTTCAAGTACCGCAATCAAAGAGCAGAGCGAATACACGGTGAGTTTTCCAAGGGTTCCTACACCCTGTCACCACTCTCGCAGTGACAGCCAAAAGACTATCCCCGCACCACCGCGCCCACCAGTTCACGCAAACCGCCGCAACTCGCAGGAAACGTCCGAAGCCTTTGCCCGGAAATTTCACTCTGACTCGTCCCGCAAGTAGTCCAGCAATGCCGAAGCCGACGATTCGTCCGACGCCGAAACTGCAAAAAACCTGACAACCTTGCAGCGCAAGACATCGGCAGGGAATGCTTCGAACAACGCCGGTTGCTCCTCGCTCAACCACTGCAAGGCGTTGCTGATCCGGGCTTCATCGCCGAATTGCGCCAGCAGCTTTTCCGGCACCGACCACCAAGGAAACTCCCGCCCCGAGACCCGCGCCCTGCCCCCGATCTCCACGGTCTGACCGTTGATCAACCCTCGCGTAAGGACCGGCAGCAATTGCCCGGCATCCACCTCGGGCGACTCAAGGATCGGCAACAAAAACCGCCCATCCCAGAACCGGAAGAACACCGCTTTCCCGTCCGGCATCAGCACCTGGGTCAAACTGCGAAAGTGCTCGACCACTGCCTCAAAACTGGCCGAAGAAACCGCCAGCCAGCCCCAGTCCCGAGACTCCGTGGTCGACACCCAATCCAGAAACTCACTGCCTGCGTCGACGATTCCCACATAGGGCATCACCGCATCCCACTCGGCATAAATCGTTTCCGCCCAGACTGGTTTCAGCATCTGCGCATTCGAAGGCCAGGCTTTCAGCGGTTCCACCGCACTCGCGCTACTGAAAATCGCGAACAACTGCTCCGACGGTTTCAGCGGCTCACTCTTCAACCATTGATCAGGCCGCACAGACACCCTCCTTGCAGCGCTCGCATTCTTCGCAGAACGGCGCATCTCCTTTAAGACTCATGATTTGCGCAGCCGTCAGAATCGCAGCCGGTGCCGCCACCAGCTTTTCCGGCAACCCCGGCACGGTCGGCGCGGCGCTCATCGCCGCCATCGGCGCGCCACCCACAACGATCGGCACGCTGCTGAAGATCCCGCCGGGGCCGATATTGATCCACTGCCCGCCCGCCTGGATCGTCGCGCTCGCCCCGCCGTCGATCACCACCTGCTGGCCGGCGCTGACGTGGAATTGCGCACTGGCGTTGATCGCCTGACTGCTCACCCGAATATGCCTGTCGCCGGTCACCGTGAGGTGGTCGTCCTGCTTCACTTCGGTCTGGCGCTGGCCGTGGGTGATGCGCTGCTCATCGGCTTTCAGTTCATGTTTCGCCAGCCCCGTCACGACAACGCTGCGCTGGTTATCCACCTGAAGCTGCTGATCATTCAATACATGCTGCGTCCAGTTTCGCTGGGCGCGCAGGTAGATTTCCTCGGCGCCTTTGCGATCCTCGATGCGCAATTCGTTGTAACCGCCGCCGCCCGGACTACTCTGACTGCGGAAAATACTGCGGGTCTTGTCGGCCGGCAGATCCAGCGGCACCGGCGTGGCGGCGTTCGGCAGGCAACCCATGACCAGTGGTTTGTCGGCGTCGGAATCGATGAACCCCACCAACACTTCCATGCCGACCCGTGGAATCAGCACGCTGCCATAACGGTCATGAGCCCAGCCGCTGGCGACCCGCAGCCAGCAGCTGGAATGCTCGTTGAGTTCGCCGTCGCGATCCCAGGCCAGTTGCACCTTGACCCGGCCGTACTCGTCGCAATGGATTTCACTGTCTTTCGGGCCGGTGACCACGGCCGGTTGATAACCGAGCATCCGTGGTTTTTCCGGCCCCATCGGAGGACGGAAGAATACGTCCCACAGCGTCGCAAGAAAGGTATTACGGTAACCCTGGAATTCGTCGCCATCGCTGGTGACCGATTCCTCCAGCACTTGCGGCTGCCGGCCATGGTGCTCGATAGCGGTCAGCAGCCATAGGTCATTCAAATCCTGTCGTGGATGCTCGGACAGTTGCAGAAAATGTCCGCTGACCAAGGCAGATTGATCGCTGCGCCCCTCGGCCTGACGGTAATCGGCGACATGTCGCTCAAGGGTGCGCCGGGCCAGTTGCTTGCCGGTTTCGCGCTCGGTGAACTGGCCGGGAAAGTGATAATCCTCCAGCACCGGGCGCTGTTCGCTTTCCACCCGACTCTGCAACGGCAGGCGTGGTTTGGTGAAGTCGTAATCACGGCGGGTGACCACGCTGGTACGGGTTTCCACACGGACGGTGAAACGCTTGATCGCCGGGGCCGCCGCAGCCATGCCGCTGCCCGGCAGGTACATCGTCGGCTCGGCCAGACGCGGAAACACCGTTTGATCGTCGCCGAACACCAACAGATGCCCGTCCGGACTGTGCTGAAAGTGGAAATGAATGCCGACCTCGGCACATAAGCGCTGGATGAACGCCAGATCGCTCTCCGCGTACTGCACACAATATTCACGGGGCGGGTAATCGCTGCCGAGGCGAAACTCGAAGGCATCGCGCAGGATCGCGTGATCCTTGAGGATCTGCGTCACGATCTGCGGCACGCTTTGATGCTGGAAAATCCGCTGATTGATCCGGTGGCCGAGATAGGCCAGACGTGGAACAAGACTGACGTGGTAGCGGGTCAGACGCTTGCCGGAATCCCCCTGCCCGACCCGATAGATCTGACCGTGGATACCGGAACCGCCTTCATCAAAACTCAGAAATGCCTGACAGTGCAGCAGGCTTTCGAGATCCAGATCCGGTCGCTCGCTGACCAGCTCCAGGTCAAAGCGAAAGGGTTGGCTGATGGCTTCCTTGCCCGTGAACTCAAGGACTTTGAGGTCAAATTGGGCGCCTTCGACGGTCAACGTGAAACGCGGTTGATTGGCAGGCGCGAACATCCGATGTCTCTCTGCAGTATGAGGGCGGGCGATTCTGCATGAGGGGCAAGGGGTGCAGGTTGGGTGACCGGAAAATCAGATTTTCCCTACTTGAAACTTCGATCTCCCCTTCAACAATCGGCGCATTCGACTACAGACATATCCCTCAAATACATCGCTGAACCTGTGGGAGCTGGCTTGCCAGCGATGAGGTCGGCATATTCGACTGTTCGCTGACTGACACGCCGCCATCGCTGGCAAGCCAGCTCCCACAGGGTTCTCCAATACTCTTGAGAAATTGCAGGCACAAAAAAGGCCCGCTTCCTGTAGGAAACGGGCCGTTCTTTTGTGAGCCTCAGCTCATTTCCATCACTTGTTCAGATGGAAATCCTTCTCGGCCGCTTCAAAGCGCTGAACCATGCCAGTGCTCGGCTGGCCCATCAGGCTGACGAAGTAGATGGCCAGGCTGGCGAAGATGAAGCCCGGGATGATTTCGTACAGGCCCAGCACTTCAAAGTGCTTCCACACGATCACGGTGATCGCGCCGACCAGGATGCCGGCCAGTGCGCCGTCACGGGTCATCTTTTTCCAGATCACCGAGATCAGCACGACCGGACCGAAGGCTGCGCCGAAACCGGCCCAGGCGTAGGACACCAGACCCAGCACGCGGTTGTCCGGGTTGGCAGCCATCGCGATGGCGATCAGTGCAACCAGCAGCACCATGGCACGACCGACCCACACCAGCTCGACTTGCGAGGCGGATTTACGCAGGAAGGTCTTGTAGAAGTCTTCGGTCAGGGCGCTCGAGCACACCAGCAACTGGCAGCTCAGGGTACTCATCACGGCAGCCAGGATGGCCGACAGCAGGACACCGGCAATCCACGGGTTGAAGAGGATTTTCGCCAGCTCGATGAACACACGTTCGTGGTTCTCGGTCACGGGCATTGCCACGTCCGGGTTGGCCGAGAAGTAAGCGATACCGAAGAAGCCCACGGCCACGGTGCCGCCCAGGCACAGGATCATCCAGGTCATGGAGATGCGACGGGCGTTGGCGATGGATTTCACCGAGTCAGCGGCCATGAAGCGCGCCAGGATGTGCGGCTGGCCGAAGTAACCCAGGCCCCAACCCATCAGCGAGATGATGCCGATGAAAGTGGTGCCCTTGAGCATGTCGAAGTTGCTCGGATCATTGGCTTCGATGGCCAGGAACGTGGTGTCCACGCCACCGGTAGCCAGCAGCACGATAATCGGCGTCAGGATCAGGGCGAAGATCATCAGGGTGGCTTGTACGGTGTCGGTCCAGCTCACCGCGAGGAAACCGCCGACGAAGGTGTAGGCAATCGTCGCTGCAGCACCGGCCCACAGCGCAGTCTCGTAGGACATGCCGAAGGTGCTTTCGAACAGACGGGCGCCGGCCACGATGCCAGAAGCGCAGTAGATGGTGAAGAACACCAGAATCACTACTGCCGAAATGATCCGCAGCAGGCCGCTTTTGTCTTCGAAACGGCTGGCGAAGTAGTCCGGCAGAGTCAGGGCATCGCCGTTGTGCTCGGTTTGAACACGCAGACGGCCGGCGACGAACAGCCAGTTCAGGTAGGCACCGACGATCAGGCCGATGGCGATCCAGCTTTCGGACAGGCCGGACATGTAGATGGCGCCCGGCAGGCCCATCAGCAACCAGCCGCTCATGTCGGAAGCGCCGGCGGACAATGCGGTCACCACGCTGCCCAGGCTGCGGCCGCCCAGAATGTAATCGGAAAGGTTGTTGGTGGAGCGATAGGCCATGAAGCCGATCAGCACCATTGCTGCGATGTAGATCACGAACGTGATCAGGGTTGGATTGCTTGCGCTCATTACGTACGTGCCCTGGCTTTGTTTTTATGTAGCGGCGGCGGTTGCACCGTTTGCAGACTGACGTCTGACAGACGATTCACACGGCCGCGCATTTATGACCAATGTTTCCCCAGGAAAGCCATTGGCCGGTAAACCGGGTTGTCCCGGTTGCACCTTGGGCGCGAATCCTATGCAACAAAGCAAAACAGGTGCAACCAGTTTCTTGAGAATTAGTTGCACCTACGTCGTTTTTTCGACCACAAACCGCCGTTTTTGCACCGTTGCGGCGCAGTCACATCCCGCCATGTGCCTTGAAAGCACCTATCTAGAGCGATCATCGCGAAGCTGAAATTTATTCCTGACAAGTTGCCGAATATTCCGACAAAAAAAGGGTTGCACCCGGTTGCACCTCTTCCAGCTCGCGGCTAATCTTGCCGCCAGCTGTTGTCGCGCAACTGCGGCACCTATGAGGATAAAAATATGGCTACCACCACCCTTGGGGTCAAACTTGACGACCCGACCCGCGAGCGCCTGAAGGCCGCCGCAACCTCGATTGATCGCACGCCGCACTGGCTGATCAAGCAGGCAATTTTCAATTACCTGGAAAAACTCGAGGGTGGTGCAACCCTGACCGAGCTGAACGGTTTGACCGCCAAGGACGCCGACGACGCGGGCGAAGTCCACACCGATCACGCTCACCAATGTTTCCTTGAATTCGCCGAAAGCATCCTGCCGCAATCGGTGCTGCGCGCCTCAATCACCGCCGCTTACCGCCGCCCTGAGCCGGAAGTGGTGCCGATGCTGATCGAGCAGGCTCGCCTGCCAGCACCGATGGCCGAAGCCACCAACAAACTTGCAGCCAACATCGCGGAAAAACTGCGTAACCAGAAGAGTGCCGGCGGTCGTGCAGGCATTGTTCAGGGCCTGTTGCAGGAATTTTCCCTGTCGTCCCAGGAAGGCGTGGCGCTGATGTGCCTGGCCGAAGCGCTGCTGCGTATCCCGGACAAGGGCACTCGCGATGCACTGATCCGCGACAAGATCAGCACCGGCAACTGGCAGCCGCACCTGGGCAACAGCCCGTCGCTGTTCGTCAACGCAGCGACCTGGGGCCTGCTGCTGACCGGCAAACTGGTGTCGACTCACAACGAAGCCGGCCTGACTTCGTCCCTGAGCCGCATCATCGGCAAGAGCGGCGAGCCGATGATCCGCAAGGGCGTCGACATGGCCATGCGCCTGATGGGCGAGCAGTTCGTGACCGGCGAAACCATCGCCGAAGCCCTGGCCAACGCGAGCAAGTTCGAAGCCAAGGGCTTCCGTTATTCCTACGACATGCTCGGTGAAGCGGCACTGACCGAACACGACGCCCAGAAGTACCTGGCCTCGTACGAACAAGCCATTCACTCGATCGGCAAAGCGTCCCACGGCCGTGGGATTTATGAAGGCCCGGGCATCTCGATCAAGCTGTCGGCCCTGCACCCGCGCTACAGCCGCGCCCAGTACGAGCGCGTGATGGACGAGCTGTACCCGCGCCTGCTGTCGCTGACCCTGCTGGCCAAGCAATACGACATCGGCCTGAACATCGACGCCGAAGAAGCCGACCGCCTGGAGCTATCGCTGGATCTGCTCGAGCGTCTTTGCTTCGAGCCGCAACTGACGGGCTGGAACGGCATCGGTTTCGTGATCCAGGCTTACCAGAAGCGTTGCCCGTACGTGATCGATTACGTGATCGACCTGGCTCGCCGCAGCCGTCATCGCCTGATGATCCGTCTGGTGAAAGGCGCGTACTGGGACAGCGAAATCAAGCGCGCCCAGGTCGAAGGCCTGGAAGGCTATCCGGTCTACACCCGCAAGGTGTACACCGACGTTTCCTACATCGCCTGCGCACGCAAACTGCTCTCGGTACCGGAAGTCATCTACCCGCAATTCGCCACGCACAACGCCCACACCCTGTCGGCGATTTATCACATTGCCGGTCAGAACTATTACCCGGGCCAGTACGAATTCCAGTGCCTGCACGGCATGGGCGAACCTTTGTACGAGCAGGTTGTAGGCAAGGTTTCCGAAGGCAAGCTGAACCGTCCGTGCCGCGTGTACGCCCCGGTCGGCACCCACGAAACCCTGCTGGCATACCTCGTACGTCGCCTGCTGGAAAACGGCGCCAACACCTCGTTCGTCAACCGCATCGCCGACCAGTCGATTTCGATTCAGGAACTGGTGGCCGATCCCGTTGCGCAGATCGAGCAGATGGCAACCGTAGAAGGCGGTTTCGGCCTGCCGCACCCGCGCATTCCGCTGCCGCGTGACCTGTACGGTTCCGAGCGCGCCAACTCCAGCGGCATCGACATGGCCAACGAACATCGTCTGGCTTCGCTGTCCTGCGCCCTGCTGGCGACCGCGCACAACAACTGGAAAGCCGCGCCGATGCTCGGCTGCGCCTCCAGCAACGAAGCGCCGGCACCGGTGCTGAACCCGTCCGATCTGCGTGACGTGGTCGGCCATGTGCAGGAAGCTACCGTTGAAGACGTCGACAACGCCATTCAATGCGCCCTGAACGCCGCACCGATCTGGCAGGCCACTCCGCCGGCCGAACGTGCCGCGATTCTGGAACGCGCCGCCGACCTGATGGAAGGCGAGATCCAGCCGCTGATGGGCCTGCTGGCCCGCGAAGCCGGCAAGACCTTCGCCAACGCCATCGCCGAAGTCCGCGAAGCGGTCGATTTCCTGCGTTATTACGCGGTGCAGGCTCGCAACGATTTCAGCAACGACGCCCACCGCCCGTTGGGTCCGGTGGTCTGCATCAGCCCGTGGAACTTCCCGCTGGCCATCTTCAGCGGTCAGGTTGCCGCCGCACTGGCCGCCGGTAACCCGGTGCTGGCCAAACCGGCCGAACAGACTCCGCTGGTCGCCGCACAAGCCGTGCGCCTGCTGCTCGAAGCCGGGATTCCGGAAGGCGTGCTGCAACTGTTGCCGGGTCGCGGTGAAACCGTCGGTGCCGGTCTGGTGGGTGACGAGCGCGTCAAAGGCGTGATGTTCACCGGTTCCACCGAAGTTGCGCGTCTGCTGCAGCGCAACATCGCCGGTCGTCTCGACAACCAGGGCCGTCCGATTCCGCTGATCGCCGAAACCGGCGGCCAGAATGCGATGATCGTCGACTCTTCGGCACTGACCGAACAAGTAGTGATCGATGTGGTGTCGTCGGCCTTCGACAGCGCCGGCCAGCGCTGCTCTGCCCTGCGCGTCCTGTGCCTGCAGGAAGATTCCGCCGATCGCGTCATCGAAATGCTCAAGGGCGCGATGGCTGAAAGCCGTCTCGGCAACCCGGAGCGTCTGTCCGTGGACATCGGCCCGGTGATCGACGCCGAAGCCAAGGCCGGCATCGAGAAACACATACAGGGCATGCGCGACAAAGGTCGCAACGTGTACCAGGTGGCCATCGCCGATGCCGAGGAAGTCAAACGCGGCACCTTCGTCATGCCGACCCTGATCGAACTGGAAAGCTTCGACGAGCTGCAACGCGAGATCTTCGGCCCGGTGCTGCACGTGGTGCGCTACAAGCGCAAAGAGATCGACCAGTTGATCGCCCAGATCAACGCCTCCGGTTACGGCCTGACCCTCGGCGTGCACACTCGCATCGACGAGACCATCGCCAAGGTGATCGACAACGTCAACGCCGGTAACGTCTACGTCAACCGCAACATCGTGGGTGCCGTGGTCGGCGTTCAGCCGTTCGGTGGCGAAGGCCTGTCGGGTACCGGTCCGAAGGCCGGTGGCCCGCTGTACCTGTACCGCCTGCTGTCGACACGTCCTGCCGATGCCATCGAACAATCCTTCGCTCGCGGTGATGCTGCCGTGGCACCGGACGTTCGTCTGCGTGATGCCCTGAGCAAACCGCTGGTTGCCCTGAAAGCCTGGGCCGACAGCAACAAGTTCGCCGACCTGAGCACCCTGTGTGTGCAGTATGCAGCGCAGTCGCAAAGCGGTATTACCCGCGTACTGGCCGGCCCGACCGGCGAGAAAAACAGCTACGCGATCCTGCCGCGCGAGCACGTGCTGTGCCTGGCGGACATCGAAGGTGATCTGCTGACCCAGCTCGCTGCAGTACTGGCGGTGGGCGGTTCGGCGGTCTGGCCGGAATCCGACACCAGCAAGGCATTGTTCGCACGCCTGCCGAAGGAGATTCAGGCGCGGATCAAACTGGTTTCCGACTGGAGCAAGGACGACGTGGTGTTCGATGCGGTTCTGCATCACGGCCATTCCGACCAGTTGCGTGCGGTCTGCCAGCAGATCGCCAAGCGTGTCGGCGCCATCGTTGGGGTTCAGGGCTTGTCCCAGGGCGAAACCAACATTGCGCTGGAGCGTCTGGTGATTGAGCGCGCACTGAGCGTCAACACCGCAGCAGCGGGCGGTAACGCCAGCCTGATGACCATCGGTTAATCAGCGACTCTGCCAGCCACATAAAAATGGGCGCCCTCACCGGCGCCCATTTTTTTGGCCTCTCCATCACCGTTATCAATCTTCCTGTTCAGCCTTTATTCGCACGCCTAGACTCGGTCCATTCCAAAAAAAGGTAGGCCGCCATGTCCGAGACGCTGCTCAGTTCCCGCAATCTGGCTTTCGAGCTGTACGAAGTCCTCGATGCCGAGGGCCTGACCCGGCGCGAGCGGTTTGCCGAGCACAACCGCGAAACCTTCGATGCCGCCATCGGCACGGCACGCAACATCGCCGAGAAGTACTTCGCACCGCACAACCGCAAGGGCGACGAGAACGAACCGCGCTACGAGAACGGTCAGGCGATTCTGATTCCCGAAGTGAAACCGGCGGTGGATGCCTTCCTCGAAGCCGGATTCCTCAACGCCGCGCGCAGTTTCGACGCTGGCGGCATGCAACTTCCTACGCTGCTGTCCCAGGCCTGCTTCGCCCACTTTCAGTCGGCCAACGCGGCGTCGACCTCGTACCCGTTCCTGACCATGGGCGCGGCCAACCTGATCGAAAGCTTCGGTACCGAAGAGCAGAAGCAGCGCTTCCTGCAACCGATGATCGATGGGCGCTTCTTCGGCACCATGGCCCTGACCGAACCCCATGCAGGTTCGTCGCTGTCGGATATTCGTACCCGCGCCGAACCAGCGTCCGACGGCACTTATCGCCTGAAGGGCAACAAGATCTTCATCTCCGGCGGCGATCACCCGCTTTCGGAGAACATCGTGCACATGGTGCTGGCCAAGTTGCCCGACGCACCGGCCGGGGTGAAGGGGATTTCGCTGTTCATCGTGCCCAAGTTTCTGGTCAACGATGACGGCAGTCTGGGCAAGCGCAACGACGTACTGCTGGCCGGGCTGTTCCACAAGATGGGCTGGCGCGGAACGACGTCCACGGCGCTGAACTTCGGCGATAACGGTGAGTGTGTCGGCTATCTGGTGGGCAAGCCGCATCACGGTTTGAGCTACATGTTCCAGATGATGAACGAGGCGCGGATCGGCGTCGGCATGGGCGCGGTGATGCTCGGTTACGCCGGTTACCTGTATTCGCTGGAATACGCCCGCGAACGGCCGCAGGGACGGGTCCCGGACAGCAAGGATCCGACGACGGCGCCGGTGGCGATCATTCAGCACGCGGATGTCAGACGCATGCTGCTGACGCAGAAATCCTACGTCGAAGGTGCGTTCGATCTCGGGTTATACGCGGCGCGACTGTTCGATGACACCACCACGCTGGAAACCGAAGCCGAGCGTAAACAGGCTCATGAGCTACTGGATTTGCTGACACCGATCGTCAAGTCCTGGCCATCGGAGTTCTGCCTGAAAGCCAACGAACTGGCGATCCAGATTCTCGGCGGCCACGGTTACACCCGCGAATACCCGGTGGAGCAGTACTACCGCGACAACCGCCTGAACCCGATCCACGAAGGCACCCACGGCATTCAGTCGCTGGACTTGCTGGGACGCAAACTGGCGCAGAACGGTGGCGCCGGGCTCAAGCAACTGATCCGCCTGATTGCCGATACCGCCGAACGCGCGGTGGCGTACGAATCGTTGACCGCACTGCGTGAGCCGCTGGAGAAACTGGTGGCGCGCCTGCAGAGCGTGACCATCGGTCTGCTGACCGATCTGGCCCAGGGCAAGGTCAACAGCAGCCTGGCGAATTCGGCTCTGTACCTGAAGGTGTTCGGGCACGCGGTGATTGGCTGGCGCTGGCTGGAACAGGCGATTCGGGCCGAAGAAGGCCTGGCCAAGGGGAATGCGGCGGATGCCGACTTCTATAAGGGCAAGTTGCAGGCGGCGCGGTATTTCCTGACGTGGGAAGTGCCGGGTTGCCAGCATGAGCTGGCGTTGCTTGAGGCGCGGGATGATACGTGTCTGGTGATGCAGGATGAGTGGTTCTGATCATTGACCGAGTGAAACCCGGCCCTCACCCCAGCCCTCTCCCGGAGGGAGAGGGGGCCGGCCGAGTTGTCTTGCGCTATACATCGACCTAAACGACCGAGTCGATTATGGATTCAACGCCGATCTTTCAAGTCGGTGAACCTCTTCAATATTTCCCGATCGGTCCCCTCTCCCCTTGGGAGAGGGTTAGGGTGAGGGGACTCTTGGCGTTCAATGCATCAAGTGAGTTTGAACCCACCCATCTGCCGCGCCAGATCATCCGCCAAGCGCTGCAACATCTGACAATCCTCACGACAAGCCCGAACCTCCCCCGCCGTCGCCCGGGCCAGATCGGAAATCCCCTGCACGTTGCGGTTGATCTCTTCGGTCACCGCCGACTGCTCCTCCGTCGCCGTCGCCACCTGATGGTTCATGTCGCTGATGCGCTCGACCTGCCCGGTAATCGCGGTCAAAGACGCCCCCGTACGCTGGCTCGACTCTACGCCGGTGCCGGTTGCCGCCTGTCCCGTGCGCATTGAAGATACGGCATTCTCTGCCCCCTGCTTGAGGCTGCCGATCATCTGCTGGATCTCGTCAGTAGACGCCTGGGTCCTGCGCGCCAGCGTCCGCACTTCATCCGCCACTACCGCAAAACCACGCCCCATGTCCCCGGCCCGCGCCGCTTCAATAGCCGCATTCAATGCCAACAGATTGGTCTGTTCGGAAACACCGCGAATCACCGCCAGCACCTGATCGATCGAGGCGACCTGATGCGCCAGCTCCCCCACCGCACCGGCAGCAACGCCGATTTCATCGGACATGCTTTCTATATGGCGAATCGAGCCGCCGACCACTTCCCGCGCCTGCATCGCTTCATCGCGAGCGGTTTGCGAGGCGAGCGCGGCATTGCCGGCGTTCTGGGCGATTTCCTGCACGGTGAGGCCCATTTCATGAACGGCGGTGGCGACCATGTCGGTCATTTCCTGCTGACGGCCGGAGCGCTCGGCGGTGTTATCCACAACCCTGGCCACCTGGCCGACGGCGACACGCAGACGCTCGCTGGTGGTCAGCACTTCGCCGATCATCCCGCGCTGGCTGTCGAGGAAACGGTTGAAGCCCCGGGCGAGGTCGCCCAGTTCATCGGCGCGACTGGAATCTAACCGATGGGTCAAATCTCCACCACCGCTACCAATTGCTACCAGCGCAGCTGTTACCTGACGAATCGGTCGCACCAATCCCTGGGCCAGCCAGATCACCAGTGCCAGGCAAACCAGTGCCACCGCCAGACCGATACCGCTGCTCATCCACATCGCCCGCCGGGCTTCGGCGTAGATCTGCGACTGCGGCACTTCGGCCACCAAGGTCCAGCCGAGGTCACGCAAAGGCAGGCTGAAGGCGAGGAAGTCTTCACCGTCGCGCTGGAAGCTGCTGTTGGTCGCCACTTTGTGGCCCATGACCGCTTGCGCCGCGTTGGCGCCGATCTGCTCCGTGAGGGTGCGTTTGCCGCTGAACTGCGCCTCTGGATGGACCTGGATCAGACCGTCGGAACGCACGAGATAGACCTTGCCGCGCTCGCCAAAGCTGAAGTTGTGGATCAGCTCCGACAGCTCCTTCATGCTCAATCCGAGCCCCGCGACACCGACCACTTTGCCGGCCTGTTCGACCTTCAAATCGATGAACAGCGCCAGTTCTCCGGTGGCCCCATCGTTGTCGATGTTCAGGGTGCGTGGCTGATTACTGTCGAGGAAAGAGTAGAACCAGGCATCGGCCGGCTTGGATCGACTGAGGGTGCGATCCAGGCCTTTTTCGGTGATGTAGTGATTGGATTCGGTGCCGATGATCAGCGCCGTGAAAGCCTTGTGTTCGGCGCGGATACCTTCCAGATACTGCGCAAAGCCCGCCGTTTTGCCGGAGTCTTCACCAGTGGCCAGCCAGTCGCGGACCATGGTGTTGCTGGCGATGTCCTTGGCGGCGGTGAGGGGTTGAACGAGGATTCGCTCGATGTCGTTGCGCGTCGCTTCGATGCTCGACGGCAACGCCTGTTCGACCAGATAGCTCTGGGCGAGGCGGTTGACCACCAGGGTATAAATGCCAACCACGATCAGGATGCTGACCAGCAGAGCGGTGCCCATGCCGAGGATCAACTGCCATTGAATACTGCGACGCCAGAACTGCATGGAGCACCCCCAAAGAATAAGAGGCTGAAACACTGCAACAGCCGTGCCGATTGTATACAACGCAATCGACAATCTTATTCCTTGGTTGTGCGCAACCCCATCAACCCTGATTGATGGTCTTGGCGATGGTCTCGACCGTGGCGCTGACTTGCTCTTGGTAACGCTCGAGTTCTTCCTGATGCTGCTTCTTCATTTCAATCTGCTGCGAACACAGATTCATCGCCGCCAGCACCAGCAGGCGGTCACCGATCAGGGTCGGGTATTTGCGCTTGGTGTCGGCCAGCGCAGCCTTGAGCATCAATGCAGCGTCCAGCAGGGTCTGTTCTTCCCCGGCCGGTGCCTTGATCGAATAGTCCTCCCCCATGATGGAGATGACTTTTACCCCTGCTGTGCCGTGGTTCATGCGCTGACAGGACCTGCGTTGACGCGATCAACCAGGGCCTGGATGCGTGCGGCGGTGGCGCCGTGCTTTTCTTCCTGTTCCATCAGGCTCAGTTGCAGGCTCTCGTTTTCATCCTTGGCCTGGGCCAGTTCCGTGGACAGGGTCTGGTTGGTTTCCGACAGGGTCTGGTTCTGTTGCACCAGGTCGCTGACGAGCTGTTCCAATTGGCTGAGGGATGCTTCCAACATTTTGATATTCCAGGGCTTTTTCAAAGGGCGCGTACGATAAAGAAAAGTCGTCGTGGATGCCAGGGTTAAACCGGCGCAAAGCCTTGATTTTCCTGGCAGTCGACCATTCCTGCGAGTGTTAGAGACTGTGATCTGCCGATCTGGTTCCTGCACTTCGTCGCCTGACCCCTTATGCGACAAATACGCGCACCGCCTCAAGACTTTAGTCGTATGACCGATAAGTCATCCAACAGCAGTCTCAGCCCGCATGGATGCGGCCCTTCCCTGGTAATCGCACCATGTCCCTTCGCAATATGAATATCGCCCCCCGGGCGTTCACCGGCTTCGCCCTGATCGGCGGCCTGATGCTGATTCTCGGCGTGTTCGCCCTGAACCAGATGAGCAAGATCCGCGGCGCCGCCGAAAACATCACCACCACCAGCGTGCCGAGCATCAAAAACCTCGACGAGTTCACCCAGCTGACCCTGCGTCTGCGGGTGCTGTCGTACCGCTTGCTGGTGAACCGCGAGCCGGACGTCCAGCAGAAGACTGTCGAACTGCTGGAAATGCGCAACCAGCAGATCCGCAAGGCCCAGACCGATTACGAGCCATTGATCGGCAGCCCGGCCGAGCGTGCGGCCTATGACCAATACGTGCAGTTGCTGGGCCAGTACCGCCAGATTGAAGACCGGATGAAAACCCTGTCGCGCAACAATCAGGTGGATGAGCTGCGCAATCTGCTGAACACCGAATTGCTGAACAACTCCGAAGCAATGAACACCGTGCTCAACCGCCTGATGCAAATCAACGGCGAGCAGATCAGCCAGACCAACCAGCAAGCCGCCGAGCAGTTTTCTTCGGCCTTCAGTCTGGTGGTGACGCTGCTGGTGATCGCCACCGGCCTGACCTTCCTCTTTGCGTGGCTGCTGACCCTGAGCATCACCAAGCCGATTTCCAAAGCACTGGATGCGGCGGAAACCATCGCCGAAGGCAACCTGACCCAGCCGATCCACGTTGACGGCACCGACGAAGCCGGGCGCCTGCTGGCGGCCATGGCCAAGATGCAATCGAAGCTGCGCGACACCTTGCAGCGAATTTCCGGCTCTGCGACGCAACTGGCGTCCGCTGCTGAAGAGCTGAACAGCGTCACCGACGAAAGCGCCCGTGGCCTGACCCAGCAGAACAACGAAATCGAGCAGGCCGCCACGGCGGTCAACGAGATGACCAGCGCGGTGGAAGAAGTTGCACGCAACGCGGTCAGCACCTCGGAAGCCTCGAAGAACGCCACCACCTCCGCCGGCGACGGTCGTGATCTGGTGCAGGAAACCGTCAGCGCCATCGAACGCATGAGCGCCGACGTGCAGAGCACCGCGACCCTGATCGGTGATCTGGCCAACGAATCCCGCGACATCGGCAAGGTGCTGGACGTGATTCGTGGCCTGGCTGACCAGACCAACTTGCTGGCACTCAACGCCGCCATCGAAGCGGCCCGTGCCGGTGAAGCCGGTCGTGGTTTTGCCGTGGTGGCCGACGAAGTCCGTGCCCTGGCGCACCGCACCCAGCAGTCGACCAGCGAAATCGAGCGCATGATCGGCAGCATCCAGAGCGGCACCGAACACGCCGTGGATTCGATGCGCAACAGCACCGAGCGCGCCGAATCGACCCTGAACATCGCCCGTGGCGCCGGCCTGTCGCTGGACACCATCAACACCGCGATCGTCGAGATCAACGAGCGCAACCTGGTAATCGCCAGCGCTGCCGAAGAGCAGGCGCAGGTGGCGCGGGAAGTGGACCGCAACCTGGTGAACATCCGCGATCTGTCGGTGCAATCGGCGACCGGCGCGAATCAGACCAGTGCGGCGAGCAACGAGCTGTCACGCCTGGCGCTGGATCTGAACAATATGGTTGGGCGGTTCAGCCTCTAACCCTGCGCAAGACTGATCGTTCCCACGCACGTGGGGACGATCTTTCACCTCGCCGAAAAACCTTTTTGACAGCATCACATTTCAACAGGTTAGAATCGCTGGCACGCAGACTGCATGGTCAGTTTGTGCCCGTCTTTCCGCTTCTGGAGTACTGCCTTTGAATGCGACGACCATCAACAGCCTGTTCTTGATCGGCGCGTTGCTGGTAGGTGCGAGCATTCTTGTCAGTTCCCTTTCGTCGCGTCTCGGCATCCCGATTCTGGTAATCATCCTCGCCGTCGGCATGACCGCCGGGGTCGATGGCGGCGGCATCATTTTCGATAACTACCCGACGGCCTATCTGGTCGGCAACCTCGCACTGGCGGTGATCCTCCTCGACGGCGGCTTGCGCACCCGGGTATCCAGTTTCCGCGTGGCCTTGTGGCCGGCCTTGTCGCTGGCCACGGTCGGTGTGCTGATAACCACCGGTCTCACCGGCATGGCCGCCGCGTGGCTGTTCGACCTGAATCTGATTCAGGGTCTGCTGATCGGCGCCATCGTCGGTTCCACGGACGCCGCGGCGGTATTCTCGCTGCTCGGCGGCAAGGGCCTGAACGAACGGGTGACCGCCAGTCTGGAAATCGAATCCGGCAGCAACGACCCGATGGCGGTGTTCCTCACCGTGACCCTGATCGACATGCTCGCCAGCGGCCAGACCGGCCTGCACTGGAGCCTGCTGACCCACCTGATCCGCGAGTTCGGCATCGGTGGCGTGATCGGCCTCGGCGGCGGCTGGCTGATGCTGCAACTGGTCAACCGGATCAACCTCGCCACCGGCCTCTATCCGATCCTGGTAATCGCCGGCGGTCTGGTGGTGTTTGCCCTGACCAACGCCCTGCACGGCAGCGGCTTCCTCGCCGTTTACCTGTGCGGTCTGGTGATCGGCAACCGTCCGGTGCGCAGCCGCCACGGCATCCTGCACATGCTCGACGGCATGGCGTGGCTGGCGCAGATCGGCATGTTCCTGGTGCTGGGCTTGCTGGTTACGCCGCATGACTTGCTGCCGATCGCGTTGCCGGCCCTGGGTCTGGCGCTGTGGATGATTCTGTTCGCGCGGCCTTTGTCGGTGGTGGTCGGCTTGCTGCCGTTCAAGGCCTTCCACGGTCGCGAAAAGGCCTTCATTTCCTGGGTCGGCCTGCGTGGCGCGGTACCGATCATTCTGGCGGTGTTCCCGCTGATGGCCGGGCTGCCGAATGCGCAGCTGTACTTCAACCTCGCGTTCTTCATCGTGCTGGTGTCGCTGCTGGTGCAGGGCACGAGCCTGCCGTGGGTGGCCAGACTGCTCAAGGTGACGGTACCGCCGGAACCTGCACCGATCTCCCGTTCGGCCCTCGAAGTGCACATCACCAGCGAGTGGGAGCTGTTCGTTTACAAGCTCGGTGCGGAGAAATGGTGCATCGGTTCCCCCCTGCGCGAGCTGAAAATGCCCGAAGGCACCCGTATCGCCGCCCTGTTTCGCGGCCAGCAACTGCTCCATCCGTCGGGTAGTACGGTGCTGGAAGTCGATGATTTGCTGTGTGTTATCGGCCATGAACACAACTTGCCGGCCCTTGGAAAACTGTTCAGCCAGGCACCGCAACGAGGACTCGATCTGCGCTTCTTCGGCGACTTCGTACTCGAAGGAGACGCCCAGCTCAAAGCGGTTGCGGCCCTTTATGGCCTGTCGGCCGAAGGCATCGATCCGGACATGACTCTGGGCCACTTCATCGCGCAGAAAGTCGGCGGTGCACCGATCGTTGGCGACCAGGTGGAATGGAACAACACCCACTGGACGGTGGCGGTCATGGACGGGAACAAGATCGCCAAAGTGGGCGTCAGATTCCCCGAAGGAAGTCGCCCGGGCCCCGGGCTCTTCCTCTAAACTGCCTCCACTCTCACTTGCTTGACCGGTCTCTATGCCTACCCTGCGCTCCTTTTTCCTCGCGGCCCTGCTGGGCCTGAGTCTTACTGTCGGCCCGCTGCAGGCCGCAGAACCGCCGTCCAGCGAAGCCGTGCAGGCGAACCTGGACAAGCTCACCGACAGCAAACTGCCCGAGGCCGACAAAAAGGCCCTGCAAACGCTCCTGCAAAACACGCTGAACCAGCTCAACAACCGGCGTGACTACGATCAGAAGCTGATCGACCTCAAGCAACAACTGGCCACCGCGCCGAAACAGACCATCGAGAACACCCGCGAACTGGCACGCCTCAAGGCCACTGCCGTGGTACCGGTAGCGCAGCGCTTCACCAAAGAGAACATCCAGCAACTGGAACAGATCCTCACCGAGCGCTCGACCCAGCAAAGCGACCTGCAAAAAGCCCTGGCCGATGCCAACAGCCTGATCATCACCGCGCAGACTCGTCCGGAGCGCGCCCAGGCAGAAATCGCCAGCAGCCAGACGCGCATCCAGCAGATCAACAGCATCCTCAAGACCGGCAAGGACAGCGGCAAGACCCTGAGTGCCGAGCAACGCGACCTGCTCAACGCCGAGCTGTCAGCGCTCAATGCAATGATCCCGTTGCGCCGCCAGGAACTGGCCGGCAACAACCAGTTGCAGGATCTGGGCAACAGCCAGCATGACCTGATCACGGAAAAATCCGACCGTCTGGACCACGAGATCCAGGAACTGCAGACCCTGATCAACCAGAAGCGTCTGACCCTGTCTCAGGAAACCGTGACGCAGCAGTCGATCGAGGCTCAGAAGTCCGGCAGCAGCACCCTGCTCGCCACTGAAAGCGCGGCCAACCTCAAGCTCTCCGACTACCTGCTCAAAAGCACCGACCGCCTCAACGAACTGACCCAGCAGAACCTGCAGACCAAGCAGCAGCTGGACAGTGTGACCCAGAGCGATTCGGCTCTCGACGAGCAGATCAACGTGCTCAAGGGCAGTCTGCTGCTGTCGAAGATTCTCTATAAACAGAAGCAGGCGCTGCCGCGCCTCAAGGTCGACCGCGACCTGGCGGACCAGATCGCCGACATTCGCCTGTACCAGTTCGAAATCAATCAGCAGCGCGAACAACTGAGCAATCCGGCGACTTATGTCGACACCCTGCTGTCCACCCAGCCGCCAGAGCAAGTCACACCGCAACTTCGCAAAAACCTGCTGGATCTGGCCAACACTCGCGTCGATCTGCTGGAGCGGCTGAGTCGCGAACTGAGCGCGATGCTCAACGAGTCGATCACCCTGCAACTGAACCAGAAGCAACTGCTGAGCACCGCGCAAAGCCTGCGCGCAACCCTCGACGAGCAGATGTTCTGGATTCCCAGCAACAAGCCGCTGGACTCCGAGTGGTTGCGCGGTGTGCCGGAGCGCCTGAAACGCCAGATCGACACCCTGCCGCTGGCCTCCAGTCTCAGCGAACTGACCGACGGCCTGACCCAGCGCCCGTTGTTGTTCCTGCCGCTGGCACTGCTGATCGGCGCATTGTTATGGCGCCGCAAGCAGCTGTATGCACGCCTGAACAAGGTTCACCAGGACATCGGCCACTTCAAGCGCGACAGCCAGTGGCACACGCCGCAGGCGATCCTGATCAACATCTTGCTGGCGATGCCGGTGGCGCTCGGTCTTGCGCTGTGCGGGCTGGCACTGCAGATCGACGCCCGTGGCCAGAACGCCAACATGGGCGCGGCCCTGCTGCAAATGGGCCAGGCGTGGCTGGTGTTCTACACCGCTTACCGGATCCTTGCGCCGGGCGGTGTGGCTGAACTGCACTTCCGCTGGGAGAAGCCGCAGGTTGAATTCCTTCAGGGCTGGGTACGGCGTCTCGGTCTGGTAGTGATGGCGCTTGTGGCAGTGGTAGCGGTCGCCGAACTGCAACCGGCGGCGCTGGCCGATGACGTCATCGGCATGCCGGTGGTGCTGACTTGCTACGCCCTGATGGCATGGCTGCTCAGTCGCCTGCTGATCAGCAGCCCGACCCACGAAAACGCCTCGCTGTTCCGCAAGGCCGTGGGGATCATGTTCACCCTGCTGCCCATCGCACTGTTCGTCGCGGTGTGCTTCGGCTACTACTACACCGCGCTGAAACTCAGCGACCGTTTGATCAATACCCTGTACCTGCTGATGTTCTGGCTGGTGATCGAGGCGACTTTCGTCCGTGGTCTGGCAGTTGCCGCTCGGCGCCTGGCCTACCAGCGCGCCCTGGCCAAACGTCAGGCAGCCAAAGAAGCCGGCGACGGCGAAGCGGTGATCGAAGAACCGACCCTCGACATCGAGAAGGTCAACGAACAGTCCCTGCGCCTGATCCGTCTGGCCCTGCTCGGCGGTTTCATCGCCGCGCTGTACTGGGTCTGGGCCGACCTGATCACCGTGTTCTCGTACCTCGACAACATCACCCTCTACGAATACACCAGCGGCACCGGCGCCAACATGAGCATGGTGCCGATCAGCATCGGCGACATGCTCGGCGCGCTGATCATCATCGGCATTACCTTTGCGCTCGCACGCAACTTGCCGGGCCTGCTGGAAGTGTTCGTGCTGTCGAAACTCAATCTGGCTCAGGGCAGTGCCTACGCGACCACGACGCTGCTGTCCTACGTGATCGCCGGGGTCGGTTTCGTCTCGACCCTGTCGACCCTCGGCGTGAGCTGGGACAAGCTGCAATGGCTGGTGGCGGCGCTGTCGGTGGGTCTCGGCTTCGGTATGCAGGAGATCTTCGCGAACTTCATCTCCGGCATCATGATCCTGTTCGAACGCCCGGTGCGGATCGGCGACACCATCACCATCGGCAACCTGTCGGGCACCGTGAGCAAGATCCGCATCCGTGCCACGACCATCACCGACTTCGACCGCAAGGACATCATTGTCCCGAACAAGACGTTCATCACCGGGCAACTGATCAACTGGTCGCTGACCGACACCATTACACGGGTGACGCTGAAACTCGGCGTCGATTACGGTTCCGATCTGGATCTGGTCAAGGAACTGCTGCTCAAGGCCGCCCGGGAAAACCCACGCGTGCTCAAGGAACCCGAGCCGCACGTGTACTTCCTCAACTTCGGCGAAAGCACCCTCGACCACGAGCTGCGCATGCATGTGCGCGACCTCGGTGACCGCAATCCGGTGATCGACGAGGTCAACCGCTTCATCAACCGCGAGTTCAAGAAGCAGCACATCAACATCTCGTTCCGGCAGATGGAGGTTTACCTGAAGAACCTTCACGGTCAGGAGTACAAACTGGTTCCGGTCGAAGACGACAGCAAAACCATCGTGCCCGTCAGCGGCGAGCAAAAACCGCTGCAAGAGCCGCCGCCCGCCAAACTCGACTAACCCGGCTAATCCCAGCAGAATGCTCGGACATTCTGCTGGAGCCGGCCCTTGAAAGCCCTCGACGAACTGACCTTCGACAACCGCTTCGCCCGCCTGGGCGACGCGTTCTCGGCCCATGTGCTGCCCGAACCGATCGACAATCCGCGACTGGTGGTCGCCAGCCCTGCGGCCCTGGCGCTGCTGGATCTGCAACCGGCGGCGGCTGACACCCAGGAATTCGCCGAACTGTTCGGCGGCCACAAGTTATGGGCCGATGCCGAGCCACGGGCGATGGTCTATTCCGGGCATCAGTTCGGCGGGTACACGCCGCAACTGGGCGATGGTCGCGGGTTGTTGCTGGGCGAGGTCTACAACGAAGCCGGTGAACACTGGGACTTGCACCTCAAGGGCGCCGGGCAGACACCGTTTTCGCGCATGGGCGATGGCCGCGCGGTGCTGCGCTCGTCGATCCGTGAGTTTCTCGCATCCGAAGCGCTGTATGCGCTGAACATCCCGTCTTCACGCGCCGCGTGTGTGATCGGTTCCGACACTCCGGTCTGGCGTGAGAAACAGGAACGCGCCGCGATGGTGCTGCGTCTGGCACCAAGTCATGTGCGCTTCGGGCATTTCGAATACTTCTATTACACCAAGCGTCCCGAGCAGCATAAGCAGCTCGGCGAGCACGTGCTGGCGATGCACTTCCCCGAGTGTCTGGAACAGCCGGAGCCGTATCTGGCGATGTTTCGCGAAATCGTCGAGCGCAACGCCGAACTGATCGCCAAGTGGCAAGCCTACGGCTTCTGCCACGGGGTGATGAACACCGACAACATGTCGATCCTCGGCATCACCTTCGACTTCGGCCCGTTCGCCTTCCTCGACGACTTCGACGCGAACTTTATCTGCAACCACTCCGACGACCAGGGCCGCTACTCCTTCAGCAATCAGGTCCCCGTCGGCCAGTGGAACCTCAGCGCCCTGGCCCAGGCCCTGACACCGTTCATCAGCGTCGAAGCCCTGCGCGAGACTCTTGGCCTTTACCTGCCGCTGTTCCAGGCGCACTACCTCGACCTGATGCGCCGCCGTTTCGGCTTCACCACGGCCGAGGACGACGACCAGCAACTGCTGGAACAATTGCTGCAACTGATGCAGAACAGCGGCGTCGACTACACGCTGTTCTTCCGGCGTCTGGGCGAAGAGTCAGCCGAACAGGCCGTCGCTCGCCTGCGCGATGACTTCGTCGATATCAAAGGTTTCGATGCCTGGGGTGAACGCTATGTCGCCCGAGTCGCACGCGATGGTGCAAGCGATCAGGAACAGCGCCGCGCGCGGATGCATGCGGTGAATCCGCTGTACATCCTGCGCAACTATCTGGCGCAGAAGGCGATTGATGCTGCCGAGCAGGGTGACTATTCAGAAGTGCGCCGACTGCATGCGGTGTTGAGCAATCCATTCGAGGAACAACCTGGAATGGAGAGCTATGCGGAACGGCCGCCGGAATGGGGCAAGCATTTGGAGATCAGTTGTTCGTCCTGAGCAAGGTCAGGTAAACACGTCGATCGGTACATTGAAGCGCTCGGCCAACCAGCGGATTTGGCGCAGGTTGAGCTTGCGCTTGCCACTCAAGACTTCCGAAACAACCGATTGAGTCCCGACACCCGGCAGGTCGCTTTGCGTCAGGCCGTGCTCGCGCATCATATAGCCGAGGACTTCTTCGCCGCTCGCCTCGGCCATGGGGTGATGTGTGCGATCCCATTCCGCAATCCAGTCACCAATGATGTCGACCAGACTCATCAATGGATGCGATTCATCATCATCGGTTATGTCGAGTATTTCTTCGACAGCCCGCACCAGCATGTCGTAGTCCTCTTCACTTTTCGGTTTTCGAAGCAAAGGCGAGACAAACTCCCAGTGCTCGGCCACCGTCTTGATCAGAATGCTCATACCTTTCCCTCCTTCCATTTACCGCGCTCGTATTCGCGGTGATCAAGCACATGTTTTATGTAGAGCGTCCGAGATCGATAACTGACGAAAGCGATCAACCTCAGTTTGTTGCCTCCAATATCGAAAACATGAAATTCACCGACCTTGTCAGTCGCAGGAAAAATT
The DNA here is from genome assembly GCF_014863505.1 of Pseudomonas sp. IzPS59. NCBI lineage: Bacteria > Pseudomonadati > Pseudomonadota > Gammaproteobacteria > Pseudomonadales > Pseudomonadaceae > Pseudomonas > Pseudomonas sp. IzPS59. Next base: position 506,036 of record NZ_CP062251.1, on the reverse strand, counting down.
GACTTCATCGCCGCGAAATCGCAGGGATTACTTCTTTTTGCCAAACGAAACCACTGTGCCAATGCACTTGCTGCCTGTGGCCACATTTCCTTGGCCTCTCGAATTGGTTTTTCGCTAAACACATGCATGCAACATCCTTATCGCATTCTGCTATGGGGAGTTAATCACAGATCAAAAATATCGCAAGTTGCGATACTGCCAGACAGACCAACGGACTCAGCCAGCATCTCTCAGCCTAGGCTCGGTACTGAACACTGCACGATTGAAAATATGAGCAAACGTCTCCAACTAGAAGTTATCAGCTCCCCTATGGATCTCGAACATGACCGACCCGCTCCTCATCCCCTGCCCCTCCTGCAACGGCCTCAACCGCATTCCCGCCGAACGCCTCAGCGACCACCCGAAATGCGGGCGCTGCAAATCCGAGGTGCTGTTGAACAAGCCGTTCGACCTCAAGCAAGGCGATTACGCCAGCCAGATCAAGGGCGATCTGCCGTTGCTGGTGGATGTGTGGGCGGACTGGTGCGGACCGTGCAAGTCATTTGCGCCGGTGTTCGAACAGGCGGCGGCGCAGCTAGCAGGCAAGTGCCGGCTGGCCAAGCTGGACAGCGAGGCCAATCAGCAGTTGTCGGCGCAGTTGGGGATTCGTTCGATTCCGAGCCTGATTCTGTTCAGGAATGGCCGTGAGGTGGCGCGGCAAAGCGGAGCGTTTCCGCTGCCGCAACTGATGGCGTGGTTGCGCAGTCAGGGCATCTGACACAACACCAGCCATCGTGGGAGCTTGCTCCCACGCTGGCTTTTTTCAGGCGTCTTCGAGCAGGTTGTGCAGTTCGACAAACTGCTGTGTCAGCTTGTGCCGCGGATCGAGATGGATCAGCGGTGTGCTGGCCTGGTGCGATTCGCGCATGCGCACTGAGCTGGCGAGGTAAACCGGCAACACCGGCAACCCTTCGGCGATCAATTCGTCGAGCATCTGCTGCGGCAGGCTCGCCCGGGCCTGGAACTGATTGACCACGATGCCCTCGACTTCCAGACCTTCGTTGTGGTCATCCTTCAACTCTTCGATCTCCGACATCAGCCCGTACAGCGCCTGACGGGAAAAGCTGTCGCAATCGAAGGGAATCAGCACACGATCAGCGGCAATCAGCGCCGAAACGGCATAGAAATTCAAGGCTGGCGGGGTATCGAGGTAGATGCGGTCGTATTCGCCGTCCAGCTCTTCCAGCAACTTACGCAGCTTGTTGATCTTGTGCTTGGCCTCGAGCTTGGGCTGCAGGTCGGCCAGCTCCGCCGTGGCGGTGATGATGTGCAGGTTGTCGAACGGGGTTTCGTAGATATCGGCCTTGTTCTTCTTGGAGAACGGGCCCGAAGACAGGGTCTGCTTGAAGAAGTCGGCGATGCCCATCGGAATGTCATTACCGGTGAGCCCGGTCAGGTACTGAGTGGAGTTGGCCTGGGCATCAAGGTCCACCAACAGCGTGCGATAACCCTCGCTGGCGCTGACCGCCGCCAGATTGCAGGCGATGCTGGATTTGCCCACGCCACCTTTCTGATTGAACACCACGCGCCGCATGACAAAACCTCCGTGTATCAAAGAATGACCGAGTGTAGTGGTGCCCGGCCCCGCTTCGCTACCTTCGCGGACACGGACTACAGGGTCAGGCGCAAATATCTCAATAGTCACGGCGCAAATGCTGCCTTCGACCGCCGATATGCCCGACAGACAATCCCTTCACAATCCGGATAATGGCCAAGTGATATTTTTTGCAATGTACCCTTCGGTCCATTTCAGAGCGCAAAATGTAACCAGCATTTGCTACACACTCGTCGCACCGGGATAATGCGCGCCACCCGGGGCCAAGCGCCACGCCACTTCCGGCAAGGTCAGCGCGTCTGCGGCGCTGGCAAAACAGCGTCAAATTTAGCCCGCAGGGGCGGGATGAATGTCCGTGATCAACTTCAACATCGCCCAATGGCGCGCCTGGGCTCCCGGGCTCGACAGCGTGGACGCCTGGCAAGCCTGGAGCCGACAGCCGGTCGTGCTCCCGAGCAGCGATGCCGCGCCCGATGTGTCGTTCCTTCCCGCCATGCAGCGCCGCCGTCTCAGTCGCCTTGCGCGGATGACCTTCAGTGTCGGCTGGCCACTGGCCGACGGTCGGGAAAACCTGCCGTTGGTGTTCGTTTCCCGTCACGGCGAAACGCCGCGCACCTTCGACATCCTCAGTGACCTGGCCAACGAACAACCGCTTTCACCGACCCAGTTCAGCCTCTCCGTGCACAACGCGATCATTGGCCTGTGGTCGATCATGCGCGGCGAAACCAGCGAGATGACGGCCCTCGCCGCCGCTGGCGACGGCCTTGAGCACGGCGTGCTGGAAGCCGCCGCCCTGCTGGACGAAGGCGCGCCCGCCGTACTGCTGGTGATCACCGAAGAACAGCCGCCCGAAGCCTATTCGGCGTGGATCGATGATGTGCCGTTTCCGTACGCGGTGGGCTTGCTGCTGACCCCCGGTACCGACTGGCGGCTGACCCTGAACAGCGCCCCCGAAGCACTGTCCAAAGCGCAATGGCCCCATGCACTGAATCTGCTGCAAGCCCTGCTCGGCCAGCAAACCCTTTGCCAACATGCCTGGAAAAATCGTGTATGGACCTGGCAACGCAACCCGTGACCGAAAAAAACCGCGACGCCTACTACTGGCGCCTGCTGGCCACCGCCCTCAGCTTCGCCCTGTTCGGGCTTGGCGGGCTGTGCCTGCGTTTGCTGGTGTTTCCGCTGCTGGGCTGCCTGCCGGGCGACGCGCTGACCCATCGCGAGCGGGCGCGGCAGACCGTCAGTCGGCTGTTCTGGTTTTTCGTCCGGTTCATGGCCCGTACCGGCGTGTTGACCTATGACATCCAGGGTGCCGAACGCCTCGGTCGGCCGGGGCAGATGATCATCGCCAACCACCCGTCGCTGATCGATGTGGTGTTCCTGATCGGCCTGGTACGCCACGCCAATTGCGTGGTGAAGAAAACGCTGTGGGAAAACCCTTTCACCCGTGGCCCGCTGCGCAGCACCGAATACATCAGCAACGACGGCAGCATGGACATGCTCGATGCCGCCGCCGGCGCATTGCAGGATGGCCAGACCCTGATCATTTTCCCGGAAGGCACGCGCACCCAACCCGGTCAGGCCCCGGCCTTTCATCGGGGGGCCGCGGCCATCGCGCTGCGCGGTGCGAAAATCCTGACTCCGGTCATCATCAAGGTCAGCCCGACCACTTTGACCAAGGCCGAGCCGTGGTATCGCATCCCGAGCCGCCGTGTTCACTTCAGTTTTCGCGTCGGGGCCGATATAGACCCACAGACCTTTGCCGCACAAGGCCCTGCACCGCAGGCCTCGCGCAAGCTCAACGACTTTCTGCACCATTTTTTTATCAAGGAGCTCGCCGAAGATGAGCGATCTGCACCGTGAGATAAAACTGCTGATCATCGACGCCCTGGGCCTCGAAGACATCAGCGTCGACGATATTGGCGACGACCAGACGCTGTTCGGCGAGGGCCTGGGCCTGGATTCCGTAGACGCTCTGGAACTCGGCCTGGCGATCCAGAAAAAGTACGGCATCAAGATCGACGCCGACGCCAAGGACACCCGCAACCATTTCACCAACGTGGCGAGCCTCGCGGCGTTCGTCACGGCAAAACAGGCAGCTTGAGACCGGACCATGCAAACTCGTGACGACATCTTCAACACCCTGCGCGATGCCCTGGTCGAGCTGTTCGAACTGGACCCGGCCCGTGTGAGCCTGGAATCGAACCTGTATCAGGACCTGGAAATCGACAGCATCGACGCCGTCGACCTGATCGACCACATCAAACGCCAGACCGGCAAGAAAATCGCCGCCGAGGAATTCAAGTCGGTGCGTACCGTCGGCGACGTGGTCGAGGCGGTCTACCGTCTGGTTCAACCGGCCGCATGAGCCGATTGATCGGCCTCGGCCTGCTGCTGGCGGGCCTGTTGTATCCCTTTGCGGTGTATTTCGGCATGGAGCACTTTGCGCCGTGGCAGTTCGGCCTGCTGCTGGGCAGCCTGTGGCTGGCCCGCGCCCTGACCGGCGAGCGCAAGCCCGGCAGTCTGTGGATGGCCTGTGTGGCCATCGTGTTCTGCCTGCTGCTGGCGCTGTTCGACAGCCCGCTGTTGCTGCGCTGGTATCCGGTGCTGATCAGCGGCTTCATGCTGGTGCTGTTCAGCCTGAGCCTGAAATACGGCCCGCCGATGGTCGAACGTCTGGCGCGCATTCGCGAGCCGCAATTGCCGCCCGAAGCGATCCGCTACACCCGTCAGGTCACCGTGGCCTGGAGTGTGTTTTTTTTCTGTAACGGCTTGTGCGCCGCCCTGCTGACCCTTTGGGCGCCGCTGCACTGGTGGATGTTGTACACCGGCCTGATCTCCTACGGATTGATCGGCCTGATGTTTGCCATTGAATGGCTGATACGACAACGGGTAAGAGGTCGCCCATGAACTGGATAAAACTTGAGCAGCTGTTGCTCAAGGATCTGCCGCAGCGCGCCGTCACCGTCGCGCCGGCACTCGATCACGCACACCTGCGCGAACAGGCCCTGAGCCTGGCCGCCGGCCTGCAAGCCAGGGGCGTACGACGTCTGGCCGTGCACCTGGAAGATGCCGCAGAACTGGCGATTGCCCTGCTCGGCGCCTGGCGCGCCGACGTCAGCGTCCTGCTGCCTGCGGATCTGCAAGCGCAGACCCGCCAGCGCTGGTCGAACGAAGTCGACCTGTGGCTGACCGATCACGCAGACGACGTGCACCTGAGCGACTTGCAGGGCACCGCACTGACGGGTGCCGAACTGGATCTCGACCAGTGTCGCCTGAGCCTGTGCACCTCCGGCTCCAGCGGCGAGCCCAAGCGCATCGACAAATCCCTGCGGCAACTGGCCAACGAAGTCGAAGCCCTCGAGCAACTGTGGGGCGCGGATCTCGGTGAGGCCTGCATCATCGGTAGCGTCGCCACCCAACACATTTACGGTCTGTTGTTCCGTGTGTTGTGGCCGCTGTGTGCCGGGCGCATGTTTCTGCGCAAACAACTGGCCTTTCCTGAAGACATGCAGCGCGCCAGCCGCGAACACCCGGCCTTCGCCTGGGTGGCCAGCCCGGCGTTGCTCAAGCGCATGGGCGACAACCTCGACTGGCCGGCCCTGAGCGCCGTGCGCCGGGTGTTTTCCTCCGGCGGCGCGCTGCCGGCAGATGCTGCGCAGAGCCTGCACCAGCGCTTGCAGCAGTGGCCGACGGAAATCCTCGGCAGCTCGGAGACCGGCGGCATCGCCTGGCGTCAGGGCCAACAGCTGTGGCAGCCGTTCGCCGGTGTCGAGCTGAGCCAGGACGGCGACGGCGCCCTGTTGATCGCCTCGCCGTACCTGCCCGCCGGGCATGTCGAACATACCGCCGATGCCGCACGCATCGAAGCCGATGGTCGCTTCGAACTGCTCGGGCGGCTGGACCGGATCGTCAAGCTGGAAGAAAAACGCATCTCCCTGCCGATGCTGGAACAAGCTCTGGTCGCCCATGACTGGGTCGCCGAAGCGCGCTTGGGCGTGGTGCAGGAAAACCGCGCATCCCTCGGCGCCTTGCTGGTGCTCAGCGAATCCGGCCTGTTTGCCTTGCGCGAACACGGCCGTCGCAGCCTCACCGAAACCCTGCGCCGTCACCTCGGCGAACATTGCGAAGCCCTCGCCCTGCCCCGACGCTGGCGCTTGCTGCGACAACTGCCGCTGAACCCTCAGGGCAAGCTGCCCCAGGCAGATGTCGAAGCCTTGCTGCTGGCGCCGCGTCCGAAGGCACCGGAGGTTCTGGAACAGACCGAAACCGATGGCGAGTGGAGCCTGCAACTGAGCGTGCCGCCAGACCTTGCTTACTTCAGCGGTCACTTCCCCAAGGCCCCGGTATTACCCGGCGTGGTGCAGGTCGAGTGGGCGCTGAACCTTGGTCGCCAACTGTTGAACCTGTCCGGCGCATTCGCCGGTATGGAAGTTCTGAAATTCCAGCAACTGGTGCGCCCCGGCGATGAAATCCAGCTGCACCTGCGCTTCGACCCTGAACGCGGCAAGCTGTATTTCGCCTACCGCAACGACACCGCCACCTGCTCCAGCGGGCGGATTCTGCTGGGGACTGGCAATGCATAACCCTTGCGCAGTCATCCCGGTCTACAACCACGAAACCGCGATCGCCACCGTGGTCGATGCCCTGCTCGCCCAAGGCTTGCCGTGCATTCTGGTGGACGACGCCAGCAGCAAATCCTGCGCAGCCGTGCTGGATGTGCTGGCCGAACGCGAGCGGGTGTATCTGGTGCGCCTCACCACCAATCAGGGCAAGGGCGGCGCGGTGATGACCGGCTTGCGTGAAGCGGCGCGACTGGGCTTCAGCCACGCCTTGCAGGTCGATGCCGACGGTCAGCACGACTTGCAGGACGTCGCGCGGTTCGTCGAAGAATCCCGTGCCCATCCGCGAGCGCTGATCTGCGGTTATCCGCTGTACGACGCCAGCGTGCCCAAGGGTCGCCTGTACGCCCGTTACCTGACGCACGTGATGGTGTGGATCAACACCCTGTCGCTGCAGATCCGCGATTCGATGTGTGGCTTCCGGGTGTATCCGCTGGAGCCGACACTGGCAGTGATCGACTCGGCGCGGATCGGCAAGCGCATGGATTTCGACTCGGACATCCTCGTGCGCCTGTCCTGGCGCAACCAGCCGATGCGCTGGCTGCAAACCAGCGTGCACTACCCGCTGGACGGTGTGTCGCACTTTCGGATGTTCCACGACAACGTGCTGATTTCGAGCATGCACACGCGCCTGTTCTTCGGCATGTTGCTGCGCTCGCCCGCGATCCTCTGGCGACGGTGGCGCGCATGACGGTCGAAACCGACAAGAAGCACTGGGCCGACCGCGAAGAGCGCGGCAGTTTCCTGCTGATGAAATTCACCGCGTTCGCCGCCAAGGTCCTTGGCCGACGCCTACTGAGCCCGTTGCTGTACGGTATCGTCCTGTACTTCTTCCTGTTCGGCCGCACGGCCCGGCGCAGTGCCTGGCAGTATCAGCAGCGCCTCGCCGACTGGAGCGGTCGCCATGAATTGCGCCCGAGCCTGTGGCGCGTGTTCGGCCAGTTCATGGCGTTCGCCGATTCGCTGCTCGACAAGCTCGACGTGTGGAACCGCAAGCTGAGCATCGAGCAGATCGAAATCATCGACCCGGCGTTGCTGCGCAATCAGTTGCGCGGCAGTCGCGGGCAAATGCTGGTGGGTGCGCATCTGGGCAACCTCGAAGTGTGCCGGGCGCTGGCGGAGATTGGCGAAAAGGTCACCATGAACGTGCTGGTGCACACCAAGCACGCCGAACAATTCAACCGCCTGCTGGGCGAAGCCGGGGCGACCAATCTACGGCTGATCCAGGTCAGCGAGCTGGACCCGGGGGTCATGCTGCAGCTGAACGAACGCCTGGAGCGCGGCGAATGGCTGGCGATTGCCGGTGATCGCGTACCGCTGCATGGCGGCCGCAGTGTGACCGTGGATTTCCTCGGTCATCCGGCGCGGTTCCCGCAAGGTCCGTGGCTGCTGGCCGGCCTGCTGAAATGCCCGGTCAATCTGCTGATGTGCCTCAAGCAACCTGACGGCCACTATCGCCTGACCCTCGAGCCGTTCACCGAGGCCGTGACCTGGACTCGCCGCGACCGCGAACAGGTCATTCATCAGTGGGCGACCCGCTACGCCGAACGCCTGAGTCACTATTGCCTCGAAGCCCCCAAGCAATGGTTCAACTTTTACCCTTTCTGGAAGACCGATGACGACGCCAACCCATGAGCCGGTAACCTTCGGCGAACGCCCTTTGCGCATCGAAGACGTGCTGGCCCTGGCCAACCGTCAGGCGCCCGTGCAGTTGCAGAGCGACGCCGACTACCGCGAACGCATCGCCAAAGGCGCGCGGTTCCTCGATTCGCTGCTGGACAAGGAAGGCGTGATCTACGGCGTGACCACCGGTTACGGCGACTCCTGCGTGGTCGCGGTGCCGCTGCATCACGTCGAGGCGCTGCCGCAGCATCTCTACACCTTCCACGGTTGCGGGCTGGGCAAACTGCTCGACGCCCAGGCCACCCGCGCGGTGCTGGCGGCGCGTCTGCAGTCGCTGTGCCACGGCGTGTCCGGGGTGCGCATCGAGCTGCTGGAACGTCTGCATGCCTTCCTCGAACACGACATCCTGCCGCTGATCCCCGAAGAGGGTTCGGTGGGCGCCAGCGGCGATCTGACGCCGCTGTCCTACGTCGCCGCGACCCTGTCCGGCGAACGTGAAGTGATGTTCCGTGGCGAACGCCGCCAGTCCGCCGATGTGCACCGTGAACTGGGCTGGACCCCGCTGGTGCTGCGCCCGAAAGAAGCGCTGGCACTGATGAACGGCACCGCCGTGATGACCGGTCTGGCCTGCCTGGCTTACGCCCGCGCCGATTACCTGCTGCAACTGGCCACCCGTATCACCGCGCTGAACGTGGTGGCGCTGCAAGGCAATCCGGAACACTTCGACGAGCGCCTGTTCGCCGCCAAGCCGCATCCGGGGCAGATGCAGGTCGCCGCGTGGCTGCGCAAGGATCTGGCGATCGACGCGCCGACCGCGCCGCTGCATCGCCTGCAGGATCGCTACTCGCTGCGTTGCGCGCCGCACGTGCTCGGCGTATTGGCCGACAGCCTCAACTGGCTGCGTTCGTTCATCGAGACCGAACTCAACAGCGCCAACGACAACCCGATCATCGACGCCGAAGCCGAGCGCGTGCTGCACGGCGGGCACTTCTACGGCGGGCATATCGCGTTCGCCATGGATAGCCTGAAAAACCTCGTGGCCAACGTCGCCGACCTGCTCGACCGGCAACTCGCGCTGCTGGTGGACGAGCGCTACAACCACGGTTTGCCGAGCAACCTGTCCGGCGCCAGCGCTGATCGGGCGATGCTCAACCACGGCTTCAAGGCTGTGCAGATCGGTGCCAGCGCCTGGACCGCCGAAGCGTTGAAAAACACTATGCCGGCCAGCGTCTTCTCGCGCTCCACCGAATGCCACAACCAGGACAAGGTGAGCATGGGCACCATCGCCGCCCGCGACGCCATTCGCGTGCTGGAGCTGACCGAACAGGTAGCCGCCGCCACACTGCTCGCGGCCAATCAGGGCGTGTGGCTGCGTGGCCGTGATGAAGACGCACGACCACTGCCGCCGTCCCTGGCCGCGATGCACGAAGCGCTGGCCAAAGACTTCCCGCCGGTGATCGAAGACCGTGCCCTGGAAGGCGAACTGCGCCTGTGCCTGAAACGCATCGCCGAGCAACACTGGAGGCTGCATGCGTAGCGCCGGAGTGCTTCACGCCGATACGGAAATCCTCGTGCCGTTCTTTGACGTCGACACCATGCATGTCGTCTGGCACGGCCATTACGTGAAATACCTGGAAGTGGCGCGCTGCGCGCTGCTCGACAAGATCGGCCACAACTACAACCAGATGGTCGATTCGGGCTATGCCTGGCCGGTGATCGACCTGCAACTGCGCTACGTGCGCGGCGCGGTGTTCGGTCAGCGGCTGAACGTGCGCGCCAGCCTGGTGGAATGGGAAAACCGCCTGAAGATTCACTACCTGATCACCGACGCCGAGACCGGCGAGCGCCTGACCCGAGCCAGCTCCGTGCAGGTCGCTGTCGAGGTGAGCAGCCGCGAGATGCAACTGGCGTCGCCGAAAGTCTTCACCGATGCCGTGGAAAGGATGCTGCGATGAATGTGTTTGTGAAATCCCTTGGAGCCCTGGCACTGCTGACACTGTCGTCGCTGGCCAATGCCTTCGACCTGCAACAGTTGAGCGAGCAGTTGGCGAAGCCGGACGTGATCCACGGCCAGTTCATCCAGGAAAAACACCTGCGCGCCCTGCCCCAGCCGCTGATCAGCAAGGGCAACTTTGTCCTCGCCAAGCATTACGGTCTGCTCTGGCTGCTGAAAACCCCGCTGCAGCAGGACTACCGTATCAACGCAAAAGGCATCGCCCGTCGTGACGTCAGCGGTTGGCAACTGTTGCCGGGCAAGAGCGCCGGCGCCGAACAGAACCGTCTGTTCCTCGCCGTGCTGCAAGGTGACAGCAGTGGCCTGCAACGGGATTTCGAACTGACCCTGAGCGGCGACGCGCAGCAATGGCATCTGACACTGACCCCGCGCTCCGTGCTGCTCAAGCAGGTTTTCAACCAGATCAACATCGCCGGCGGCACGTTGGTGAACACCATCGAACTGCTCGAAACCCAGGGTGACAGCACTGTGCTGCGCATGCAGGACAGCACCGCCGGCCAACCGTTGAGCGACGCGGAGCAACATGACTTTGCCGAGTGAACGCAGGCTGCCCTGGCTGTTCCTGATCCTGCTGCTGGCCGTCGTCGCACTGGGCGCCTGGCAGTGGCGCGACGGCGCACCGTTGTCGGCGAACTTGATGGAACTGGTGCCCGGCACCCATCCGGACGCGGTCGAGCAACGTGCCGAACAACGCATGCAGGAACCGCTCAACCGGGAAATGCTGGTGCTGGTCGGCCACGCCGATCGCCAGCAAGCCGTCGCCATGGCCCAGACTCTGGGCGAGCAATGGCAGTCCAGCGGGCTGTTCGAAAAAGTGCAGTGGAATCTGCAAGCCGACCTGCCCGCCCTGCGCACGCAATTGCTGCAAGGGCGACTGGCGATGCTCTCGGCGGATGATCGGCAACTGCTGATCGAACACCCTGATGCCTTTATCCAGCAGCGGGTGCAGGCGCTGTTCGATCCGTTCACCGGTTTCAGTCTGGTGCCGAGCCAGGACGACTGGCTGGGCCTGACCGGACGCATCCAGAACAGCCAGCCACAGCACGGCACGGTGCAACTGGATATCGGCAGCGGAGCGCTGATCGCCGATGCCGACGGCAAGAGCTGGGTGCTGCTGCGCGCACGCACCACTGGCAACGCCTTCGACATGAACCTGCCGCTGCAAGTCGCGGCGCTGTTGCAACACAGCCGCGAGCAAGCGGCGAAATCCGATGTGCAACTGCTGGCCGCCAGCGGACTGCTCTACGCGGCCAGCGGTCAGCAGCAAGCGACCCGGGAAATTTCCTGGGTCGGCGGCGGCGCGACCCTCGGCATTCTGTTGCTGCTGTTGCTCGCCTTCCGCCGCTGGCGGGTGTTGCTGGCGTTCATTCCGGTGCTGGTGGGCATGCTGTTCGGCGCGGTGGCCTGCGTGGCGCTGTTCGGGCATCTGCATGTGATGACGCTGGTGCTCGGCTCTAGCCTGATCGGTGTCGCGGTGGACTACCCGCTGCACTACCTGTCCAAGAGCTGGAGCCTCAAACCCTGGCGCAGCTGGCCGGCGCTGCGGTTGACCGTCTCGGGCCTGACCCTGAGCCTGATCACCAGCGCCATCGGCTATCTGGCGCTGGCCTGGACACCGTTCCCGGCCCTGACCCAGATCGCCGTGTTCTCCGCCGCCGGGCTGATCGGGGCTTACCTGTCGGCGGTGTGCCTGTTGCCAGCGCTGTTGAGCAACGTCGAATTGCGCCCGGCGCAGTGGCCGTTGCGTCTGGCCGAGCGCATGGTCAACCTTCGGGAAACCTTGCTGCAGCATGTGCGCACACCGATTCTGTTCGCCCTGCTGATCGCTTTCTGCATCGGCGGTCTGGTGCAACTGCAAAGCAAGAACGACATCCGCCAATGGGTCGGCGCGCCGCAGCATCTGACCGATGAGGCGCAGACCATCGCCCGCATCACCGGTTACCAACCGACCAGCCAGTTCTTTCTGGTACGCGCAGAAAACCAGGAGCAACTGCTGGAACGTCAGGCCGCGTTGAGTGAACGCCTGGAGCAACTGGTCAACCTCGACAAGTTGCAGGGTTTTCTGGCGCTCAACCAACTGGTCAGCCCGCCGAGCCAGCAACAGCAGGTTCGCGAAGCGCTGAACAAATTGCCGCAGTTCTGGCAGCCACTGCTTGAAGTCGGCGTTCCGCCAGCAGCCTTGCAAGCCGAACTGGCACAGTTGCAGTCACTGCCCGCCGAAGACATCGACACCGCGCTCAGCGGTCCGCTCGGTGAGCCTTACCGCACCTTGTGGCTCGGACCGGTCGAGGGCGGCGTGGCGGCGATGGTCAGCCTGCAAGGCCTGAACAACCCGTCGCTGCTGCGGGTGCAGGCACTGGACCTGCCCGGCGTGGAACTGGTGGATCGCCTCGGTGACCTGAACCGGGTGTTTGCCGAAACCCAGATCAGCGCCGCCGAACTCAAACTCGCCTCCTGCGTGCTGATCGTGCTGGTGCTGATCCTGCCGTTCGGCTTCGGCGGCGCGTTGCGTATCGTTTCCCTGCCGCTGCTCGCGGCGCTGTGCAGTCTGGCCAGCCTCGGCTGGCTCGGTCAGCCGCTGACCCTGTTCAGCCTGTTCGGCCTGCTGCTGGTGACGGCGATCAGCGTCGATTACGCGATTCTCATGCGCGAACAGGTCGGCGGCGCAGCCGTGAGCTTGCTAGGCACGTTGCTGGCGGCGCTGACGACCTGGCTGTCGTTCGGTCTGCTGGCGGTGTCGAGTACACCGGCGGTGAGCAATTTCGGTCTGTCGGTAAGCCTCGGGCTGGCCTTCAGCTTCATGCTCGCGCCGTGGGCCGGGCGTCATGCCCACGCCACGACAGTCGCGGAGCCGGCAACATGATGGTCGCAGTCTTCTGGGTCATGGCCCTGGCGCTGTTTGCCGTGGCCACCCGCGTCGGCCGGCATTTCGGGTTGATTCCGATTGTCAGCCAGTTGCTGCTGGCCAGCTTCGTCCTGCCGCTGTTGATGTATTTCTGGATCGAACCGGGCTGGCAGCTCAGTGGCGCCGATCTGATTGCGCCGGACTGGCTGAAAAACCTCTACAGCCTGAGCTTCGCGCTGCTGCTCGGGCACATTCTCAGCGATGTGATCGACCTGCGTCTGGATCGCCAGAGCGTGAAAATCGCCCTTCCGAGTTTCGCCGTGCCGTTCGCCTGCGGGCTGGCGACGGCGTACTGGCTGCTGCCGGCGCAACCGTGGATCAATTCGCTGGCCATCGGTCTGGTGTTCGCCATCACCGCGATCCCGGTGCTGTATCTGTACCTGCGCCACATCGACTATCCGCCCGCCGCGACCCGGCGTCTGGTGCAGACCGCGATCCTGATCGACCTGACCTGCTGGACCCTGTTCGGCCTCGCCCAGGGCAGTCTGCACCTGAGCAGTCTGTTGCTGCCGCTGGGGCTGGCCTGCGTGCCGTTGCTGTTGCGGGTGTTCGGCATCCGCCGGCCGCTGACTTACAGCCTGGGTTTCTTTGCGCTGCTGGTGCTGGCCGAACACTACAAGCTCAATGCGCTGATTTTCGGCATCGGCTACCTGCTGTGCATGGCCGTGCTGAAAGTGCCGCTGGTGCTGCCGCTGCCGGCGCGCTGGATGAACCGTTTGCAAACGTGGATCGCGATTCCGCTGATCCTCACTTTCGGCATCGTGCAGATCGATGTGCACAGCGCCCTCGCCAGCCTCGGCGCTGTGCAATGGGCAGCGCTGCTGCTGTTGCCGGTCGCCAGCAAAATCGTGGGCAACTGGCTCGGCCTCGGCTGGGCCGGTGCCTCGTTCGAAGGCGCCAGCCGCTGGCGCGAAAGCGTGCTGCTGAATATTCGCGGCTTGAGTGAAATCGTTTTTCTCAACCTGCTGTTGCAACAACAACTCATCAGCCCGGCGCTGTACTTTGCGCTGATGCTGATGGGGCTGATCGCGACGCTGTTGCCGGCCTTCATCGGCCTGCACCGTGCGTCTCTGAACCCTATTGCCGTACCCAGGAGCTCGCGTGCCAATCGTTGAAATGGAATCCCGTCAGGTCGTGATCATCGGCGCCGGCCCCTCCGGCGCCATCGCCGCTGCGTTGCTCAAGCGCAAGGGGCACGACGTGCTGGTCATCGAGCGCCAGCATTTCCCGCGATTTTCCATCGGCGAAAGCCTGCTCAGTCATTGCCTGGATTTCGTCGAAGAAGCGGGCATGCTCGACGCCGTGAACGCCGCCGGATTCCAGCGCAAGACCGGCGCCGCATTTGCGTGGGGCGAGCGCTACAGCGCGTTCGATTTCGGCGATACGTTCACCGGCGGCAAACCGACCACTTTCCAGGTACAACGCGCCGACTTCGACAAACTGCTGGCTGATCAAGCCGCGCTGCAAGGTGTGGAAATCCGTTATGGCGATGCCATCGTCAGCATCGATTTCGACCGCCCGCGTCCGCAACTCGATGTGCGTCGCGAAGACGGCAGCGAGTACCGTGTCGAGGCCGGTTTCGTCCTCGATGCCAGTGGCTATGGCCGGGTGCTGTCTCGCTTGCTCGATCTGGAAGCGCCGTCGAATTTCCCGGTGCGTCAGGCCGTGTTCACCCACGTCGAAGATCACATCGCCCACCCGGCCTTCGACCGCGAAAAAATCCTCGTCACCACCCATCCGCAGCATCGCGACATCTGGTTCTGGACGATTCCGTTCAGCAACGGTCGCTGCTCGGTGGGTGTGGTGGCCGCGGCTGAACATTTCAATGGTCGCGACGCCGATCTCGATGCCTGCCTGCGCGGTTTCATCGCTGAAACCCCGAGCCTGGCGAAGGTGCTGAACAACGCCGTGTGGGACACCCCGGCACGCACCCTCGGCGGCTATGCGGCCAACGTCAAAACCCTGCACGGTCCGGGTTTTGCTCTGCTGGGCAACGCCGCCGAGTTTCTCGATCCGGTGTTCTCTTCCGGCGTGACCATCGCCATGCGCTCGGCGAGCATGGCCGCCGGCGTATTGCACCGGCAGTTGCAGGGCGAAACCGTGAACTGGCAAAGCGAGTTCGCCGAACCCTTGAAACGCGGCGTCGACACCTTCCGCGCCTACGTCGAGGGCTGGTACGCCGGTACTTTCCAGGACGTGATTTTCCATGAGCAGGCCTCCCCGGACATCCGTCGCATGATCTGTTCGATTCTCGCCGGTTACGCCTGGGACGAACGCAATCCGTTTGTCAGCGAAGCACGCCGCCGGCTGAAGACGATTTCCGAATTCTGTGCAAAGGACGCCCCATGAATTACTTGAGCGACAGCTACGTCGAGGAAACCCGTTTCGGCTTCTGGTTCCTGCGCAGCCACACCTGGCAGCACCATGTGCTGCGCGTGGCGATCAACGATTTGCGCGGACTGTTCAGCGAGTCGCTGCCGGCCAATCCGGTGCTGCTGGATGCAGGGTGCGGCCAGGGCAAGTCCTTCGGACACCTGCGCCAGACCTTCGCGCCACAGCGCTTGATCGGTGTCGATGCGGATCCGCACAGCCTGGAACTGAGCGCTGAAGAGGCGGCGCGCCAGGGCTTCGCCGTCGAGCTGATCGGCAGCGACTGCGCGACACTCAATGTGCCGGATGCGAGCGTCGATCTGCTGTTCTGCCACCAGACCTTCCATCATCTGGTGGAGCAGGAAAAAGCCCTGGCCGAGTTCTACCGGGTGCTCAAGCCGGGCGGTTATCTGCTGTTCGCCGAGTCCACCGAGGCTTACATTGATACGTGGGTGATTCGCTGGCTGTTCCGTCATCCGATGCACGTGCAAAAGAGTGCTGCGCAGTATCTGGAAATGATTCGCCAGCAGGGATTCGAGTTCGGCGAACGGAATGTTTCCTACCCGTACCTGTGGTGGAGCCGGGCGAAGGATTTCGGCCTGCTTGAGCGCTTTGGCCTGCGCAAGCCGAAGCCGTTTGGCCAGCGTGAAGAAACCCTGGTCAACGTCGTGGCGCGCAAACCGCTGGAAGAGGCTGTCTGATGCTGCGTGTTCTGCTGCTCGCCTGTGCCCTGCTGCTGACCGCTTGCGCGAGCCAGGCGCCGTTGCCTGCGGGTAACCCGACGCTGCCCTTGCCGCTGCAATTGCACATTGAGCGCCAGCAAGCAGGACAGCGTCAGGACTGGTTGCTGGTGATCCAGCGTGAGGGCCCGGGCATCCGCTGGTCGATGATGGATCCGCTGGGCATTCCCCAGGCCCGTCAGCAACTGATCGACGGACGCTGGCAGGCCGACGGCCTGCTGCCGCCGAATCCGGAAGCCCGGGAGTTGTTCGCGGCACTGCTGTTCGCCCTGACGCCTGCCGGCGAACTGGCGCGCAATTACCCCACCGCGCAGCAACTCGACGAGCAACGCACCCTGCCGACACGCTGGAACATCCGATATTCACAACCGTCGAGCTTCGAATTGAATCTGCCCCAAGGCCCGCACTATCGCGTGTCTCCCCTAGGTGAATCGACGCCATGACCGCCTACCTCAATGCCCTCGGCGTGATCTGCGCCCTGGGCCGTGACAAGCAAGAAGTCGCCCGCCACCTGTTCGCCGGCGATTGCTCGGGCATGCGCCATGAGGCTGGCTGGGTGCCGGAACGCGAGTTGCCGGTGGCCGCCGTACGCGGTGATCTGACGCCCATTCCGCCACAGATGGCCGCGCACAAGAGCCGCAATAATCAGTTGCTGCTGGAAGCCGCGTTGCAGATTCGCGAAGACATCGACGCTGCCATTCAGGCCTACGGCCCGGATCGTATCGGTGTGGTGCTCGGCACCAGCACCTCGGGTATCGACGAGGCCAGCCAGGGTCTGGCGCATTACATACGCAACCAGCAGTTCCCGGACGATTACGACTACCGGCAACAGGAGCTCGGCGCCCCGGCGACCTTCCTCGCCGACTGGCTGCAACTGAGCGGCCCGACCTACGTGATTTCTACGGCGTGCACCTCCAGCGCCCGGGCCCTGATGAGCGCCAAACGCCTGCTCGATCTGGGGCTGTGCGATGCGGTGCTGTGCGGCGGCGTCGACAGTCTGTGCAAACTGACGCTCAATGGTTTTTCGTCGCTGGAAGCTGTTTCCGGGGAGCGCTGCAACCCGTTCTCGGTCAACCGCAACGGCATCAACATCGGCGAGGCAGCGGTGCTGTTCGTCATGAGCAAACAGCGCGGCGACGGCCCGGCCATTGCCCTGCTGGGCGCAGGCGCCAGCTCCGATGCCCACCATATTTCCGCACCGGAACCGTCCGGCCGGGGCGCGCTGCAAGCGATGCAACAGGCGCTGGATCGCGCACAGCTGCAAGCCGCGCAAATCAGTTACCTGAACCTGCACGGCACCGCCACCCAACACAACGACGCCATGGAAAGCCTGGCCGTTGCCACCCTGTTTCCGCAGGGCGTGGCCTGTTCCTCGACCAAACCCATGACCGGCCATACCCTCGGTGCTGCCGGCGCACTGGAAGCCGCGTTCTGCTGGCTGAGCCTGAGTGCCGACAACCCCGACCACGCATTGCCGCCGCACGTCTGGGACGGCCAGGCCGATCCGGACCTGCCAGCGCTGAAGTGGGTGACCACGAGCGAGCGCCTGGCGTCCATTGCACCCCGCTACCTGATGAGCAATTCGTTTGCCTTCGGTGGCAATAACGTCAGCCTGATTATCGGAGACGCCCCATGACTGACTGGCC
Source organism: Pseudomonas sp. IzPS59 (assembly GCF_014863505.1). NCBI lineage: Bacteria > Pseudomonadati > Pseudomonadota > Gammaproteobacteria > Pseudomonadales > Pseudomonadaceae > Pseudomonas > Pseudomonas sp. IzPS59. Next base: position 488,525 of record NZ_CP062251.1, on the reverse strand, counting down.
GCTCGCCGAACTGCTGCCCCACGCTGGCGACATGATTCTGATCGACCGGATCCTCAGCTTCGACGACGAGCAGATCCACACCACCCTGACGGTCAAACCCGACGGCCTGTTCAGTCTGCCCGACGGAAGTCTGCCGGCGTGGGTCGGCGTCGAGCTGATGGCGCAGAGTGTTGCCGCTTTCGCTGGCTGCCATGCCCGGCAGAAAGGCAACCCGGTGGAGCTGGGTTTCCTGCTCGGCACCCGCAAGTTCGAATGCAATGTCGAGGCGTTTCCGGTCGGCTGTGAACTGACCATCCATGGCATCCGCTCGCTGGAAGACGACAACGGCATGGGCGTGTTCGAATGCCATATCAATGCGCCCGGCATCGAAGCCAGCGCCCGGCTGAACGTGTTCCGCCCGCCGCACGCGGCGCAATATCTTGAACAATTGAAGGAGTCGAACGATGACTGAATTCGTACTGGTCACCGGCTCCAGCCGTGGCATCGGCCGCGCCATCGCACTGCGCCTGGCCAAGGCCGGCCACGATATCGTCCTGCATTGCCGCAGCGGCGTGGCCGAAGCGCAAGCGGTGAAAGCCGAAGTCGAAGCGCTCGGCCGCAACGCGCGCATCCTGCAATTCGACGTGGCTGACCGCGATACCTGCAAAGCCATCCTCGAAGCCGACGTCGAAACTCACGGCGCCTACTACGGCGTGGTGCTCAACGCCGGCCTGACCCGCGACGGCGCGTTTCCGGCCCTGAGCGATGACGATTGGGACGTGGTATTGCGCACCAACCTCGACGGTTTCTACAACGTTCTGCACCCGGTGATGATGCCGATGATCCGTCGCCGCGCCGCTGGTCGCATCGTTTGCATCACTTCTGTCTCGGGGTTGATCGGCAACCGTGGCCAGGTCAACTACAGCGCTTCGAAGGCTGGCGTGATCGGTGCCGCAAAGGCGTTGGCGATCGAACTGGCCAAGCGCAAAATTACAGTCAACTGTGTCGCGCCGGGTCTGATCGACACGGCCATGCTCGACGAGAACGTGCCGGTGGAAGAACTGATGAAAATGATCCCGGCACAACGCATGGGCACCCCTGAAGAGGTGGCCGGTGCGGTGAATTTCCTGATGTCGGCGGAAGCGTCGTACATCACCCGCCAGGTCCTGGCGGTAAACGGAGGCTTGTGCTGATGAAGCGCGTTGTCGTCACCGGCATGGCCGGCATCACCTCGCTGGGAAGCGACTGGGACACCATCGCCGGCAACTTTGCGGCCAACCGCAGCGGCATCCGCCGGATGGACGAGTGGGATCGTTTCAGCGAACTCAACACCCGACTGGCCGGGCCGATCGATGATTTTCTGGTGCCGGCGCACTGGACCCGCAAACAACTGCGCAGCATGGGCCGGGTCTCGCGGCTGGCCGTCGGCGCTGCGGAAAAAGCGCTGGCCGATGCCGGCCTGCTCGGCGATGAGTCGATCAAGGACGGACGCATGGGCGTGGCCTGCGGTTCGTCCACCGGCAGCACCGACGAGATCAAGGCGTTCGGCAACATGCTGCTCAACTCGGTGGCCGAAGGCCTCAACGCCAACTCCTATGTACGGATGATGCCGCACACCACGGCGGCGAACATCAGTATCTTCTTCGGCCTCACCGGCCGCCTGATCCCGACCTCCAGCGCCTGCACCAGCGGCAGCCAGGGCATCGGTTATGCCTACGAGGCGATCAAGTTCGGCCGCCTGCCGCTGATGCTCGCCGGCGGTGCCGAAGAACTGTGCCCGACCGAGGCCATGGTGTTCGACGCGCTGTACGCCACCAGCCTGAAAAACGATGCACCGCAAACCTCGCCACGTCCGTATGACAAGGGCCGCGACGGCCTGGTGATCGGTGAAGGCGGCGGCATGCTGGTGCTCGAAGAACTGGAACACGCCCTCGCTCGCGGTGCGCGCATCCACGCCGAAATCGTCGGCTTCGGCAGCAACGCCGACGGCCAGCACACCACCCGCCCGGAACAGGTCACCATGCGCCGTGCGATGGAGCTGGCACTGGAAGACGCCGGCCTCACGCCTGACGCCATCGGTTACGTGAACGGTCACGGCACGGCCACCGAGCAGGGCGATATCGCCGAGACCCTGGCCACCAGCAGCCTGTTCGGCGAACACATGCCGATCAGCTCGCAGAAGAGCTTCCTCGGCCACACTTTGGGCGCCTGCGGCGCGCTGGAGTCGTGGTTCAGCATCGAAATGCTCAACCGCGACCTGTACGTGCACACGCTCAACCTCGACGAAGTCGATCCGCACTGCGGCAAACTCGATTACCTGCGCGGCGAGTTCCGCCAGATGCACCACGACTACGTGATGAACAACAACTTCGCGTTCGGCGGGGTCAACACCTCGCTGATCTTCCGCCGCTGGACGCAACCGAATTAATCCAGGTCAAGGAGACCTCCATGCGCTTCAACCAACTCGCTGCCGCCCTGCTCATCTGTGCCTTGCCGGCCGTCAGCCAGGCCCGTGACACGGCGGTCTATCTGCCATTCGACAAAGCGGTCGCAGAAGCGACCCGCACCGGCAAGATCGACGGCAGCGTGAAGTTCTATCTGGCGGGCAATGCCCCGGCCGGCAAAGTCAGCGTCGTCAGCCCTGGCGCGGTGACCAACAAGAAGACCAACGCCTTCAACAAGTCCGACCAGGAAGCCTGCGAGTGGGTCGTGCAATCGGCGATCATCAGCCTGCACCAGGCGGCGAAAAACGCCGGCGCCAATGCCGTGACCAATATCGTCAGCTTCTACAAGAGCAACGAGCGCAAGGATGCGAAAAACTACGAATGCCACGCGGGCGCGATCATGGCCGGCGTTGCGTTGAAGGGTGATCTGGCGACGGTTCAGTAACCGCCGGAAACGACAAAGGGCGCCTTTCGGCGCCCTTTCAGTTCAAATCATGTGCTGGCGTGCAACTTCAGGCCCAGCGCTTTCATGACTTTGAGGATCGTTCCAAACTCGGGATTTACCTCGCCTGACAGTGCGCGATAAAGACTTTCCCGTGACAGCCCTGCATCGCGCGCGACCTGGGTCATGCCACGCGCCCGAGCGATAGTGCCAAGTGCCTTGGCAATAAAAGCCGGGTCGTCACCCGCCTCCTCCATACAGGCGTCCAGATAGTTGGCCATGTCCTCTTCTGTCTTGAGGTACTCGGCTGAGTCCCAACGAGTGAATTGTTCGGTCATGGGTTTTGCTCCTGCCAGGATTCCGCGATGAGCCTGGCTTGCTTGATGTCTCGAGATTGACTGCTCTTGTCTCCACCGCAAAGGAGGATGACCAGCTGACGACCTTGCTGCATGAAATAGACCCGATATCCCGGGCCATAGTCAATTCGGGCTTCGCTGATCCCTTCGCCAATGGCTTTGACATCACCGAAATTCCCATCAGCCATGCGATCAATTCGCACCTGAATACGCATCCTGGCGCGACTATCAGCCAGCTTCACAAGCCAGCTCGAGAATGTGGAGCTTCGAAGTATCTCAGTCATGGCCGCAAGTGTAGCCGCTAAGCTACACGCACTCTACATGGACTTCTCTCTGTCCGATATACGGCGTCTACACTCGCCATACCCGTAATTTGCTGCGCGTTACGTCAAGGAGATGACCATGCAAGCGAAAGCCCTGATCGCCGCCGCCCTTTTCAGCCTGCTCCCCAGCGCCAGCCACGCCACCAACCTGATGTACATGCCGTTCGAAACCGTGCTGTCGGATGCGATTCGGGCCGGGCGGCTGGATGGCAGTGTGAAGTTTTACCTGATCGGCAATGGACCTCAGGGGACTCAGCGGATGTTGCAGCGCGGTGTGGTCAGCGATCTGAAGACCAATGGTTTCAACAAGAGCGATCACGACTCCTGCGAGTGGGTGCTGCAGTCGAACCTGATTGCCCTGCAGGCCCAGGCCAAGCGCGTCGGGGCCAATGCGGTGACCAATATCGTCAGCTACTACGATCAGCATGTGCGCAAGGATCTGAACACTTACGAATGTCGGGCCGGGGTGTTTGTGACGCGGGTAGCATTGAAGGGCGATCTGGTGCGGCTGCCTTGATCAGCCGGCTTCGACCTTGCGTGTAAGCAACTCGACGAACGCCTTGGCCATCGGCGATTTCTGATCCTTGCGCTGCACCAGCCACACCGCCGTCACGGCCTCGGGATCGAGCAGCGGTCGGTAGACCACCCCATCGATACGCATCCGCTGATACGACGCTGGCATGACCGACACGCCCAGGCCCGCCGCTACCAGACCAATGATCGTCATCGCCTCCCCCGCCTCCTGGGCGAAGTGCGGGCTGAAACCAGCGTCACGGGCCAGGCTGATCAGTTGCGAGTAAAGACCGCTACCGTAGCTGCGCGGGAAGAACACGAACGGTTCGAGGGCCAGCGCCGAGAGGAACAGCCCCTCTTCAGAGCCCTGCGCCAGCGGATGTTTGGAACTAAGCACGGCCACCAGCGGCTCGCGCATCAGCTCGACCACGCTCAGCGAATCCGGCAAACCCAGCGGGCGCATGATGCCGACCTCGATCGATTCGTCCACCAACGCGTCGGCCACCATGGTGCTGCTCATCTCGCGCAGATTCAGGTGCACGGCCGGGAAGCGTTGACGGAAGGAAAAAATCGCCTGGGGAATGGTCGAGTTGAACGGCGCCGACGAGGTGAAGCCAATCTTCAGCTCCCCCAGCTCGCCGAGTTGTGCACGACGCGCCACGTCCGCCGCTTTATCGACCTGAGCCAGTACCAGCCGCGCCTCTTCCAGAAACAGTCGCCCGGCCTCACTCAATTCGACCCGACGATTGGTACGCTCGAACAGCCGTGCACCGACTTCCTGTTCCAGCGCCTGAATCTGCTGGCTCAGCGGTGGCTGGGAGATGCCCAGTACTTGTGCGGCGCGGCCGAAGTGCAGTTCTTCGGCGACGGCGATGAAGTAGCGCAAGTGACGCAATTCCATGGAAACCCCATTAGGTCGTGAAAGCTATCAAACAGGTCGAACAATATATTGGATAGAAACATTAGCCAGCTATATGATTTTTTCATTGCCTGCCTGCCCGCGCCCTCCGAGGTCTGATGTGAAAACCGCCGTCGCTCCACTGGCCCATGAAGTCCCGCCCGCTGCGGCGGACGATGTGCTGACCGAACTGCAAGAGATCTACATCGAGAAAGGCACGCCCGCGTTCATGCGCACGGTGCTCGCGCTGTTCAGCGGCGGCTTCGCCACTTTCGCCCTGCTCTACTGTGTGCAGCCGATGATGCCGTTGCTGTCCCACGAATATTCGATCAACGCGGCGCAGAGCAGCCTGATCCTGTCGGTGGCCACCGGCATGCTGGCGTTCGGTCTGCTGATCACCGGCCCGATTTCCGATCGGGTCGGGCGCAAACCTGTGATGGTCGCCGCGCTGTTCGCCGCGGCGCTGTGCACCATCGCCAGTTCGATGATGCCGAGCTGGCACGGCGTGCTGATCATGCGTGCATTGATCGGGTTGTCGTTGAGCGGTCTGGCGGCGGTCGCAATGACTTACTTGAGCGAGGAAATCCACCCGCAGCACATCGGTCTGGCGATGGGCCTGTACATCGGCGGCAACGCGATTGGCGGGATGAGCGGGCGATTGATCACCGGCGTGTTGATCGACTTCGTCAGCTGGCACACGGCGATGCTGGTGATTGGTGGCCTGGCGCTGATCGCGGCGGCGGTGTTCTGGAAAATCCTGCCGGAGTCGCGCAACTTCCGCTCCCGTTCGCTGCATCCGCGCAGCCTGCTCGACGGCTTCACCATGCACTTTCGCGATGCCGGCCTGCCGCTGCTGTTCCTTGAGGCGTTCGTGCTGATGGGCGCGTTCGTCACGTTGTTCAACTATATCGGCTACCGCCTGCTCGCCGAGCCATATCACCTGGACCAGGTGTTTGTGGGGCTGCTTTCGGTGGTGTATCTGTCGGGCATCTACAGCTCGGCGAAGATCGGTTCGCTGGCCGACAAACTGGGCCGCCGCAAAGTGCTGTGGGCCACCATCGCCCTGATGTTCGCCGGCCTCGCCCTGACGATGTTCACCCCGCTGCCACTGGTGATCATCGGCATGCTGATCTTCACCTTCGGCTTCTTCGGCGCCCACTCGGTGGCCAGCAGCTGGATCGGCCGCCGAGCGCTCAAGGCCAAGGGCCAGGCCTCGTCGTTGTACCTGTTCAGTTACTACGCCGGGTCGAGCATCGCCGGGACGGCGGGCGGGGTGTTCTGGCACATGGCGGGATGGAACGGGATTGGCCTGTTCATTGGCGCGTTGCTGCTGGTGGCGCTGTTGGTGGCGTTGAAGCTGGCGAAATTGCCACCGCTGGGTGGCGTCAAAGCCTGATTCCAACCCACAAAAAAACGCCCGGCATAAGCCGGGCGTTTTTTATTGAAACATGTTCACTCGTGATACTGCGCCGACAACTCGTGCACCGCACGCAGGAACGCGCCTGCGTGTTCCGGATCGACTTCCGGCGTGATGCCGTGTCCGAGGTTGAACACGTGGCCGCTGCCCTTGCCGTAGCTGGCGAGGATGCGGCCCACTTCAGTACGGATCGCTTCCGGCTTGGCGTAGAGCACGGTCGGGTCCATGTTGCCTTGCAGCGCAACCTTGTCGCCAACGCGGGCGCGGGCGTTACCGATGTCGCAGGTCCAGTCCAGGCCCAGTGCGTCGGCACCGGCGTCGGCGATGCTTTCCAGCCACAGGCCGCCGTTCTTGGTGAACAGGATCACCGGCACCTTGCGACCGTCGTGCTCGCGGATCAGGCCGCTGACGATTTTCTTCATGTAGGCCAGGGAGAACTCCTGATACGCCGCCGCCGACAGGTTGCCGCCCCACGTATCGAAGATCTGCACCGCTTGCGCACCGGCCTGGATCTGGCCGTTCAGGTACGAAGTCACCGACTGCGCCAGTTTGTCGAGCAGCAGGTGCATGGCTTGCGGGTTGTCGTAAAGCATTGCCTTGGTCTTGCGGAAGTCTTTCGACGAGCCGCCTTCGACCATGTAAGTGGCGAGGGTCCATGGGCTGCCGGAGAAACCGATCAGCGGCACGCGGCCGTTCAGTTCGCGGCGGATGGTGCTGACCGCGTCCATCACGTAGCCGAGGTCTTTGTGCGGATCCGGGATCGGCAGGGCTTCGATGTCGGCCAGGGTGCTGACGACTTTCTTGAAGCGCGGACCTTCACCGGTCTCGAAGTACAGGCCCTGGCCCATGGCATCGGGAATGGTGAGGATGTCGGAGAACAGGATTGCCGCGTCCAGTTGCGGATAGCGGTCGAGAGGTTGCAACGTGACTTCGCAGGCGAATTCCGGATTCATGCACAGGCTCATGAAATCACCGGCCTGGGCGCGGCTGGCGCGGTATTCCGGCAGGTAGCGGCCGGCCTGGCGCATCATCCACACAGGGGTGACGTCTACGGGTTGCTTGAGCAGGGCGCGGAGGAAACGGTCGTTCTTCAGGGCAGTCATGTCGGCATCCGGAAAAAAAGTGCGGGCATTTTCTCAGAGCGCGACGCAAAAGGCACGGATGCAGGTCAGCCTTTTGTCTATCGGGTCAATTTGTCGCAATGATTTCGCGGACTTCAGCAACACCCTGAAAACAATGTGGGAGCTGGCAAGCCAGCTCCCACAGGTATTGCGGTGCAGTTTCGAACCGGGTTAGACGCCCAGGTAATCCAGTATCCCTTCCGCCGCATTGCGGCCTTCGAAGATCGCCGTCACCACCAGGTCGGAACCGCGCACCATGTCGCCACCGGCGAAGATTTTCGGGTTGCTGGTCTGGTGCTTGAACTGACCTTGCTCAGGCGCAACGACGCGGCCCTGGCTGTCGGTCTGGATTTCGAACTGCTCGAACCACGGCGCCGGGCTCGGGCGGAAACCGAAAGCGATGACCACGGCGTCGGCCGGGATGATCTCTTCGGAACCCGGGATTGGCTCGGGGCTGCGACGGCCACGGGCGTCCGGTTCGCCGAGACGGGTCTCGACCACTTTCACGCCTTCGACCTTGTCTTCGCCGACGATCGCGATCGGCTGACGGTTGTAGAGGAATTTCACGCCTTCTTCCTTGGCGTTCTTCACCTCTTTGCGCGAGCCGGGCATGTTCGCTTCGTCACGACGATAGGCGCAGGTCACCGACTTGGCGCCCTGGCGGATCGACGTGCGGTTGCAGTCCATCGCCGTGTCGCCGCCGCCCAGCACCACAACCTTCTTGCCCTTCATGTCGACGAAATCTTCCGGCGACTTTTCAAAGCCCAGGTTGCGATTGACGTTGGCGATCAGGAAGTCCAGCGCGTCATAAACGCCCGGCAGATCCTCACCGGCAAAACCGCCCTTCATGTAGGTGTAGGTGCCCATGCCCATGAACACGGCATCGTATTCGGCGAGCAGTTGCTCCATGGTCACGTCCTTGCCGACCTCGGTGTTGAGGCGGAATTCGATGCCCATGCCGGTGAAGACTTCGCGGCGATTGCTCAGCACGGTCTTCTCGAGCTTGAACTCGGGGATGCCGAAGGTCAGCAGACCGCCGATTTCCGGGTTCTTGTCGAACACCACCGGGGTCACGCCGCCGCGCACCAGCACGTCGGCACAACCGAGGCCCGCCGGGCCCGCGCCGATGATCGCGACACGCTTGCCGGTCGGTTTGACCTTGGACATGTCCGGGCGCCAGCCCATGGCAAACGCGGTGTCGGTGATGTACTTCTCGACCGAACCGATGGTCACCGCGCCGAAGCCGTCGTTAAGGGTGCACGCACCCTCGCACAGACGATCCTGCGGGCACACCCGGCCGCAGACTTCCGGCAGGGTATTGGTCTGGTGCGACAGCTCGGCGGCCTGAAGGATGTTGCCCTCGGCCACCAGCTTCAGCCAGTTCGGAATGAAGTTGTGCACCGGGCACTTCCATTCGCAATACGGGTTGCCGCAGCCCAGGCAGCGGTGGGCCTGGTCGGCCGACTGCTGGGGTTTGAATGGTTCGTAGATTTCCACGAACTCTTTCTTGCGTTGACGCAACAGTTTCTTCTTCGGATCCTTGCGCCCGACATCGATGAACTGGAAGTCGTTATTCAGACGTTCAGCCATTGTTAAAACCTCATCAAACTCTTCAGGCGCATATCACTGCGGGTTGGCACGAGTGCTGGAAAGCAACGACTTCAGGTTGGCAGCCTTCGGCTTGACCAGCCAGAAACGACGCAGGTAGTCATCGAGGTTCTCGGCGAGTTCACGACCCCACTCGCTGTCGGTTTCCGCGACGTACTCGTTCAGCACGTTCTGCAGGTGGCTGCGATAGGCTTCCATCGCCTCGCCGCTGATCCGCTGGATTTCCACCAGTTCGTGGTTGACCCGGTCAACGAAGGTGTTGTCCTGGTCGAGCACGTAGGCGAAACCGCCGGTCATGCCAGAGCCGAAGTTGTAACCGGTCTTGCCCAGGACGCAGACAAAACCACCGGTCATGTACTCGCAGCAGTGATCGCCGGTGCCTTCCACGACGGTGTGGGCACCGGAGTTGCGCACGGCGAAACGCTCGCCCGCGGTGCCGGCGGCGAACAGCTTGCCGCCGGTGGCGCCGTACAGGCAGGTGTTGCCGATGATGGCGCTGTTCTGAGTCTGATAAACGCTGCCCTTCGGCGGCACGATGACCAGTTTGCCGCCGGTCATGCCTTTGCCGACGTAGTCGTTGGCATCGCCTTCCAGGTACAGGTTCAGGCCGCCGGCGTTCCACACGCCGAAACTCTGACCCGCAGTGCCCTTGAAGCGGAAGGTAATCGGCGCCTTGGCCATGCCCTGGTTGCCGTGCTTGCGCGCGATTTCGCCGGAGATCCGCGCGCCGATCGAACGGTCGCAATTGCAGATGTCCAGATCGAACTCGGCGCCGCTGAGGTCGTTGATCGCCGCCGTCGCCATCTCGACCATTTTCTCGGCCAGCAGACCCTGGTCGAATGGAGGGTTGCGCTCGACGCCGCAGAACTGAGGCTTGTCCGCCGGGATGTGATCGCTGCCCAGCAGCGGAGTCAGATCCAGATGATGTTGCTTGGCGGTCTGGCCTTCGAGGACTTCCAGCAGATCGGTGCGACCGATCAGCTCTTCGAGGGAGCGCACGCCGAGCTTGGCCAGCCACTCACGGGTTTCTTCGGCGACGTAGGTGAAGAAGTTCACCACCATGTCGACGGTACCGATGTAGTGATCCTTGCGCAGCTTCTCGTTCTGAGTCGCAACGCCGGTGGCGCAGTTGTTCAGGTGGCAGATACGCAGGTATTTGCAGCCCAGGGCGATCATCGGCGCAGTACCGAAGCCGAAGCTTTCGGCGCCGAGGATGGCTGCCTTGATCACGTCGAGGCCGGTTTTCAGGCCGCCGTCGGTCTGCACCCGGACCTTGCCGCGCAGGTCGTTGCCGCGCAGGGTCTGGTGGGTTTCGGCCAGGCCGAGTTCCCACGGTGCACCGGCGTACTTGATCGAGGTCAGCGGCGAAGCACCGGTGCCACCGTCGTAGCCGGAGATGGTGATCAAGTCCGCATAGGCCTTGGCCACACCGGCGGCGATGGTGCCGACGCCCGCTTCAGCCACGAGTTTCACCGAAACCAGCGCCTTCGGGTTGACCTGTTTCAGATCGAAAATCAGCTGCGACAAGTCTTCGATGGAATAGATGTCGTGGTGCGGCGGCGGCGAAATCAGGGTCACGCCCGGCACTGCGTAACGCAGTTTGGCGATCAGCCCGTTCACCTTGCCGCCCGGCAGTTGACCGCCCTCGCCCGGCTTCGCGCCTTGAGCGACTTTGATCTGCAGCACTTCGGCGTTGACCAGGTATTCCGGGGTCACACCGAAACGGCCGGTCGCGACCTGTTTGATTTTCGAACTCTTGATGGTGCCGTAGCGCGCCGGGTCTTCGCCGCCTTCGCCGGAGTTGGAACGCGCACCGAGGCGGTTCATGGCTTCGGCCAGGGCTTCGTGAGCTTCCGGCGACAGGGCGCCCAGCGAGATACCGGCGGAGTCGAAGCGCTTGAGCACCGACTCCAGCGGCTCGACTTCACTGATGTCCAGCGGCTTGTCGAGGGTCTTGACCTTGAACAGGTCGCGGATCATCGACACCGGACGGTTGTCCACCAGAGCGGTGTATTCCTTGAACTTGGCGTAGTCGCCCTGCTGCACGGCGGCTTGCAGGGTGTTGACCACATCCGGGTTGTACGCGTGGTATTCGCCACCGTGGACGAACTTCAGCAGACCGCCCTGCTGGATCGGCTTGCGCGGACTCCAGGCTTCGGTGGCCAGTGCTTTCTGTTCGGCTTCGATGTCGACGAAACGCGCACCCTTGATGCGGCTCGGCACGCCACGGAAGCTCAGATTGCAGACTTCTTCGGACAGACCGATGGCTTCGAACAACTGAGCACCACGGTACGACGCGATGGTCGAGATGCCCATCTTCGACAGGATCTTCAGCAGGCCTTTGGTGATGCCTTTGCGGTAGTTCTTGAACACCTCGTAGAGGTCGCCCAGGACTTCACCGGTACGGATCAGGTCGCCCAGCACTTCGTAGGCCAGGAACGGATAGACCGCCGAGGCGCCGAAACCGATCAGCACCGCGAAGTGATGCGGATCGCGTGCGGTGGCGGTTTCCACCAGGATGTTGGAGTCGCAGCGCAGGCCTTTTTCGGTCAGGCGATGGTGCACCGCGCCGGTGGCCATCGAGGCGTGGATCGGCAGTTTGCCCGGGGCGATATGGCGGTCGCTCAGGACGATCTGGGTACGACCGGCACGCACGGCTTCTTCAGCCTGATCGGCGACGTTGCGGATCGCCGCTTCGAGGCCGACGCTTTCGTCGTAGTTGAGGTCGATGATCTGCCGCTCGAAGCCCGGGCGGTCGAGGTTCATCAGCGAGCGCCACTTGGCCGGGGAAATGACCGGCGAGCTGAGGATCACGCGCGACGCGTGCTCCGGCGATTCCTGGAAGATGTTGCGCTCGGCACCGAGGCAGATTTCCAGCGACATCACGATCGCTTCACGCAGCGGGTCGATCGGCGGGTTGGTCACCTGCGCGAACTGCTGACGGAAATAGTCGTACGGCGTGCGCACGCGCTGGGACAGCACGGCCATCGGCGTGTCGTCGCCCATCGAGCCAACGGCTTCGTAGCCTTGTTCGCCGAGCGGACGCAGTACCTGATCGCGCTCTTCGAACGTGACCTGATACATCTTCATGTATTGCTTGAGCTGATCGACGTCGTAGAAAGCCGAACCGTGATCGTTGTCTTCCATGGTCGCCTGGATGCGCAGGGCATTCTTGCGCAGCCATTGCTTGTACGGATGACGGGATTTCAGGCGGTTGTCGATCGCGTCGGTGTCGAGGATCTGACCGGTTTCGGTGTCCACGGCGAGGATCTGGCCAGGACCGACACGGCCCTTGGCGATCACGTCCTGCGGCTGGTAGTTCCAGACGCCGATTTCCGAAGCGACAGTGATGAAACCGTTGGTGGTGGTGACCCAGCGCGCCGGGCGCAGACCGTTACGGTCGAGCAGGCACACCGCGTAGCGACCGTCGGTCATTACCACGCCGGCCGGGCCGTCCCACGGCTCCATGTGCATCGAGTTGTATTCATAGAACGCACGCAGATCCGGGTCCATGGTTTCGACGTTCTGCCACGCTGGCGGAATGATCATCCGCACGCCACGGAACAGGTCGATGCCACCGGTGACCATCAGTTCGAGCATGTTGTCCATGCTCGAAGAGTCGGAACCGACACGGTTCACCAGCGGGCCGAGTTCTTCCAGATCCATCAGATCGTTGGTGAACTTGGTGCGACGGGCCTGGGCCCAGTTGCGGTTACCGGTGATGGTGTTGATCTCGCCGTTGTGGGCGAGGAAGCGGAATGGCTGGGCCAGCGGCCATTTCGGCAGGGTGTTGGTGGAAAAGCGCTGGTGGAACACGCAGATCGCGGTTTGCAGGCGCTGATCACCCAGGTCCGGATAGAACGCGGCCAGATCGGCCGGCATCATCAGGCCTTTATAGATGATGGTCTTGTGGGAAAAGCTGCAGATGTAGTGGTCGGTGTCGGCGGCGTTGGCCACGGACGAACGACGACGGGCGCTGAACAGCTTGACTGCCATGTCCTGATCGCTCAGGCCTTCGCCGCCGATGTACACCTGCTCGATCTGCGGCAGGCGCTCAAGGGCGAGGCGGCCGAGGACGCTGGTGTCGATCGGCACTTTGCGCCAGCCGATCAGTTGCAGGCCTTCGGCCAGGATCTCGCGGTTCATGTTCTCGCGAGCGGCTTCGGCCTTGGCCGGATCCTGGTTGAAGAAGACCATGCCCACGGCATATTGCTTGGGCAGCTCGACGCTGAAGGTTTCCTGGGCAATGGCGCGCAGGAAGGCGTCGGGTTTTTGAATCAGCAGACCGCAACCGTCACCGGTCTTGCCGTCGGCATTAATCCCACCGCGGTGGGTCATGCAGGTCAGGGCCTCGATGGCCGTTTGCAATAGGGTATGACTGGGTTCGCCCTGCATATGGGCTATCAGGCCGAAACCGCAGTTATCCTTGAATTCATCTGGTTGGTACAGACCTGCTTTCATAGACACTTTCTCACCAGGCTGCCTCTTTTCGAGGCAAATTTCTTTTCAATTCAACCACTTGCATCTCGCGCCGAACGTACGCCGGCTTTGCGGGGGCAAAAGGGTGGTCATTGTACACAGCGACACAGACGCTCACAAATTTGACGACGAAATGTCGCAAATCTATGTCGCATTTGTGAAAGGTTTAAAGCGATATGCTGTGCTAGTCAAAACTTTTTTAATTCTGACCGCAACGACTCAAAGACTACTGTGACGCAGACACCACAAGGCACGCGGCCCGTAGGGGCGGCGCGCACTTGTAGAAATTTTGAGGTGCTTGGAGAGGCGGCCTGGGTAAGGCCGCCGAATCTTCAGCGAGTTGTTGCCAGTTCCTGTTGGACGCTGGCGACAGTGCGAGGCCAAGGTTTACCAGCCTGAACCTTCGCTGGCAAGGCCTTGATGGCAGAAACGGCCGCATCACGATTGGCAAAGCTGCCATAGGTGATCACGTAGAGCGGCTTGCCGTTGAGGACTTTCTTGAAATAACGGTACTCGCCGCCCTGCTCCTTGACGAAGCTTTGCGCAGCGGCTTCGGAGCTGGTGCCGAGGATCTGCACCACGTAGTTGCCCGGGGCTTGACCTGCGTACCAGCTGCCACCGGCGGCCTTGGCGACGGTGACCGGCTTCTCGGCGGCTTTCTCGGCCGGTTTGGCCGCAGCGACAGGCTTGGCAGGTGCCGGGGCTGGTTTGGCGACTGGCGCAGCCGGAGCAGGCGCTGGCTTGGCCGTGGCAACCTGGGTCGGTGCCGGCGTCGGCTTGGCCGCAGGGACCGGTACCGGCGTTGGCGCAGGACCGGCAGGCACACCGGCCGGTGGCGCGGTGGTAGTCACGGTCGGCGGTGTATTGCTCGAGCCTTCCAGCGGTACGCCGTCGTCACCTTCGGTGATCCCGCCGGCCGCTTCGGCCAATGGCTTGCGCATGACCGGTTGCGAATTGCCGACCAGCGGCAACGGCATCGGCTGGGTGTTACCGGCGAACTCGACGTTCGGCGCACCACCCTGGCCCAATGGCAGTTGCGCCTGTTCATTGGCCGGCGCGCCGGTGGTCGGCGCCTTGTTGCGACCGGGCATCAGCCAGGCGGCAGCGACCGCCACCACGACAACGGCGGAAATCGCCAATACGTGTTTCTTCGGCATGTTGAACCCCATACTTGGACGCTTCACCGCAGAGCGGCTGGCAATCATGACTTCGATCAGTGCATCGCGAGCGACCTGGTTGATGTTGCCGGGCCAACCCTCGGAGCTTTCGTGAATATCAGAGATCTGATCCGCGGTGAAAAGTTCGACACCACGGCCGGCACCTTCGAGCCGCTGGTCGAGATACTCGCGGGTTTCTTCTTCGGTGTACGGCTGCAATTCGATGACGTGGAAACGCTCTTCTTCGAGGTGCAGGGCCTCGAGCTGGGCGATCAGCGACGACTCACCGAACAGGAACACATGCGGACGGCCTTCCGGCGCACCGGCACCCAAAGCCATCAGGGCTTCGAGGGCGGACTCGTCGAGCTGCTCGGCGTCATCCACCAGCAGGTAGACTTCCTGGCCGGTCAGCGCCAGTTGCACCACTTGATCGAGGATCGCCCCGACTTCGGCCTGCGCCACATTCAGCGCCTGGGCGACCTGACGCAGCACACCGGCTGCATCGCCGGCGCCACGGGCCGAGACGACAACACTCTGAACCGACTGCTTGTTGGTGCTCGCCACCAGCGCCTGGCGCAGCAACGTCTTGCCGCTGCCCTGAGGGCCGGTGACCACCAGCAGCAACTGGCTGTAACGCGCCAGGTGATGCAGTTGACCCAGCACCGGTTTGCGCTGGGCCGGGAAGAATTTGAAGCCCGGGACCCGTGGAGCGAAAGGGTCATGACTTAACTGGAAATGGCCGAGGAACGCCTCGTCGGCATGCAAACTAGTCATCGGAATCTTATTAACCTTTAAGCTGAGCCAGAGCGCGGTAATCCGCTCCCAGCGTGGCCTGTAGAACCTCTTTCGGATAATCGTCGGTCACTACCGCTTCGCCCATCCGGCGCAGCAGCACCAGGCGCAGACGACCGTCGATCACTTTTTTGTCAATTGCCATGTGTTCGAGAAAATCGGCTTCGGTCATTTCTTCCGGCGGAACCACCGGCAAGCCGGCACGCTGGAACAGACGAATGCCGCGATCACGCTCCTGCTCGCTGATCCAGCCGAGGCGCGCGGACATTTCCATCGCCATTACCGTGCCAGCAGCGACCGCTTCCCCGTGCAACCAGACACCATAGCCCATGTGGGTTTCGATGGCGTGGCCGAAGGTGTGGCCGAGGTTGAGCGTGGCGCGTACACCGGTTTCCTTCTCATCGGCGCCGACCACCGCCGCCTTGGCGGCGCAGGAACGCTCGATGGCATAGGTCAGGGCTTTCTGGTCCAGTGCACGCAGGGCATCGACGTTGTCTTCGAGCCAGGTCAGGAACGGCTCGTCGCAGATCAGGCCGTACTTGATGACTTCCGCCAGGCCTGCCGACAGCTCGCGCGCTGGCAGGGTTTTCAGGGACGCCGTATCGATCAGCACCACGTTCGGCTGGTAGAAGGCGCCGACCATGTTCTTGCCCAGCGGATGGTTGATCCCGGTCTTGCCGCCCACCGACGAATCGACCTGGGACAGCAGCGTGGTAGGAATCTGGATGAAATCGACGCCGCGCTGGTAGCAGGCGGCTGCAAAACCGGCCATGTCGCCGATCACACCGCCACCGAGGGCGATAACCGTGGTGCGACGGTCATGACGGGCGGTCAGCAGGCCGTCGAAGATCAGTTGCAGGGTTTCCCAGTTCTTGAAGGCTTCGCCGTCCGGGAGCACCACGGAAACCACCGAGAACTGCGACAGACTGCGGGTCAGACGCTCGAGATAGAGCGGCGCAACGGTCTCGTTGGAGATGATTGCCACTTGCCGTCCATGGATGTGCGGAGCCAGCAATTCAGGCTGATCCAACAGTCCTTCGCCAATATGAATCGGGTAGCTGCGCTCGCCTAGATCGACCTTGAGTGTCTGCATGTGTCCCCACAGTGAAGATGGAAGCAGGCGTCCTGCCTTGAATTATCGGATGTCCCCGGTCTTGAGAGGTGTGACGCCGCTTGCGTGCGATCCGCCACAACCCTCGACAGGACGCCGAGGATAGCGCATTTCGGGCGGCGCTTTAACGGGGTGGAAGTTGCGCCAGACGGTCAAGAATGTCGAGTACCACCATGCGTGGAGGCCGCTCGTCGGTTTCCACCACCAGATCGGCGATTTCCCGATAAAGCGGATCGCGGATCGCCAGCAGGTCGCGCAGGGTTTTCTCGGGATTGGCCGTGCGCAGCAGCGGGCGATTGCGGTCGCGGGAGGTGCGGCCGACCTGCTGTTCGACAGAGGCGTGCAGATACACCACCCGCCCGCCCTCGTGCAGGGCCTTGCGGTTGGCATCGCGCATCACCGCGCCGCCGCCCGTCGCCAGCACTACGCCGTCGAACGCGCACAGCTCGGCGATCATCGCCTGCTCACGATCACGAAAACCGGGCTCGCCTTCCTTGTCGAAGATCCACGGAATATTGGCGCCCGTACGCAGTTCAATTTCCTTGTCGGAATCCTTGAACGGCAGGCGCAGCTCTTTGGCCAGTAATCGGCCGATGGTGCTTTTTCCAGCGCCCATCGGTCCTACAAGAATCAAATTTCGCACAGAATCAACGACTCACAGCAATCGCCTGGTTATTCATGATACGCGGAGTGAGGAATACCAGCAGCTCGGATTTTTTCTCCGAAACCACATCACGCCGGAAAAGGCGGCCAAGATACGGCACATCGCCAAGAAATGGCACCTTATCTACGACCTTGCTTTGAGTATTTGAGAAAACCCCGCCAATCACGATGGTCTCGCCGTCGTTCACCAGCACCTTGGCGTTGACCTCGTTTTTCTTGATCGGCGGTACATCCTGCACTTTGTTCAGGTAATCCGGTTCGTCCTTGGTGACCTTGACCTCCATGATGATGCGGTTGTCCGGAGTAATCTGCGGCGTGACCTCCAGCGACAGCGAGGCCTCCTTGAACGACACCGACGTAGCGCCGCTGGAGCTGGCTTCCTGATACGGAATCTCGGTGCCCTTGAGGATTTTCGCGGTTTCCTTGTCGGAGGTGACCACCTTGGGTTGCGAGACGATTTCGCCGTTGCCGGTCTTTTCCATCGCCGTCAGTTCAAGGTCCAGCAAGACGTTGTCGGTGATGAACGCGATGCCGATCCCGGACGTATTGTTGACCGTGCCCATGTCGACGAACGGCGAGTTGGTACTGGTGCTGCCCGGCGTGCCGATGGTGGTCGACGAGCCATTGCTGACCCCGGAAGTGTTCCAGTTGCCCTTGTTCTGGATCGACCCGCCCCAGCGCACACCCAGGCTCTTGTCGTAATCGACGTTGGCCTCGACGATCCGCGCCTCGATCATCACCTGGCGCACCGGAATATCCAGTTGCGCCACAATCCGCCGCAGTTCGTCGAGGCGATCCTGGGTCTGGTAGGCGATGATGTTGTTGGTGCGCTCGTCGACAGTGATCGAACCCCGTTCGTCGACCTTGGCCTCGGCGCTGGTGACCGACTGGAACAGCTTGGCGATGTCTGCCGCCTTGGCGTAGTTCACCTGCAACAGCTCACGACGCAGCGGCGCCAGCTCGGCGATCTGCTTCTGCGACTCCAGTTCCTGCCGTTCGCGGGCGGCGATTTCATCCGCCGGCGCCACCAGTAAAACGTTGCCGACCTTGCGCTTGTCCAGGCCTTTGGTCTTGAGCACCAGATCCAGTGCCTGATCCCACGGCACGTTTTGCAGGCGCAAGGTGATCCCGCCCTGCACCGTGTCGCTGGCCACCAGGTTGAGGTTGGTGAAATCGGCGATCAGTTGCAGCACCGAGCGCACATCGATGTCCTGGAAATTCAACGAAAGCTTTTCACCGCTGTAGCTGTTGCGGTCGGCGTTGCGCTTTTGCAGGTCGTCGATGGTCAGCGGACGGATACTCACCGTCAGCTTGTTGTCGGTCTGGTAGGTGGAATAGTCGAACGTGCCACCGGGCTCGACGGTGATGGTCGCCCGATCCCCGCTGACGCCGGCATTGACGAACTGCACCGGGGTGGCGAAATCCTTGACGTCGAGACGCACCCGCAGCGGTTCCGGCAACTGGGTGCGGGCGAAATTGAGGATGATCTTGCCGTCGTGTTCCTGGATGTCCGGTGCGATGGTCGGGTCGGACAGGTCGATCACGACATTGCCCTCACCCGCCGTGCCGCGCTGGAAGTCCACGCCACGAATGGCCCTGGCGACGGGTGCGTAAGTCCGCGTCGGCGCTGCCACCGGCGTGGCACGCGGTGTCTTCGCGGCAGGTCGCGGCGCGCTGGCCTTGGTGCCCTGCCCGACCACCACGAACAGCGTGTTGCCCTCAACCCGGGCGTCATACGGCGCCAGTTGCGTCAGGTTGATGATCAACCGGGTACGGTCATTGGCCTCGACCACCGTGGCTGAGCGGGCATTGCCGCTACCGAGATCGCGGGTCTTGGTCGCGAGCTGGCTGGCCACTCCCGGCAGATCGAGGGCGATCCGCGCCGGCGAATCGGTGGTGTAACCCTTGGGCTGCGGCGGCGGGCCGTCGAACGACAGTTTCAGCTCGACGCGATCACCCGGCAGCGCCGCCACATCCAGCGTCTTCAGGTTGGCTGCGTAAACCATCGGTGAAAGCAGCGCTATCCATAGCGAAAAACCGAGGGTGGAGAAAATCCTGTTCATTGTTCGACTTCCACTATGAGTGCTCTTTCAAAGGAATGGTGCGCGGCCGCTCCAGCCAGGCGCCTTCGCCATCGGGAACGATTTCGACCACATCGACCTGGGAGGCGCTGATCGCGACGATGCGTCCGTCGTTGCGCCCCAGGTAATCGCCGACTTTCAGCCGATGCACCCCGCCCGCCCCGCGCAGCAGCGCGAATGAACCGGAGGCATTGGAAATCGTGCCGACCATCTCGAACTGCTCGATGTTGAAACCTTCGAGGTATTGCTTGACCCGGTTCGGGTCCGGCTTGACGTTGCGCGAGCCGTGCTGCTGCCCGGCCAGATCGACCCGTACCTGACGCGAGAACGGGCTGCGCAGATTCGCGGCGCTGTAGGTGAACGTGGGGTAGGAACGAAAGGTCGGCGTCGGCTCGATCTTGCCCGGCGGCCGCAGACGCACTTCATTCATGTAGGCGTCGAGATCACCGAAGTCGTTGCCGCCGCAACCGCTCAGCCCCAGCATCAATGCCGACAACAGAAGAAAACGGATCGGGCTCATTTTTGCAGCCCCTTGTCGTTGTAGCGGTACGTCTTGGCGAGGATGCTCATGCGCAACTTCGTCCCGCCTTCCGGGTTGGCCGGCGCCAGCTCGAAGTCGTGCAGCGTGACAATCCGCGGCAGTCCGGCCACGCCGCTGACGAAGGTGGCGAGGTCGTGATAGGCGCCCGTGACGGTGATCTGGATCGGCAATTCGATGTAGAACTGCTGCGTCACCTCCGGCAACAGCTTGATCTCCTCGAACTCAAGACCACTGCCCAGCCCGGTGCGCGTGATGTCCTCCAGCAATCCCGGCACTTCGGTGTCACTGGGCAATTGCCGCAACAGCACGCCGAACGAGTTCTCCATCTCCTTCATCTGCTGGGTGTACAGCTCCAGATTGGCCGCCATGTGCGCCTTGCTGGAGAACTGCTCTTTGAGTGTGGCTTCTTCCGTGCGTTTGGTTTCGAGCTCGCTCTCCATGTCACTGACGAAAAAGTTGTAGCCCAGGGCCAGCACCAGAATCATCAATAGCGCCCCGGCCAGGCCTTTCACGGCTGGCGGCCAGGAGCCGATGTTGCTGGTATCCAGGTCGTTGAAGTCGATATTGCGCAGGCTGGCCAGCCATTCGGACGGTTTCATTGATCGTCCTCCAGGTTTTTCGGCCGGGTCTGATGAACCGTCAGCTGGAAGACGTTGGCCTGATCCAGCTGCCCCGCCGTGGTTGCCTTGACCTCGTTCAGGGTCGGCGCATCGAACCAGTCGGACGCCTCAAGATTGCGCATCAGGTCGGAGACCCGGTTGTTCGATTCCGCCGCACCGCTGATCGACAGGGTCTTGCCGACCATCTTCACGCTGGTGAAATAGACGCCGTCGGGCAGGGTACGCGCCAGTTGATCGAAGATCCGCCCGCTGACCTGCCGGTTGCCCTGCAGGTCCTGGATGATGCGCATGCGCTCCAACAGTTGCTGGCGACGCGCCTTGAGTTCGCTGATCTGCTTGATCCGCTCATCGACCACGGCAATCTGCTTGCCGATGTAATCGTTGCGCGCCTGCTGATGTTCGATGGCCGTGCTGAATATCTGAGCGGCAATGAACACCGCACCGACCGAGCCAACCACCACACCGGTCAGGGTCAGCAGAAAGCGTTTGCGCCGTTCTTCGCGGCGCTCCTCGCGCCAGGGGAGAAGGTTGATCCGCGCCATCAGTCGAAACTCCTGAGCGCGAGCCCGCAGGCAATCATCAGGGCCGGCGCATCACTGGCCAAAGCCCCGGCGTTGACCTTGCTGCTCAAGGCCATGTCGGAAAACGGATTGGCGACCTGGGTCGGGGTGCCGAGGCGCTCTTCGATCAGCCGGTCCAGCCCGGGCACCGAGGCCGTGCCGCCGGCCAGCAGAATATGATCGACCGCGTTGTACTGGCCGGAAGCAAAGAAGAACTGCAGGGAACGCGACACCTGTTGTACCAGCGCCTCGCGAAACGGCTGCAGGACCTCGCCGACATAATCGTCCGGCAGACCGCCCTGCTTCTTGGCCAGCCCGGCCTGCTCGAGGGTCAGGCCATAACGACGCTGGATTTCCTCGGTCAGCTGGCGCCCGCCGAACAGTTGCTCGCGGGTGTAGATGATCCGCCCGTTGTGCAGGACGCTGAGGGTGGTCATGGTCGCGCCGATATCGACCACCGCGACCGTCAGGCGCTCCTGGGAGGCCGCCAGTTGCGTGGCCAGCAGGCCGAACGAGCGCTCCAGCGCATACGCCTCGACATCCACCACCCGCGCCGTCAGGCCGGCAAGGGCCAGCGCCGCCTCACGGACTTCGACGTTTTCCTTGCGACAGGCGGCCAGCAGCACGTTGACCCGCTCGGGATTGCGGGGCGAAACGCCTTGGACTTCGAAGTCGATGGCGACTTCGTCCAGCGGGTAGGGAATGTATTGGTCGGCTTCGATCTTGAGCTGGTTTTCCAGCTCGTCGTCGGACAGCCCGGCGTCCATTTCGATGACCTTGGTGATCACCGCCGAGCCGGCCACCGCCACCGCCACGCTCCTGAGCCCGGTGCGCGCCTTGGCCAGCACCCGGGACAGGGCATGCCCGACGCCCTCGAGTTCGGCGATGTTCTTCTCGACCACGGCGTTGGCCGGCAACGGCTCCACCGCGTACGCCTCGACCCGGTAGCGCTCGCCCTGACGGCTCAGCTCCAGCAGCTTCACCGAAGTGGAGCTGATATCGATCCCCAGCAACGTATTGGTCTTTTTATTGAAGAGTCCTAGCACTACCAATTCCCTATGACTTTCCGTGAGTTACGGACTCTGTAATGCGCATTGCGTTCCCTCGCCCCGTCTTGACAGAAGCGCAAATGACGCCCCCAGCGGAAAAGTGCTTATAATGCCCAGCGATTTTTTCCGCTTTTTACTGCCGGCGCGGGCCGTTCTGTGTGTTCCCGGAACCCTGTCGCCCAATTCATTCTTTGCCCTGGATGTCCAAAAGCCTTGATTCGTCTGCTGAAATTCTTCGGTTGGTCCATCGTCGCCGTTTTCTGCGGACTGCTTTTAGTTCTCAGCGGCGCGTTTCTTTACCTTAGTCCGGGTTTGCCATCTGTGGAGGCGCTGAGAAGCATTCAGTTGCAGATTCCGCTCCGGGTGTACAGCAGCGACAACAAGTTGATCGCAGAATTTGGCGAAATGCGCCGTACTCCGATCCGTTTCGCCGACATTCCCCCCAATTTCATCAATGCGTTACTAAGTGCTGAAGACGACAACTTCGCCAACCACTATGGCGTCGATCCGAGCAGCCTGATGCGTGCCGCGACCCAACTGGTCAAGAGCGGTCACATCCAGTCCGGCGGCAGCACCATCACCATGCAGGTGGCGAAGAACTTCTTCCTGACCAGCGAACGCAGCTTCTCGCGCAAGACCACGGAAATCCTCCTGGCCCTGCAGATCGAACGCCAGCTGACCAAGGACGAGATCCTCGAGCTGTACGTGAACAAGATTTATCTGGGCAACCGCGCCTACGGCATCGAGGCGGCGGCGCAGGTGTATTACGGCAAGTCGATCCGCGAGGTCAGCCTGGCGCAGATGGCGATGATCGCCGGCCTGCCGAAGGCCCCGTCGCGCTTCAATCCGCTGGCCAACCCGGCGCGCAGCAAGGAGCGTCGCGACTGGATCCTCGGGCGCATGTACAAGCTCGGCAAGATCACCGAAGCCGACTACACCGCCGCCATCAACGAGCCGCTTAACGCCAGCTACCACGTGCCGACCCCGGAAGTGAACGCGCCGTACATCGCCGAGATGGCCCGTGCCGAAATGGTCGGCCGTTACGGCAGCGACGCCTATACCGAAGGTTTCCGCGTCACCACCACGGTGCCGAGCAACCTGCAGGAAATGGCCAACACCGCGCTGCACGAAGGCCTGATGACCTACGACCAGCGTCACGGCTACCGTGGTCCTGAATCGCGCCTGCCGGGCAAGACCCATGAAGCCTGGGCCACCGAGCTGACCAAGCAACGCACCATCAGCAGCCTCGAGCCGGCCATCGTCACCCAGGTCGACAAGAACGGCCTGCAAGTGCTGACCCGTACCGGTGAAGAGCATGTGGCGTGGGACACCATGAAATGGGCCCGTCCGTTCCTCAATACCAACAGCATGGGCGCCGCGCCGCGTCAGCCATCGGATGTCGCGCAGGTCGGCGATCTGGTGCGCGTACAGCGCCAGCCGAACAATTCGCTGAAGTTCAGCCAGATTCCGCAGGCCCAGGGCGCGCTGGTGTCGCTGGATCCGCAGAACGGCGCAATCCGTTCGCTGGTCGGCGGTTTCGCCTTCGAGCAGAGCAACTACAACCGCGCCATGCAGGCCAAGCGTCAGCCGGGTTCGAGCTTCAAGCCATTCGTCTACAGTGCCGCACTGGATAATGGCTACACCGCCGCCACGCTGGTCAACGACGCGCCGATCGTGTTCGTCGACGAGTATCTGGACAAGGTCTGGCGTCCGAAGAACGACACCAACACCTTCCTCGGCCCGATCCGCCTGCGCGAAGCGCTGTACAAATCACGCAACCTGGTTTCGATCCGCCTGCTGCAGGCGATGGGCGTAGGCAAGACCATCGACTACATCACCCGCTTCGGTTTCAACAAGCAGGATCTGCCGCCAAACCTGTCCCTGGCGCTGGGCACCGCGACCCTGACCCCGATGGAAATCGCCACCGGCTGGAGCACCTTCGCCAACGGCGGTTACAAGATCACCCCGTACATCATCGACAAGATCGAAAGCCGCAATGGCGACACGCTGTTCGTCGCCAACCCGCCGACCGTGCCACAGGGTGGCGCGGCCACCGACGGCATCGCGGCACCGACGACCCAACCGATCACCGTCGACGCAGCACCGATTCCGGGTGAAGCACCGGGCGCTGCAGCGGTGCCACAAGCTCCGGCAGTCGCCGAGCGCATCGTCGATGGCCGCACCACCTACATCCTCAACAGCATGTTGCAGGACGTGATCAAGCTCGGCACCGGTCGTCGCGCACTGGCCATGGGCCGCAGCGATATCGCGGGCAAAACCGGTACTACCAACGAATCCAAGGATGCCTGGTTCTCCGGTTACAACGCCGATTACGTGACCACGGTCTGGACCGGTTTCGACCAGCCGGAAAGCCTCGGTCGCCGGGAATTCGGCGGCACCGTGGCACTGCCGATCTGGATGAACTACATGAGCGCCGCGCTCAAGGACAAGCCGCCGCATGTCCAGCCGGAGCCGGAAGGCATCCTCAGTCTGCGGGTGGATCCGGTCAGCGGCCGCGCGGCTTCGCCGAGCACACCAGGCGCCTACTTCGAACTGTTCAAGGCCGAAGACACGCCGCCGTCGGTCAACGAGATCGGCAACGGCACGGCACCGGGCAGCCCGCTGCCGGCGGACGAACAGGCGCCGATCGATTTGTTCTGATCCTGAACCGCTAAAAAGCCCCGCCTTCGTAAGAAGTGCGGGGCTTTTTATTGCCTTCAGGATTGTGGCGGATGAACCGGCCAGACTCGAGACAAAACCCTCAGGCACAAAAAAGCCCCGACTCTCACGAGCCGGGGCTTTCGCTTGAAGCGTTACAACGACTTAGCCGTTGAACACGTCATCCACGCTTTTCAGCGGGTAGTTCTTCGGATACGGCAGGGTTGCTACGCCGGTCTCGATCGCAGCCTTGGCCACGGCGTCGGAGATCACGGTGATCAGGCGCTGATCCATTGGCTTCGGAATGATGTACTCACGACCGAATTCCAGGGAGATACCGCCATAGGCGTCGCAGACTTCCTGAGGAACCGGCAGCTTGGCCAGTTCGCGCAGGGCGTTGGCGGCAGCGATCTTCATTTCTTCGTTGATGCGCTTGGCGCGAACGTCCAGGGCACCGCGGAAGATGAACGGGAAGCCCAGCACGTTGTTGACCTGGTTCGGGTAGTCCGAACGGCCGGTGGCCATGATCACGTCGTTGCGGGTGGCGTGAGCCAATTCCGGGGAGATTTCCGGATCCGGGTTGGAGCAGGCGAACACGATCGGGTTGGCCGCCATGGACAACAGGCCTTCAGCATCCAGCAGGTTCGGGCCGGACAGGCCGACAAACACGTCAGCGCCCTTCAGCGCGTCAGCCAGGGTGCGCTTCTCGGTAGCGTGGGCGAACACGGCCTTGTACTGGTTCAGGTCGTCACGGCCAGCGTGGATCACGCCGGTACGGTCGATCATGAAGATGTTCTCGACCTTGGCGCCCATGCTCACCAGCAGTTTCATGCAGGAGATGGCGGCAGCGCCGGCGCCCAGGCAGACGATCTTGGCTTCGCCGAGGGTTTTGCCAGCGATTTCCAGGGCGTTGATCATGCCCGCAGCGGTCACGATCGCGGTGCCGTGCTGGTCATCGTGGAATACCGGAATGTCGCACTGCTCGATCAGAGCGCGTTCGATCTCAAAGCACTCAGGCGCCTTGATGTCTTCCAGGTTGATGCCACCGAAGGTGATGGAAATGCGTTTTACGGTGTCGATGAAGGCTTGCGGGCTTTCGGAGTCGACTTCTATGTCGAAGACGTCGATGCCGGCGAAGCGCTTGAACAGCACGCCTTTACCTTCCATCACTGGCTTGGAAGCCAGTGGGCCGAGGTTACCCAGGCCCAGAATCGCGGTGCCATCGGAAATGACTGCAACCAGGTTGCCCTTGCCGGTGTACTTGTAGGCCAGTTCAGGATCGCGGGCGATCTCGCGCACTGGTTCAGCTACGCCGGGGCTGTAGGCCAGCGACAGGTCGCGGGCGGTAGCAGTGGCCTTGGTGAGCTCGACACTCAGCTTTCCTGGACGAGGATTGGCGTGATATTCGAGAGCGGCAGTTTTCAGATCAGACATTTTGGCATTCCGCTTTTTACTGTTGGACAGACTGGTCAGCGAGGATACGCGCCTCGCAAAGTCCCCACAAGACTGCCCGGTCACCCCTGTCAAGCGCCCTGCCCTACGACTTTGGGCCAAGAGCCACGGCGCACAAGGGTTAGACTGTTCACAATCGACAGAAAAAATGTCTACAACTTTTTCTTCAGCGGGACAATTGCAACATCGAAGGATCGGTCAGCGGCAACAGCCAGCGAGCCTGACCGGGTCTCAATCCGCCCCGTCGCGAACGGTCGACCACCCAGCCCCGGGCCTCGATCTGCCTGCCCTTCAGCGCTTGCAGGGAACTGCCAGCGAAGCGCTCCAGCAGATTGGGTGCAACGCGCAGTACAAGCTTGTCCTGCAACTCGATCCAGATTCCGCCACGATTGCGCTGAACCTTGCTCACACGCCCGCTGACGATGGCGAAACCCGAGCGTTCGATCTGCTCCGCTTTCAGTACAGGCGAGCGCTTCCACAAGCCAAGCCCGGCCTGCCGCGCGCTGCGTTCGGCAGCTTGCTGACAATCGACAAGATCGACATTCGGTGCCACCGCGACCTGGAATCCGAGGCCATCGGCGAGCATTTGCGCTTCGAGACTGGCGCCGCTGACACTGTAGAGATGGGCGAGCGTACGCCCGTAATGGTCTTTTTCTTGCGCACCAAGGCGCAAACCGACCCGACCGCCACTGTCTGCCACCAAGGCTTCCAGGCGTTTGCGCGCCGCCACGGCAAACGGCTCGTCGCTGCGCCCCTGCTTGCCCAGCTCGGGCGTGTTGAGGCCGATCAGGCGTACGCTGCGGCCGTCACTCAGGCGCACCGTGTCGCCATCGACAACCCGCTGCACCACCACGCTCGACAGCCCCGACGGGGTCGGGCAGAAGGCCTGGGCGCCGGACAGCCAAATCGCGGACACAAAAAAGGCGCCCGCAAGGGACGCCTTTTTCATCAGACCGGAAAAGCCGCTGAGGTTTTCCAGAATGAGGGGCCTTAGGCCTTTTTCGCGCCGAAAGCACCGAAACGGTCGGCGAACTTCTGAACGCGACCACCGGTGTCCAGAGTCTTCTGCTTACCGGTGTAGAACGGGTGGCACTCGTTGCAAACGTCGATCGCCAGGGCTTTGCCGAAGGTCGAACGGGTTTCGAACTTGTTGCCGCAGCTGCAAGTTACTGCAACTTCTGGGTAATTCGGGTGGATATCGGCTTTCATGGTGTTTTCCTCAGCTGGCGTGCCGCCATCCAACACGATTGTTGAATACCGCACGTAATTAGGCCGCGGATTCTACCAGACAATCCCGATCACGCAAGCTGTCACTGAGACCGACCGTCTGCTAGGCTCCGGCCCTTCTTTACCCACCCGCCCATTGAGATCCCCCCGCGTGCCCGACGCCATCCTGCGCCTCGCCCTGCCTTCGCCCCTGCGCCGCCTGTTCGACTATCGGGCCCCGGCCGGCGTGCTGCGTTCGCAGTTGCAGCCGGGCATGCGCCTGCGGGTGCCGTTCGGTCGGCGGGAGATGATCGGGATTCTGGTGGAAGTCACTGACACCAGCGAAGTACCGGTGGAGAAGCTCAAACCGGCGCTGGCCCTGCTCGACGCCACCGCACCGCTGCCGCCGGCACTGTTCAAGCTGTGCCTGTGGACCGCCCAGTATTATCAGCACAGCCTCGGCGACACCCTGAGCTGGGCACTGCCGGTGCTGCTGCGCCAAGGCGAACTGGCCGAAGCCCGCCAGGAACGCTTCTGGTCCGCCGCCCCCGGTGCCAGCCTCGATGACCCGCGCATCGCCCGTGCCCCGCGCCAGCGCGAAGCCCTGGCGACGCTGGCCCAGCATCCTCATGGCGTCGCCCATCAGTTACTGAGCAAACTGATGCTGAGCAAGGACAGCCTCGATCTGCTGCTGGCCAAGGATCTGGTGCAGGTCGAAGTGCGCCGCCATGCCCCCGGCGCGCGCCACGAACACTGGCTGGCCCAGCCCGAGCTGCCGCTCAACAGCGAGCAACGCGCCGCGTACGAGGCGATTCGCGCCGGGTTCGACAGCTATCACGCGTTCCTGCTGGCCGGGGTCACCGGCAGCGGCAAGACCGAAGTCTATTTGCAGCTGATCCGCGAAACCCTCGAGGCCGGCAAGCAGGCACTGGTGCTGATCCCGGAGATCAACCTCGGCCCGCAGACCCTGGCGCGCTTCGAACAACGTTTCAATGCGCGCATTGCCCTGCTGCACTCGGCGGTCAATGACCGCGATCGCCTCGATGCCTGGCTCGCTGCCCGGGATGGCGAGGCCGACATTATTATCGGCACCCGCTCGGCGCTGTTCACCCCGATGAAAAATCCGGGGCTGATCATCATCGACGAAGAACACGACGGCTCCTATAAACAGCAGGAGGGCCTGCGCTACCACGCGCGGGATCTGGCGCTGGTGCGGGCGCGGCAGGAAAACATCCCGATCGTGCTCGGTTCCGCGACGCCATCGCTGGAAAGCCTGCACAACGCCTACACCGGTCGGTACGGGCTCCTGCGCCTGAATGAACGGGCCGGCGGCGCCAAACAGCCACGGTTCCTGCGTCTGGATGTGAAAAGTCGCCCACTGGACAGCGGCATTTCCGGACCAATGCAGCAAGCCATCGGCCAGACCCTCGCCGCCGGGCAGCAGGTACTGGTGTTCCTTAACCGCCGAGGGTTTGCTCCAACCCTGCTGTGCCACGATTGCGGCTGGATGTCCGAATGCCAGCGCTGCGATGCGCGGATGACCGTGCACCAGCGCTATGGCGAGTTGCGCTGCCACCACTGCGGTTACGTCGAGCGCGTGCCGCGCCAGTGCCCGAAGTGCAACAAGGTCGATCTGCGGCCGGTGGGCGCCGGCACCGAGCGGGCCGAAGAACGGCTGGCGATTCTGTTCCCGGACTATCCGGTACTGCGCGTCGACCGCGACAGCACCTCGCGCAAGGATGCGATGAATCAGTTGTTCACCACGATCCAGAAAGGCCAGCCGTGCATCCTGGTCGGCACCCAGATGTTGGCCAAGGGTCACCACTTCCCCCGGGTCACCCTGGTGTCGATCCTCGATGCCGACGGCGGGCTGTTTTCCGGCGACTTCCGTGCCAGCGAACGCATGGCGCAGTTGATCGTGCAGGTCGCCGGGCGCGCCGGGCGAGCGGAGGAACCGGGCAAGGTGATCATCCAGACCCACCTGGCCGACCATCCTTTATTGGTGCAACTGACCGAACAGGGTTACTTCGCCTTCGCCGAACAGGCCTTGAGCGAACGCCGCGCCGCCGGTCTGCCGCCGTTCGCCCATCTGGCACTGTTGCGCGCCGAAGCGCACAAGCCGGGGCAGGCCGAAGGTTTTCTCGATGAGGCCTGCAGCGAGGCCGAGCGTTTGCTGGCCGAACAGAATCTGACCGGCATTGAACTGCTGGGACCGGTGCCGGCACCGATGGAACGCCGGGCCGGACGCTTCCGCGCGCAACTACTCTTGCAGGCCACGGCCCGGGCGCCGTTGCACCGGTTGCTGGCGAGCTGGCTGCTGGTGCTGGAGCAGATGCCGAGCGGCCGGGCGGTGCGCTGGTCGCTGGATGTCGATCCGGTGGATCTGTACTGACCGGGCAAAACCGCTCGAATTGTCACCACACATCCACATCCTGCCTGCTAAGGTTGGCAAGCCCGTCTTCGCAACGGATAATGCCCAGTTTTTCCACCCGCGCATCGATGCGCCGCCGCGCTTGCGGTCGAAAGAGAAGACCATGAAAGACACCATTCGCCAGCTGATCCAACAAGCCCTCACCCAACTCGTCAACGAAGGTGTGTTGCCTGAAGGCCTGACGCCGGCGATCCAGGTGGAAAACGCCCGAGACAAGACCCACGGCGATTTCGCCAGCAACATCGCCATGATGCTGGCCAAGCCTGCGGGCATGAAGCCGCGCGACCTGGCAGAAAAAATCATCGCTGCCCTGCCGGCCGACGAGAACGTCACCAAGGCCGAAATCGCCGGCCCAGGCTTCATCAATTTTTTCCAGAACACCCAGGCGCTGGCCTCGCGCCTCGACGCCGCCCTGGCCGACGCTCACGTTGGCGTGCGCAAGGCCGGCCCGGCGCAACGCACCGTGGTCGACCTGTCGGCGCCGAACCTGGCCAAAGAGATGCACGTCGGCCACTTGCGCTCGACCATCATCGGCGACGGCGTGGCCCGTGTGCTCGAATTCCTCGGCGATACCGTGATCCGTCAGAATCACGTCGGCGACTGGGGCACCCAGTTCGGCATGCTGATGGCGTATCTGCAGGAAAACCCGATCACCAGCGACGAACTGTCGGACCTGGAAAACTTCTACCGCGCCGCCAAGCAGCGCTTCGACGAGTCCCCGGAATTCGCCGACCGTGCCCGCGGGCTGGTGGTCAAGCTGCAGGCCGGCGATGCCGAATGCCTGGCGCTGTGGACCAAGTTCAAGGACATCTCGCTGTCGCACTGCCAGAAGATCTACGAACTGCTCAACGTCAAACTGACCATGGCCGACGTGATGGGCGAAAGCGCCTACAACGACGACCTGATCAACGTGGTCAACGATCTGAAGGCCGCCGGCATGCTGGTCGAAAGCAACGGCGCCCAGTGCGTGTTCCTCGACGAATTCAAGAACGCCGAAGGCGAGCCGTTGCCGGTGATCATCGTCAAGGCTGACGGCGGCTACCTGTACGCCACCACCGACCTGGCCGCCGTGCGCTATCGCAGCGGCAAACTGAAGGCCGACCGTGCGCTGTACTTCGTCGACCAGCGTCAGGCCCTGCACTTCCAGCAAGTGTTCGCCGTGGCGCGCAAGGCCGGTTTCGTGACCCATCCGATGGAAATGGAGCACATGGGCTTCGGCACCATGAACGGCGCCGACGGCCGTCCGTTCAAGACCCGTGATGGCGGCACCGTGAAGCTGATCGATCTGCTGACCGAAGCTCAGGAACGCGCTTACACCCTGGTGAAAGACAAGAATCCGGAGTTGGCCGAAGACGAGCTGCGCAACATCGCCAAGGTCGTGGGCATCGGCGCGGTGAAATACGCCGACCTGTCGAAGCACCGCACCAGCGACTACAGCTTCAACTTCGACCTGATGCTCAACTTCGAAGGCAACACCGCGCCATACCTGCTGTACGCCTACACTCGCGTGGCCGGCGTATTCCGCAAACTGGGCAAGGATTTCAGCGAAGTCGACGGCCAGATCGTCCTCGAAGCGGCGCACGAACAGGAACTGGCGGCCAAACTGGCGCAGTTCGGTGAAGTGCTGAACAACGTCGCAGAAAAGGGCACGCCACACACCCTGTGCACCTACCTGTACGACGTGGCCGGCCTGTTCTCCAGCTTCTACGAGAACTGCCCGATCCTCGCCGCCGAGACCCCGGCACAAATGCAAAGCCGTCTGCGCCTTGCCGCGCTGACCGGCCGTACCCTCAAGCAAGGCCTGGAACTGCTCGGCCTGGAAACCCTGGAGCGTATGTAAGTTGGCTGCCAAGAAAAAACCTGCACCCAAGCGTGGCGCCAGCCGTTACCAAGCTCCTGCGAAGCAACCGATCCCGGGCTGGCTGTGGATGGCCATCGGCCTGACGGTCGGTGCGTTCATCGTGTTCCTGATGAAACTGGAGCCGGGCAAGGGCAGCGACACGGTCAAGCGCGAGAAGGTCGAACAACAGCAACAACAGAAAGCCACCAAGATCGCCGAGGCCAACAAGACCCCACCGAGCCCGACGCAACCGGTGAAGCCGAAGTACGACTTCTACACCCTGCTGCCGGAATCGGAAGTGATCGTGCCGCCTGACGCCGTGCCGGAGAAAACCCTGCCGACGCCACAGGTGCCGGCGATCCCGACCACGCCGGTGACCCCGGCGGAAGCGGCGAAGATCGACACC
The DNA here is from genome assembly GCF_014863505.1 of Pseudomonas sp. IzPS59. NCBI lineage: Bacteria > Pseudomonadati > Pseudomonadota > Gammaproteobacteria > Pseudomonadales > Pseudomonadaceae > Pseudomonas > Pseudomonas sp. IzPS59. The sequence continues at coordinate 456,378 of NZ_CP062251.1, read as the reverse complement.
GCACGGGCCCAGGCTGCGCTGGCCGGGATCACCCCGCCGCCAGCGCCACCGGTGACCAAGGCTGCACCGGTGACCAAGTTCTTCCTGCAGGCCGGCTCGTTCCGCAAGCAGACAGATGCCGACAAGGTCCGCGCGCAGATCATTCTGCTCGGCCAGGCGGTGGCGGTTGAGTCCGGAACCGTGAAGGATGAAACCTGGTACCGCGTACTGGTCGGCCCGTTCAGCAACCGCGAACAGCTGACCACCGCCCAGAAGCAACTGGCGGGCGCCGGCTTCAGCAACCTGTTGTTACAACAACGCCAGAGCCGCTGATTCCCCGCGAATGATCCTTCCCCCGCTCTGCGTGGGGAGGATCAGCGCAACACCACCGCTCGTCCCCTCTCCCTCCCCGCAGTTGAAATCCTCTCCACCACCCCCATATGAATGGGCATAAGGCATTTTCGCCCCGCAGTGTGGAGACTCTTCCCTTGACCACCATCGTTTCAGTCCGCCGCCACGGCAAAGTCGTCATGGGCGGCGACGGCCAGGTTTCTCTCGGCAACACCGTGATGAAAGGCAACGCGAAGAAAGTTCGTCGCCTGTACCACGGCCAGGTCATCGCCGGTTTTGCCGGTGCCACCGCCGACGCCTTTACCCTGTTCGAACGTTTCGAAGGCCAGCTCGAGAAACATCAGGGCCACCTGATCCGTGCCGCCGTCGAACTCGCCAAAGAATGGCGCACCGACCGTTCCCTGAGCCGCCTCGAAGCGATGCTCGCGGTCGCCAACAAGGACGCCTCCCTGATCATCACCGGCAACGGTGACGTGGTCGAACCCGAAGACGGCCTGATCGCCATGGGTTCCGGTGGCGCCTATGCGCAAGCCGCCGCCAGCGCCCTGCTGAAGAAGACCGACCTGTCGGCCCGCGAAATCGTCGAGACTGCTCTCGGCATCGCCGGCGACATCTGTGTATTCACCAACCACACCCAGACCATTGAGGAGCAGGATCTCGCTGAATAAGCCTGACGCGGCCCTGTGCCACGGCTTGTTTCTGCTTGAGGACCGTCAATTATTATGTCCATGACTCCCCGCGAAATCGTCCACGAACTCAACCGCCATATCATCGGCCAGGACGATGCCAAGCGCGCCGTCGCGATTGCCCTGCGCAACCGCTGGCGCCGCATGCAGCTGCCTGAAGAGCTGCGCGTTGAAGTGACCCCGAAGAACATCCTGATGATCGGCCCGACCGGTGTCGGTAAAACCGAGATCGCCCGTCGCCTGGCCAAGCTGGCCAACGCGCCGTTCATCAAGGTCGAAGCGACCAAGTTCACCGAAGTCGGCTACGTCGGCCGTGACGTCGAATCGATCATCCGTGATCTGGCCGATGCCGCGATCAAGATGCTGCGCGAGCAGGAAATGACCCGCGTGCGCCACCGCGCCGAAGACGCCGCCGAGGATCGCATCCTCGACGCCCTGCTGCCGCCGGCACGCATGGGCTTCGGCAACGAAGACGCGCCGACCCAGGATTCCAACACTCGTCAGCTGTTCCGCAAGCGCCTGCGTGAAGGTCAGCTGGACGACAAGGAAATCGAGATCGAAGTCGCCGAAATGGCCGGTATCGAGATCGCCACGCCTCCGGGCATGGAAGAAATGACCAACCAGCTGCAGTCCCTGTTCGCCAACATGGGCAAGGGCAAGAAGAAGGCCCGCAAGCTCAAGGTCAAGGAAGCGCTGAAGCTGGTGCGCGATGAAGAAGCCGGTCGCCTGGTCAACGAAGAAGAGTTGAAGGCCAAGGCCCTGGAAGCGGTCGAGCAGCACGGCATCGTGTTCATCGACGAAATCGACAAGGTCGCCAAGCGCGGCAATGTCGGCGGCGCCGATGTCTCCCGTGAAGGCGTACAACGCGACCTGTTGCCGCTGATCGAAGGCTGCACCGTCAACACCAAGCTGGGCATGGTCAAGACCGACCACATCCTGTTCATCGCCTCCGGTGCGTTCCACCTGAGCAAGCCGAGCGATCTGGTGCCGGAGCTGCAAGGCCGTCTGCCGATCCGCGTCGAACTCAAGGCCCTGAGCCCGGAAGACTTCGAGCGCATCCTCAGCGAACCGCACGCCTCGCTCACCGAGCAGTACTGCGCACTGCTGAAGACCGAAGGCCTGAACATCCAGTTCCAGCCTGAAGGCATCAAGCGTCTGGCCGAGATCGCCTGGCAGGTCAACGAGAAGACCGAGAACATCGGTGCCCGTCGCCTGCACACGCTGCTTGAGCGTCTGCTGGAAGAGGTGTCGTTCAGTGCAGGCGATCTGGCCAGCGCCCACGACGACAAGGCGATCCTGATCGATGCCGAGTACGTCAACAGCCACCTGGGTGAATTGGCGCAGAACGAAGATCTGTCCCGTTATATCCTGTAAGCCATACTTACAGTGGTCGTGAAACTGTGGGAGCCATCGGCTCCCACAATTTTTTCCACCTGACGGAACGCCGGCGATGACCCAACTCCCCACCGACATCAAACTGCACAAAGCCTCGAAAACCCTGTCGCTCAAATACGCGTCCGGCGAGGAATACACCCTGCCCGCCGAATTCCTGCGCGTGCATTCCCCTTCCGCCGAGGTCCAGGGCCACGGCAAACCGATCCTGCAATTCGGCAAGCTGCACGTCGGCCTGACCAAGGTAGAACCGGCCGGTCAGTACGCACTGAAACTGACCTTCGACGACGGTCATGACAGCGGCCTGTTCACCTGGGATTACCTCTATGAACTGGGGCGACGTTATGACGCACTCTGGGCGGATTATCTGGCCGAGCTCAAAGCCGCCGGCAAAACCCGCGACCCGGACGAGTCCGTCGTCAAGCTGATGCTCTAGTCCGCACCTCGGACTGTTTAGAGGGCATTTTCTAAATTCATCTGTTTGAATGCTCCGCTGAAGCGGCCCGGGATCGGCTGCTTGCGAAAAAAATTAAACTCGGGTAACCAATGGAGCTGGCAAGTTCCCTGCAGTGCTCTACGACTGTAAAGCAGCTATGCAGAATCAACGGTCACCCGAGCAGTAGTACCTGGCATTGGCTGTGGAACTGCACAGCAGAAACCGGGTACTCGTCTCAGGACAATGGAGCGTCGTAGATGAGTAACAAGAATAACGATGATTTGAAGTACCAAGCCTCGGAAAACACCCTGGGGCTGAATCCTGTCGTTGGGCTTCGCGGAAAGGATCTGCTGGCCTCTGCTCGAATGGTGCTGACCCAGGCCATCAAACAACCGATCCATAGCGTCAAACACGTCACTCATTTCGGCATCGAACTGAAGAACGTGCTGTTCGGCAAATCAGAACTGCAACCGGCAGGCGATGACCGTCGCTTTGTCGACCCGGCGTGGAGTCAGAACCCGCTGTACAAACGTTACCTGCAAACTTATCTGGCGTGGCGCAAGGAACTCCATGCCTGGATCGACGACAGCAGCCTCTCGCCCAAGGACATCGCGCGCGGCCACTTCGTGATCAATCTGATGACCGAAGCCATGGCGCCGACCAACACGGCGGCCAACCCGGCGGCGGTCAAACGTTTCTTCGAGACCGGTGGCAAGAGTCTGCTCGACGGCCTCTCGCATCTGGCCAAGGATCTGGTGCACAACGGCGGCATGCCGAGCCAGGTCAACATGGGCGCTTTCGAGGTCGGCAAGACCCTGGGCGTGAGCGAGGGCGCGGTGGTGTTTCGCAACGACGTGCTGGAGCTGATCCAGTACAAGCCGATCACCGAGCAAGTCCACGAGCGCCCGCTGCTGGTAGTGCCGCCGCAGATCAACAAGTTCTACGTATTCGACCTGAGCCCGGACAAGAGCCTGGCGCGCTTCTGCCTGCGCAACAATGTGCAGACCTTTATCGTCAGCTGGCGCAACCCGACCAAGGAACAGCGCGAGTGGGGCCTCTCGACCTACATCGAAGCCCTGAAGGAAGCCGTCGACGTGGTCACCGCGATCACTGGCAGCAAGGACGTCAACATGCTGGGCGCCTGCTCCGGCGGCATCACCTGCACCGCCCTGCTCGGCCACTACGCCGCCACCGGCGAAAACAAGGTCAATGCCCTGACCCTGCTGGTCAGCGTGCTCGACACCACCCTGGACAGTGACGTCGCCCTGTTCGTCGACGAGCAGACCCTGGAGATGGCCAAGCGTCATTCGTATCAGGCCGGCGTGCTGGAAGGCAAAGACATGGCCAAGGTCTTCGCCTGGATGCGCCCCAACGATCTGATCTGGAACTACTGGGTCAACAACTACCTGCTGGGCAACGAGCCGCCGGTGTTCGACATCCTGTTCTGGAACAACGACACCACCCGGTTGCCCGCAGCGTTCCACGGCGACCTGATCGAGATGTTCAAAAACAACCCACTGACCCGCCCCGATGCACTGGAAGTGTGCGGCACGCCGATCGACCTCAAGAAGGTCACGGCCGACATCTTCTCGCTGGCCGGCACCAACGACCACATCACTCCGTGGAAGTCCTGCTACAAGTCGGCGCAGCTGTTTGGCGGCAAGGTGGAATTCGTGCTGTCCAGCAGCGGGCATATCCAGAGCATTCTGAACCCGCCGGGCAACCCGAAATCGCGCTACATGACCAGCGACGAAATGACCGCCAATGCCGATGACTGGCAGGAAAACTCGACCAAGCACGCCGACTCCTGGTGGCTGCACTGGCAGGCCTGGCAGGCGGCGCGTTCGGGCGAACTGAAAAAGGCACCGACGAAGCTGGGCAACAAGGCGTTCCCGGCAGGCGAAGCCTCGCCGGGCACATACGTACACGAGCGGTAACCGATACACCTCACTCCCTGCGGGGAGTGAGGTGAACACTGAGATTGCGACCCACAGGGCCCTGAAGCATGCCGCAACCGTTCATCTTCCGTACCGTCGAGCTGGATGGCCAGACCCTCCGGACCGCCGTACGCCCCGGCAAGCCTCACTTGACGCCCTTGCTGATTTTCAACGGCATCGGCGCCAACCTGGAGCTGGTGTTTCCTTTTGTCGCGGCGCTGGATCCGGACCTGGAAGTGATCGCCTTCGACGTGCCCGGTGTCGGTGGTTCTTCGACGCCGAGCCGGCCGTATCGCTTTCCGGGCCTGGCCAAACTCACGGCACGGATGCTCGATTACCTCGACTACGGCCAGGTCAATGTGATCGGTGTGTCCTGGGGTGGCGCGCTGGCGCAGCAATTCGCCCATGACTATCCCGAGCGCTGCAAGAAGCTGGTACTGGCGGCCACGGCGGCAGGCGCGGTGATGGTGCCGGGCAAGCCGAAGGTGCTGTGGATGATGGCCAGCCCGCGCCGCTACATCCAGCCGTCCCATGTGATCCGCATCGCCCCGATGATCTACGGCGGCTCGTTCCGTCGCGACCCGACCCTCGCTGCCAGCCATGCGGCCAAGGTGCGTTCGGCGGGCAAGCTCGGCTACTACTGGCAACTGTTCGCGGGCCTTGGCTGGACCAGCATTCACTGGCTGCACAAGATCCACCAGCCGACCCTGGTGCTGGCCGGTGACGACGATCCGCTGATCCCGCTGATCAACATGCGTCTGCTCGCCTGGCGGATTCCCAACGCGCAATTGCACATCATCGATGACGGGCATCTGTTCCTCATCACCCGGGCCGAAGCCGTGGCGCCGATCATCATGAAATTTCTCCAGGAGGAACGTCTTCGCGCAGTGATGCACCCCCACCCGACACCGCTGGGCGGATAACCGGCCCGGTCCGGTTTTCTGGACAGCTCCTTGCAGAGCTTTTCCAACACGCGTGGCAGGACGCCGCGCAGGCAACAAGCCGCAACAGCGTCTATGGTGTTCTGGTTCGGTGTGTTTGTTTTTGACCTGAAGACGAAGGAGTGTTGAGTCATGCGCGACAAACCCGCGACGGGCGTAGTGCCCAGTCCCGCCGTTTTCATCAATGCACAAAGTGCAATGACCGGCCTGCGAGGCCGCGACCTGATTTCGACGTTGCGCAGCGTAGCCGCCCATGGTCTGCGCAACCCCATTCACAGCGCGAAGCACGCGTTGAAACTCGGTGGCGCGCTCGGACGCGTGCTGCTCGGTGAAACCCTGCATCCGACCAACCCCAATGACAGCCGCTTCGCCGATCCGGCCTGGAGTCTCAACCCGTTTTACCGCCGGGGCCTGCAGGCCTATCTGAGCTGGCAGAAACAGGTGAAGAGCTGGATCGACGAAAGCAACATGAGCGACGACGACCGCGCCCGTGCGCACTTCGCTTTTTCCCTGATCAACGACGCCGTGGCGCCCTCCAACACGCTGCTCAATCCGCTGGCGATCAAGGAGCTGTTCAACTCCGGCGGCCACAGTCTGGTACGCGGTTTGAGTCATCTTTTCGATGACCTGCTGCACAACGACGGCCTGCCGCGCCAGGTGACCAAACAGGCTTTCGAAGTCGGCAAGACTGTCGCCACCACCACCGGTTCGGTGGTGTTTCGCAACGAGCTGCTCGAGCTGATCCAGTACAAGCCGATGAGCGAAAAGCAGTATTCGAAACCGCTGCTGGTGGTGCCGCCGCAAATCAACAAGTACTACATTTTCGACCTGAGCCCGAGCAACAGCTTCGTCCAGTACGCCCTGAAGAACAGCTTGCAGACCTTCATGATCAGTTGGCGCAACCCGGACGTTCGTCATCGCGAATGGGGCCTTTCGACCTACGTCGAGGCCGTGGAAGAAGCGATGAACATCTGCCGGGCGATCACCGGCGCCCGGGAGGTCAACCTGATGGGTGCCTGCGCCGGCGGGCTGACTATCGCTGCGCTGCAGGGGCACTTGCAGGCCAAGCGGCAGCTGCGGCGGGTCTCCAGCGCGACCTATCTGGTGAGCCTGCTCGACAGTCAGATCGACTCCCCGGCGACGCTGTTCGCCGACGAACAGACTCTCGAAGCGGCCAAGCGTCGCTCCTATCAGAAAGGCGTGCTGGACGGTCGCGACATGGCCAGGGTGTTCGCCTGGATGCGGCCCAACGATCTGATCTGGAGCTACTTCGTCAACAACTACCTGCTGGGCAAGGAGCCGCCGGCGTTCGACATCCTTTACTGGAACAACGACAGCACCCGCCTGCCCGCCGCGTTTCATGGCGACCTGCTGGACTTCTTCAAGCACAACCCGCTGATTCATTCGGGCGGCCTGGAAGTCTGCGGCACGCCGATCGACCTGCAGAAAGTCACGGTCGACAGTTTCAGCGTGGCCGGCATGAACGACCACATCACGCCCTGGGACGCGGTGTATCGCTCGACCCTGCTGCTGGGCGGCGAGCGGCGCTTCGTGCTGTCCAACAGCGGCCACGTCCAGAGCATTCTCAACCCGCCGAGCAACCCCAAGGCCAACTACGTCGAAAACGGCAAGATGAGCAGCGACCCGCGCGCCTGGTACTACGACGCGAAAAAAGTCGACGGCAGCTGGTGGCCGCAGTGGCTGGAGTGGGTCCAGCAGCGCTCCGGCACCCTGCGCGAAACCCAGATGGCCCTTGGCAACGCGAACTATCCACCGATGGAGGCGGCGCCCGGCACTTACGTGCGCGTGCGCTGACCGGCCCCAACCGCCCTTTAAGAAGACTGGATGAAAACAAGCGAACGGATCCTCGAATGTGCCCTGCAGTTGTTCAACGAAAAGGGCGAGCCGAACGTCTCGACCATGGAGGTTGCCAATGAAATGGGGATCAGCCCGGGCAACCTCTATTACCACTTCCACGGCAAGGAGCCGCTGATTCTCGGGCTGTTCGAGCGTTTCCAGAACGAGCTGGCACCACTGCTCGACCCGCCCGCCGATGTCGAACTGGCACCGGAGGATTACTGGCTGTTCCTGCATTTGATCGTCGAGCGGCTGGCGCAGTACCGGTTCCTGTTCCAGGACCTGTCGAACCTGGCCGGACGCCTGCCGAAACTGGCCAAGGGCATCCGCAATTTTCTCAACGTCCTGAAACGCACGCTGGCGTCATTGCTGGCGCGGTTAAAGGCCTCGGGACAACTGGTCAGTGATACCCAGGCGCTGGGGCAACTGGTGGAACAGATCACCATGACGCTGCTGTTCTCGCTGGACTATCAGCGGATTCTCGATCGCGAGGGGGAAGTGAGGCTGGTGGTGTACCAGATCATGATGCTGGTGGCGCCGCACTTGTTGCCGCCGGTGAAGGTGGCGACGGAGCGGATGGCTTTGCAATATCTCGAAGATCACGAGTGACCGCGCAAACAAAAACGCCCGACCTTCAAAGGCCGGGCGTTTTCTTGTGCCCTGAATATCAGGACTGACTGGTCGGCGTCGACGGAGTCGATGCAACAGTCGAAACAGGCGCCGGGCTTGGAGCCGAGGCGGAGTTCGACGTGCTGGCCAGTGCTTGCGGTGTAGTCACCGGTTTTGGTGCAGCTGGCTTCGGCGCAGCGGCTTTCGGCGCGGCCGGTTTTTTCACTGCAGGTTTTTTCGCTGCAGCCGGTTTGGCGGCAGGCTTGGCAGCGGGTTTGGCGGCAGCGGTTTTCGCTGCTGGCTTGGCCGCTGGTTTTGCAGCAGGTTTGGCGGCGGCCTTGGCGGCGACCGGTTTGGCTGCGGCTTTTACTGCAGGCTTGGCCGCAGCGGTTTTGGCTGCTGGTTTGGCGGCGGCTTTAGCCAGTGGCTTGGCAGCGGTTTTGGCCGCAGGCTTGGCTGCTGCGGTTTTGGCCGCGACAGGCTGAGCTTTCAGGCCGGTGAGTTTCTCGATCTGCTTGGTCAGGGTATCGACCTTCTTGTGCAGATCCTTCACCTCGTTGCGGCTCGGTACGCCCAGGCGCGAAATCGCACTGTTCAGGCGCTTGTCGAAAGCCCCTTCCAGCTGATCCCAGGTGCCCAGCGCGCGATCTTTCACGCCGCTGATGCGCGATTTGGCCGAGCTCGCGGTGTCCTTGGCAGCATCGACTTTCTTGCCGACTGCAGCCTTGGTGAGCTTCTCGGCTTTCTCGCCGTCTTTGACCAATGTATCGAAGAGCTTGCTGCCGTCAGTGTCGATCTTCGAGTACACGCCTAAACCAGCCAGCCAGATCTTGCGGGAATAGTCTTCGACTTTTCCGATCCACGAGCTGCCTTCTTTATCGGTGTTCTTTTTACCAGCCATCCCGTTCTCCTTAAGATTTACGCGCGACGCGTTCGAGCAATGCCGTCAGCTCATCGAGCTTAGCAGAGAGTGCCTCAACGTCATGTTTAGACGGAATGCCGATACGATTCAAGGCACTGGCGACACGCGTGTCGAACGCCTTCTCGACCTTGTCGAGCTGAACTTCGACGCGGCCTTTGAAAGAGCTGACCTCGCTCCTGGCTTCGTCGATCTCGGCGTTGGCCGCTTCGAGTTTTTCGGTGACGGCTTTTTTGCCTTTCTTTTCAACAGTTTGACCAGCCTTGATCAACTCCTGAAAGTACTCGCTGCCCTCCTGACCGACCTTGGTGTAGGCACCCAGGCCTGCCAGCCAGATCTTGCGGGCATAGGATTTGACGTCGCTCAGGGCAGAAGTCGAGGCGTCGATTTTTTTCTTCAAAATAGCTTTGGCCATGGTGCACCTCACGCGCAGAAGGTTTGAGGAACTGCCCTGACGAGTGTCGGGCTCAGGCACAAAGTAGGGAGAAAAATTAGAAACGGCACCCTAACAACTGACATAAAAGGCAGGGGCACGAAAAAAGAAAGGGGAGCCCGAAGCTCCCCGTTTGTCCTGATCAGACCAGCGCTTTATCCAGCGCCTTCTCGATCTCGGCTTTGATCATGCCGCTCATGGCCGACATCATCAGGCCCAGTTCCACATCGACCCGGATCGAGTCCTCGGCCACATGCACCGCGCCCTTCACGCCCGATCGCTTGAGGTTCAGGGTGTCACCCGCCCACTGCGGCTCGAGGCCATATTGATCGGACAGTTTCTGCGCCAGTTTGTCGGCTTTCTCGCGGGCCACTTCCTTGCCCAGGCTGTGGGCACGCTCAACACTGATATGGGCCATTGAATGACTCCTGCTTTTTGAATGGGGCTGTGAATGCCTGCAACGAATCTTGACCGCCACTGCGGCAAATCGTCCCGAAGGTTGCCCATCTTACCTTTAGCCATTCCAAGACAAAGCATGGCTTGGGGATTAGAATGTCGCGCATTCTCTTTTGGTGACAGCGATATGACTGATCAGCGCAAAGGCAGCGATGCCGAACCCACCACTCACTTCGGCTTCAAAAACGTTCCGGAAAGCCAGAAAGCGGAAAAAGTCGCTGAAGTGTTCCACTCCGTGGCCGCCAAGTACGACCTGATGAACGACCTTCTGTCGGGCGGCATGCACCGTCTGTGGAAGCGCTTCGCGATCGAGCTGTCGGGCGTGCGCGCCGGCAACCGCGTGCTGGACATCGCCGGCGGCACCGGCGACCTGACCAAAAAGTTCTCGCACCTGGTCGGCCCGACCGGTCAGGTCGTTCTCGCGGACATCAACGAATCCATGCTCAAGGTCGGCCGTGACCGCCTGCTGGATGTCGGCGTGTCGGGCAACGTCGAGTTCGTCCAGGCCGACGCGGAAAAACTGCCGTTCCCGGACAACCATTTCGACTGTGTGACCATCGCTTTCGGCCTGCGCAACGTGACGCACAAGGAAGACGCCCTGCGCTCGATGCTGCGCGTGCTCAAGCCCGGCGGCCGTCTGCTGGTGCTGGAATTCTCCAAGCCGACCAACGCGCTGATGTCCAAGGCCTACGACGCCTACTCGTTCGCCTTCATGCCGCTGATGGGCAAGCTGATCACCAACGACTCGGAAAGCTATCGCTACCTGGCCGAATCGATCCGCATGCACCCGAATCAGGAAACCCTGAAGTCGATGATGGTCGACGCCGGTTTCGACCGCGTGACCTATCACAACATGACCGCAGGCATCGTCGCCCTGCACCGCGGCATCAAGCCCTGATGCTGCTGACCGGGCTGCTGGCCAGCGTCGAACTCGGCCTGAACCGCGTGCTGCGTCTCGACAGCACGGCGCTGCCGCGACTGGCGCATCTGACCGGCAAAGTGATTGCCGTGGATTGCCGCAGCCCGGCGCTGCAACTGTTTATCCTGCCGAGCGACGAAGGCCTGATGCTGGCGTCCCGTTGGGAAACCGGCGTCGACTGCACCCTGCGCGCCCCGGCTTCAAGCCTGGTGAAACTGGCCCTGAGCAAGGACAAGACCGCGGTGCTGCACGCACCGGAAGTCGAACTCGACGGCGACAGCGGCGTGCTGCTGGAACTGGCGGGCGTGCTGCAGGACCTTGAGCTGGACTGGGAGTACGAACTCTCGCGCTGGCTCGGCCCGGTCGCCACGCAACTGGTCGGCGGTCACCTGCGCAGCCGCGCCCGCTGGTATCAACAAGGATTTGCCAGCCTCAACCAGAACCTCGCCGAATACCTGGCCGAAGAATCGCGCACCCTTGTCGGGCAGCGCGAAGCCGAAGCCCGCTTCAGCGAACTGGACCGGATCAAACTCGATCTGGAACGTCTCGAGGCGCGCTTCGAGCGCCTTTCCCGATCCCTCGACCCAAGCGATAACGCATGAAGCTGCTCGCCGTCCGCCGTCTGTTGCGCATCCAGCGCGTCGTGATCCGCTACCGCCTCGATGATCTGCTGTTCGATCTGCCCTTGCCGTGGTTCCTGCTGGCGCTGCGCTATGTCCTGCCGTGGCGCTGGTTCCCGCGCAAGCCGCTGGACTTGAGCCGTGGCGCACGCCTGCGCCTGGCCTTGCAGGACCTGGGGCCGATCTTCATCAAGTTCGGGCAGATCCTCTCGACCCGCCGCGACCTGCTGCCGGAAGACATCGCCGATGAGCTGATGCTGTTGCAGGACCGCGTACCGCCGTTCGATTCGCAGCTGTCGGTCAAACTGATCGAAGAACAGCTGGGCAAGAAGATCAGCGAAGTGTTCAGCCGCTTCGACGTCGAACCGCTGGCCTCGGCCTCGGTGGCGCAAGTGCATGCCGCACAGCTGAAGACCGGCGAAGAAGTGGTGGTCAAGGTGATCCGCCCGGGCCTGAAACCGGTGATCGCCCAGGATCTGGCGTGGCTGTTCATCCTCGCCCGCGCCGCCGAGAAGGTTTCCGCCGACGCCCGCCTGCTGCACCCGGTGGACGTGGTCAGCGACTACGAAAAAACCATCTACGACGAACTCGATTTGCTGCGCGAGGCGGCCAACGCCAGCCAGTTGAAGCGCAACTTCGAAGGCTCGCCGCTGCTCTACGTGCCGCAAGTCTATTGGGACTGGTGCCGGCCGAAAGTGCTGGTGATGGAGCGTATCTACGGGATTCAGGTGACGGATCTGGCGACCCTCGCCGACCAGCGCACCGACATGAAAATGCTTGCCGAACGCGGCGTGGAGATCTTCTTCACCCAGGTGTTCCGCGACAGTTTCTTCCACGCCGACATGCACCCGGGCAACATCTTCGTCAGCACCGTCAACCCGTGGAGCCCGCAGTACATCGCGATCGACTGCGGCATCGTCGGCAGCCTGACCCCGGAAGACCAGGACTATCTGGCGCGCAACCTGTTCGCCTTCTTCAAGCGCGACTACCGCCGCGTGGCGCAATTGCACATCGATTCGGGCTGGGTGCCGGCGGAAACCAAACTCAACGAATTCGAAGCGGCGATCCGTACCGTGTGCGAACCGATCTTCGAAAAACCGTTAAAAGATATTTCATTTGGCCAGGTGCTGATGCGCCTGTTCCAGACCGCGCGCCGCTTCAACATGGAAGTGCAGCCGCAACTGGTGCTGCTGCAAAAAACCCTGCTGAACATCGAAGGCCTGGGCCGTCAGCTGTACCCGGATCTGGACCTGTGGAACACCGCGCAGCCGTTCCTCGAACGCTGGATGCGCGAGCGCGTCAGCCCGAAAGCCTTGATCGGCAACGTGCAGAGCCAGTTCGAACAGCTGCCGCACCTGGCCAACATGGCCCGCGACCTGCTCGAGCGCATGTCCCAGCCCCACGCCAACGACCCGCCACCGCCGTGGAAAAAGCGCAAGGACGACTGGTTCCTGCGCCTGCTCGGCAGCGCCCATCTGGCGGGCGGCACGATCCTCGCCGCCGGTGGCCCGCTGAATGAACTGGGGCATTGGCCCGCCGGGATCATGGTGGCAGTCGGCTTGTATCTGGTCGTTCGCCGATAGCCAGTTGCGTGATCGGCTGGCACACTGTTTCAACGCCTGAACCCGACTATTGAAGTGTGGGTTCGCTGTCGGAGTCGAAGATGAAAAACTGGCTGGACGAGATCAAGTGGGACGCCGATGGCCTGGTGCCGGCGATTGCCCAGGATCACAAGACCGGACGCGTGCTGATGATGGCCTGGATGAACCGCGAAGCCCTGGAGCTGACCGCATCCGAAAACCGTGCCATCTACTGGTCACGTTCCCGTGGCAAGCTGTGGCGCAAGGGCGAAGAGTCCGGCCATGTGCAGACCCTGCATGAAATGCGTCTGGACTGCGACGCCGACGTGATCATCCTGATGGTCGAACAGATTGGCGACATCGCTTGCCATACCGGCCGTCAGAGCTGCTTCTACCGCGTCTTCGAAAACGGCGACTGGAAAACGGTCGACCCGGTATTGAAAGACCCGCACGCAATCTACTCCGCAGGACACAAACATGAGTGACACCCTGACTCGTCTGGCCCAAGTGCTCGAAGAGCGCAAAGGCGCAGCGGCCGACAGCTCATATGTAGCTAGTCTGTATCACAAGGGCCTGAACAAGATTCTGGAGAAGGTCGGCGAAGAGTCGGTCGAAACGATCATCGCCGCCAAGGACGCCGCCGTCAGCGGTGACTGCAGCGACGTGATCTACGAGACCGCCGACCTGTGGTTCCACAGCATGGTCATGCTCGCCCAGCTGGGGCAGCATCCGCAGGCTGTACTCGACGAGCTGGATCGTCGCTTCGGCCTGTCCGGACACGTCGAGAAAGCCTCGCGTCCGTCCGCCTGAACAACTTTTAGAGAGGAACAGCAACATGGGCATTTTTGACTGGAAACACTGGATCGTCATTCTGGTTGTCGTGGTGTTGGTGTTCGGCACCAAGAAACTGAAAAACCTCGGCACCGACGTCGGCGAGTCGATCAAGGGCTTCCGTAAAGCCATGAACGACGACGAAAAACCGGCCGATCCGACCGTCACGCCTGCGCAGCCGGTACCACCGGTCCAGCCGCAAGCCACCGCTCAGGCCAACCCGCCGCACACCATCGACGTGCAGGCGCAGAAAGTCGAAGAGCCGATCCGCAAAGACGTGTGAGCACTGACTAATGTTTGGTATCAGCTTCTCTGAACTGCTGCTCGTCGGCCTCGTTGCCCTGCTGGTGCTGGGCCCCGAGCGTTTGCCGGGTGCCGCGCGCACCGCCGGCCTGTGGGTCGGGCGGCTGAAGCGCAGCTTCAACGCGATCAAACAGGAAGTTGAACGTGAAATCGGTGCCGACGAAATCCGTCGGCAACTGCACAACGAACACATTCTGTCGCTGGAGCAGGAGGCGCGGAAGATCTTCACGCCACCGGTTCAGCAGGAGCCGACGCCCGTGCAGCCAGTGGCAGAGCAGACGCCTGCGGCCCCCGTTGCGGAGCAACCGGCGAGCGTCGAACACGTCTCTGCCGCAGCCGCTGAAACTGCCCCGGTCATGAAGCCGATCGAACCCGTTGCTCCAGCCGCCGCGCCAGCCACACCAGCGCCCCAAGACACCACTTTGCCGCCGCGAGCCCCATGAGCGATCTCCCCGAAAACGACCAGCACATGCCGCTGGTATCGCACCTCACCGAGTTGCGCACCCGCCTGCTGCGTTGCGTCGCGGCGATCTTCATCATCTTCGCCGGGCTGTTCGCCTTCACCCAGCAGATCTACACCTTCGTCTCGACGCCGCTGCGCCAGTACCTGCCGGCCGGCGCGACGATGATCGCCACCGACGTGTCGTCGCCGTTCCTGACGCCGCTGAAGCTGACGATGATGGTCTCGCTGTTCCTCGCGATCCCGGTGATCCTGCACCAGATCTGGGGTTTCATCGCGCCGGGCCTGTACAAGCACGAGAAGCGTGTGGCGGTGCCGTTGCTGATTTCCAGCATCCTGCTGTTCTACACCGGTATGGCGTTCGCCTACTTCTTCGTGTTCCCGCTGATCTTCAAGTTCTTCGCCTCGGCCACCCCGGCCGGCGTGGAAATGATGACCGACATCACCAGCTACCTCGACTTCGTCATGACGCTGTTCTTCGCCTTCGGCGTGGCGTTCGAAATCCCGGTGGCCGTGGTGCTGCTGGTGTGGATCGGCGTGGTCGACGTCAAATACCTGAAGAAGATCCGCCCGTACGTGATCATCGGTTGCTTCGTGGTCGGCATGATCCTGACCCCGCCGGACATCTTCTCCCAGACCCTGCTGGCCGTACCGATGTGGATGCTGTTTGAAGTCGGCATCCTGTTCGGCAGCCTGGTCAGCAAGCGCGAGCGCCCGGACGAGACCGTCGACGACCACAACGACCAGCCGCCAGCGACCCAGCCATGAACCTGCTGCTGCTCGAAGAGGCCGATTTCATTGCGGCCGACCGCGTCGTGCTGCGCGACCGGCGCCTGACTCACATGCAGGAAGTCCATCGCTCGGAAGTCGGCGACAGCCTGCGGGTCGGGCGTATCAACGGTTTGATGGGCTCGGCCGAGTTGCTGCGTCTGGAAACGGGCGAAGCCGAGCTGCAGGTCACCCTCGATCAGCCACCGCCGGCCAAACTGCCGCTGACCCTGGTACTCGCCCTGCCCCGTCCGAAGATGCTGCGTCGGGTGTTCCAGACCGTGGCGACCATGGGTGTGTCGAAGGTGATTCTGGTCAACAGCTATCGCGTCGAGAAAAGCTTCTGGCAGACGCCGTTCCTGGAGCCGGAAGCGATTCGCGAGAATTTGATCCTCGGCCTCGAACAGGCCCGCGACACCGTGCTGCCGGAAATCATCATCGAGAAGCGCTTCAAGCCGTTCGTTGAAGACCGCCTACCGGCCATCACCGACGGCACCCTCGGCCTGGTCGGCCATCCGGGCAACTTCCCGCCCTGTCCCCGTGCCCTGAGCGAACCGGTGACCCTGGCCATCGGCCCCGAGGGTGGCTGGATTCCCTACGAAATCGACCTGCTGGGCAAATCCGGCCTGCAACCGGTGCAACTGGGCGATCGCATCCTGCGGGTCGAAACCGCCGTCACCGCCCTGCTCGCCCGCCTGTTCTGAACCTGCCGGCGCCATTCGGCGCCGGACAAATCGCGTTACAGATTGCCATCATCCAGCCGATACAGTCTCCATAAGTCCAATTAGTGGTCCGAGGGGAGTCGTCGCATGTACCGTTGGTTAGCCGAGAATCTTGGAAACGTCAGCGTCAAACGCAAGCTGGGCATCGGTTTCGGCCTGGTGCTGCTGCTGACGCTGTTGATCACCTTCACCGGCTGGACCGGCATGAGCGGCATCATCAGCCGCGGTGACAAACTCGGTTTCATCTCCAGCCTCAACGAGCTGACCAAGGACCTGCGTCTGGCACGTCTGGACTACGAAATGCGCCGTGGCGAACAAGGCCCGGGCGCGGTCAATGACCTGCTCGGCAAACTCGACAGCGGCCTGCAAACCGCCCGCAGCCTGATCGAGCAACCGTCGGACGCAACGAAAGTCGATCAGCAACTGGCGGCCGTCGCCGAGTACAAACGCGCCTTCGCCGACATGGTGCAAGCCGGCGCCAACCGCGAAGATGCCCGCAGCAAGCTCGGCGCCACCGCCGACAACGCCGTGGCCAAGGTCGCCGAAGTCGAGAAATCCATGCTGCAGGGCGACAGTGTTGCCCAGTTCAACGCGGTGATCGACCTGAGCAAGCTGATCCAGCAGGCGCGCTTCCAGGTCCGTGGCTACACCTACAGCGGCAAGACCGAAGCCGAGCAACCGGCCCTCGACGCCATCGACAACGCCCTGAAAAACCTCGAGACCCTGCCGGCCAAGCTGCCTGAGCAACACATCGCCAACCTGCAACAGGCCACCGACTCGCTCAAGGCCTATCGCGCCGCCGTCAGCCAGTTCCGCGACTCCCAGGTGGCCAGCGCCAAGGCCTTGGCCCGTATGTCGGTGCAGGGCGACATCCTGCTTGATGTCAGCAAGCAGCTCACCGAATCCCAGACCGTCGTTCGCGACACCGATGCCGCCAGCGCCAAGAACCAGTTGCTGATCGCCACCCTGCTGGCCGTGGCCTTCGGCCTCCTGGCCGCCTGGGCGATTACCCGGCAGATCATCATTCCGCTGAACCAGACCCTGAAAGTCGCCGAACGTGTAGCCTCCGGCGACCTGACCCACAACCTGATCTCCCAGCGCCGCGACGAACTCGGCCAGCTGCAACGCTCGATGCAGAGCATGACCCAGGGTCTGCGCGAACTGATCGGCGGCATCAGCGACGGCGTCACCCAGATCGCCAGCGCCGCCGAAGAACTGTCCGCCGTGACCGAGCAGACCAGCGCCGGCGTGAACAATCAGAAGGTCGAGACCGATCAGGTCGCCACCGCCATGAACGAAATGGCTGCCACCGTGCAGGAAGTCGCGCGCAACGCCGAGGAAGCTTCGGAAGCCGCCGTCGCGGCTGACCAGCAGGCCCGCGAAGGCGACAAGGTCGTCGGTGAAGCCATTGCCCAGATCGAACGTCTGGCCACTGAAGTCGGCCACTCCACCGAGGCCATGGGCGAGCTCAAGCGCGAAAGCGACAAGATCGGCAGCGTTCTCGACGTGATCAAATCCGTGGCCCAGCAAACCAACCTGCTGGCCCTCAACGCCGCCATCGAAGCGGCCCGTGCCGGTGAAGCCGGACGTGGTTTCGCGGTGGTCGCCGACGAAGTCCGCAGCCTCGCCCAGCGCACCCAGAAGTCCACCGAAGAGATCGAAGAGCTGATCGTCGGTCTGCAGAACGGCACCCAGCAAGTGGCGACGATCATGGACAACAGCCGCACTCTGACCGACAGCAGCGTCGAGCTGACCCGCCGTGCCGGTGGTTCGCTGGAAAGCATCACCCGCACCGTCTCGGCGATTCAGGCGATGAACCAGCAGATCGCAGCGGCGGCCGAGCAGCAGAGCGCCGTGGCCGAAGAGATAAACCGCAGCGTGCTGAACGTGCGGGATGTGTCGGATCAGACGTCGGCAGCGAGCGAAGAGACGGCGGCGTCCAGCGTCGAACTGGCGCGCCTGGGCACTCACCTGCAAACGCTGGTGGGCCGGTTTAAGGTTTGAGGGATGCCTGATCGTTTGATCGTTCCCACGCGGAGCGTGGGGACGATCAGTGACAAAAAAAATCGCAGCCATTGGCTGCGATTTTTTTTGCCCTGCGTTTAGAGGACTTGCCGCAGGAATGCCTGGGCTCGCGGATCCTTCGGCGCGTCGAAGAATTCCGTCGGCGAAGCATCTTCCAGCAGTTTGCCGTGATCGAAGAACAGCACCCGATCCGCCACTTCCCGGGCAAAGCCCATTTCGTGGGTCACGCAGACCATGGTCATGCCTTCCACGGCCAGGTTCTTCATCACATCCAGCACTTCACCGACCATTTCCGGGTCGAGGGCCGAGGTCGGCTCGTCGAACAGCATGACTTTGGGGTCCATCGCCAGCGCCCGGGCAATCGCCACGCGTTGCTGCTGACCGCCGGACAGACGCGAAGGGTATTCGCGGGCCTTCTGCGCAATCCCGACCTTCTCCAGCAACGCCAGGGCCTTGGCCTCGCTTTCCTTCTGGCCGCGCTTGCGCACGACTTTCTGCGCCAGGCAGAGGTTTTCCAGCACGGTCATGTGCGGGAACAGATTGAAATGCTGGAACACCATGCCGACTTCGCGGCGGTAGGCGTTGACGTCGGTTTTCGGGTCGGCCAGTTGCAGACCGTCGATGCTCACCGAACCGGAATCGAACTCTTCCAGGCCATTGAGGCAGCGCAGGAAGGTCGACTTGCCGGAACCGGACGGGCCGAGCACCACCAGCACTTCGCCCTTGGCCACGTTGGTGCTGACGTGATCCACGGCGCGAACTACCTGGCCACGAGTGTCGAAGACTTTTACCAGATCGCGGACTTCAATCACTTTGCGCGAGCCTCCGCTCAAGCCGGCTGGCGATTTTCGACAGCGGCAGGTTGATCAACAGGTACAGGCCGGCCACGCAGAACAGGATTTCGAACGGCGAAAACGAGGTGGTGATGACTTCACGGCCGCTTTTCAGCAGCTCGGTGATGGCAATCACCGACACCAGCGAGGTGTCTTTCACCAGACTGATGAACTGCCCGGCCAGCGGTGGCAATACACGTTTGAACGCTTGCGGCAGCACCACATGACGCATCGACTGGCCAGCGCTCAGACCCAGCGAGCGGGCCGCTTCGTTCTGCCCACGGGCAATCGACTGCACGCCGGAACGGATGATTTCCGCCACATAGGCGCCGGTGAACAGCGACAGCGCGGCGATCCCGGCGAACTCCCGGGACAGGTTCATCACCGTGCCGATGAAGAAGTAGAAAATGAAGATCTGCACCAGCAGCGGCGTGCCGCGTACCAGT
The DNA here is from genome assembly GCF_014863505.1 of Pseudomonas sp. IzPS59. Taxonomy (NCBI): domain Bacteria; kingdom Pseudomonadati; phylum Pseudomonadota; class Gammaproteobacteria; order Pseudomonadales; family Pseudomonadaceae; genus Pseudomonas; species Pseudomonas sp. IzPS59. The sequence continues at coordinate 436,875 of NZ_CP062251.1, read as the reverse complement.
TCGACATAGATCGTCGACAGGTCGCGCAGGGTCGGGTTGCTCGACAAGCGGCACAGCCCGGTCGCCAGACCGATCAGCAGCCCCAGCACGCCGGACACCACCGACAGCCAAAGCGTCGTCCACAGGCCCCACAGCAGCGGCCCCGCCGCCCAATGCCGGGTCACACCCACGACGTCGCCTTCAGCCACATCGTCGCCCTGGGCGAATTGCAGGCTGTTTTCGTCGACGGTCAGGTGCTGTTCGTCACCGGCATCGTTGCGCAGGGTAACTTGCGCGCTGCCGCCCTTGCGCACCAGTTCGCTGACGGTGGAGATGTCGGTGGCGCGCTGGGTTTCCTCGGCCTGATAGGCGAAGTACTGCGGCACGCGGTTCCAGCGCCATTCGTAGGACATCAGCGACGTGGCGTAATACAGCGCGCCAGCCAGGCCGACCAGCACCAGCACGGTCAGGACGTGCCAGGGCCATTGGGCTTTTTTCTGTTTCATTGGATTTGCAGGTTCCGGATTCTGTGTCGCCTTGAAGGGCCTCATCGCGGGCAAGCCCGCTCCCACAGTGTTTCAGGCGGGCACATATTCTGTGCTCACACCAGACCTGTGGGAGCGGGCTTGCCCGCGATTGGAGCTACGAGGTCAGTCAGACCAGCGCTTATTCCATGTCCTTGAGCCACTCGGTGCTCTTGAACCACTTGTCATGGATGCGATCGTAGGTGCCGTCTTCGTGGATCTGGTGCAGGAAGTTGTTGATGAAGTTGATGCTGTCGTAGTCACCCTTCTTCAGGCCGAAGGCCAGCGGCTCGTAGGTGAACGGCTTGTCGAGGAACACCAGTTTGCCGGCGCCGACCTTGTTCACCGCGACCACGTTGTACGGCGCGTCGTAGATGAAGGCGTCAGCCTTGCCGTTGACCACGTCGAGCACGGCTTCCTGCTCGTTGTCGTAGCCGTGGTACTTGGCCTTGGCGATCAGCTTCTTGGCGACCATTTCGCCGGTGGTGCCGAGCTTGGAGGTGATACGGTAGTCGGCGGTGTTCAGGTCTTTGTAGGACTTGATGGTGCCTTCCAGCTCCTTGCGGATCAGCAGGGTCTGGCCGACCACGATGAACGGTTCACTGAAGTTCAGGCGCAGGTTGCGTTCCTGGGTCAGGGTCATGCCGCTGCCGATCATGTCGAACTTGTCGGTCATCAGCGCCGGGATGATCCCGTCGTAACCGGTCGAAACCAGCTCCAGCTTGACGCCCATGGCCTTGGACATGGCTTTGAGGATGTCGACTTCGAAACCGATGATCTCGCCGCGCTTGTTGGTCATCTCGAACGGCATGTAGGTCGGGTCCATGCCGACTTTCAACGTGCCGCGCTTGACCGCGTCATCGATTGCGCCGGCCTGCGCCGCATTGACTGCAACCAGTGCCGTGACGCCGACCAGCAGCATCGACAGATACTTCTTCATCTTCAAGTCCCCAAAACCATTGCGTTTGCGGCGCGAAAACCGACAGTGATGGACAAAAGTGTCCGGGTGCGCCAATTCGGGGACGGATGCTAACGCACTCGTCCGTTTGCACAAGGTTTTTTCATGAGTGGCTGACCGATGCCAGCATTCGGCAGGCAAAAAAAACCCCGCTTTCGCGGGGTTCTTCATCAGGCCGGTTGCGCCTGCAAGCTCACAGGCTTGAGCGGCAACAATGGCGCATGAGGATCGGCTTTCACCGACGCCCGCCACGCGTCCAGCCACTCGGCGTGACCTTCGGCCCACACCTGCTCGTGCAGACGGGCCAGGGCCACCGGATCGCTCAGCAGTTGCAGGCGATCATGGTTGCTCAGCCCGGCCGGGCCGACCTTGATCGCGTGACGCACACGCTCCTGACGCAGCCATTCGATCGGCTCGGCCTGACCGTGACGCGAGGTCGCCAGCGAGCACGCCAGGGCGTTCTGCTGCGGATCGACCACGGCGCGGACGAAGCCGTCGTTCAGGGCGTGCCAGCGGTTTTCGTGGGTGTACTGATCGGTGGCCAGCAGCGCCTGTGGCGGATTGTATTCCTCAGGGATGAGGAACAGGCTCTCGTCACGGGATTTGAGGCCCAGGCCCACACGGCTGGAAATCACCGACACCGGAATCGACAGCATCAGCGAACCGACGATCGGCACCAGCCACCACAGGAAGCTCGGGTTCAGCCAGATCACCAGCAGCGCCCAGAAGAAGCCCAGCAGGGTCTGCGGACCGTGGCGCTTGACCGCTTCGCTCCATGGCGTGGAGTCGTCGTCACGCTGCGGGGAGTTCCAGGTCGCGGCCCAGCCGAGGAACGCGGCCAGGACGAAACGGGTGTGGAAAATCATCCGCACCGGCGCCAGCAGCATGGAGAACAGCATCTCCAGCAGCATCGACAGGGTCACCTTGAACTTGCCGCCGAACTCTTTCGCGCCCTTGGCCCAGATCAGGATGATGCTCAACAGCTTCGGCAGGAACAGCAGCACGATGGTCGTCGAGAACAGCGCGATGGCCTTGTCCGGGTGCCATTGCGGCCACAACGGATAGAGCTGGCGCGGTTCGAGGAAGTACTGCGGCTCCATCAGCGTGTTCACCGCCAGCAGCGCAGTGGACAACACCAGGAAGAAGAACCACAACGGCGCCGACAGGTAAGACATCACGCCAGTCAGGAACACCGCGCGGTGCACCGGGTGCATGCCTTTTACCAGGAACAGGCGGAAGTTCATCAAGTTGCCGTGGCACCAGCGACGGTCACGCTTGAGTTCGTCGAGCAGGTTCGGCGGCAGTTCTTCGTAGCTGCCCGGCAGGTCGTAGGCAATCCACACGCCCCAGCCGGCGCGGCGCATCAGCGCGGCTTCAACGAAGTCGTGGGAGAGGATCGCACCGGAGAACGCGCCTTTACCCGGCAACGGCGCCAGGGCGCAGTGGTCGATGAACGGCTTCATGCGGATGATCGCGTTGTGACCCCAGTAGTGGGATTCACCCAGCTGCCAGAAGTGCAGGCCGGCAGTGAACAGCGGGCCGTAAACGCGAGTGGCGAACTGCTGCATGCGCGCATACAGCGTGTCCATGCCCGAAGCACGTGGTGCGGTCTGGATGATACCGGCGTCCGGCGTGGCCTCCATCAGGCGCACCAGACTGGTCAGGCATTCGCCGCTCATCACCGAGTCGGCGTCGAGCACGACCATGTACTTGTAGTCACCGCCCCAGCGACGGCAGAAGTCGTCGAGGTTGCCGCTCTTGCGTTTGACGCGACGGCGACGACGGCGATAGAAGATCTTGCCGAAGCCCTTGGCTTCACGGCAGACGTCCAGCCAGGCCTGCTGTTCGGCGACGCAGATATCGGTGTCGTTACTGTCACTGAGGACGAAGAAGTCGAAACGGTCCAGGTCACCGGTAGCCGCAACCGACTCGAACGTCGCACGCAGACCGGCGAACACCCGAGGCACGTCTTCGTTGCAGATCGGCATCACCAGTGCGGTGCGCGCGTCTTTCGGAATTGGCTCGTTGCCGGCACTTTTACCGGAGATCCGGTATTTATCGTGACCGGTGAGCAACTCGAGGAAGCCCATCAGCGCGGTCCAGAAACCGGCCGACACCCAGCAGAACAGAATCCCGAACATGATCAGGATGCTGGTCTGCAGCGCATACGGCAGCACTTGCGTGGCGGTTTGCAGCAGCGGTTGATGCAGGACTTCTTCCAGGTCGACGAACGACCAGCCCTGGTACGGCATGATGCCTTTCATGTACCAGCCGGCGACGATGGTCTGGCCGAGCATCAGGATCAGCAGGATATAGCGACGGATCGAACCGACGGTGCGCCAGCGGGCGGCTGGCAGCACGTTCTGGTCTTTCGGCGGCTGCGGCGGATTGGTCCGGCCGGTCAGGCGCCGCCAGCCACGCACCAGGATGTTGGTGCGCCACGGCTCCGGCACGACCTTGGTCCGACGGATCGGCGGCGTGGCCTTGAGGCTGACCCGGCCGCTGGCATCGAGCACCAGCATTTCCGCGTCTTCCAGCTCTTCGGCAGTGCTCAGGGTCAGGCGCTTGCCCACCGAAGCCTGGGCGGCTTCGGTCGGCGCGTCGAACGTCGAGGACGACAGGCGTTGATGCAATTCGCTGAAGGACTGGCAGCCCGCGAGTTCCGCGCGCTGCTCGTCGGTCATCGGCAGATGCGCCAGATACTCGGACAGAGTCTCTGGCTGTACTTGAGAGTTACTCATCGGCAGGCAACTGATAGCTCCAGGTCTCGGTCAGGACTTCTTCAGTCGAGGCCGGTTCCGGTGTGGCTGGGGCCGCGTCCGCAGCCGCTGGCTGCTTGGCGTCTTTGTTGGCCTTGTCCTTGGCATCTGCCGCTGGCTTGGCGTCGGCCTGTTTGGCTTCGGCGGCCTTGGCTTCCTTGTCGGCTTTTTCCTGTTGCTTGGCGGCGATCTTGTCGGCCTTGGCAACCGAGGAGTTGGAAGCCGGCAGCGAGGTCTTGGCCAGATCGGCCGGAACGATGTTCTGCACCAGTGCGGCACGCATCTCGGTCGACTTGCTCGCGTCCTTGATCTTCATCCGCAGGGTCAGGCGCCAGCCCTTGGTTTCAGGGTTGTAGCGCACGCTGTTCTCGACCAGTTCGGCGTTGTCGCCGACGCTGACCTGGCTGCGCACGTCCGCATCCGGGGCCAGAGCCGCCAGGGACGGGCCTTCGAAATCGACCAGATAGGCAACGCTGCCATCCGGCTGACGGATCAGGTTCGATTGTTTGACGTCACCGGTGGAACGCAGGGTCTGCTTGACCCAGGCGCTGTCCGGCGCGTGAATTGCCGCTTCGTCCATGGTCCAGTGCATGCGGTAGGCGAAGTCCAGCGGCTGGCCTGGCTCCGGCAGTTTTTCCGGGTTCCAGAACGCAACGATGTTGTCGTTGGTTTCGTCGGCGGTCGGGATCTCGACCAGATCGACGGTGCCTTTGCCCCAGTCGCCCTTCGGCTCGATCCAGGCGCTTGGACGCTTGTCGTAGCGGTCGTCGAGGTCTTCGTAGTGGCTGAAGTCACGGCCACGTTGCAGCAGACCGAAACCGCGCGGGTTGTCGACGCTGAACTGGCTGACAGCCAGATGTTTAGGGTTGTTCAGAGGACGCCAGATCCACTCGCCGTTGCCGGCATGGATCGACAGACCGCTGGAGTCGTGCAGTTCGCGACGGTAGTTGAGCACTTTCGACGGCTGGTTGGCGCCGAACAGGAACATGCTGGTCAGCGGCGCGATGCCGAGCTTGCCGACCTTGTCACGCAGGAACATCTGGCCTTTGACGTCGACAATGGTGTCGCTGCCCGGGCGCAGGATCAGGCGGTAGGCGCCGGTCGCGCGCGGCGAGTCCAGCAGGGCGAAGATCACCAGGTGCTTGTCGCCCGGCTTCGGCTGCTGAATCCAGAACTCGCGAAAACGCGGGAATTCTTCGCCGGACGGCAGAGCGGTATCGATCGCCAGGCCACGGGCCGACAGACCGTAGGTGTGACCCTTGCCGACGACGCGGAAGTAGCTCGCGCCCAGCATGGTCATGATTTCGTCTTGCTTGTCAGCCTTGTTGATCGGGTACAGCACACGGAAACCGGCATAGCCCAGTTGTTCGGTGGCCTTTGGATCGAACTGCAGATCGCCGAAATCGAAACGGCTCGGATCGTATTTGATTTCTTCGACGGTGTTCGCGGTGATTTCGTTGATTTTCACCGGCGTATCGAAGTGCATGCCCTGATGATAGAAGGACAGCTTGAACGGGTTCTTCTGGTCGGCCCATTCAGCTTTTTCGGTGCGGAAACGAATCTTCTGATAGTCCGCGAACTTCATGTCACGGAATTCGTTCGGCAGGTTGCTGCGCGGGGCTTCGAATTTTTGCCCGGCCAGCTCTTTGGCCTTGGCCGACACATCGTCAAGATTGAATGCCCAAAGCTGGCCGGCGCTGAGCAGGCAGAGTACTGCCGAGCCCGCTACCAGAGCGCTGCGCAAGCGTTTGGCAGACAATTTTGCTGCATTACAGGGACTAACAATCACGAGCAACCCTCGCCGAAAACAGATCAATAAACCAACGGCCAGATGAAGTGCCTGTGAGGTTTTCGGTACAAAAATACCGGCCTTGCAGGGCACCCTTGCCAAGTTGGCGAGCATTGTTCCGACTCCGCTGGGGCAAAATGATTCCCCAATCGGATCCGGACAAGTCTCTACCTAAGTCAAAATGGACCAACGAACGCTGATCCCCGTAGCGCGCGATTATCTAGTAGCCCGCGTGACAACGCATCAGGGGTAACAAAGTATTTATCGCGAAAATTCCCTGTTTTCAGTCGAAAAGCCCTTAAAAACTTGTTTCAAGCGCTTTCATGTCTGTAACAGGAAGGTTACCGGGCCATCGTTGACCAGGTGCACCTGCATATCCGCGCCGAATCTACCTGATGCCACAGTGCCATGCATCTGTTTCGCTTTGCTTAATAGATAGTCGAACAATTCCTCGCCCAGCGCCGGAGGGGCTGCGGTCGAGAAACTCGGACGCAGCCCGCTTTTGGTGTCGGCAGCCAGGGTGAACTGAGAGACCAGCAGCAGCCCGCCGCCCACATCCGCCAAAGACAGGTTCATCTTGCCCTCGGCGTCACTGAATACTCGATAGTTAAGCAGCTTATGCAGAAGTTTGTCGGCGCTGGCCTGCGTGTCGTCGGGTTCGACCGCCACCAGCACCAGCAAACCCTGATCGACGCTGCCGACCACCTCCCCCGCCACTTCGACCCGCGCGCCTTTCACGCGCTGCAAAAGCCCCTTCATGCTTCTTCGGGCGGCAGGTCGAGCAGGCGCCGGGCCATTTTGCTGGCGGCACGCACCAGCGCGTCGGTGATACCCGGTTCGGACGCAGCGTGACCGGCATCGCGGATCACCTGAAGCTCGCTGTTCGGCCAGGCCTGATGCAGCTCCCACGCGTTGTCGAGCGGGCAGATCACGTCATAACGGCCATGGATGATTACGCCCGGCAAATGAGCGATCTTGCCCATGTCACGAATCAGCTGGTTCGGTTCGAGGAAGGCGTTGTTGGTGAAGTAGTGGCATTCGATCCGCGCAATCGACAAGGCGCGCTGCGGCTCGGAGAAACGGTCGACCACCAGCGGGTTCGGGCGCAGGGTCGCGGTGCGCCCTTCCCAGGTCGACCAGGCCTTGGCGGCATGCATCTGGGCGATCTGGTCGTTGCCGGTCAGGCGTTTGTGGAAAGCGCTGAGCAGGTCGTCGCGCTCGTCCAACGGGATCGGCGCGAGGTAGTCCTGCCAGTAATCGGGGAACAGACGGCTGGCCCCGGCCTGGTAGAACCATTCGATTTCCTGCGGACGGCAGAGAAAGATCCCACGCAGGATCAGACCATGCACACGCTCCGGGTGGGTCTGCGCGTAAGCCAGCGCCAGGGTCGAACCCCAGGAGCCGCCGAACAGCACCCATTTATCGATGCCCAGGTGTTTGCGGATGCGCTCGAGGTCTTCGACCAGATCCCAGGTGGTGTTGTTTTCCAGGCTGGCGTGGGGGGTGGAGCGTCCGCAGCCACGCTGGTCGAAGGTGACGATGCGATACAGGTTCGGATCGAAGTAGCGACGGCTCTGGGCATCGCACCCGGCGCCCGGGCCACCATGGATGAACACCACCGGCAAACCTTCCGGTGAACCGCTTTCGTCGACGTACAGCGTATGGGTGTCGTCGACGGCCAGATCGTGCCGTGCGTGAGGTTTGATCTGCGGAAACAAAGTCTGCATTGCGCGCTCCGTAAGGGGTCGAGGTCATCCCTGGGGGGACTTCTATTATTCTGCCGTCCGGCATCATAAACCCGATTTACGTCAATGAGCATGCCCGCGCGCTGTCACATTTTGTCAGCCATGAACCCCAGCAGGTTTTCGTAGAGGCGATCGACTTCGGCGGCCTGATGCCGCGCCCGCAGGCAGCCGTGCACCAGCCCTTCGCCGTAATACAGCGTGGCCTCGCCCCCGGCGGCGGACAGTCGTTCGGCGTAGCGCACACCGTCGTCGCGCAATGGATCGAACTGCGCCACGGCGATCCAGGCCGGGGGCAATCCGCTGAAGTCATCGGCGAGCAACGGCATGGCGCATGAATTCGGTTGTGGTGTGCCGCGCAGGTATAGCGCGTGATAACAATCCACGTCGCTGCTGGAGAGTAACGGCGCATCGGCGCATTCGCTGCGTGACGGCAGATGCTCGTCACCGCTCAGTCCGGGATAGATCAGCACCTGGGCTTTGGGCGGCGCTTCGCCGGCATCGCGCAAGGCCAGGCACAACGCGGCGGCGAGATTGCCACCGGCGCTGTCGCCGGCCACCAGCATGCGCTCGGGGTCGAAGCCGAGCGATCCGCTGCGCAGGGCACGCCAGACACTCAGGCAGTCGTCGAATCCCGCCGGAAACGGATGTTCCGGTGCCAACCGATAATCCACCGCCACCACCATCGCCCCCAGCGCCATGGCCAGTTCGCAGCAGATGAAGTCGTGGGAGTCCAGCCCACCGACCACCCATCCGCCACCGTGCAGGTACACCACGCAGGATGGTGACGCAGCAGGTGGGCGATAGGCGCGAACCGGCACCGAGCCCAACTGAAAATCTTCTACCTCAAGTGCTGCCGGTCGCGGCGGGGTAAACGCCCGGCACATCTCGTCATAGCCACGGCGCAACCCGGCGAAGCTGCTGTCATCGCTGGCGAAGCTTTCGGTTCTGGCGACAAACGCCGCCATCGCCGGTGAAAGTGGATAAGTGCCCATCAGTTTTTCAGGCTGGCCTGGACCGTGGCCACGCCATCCTTGCCGTCGAAACTGCTGACACCCGCCAGCCAGCGCTGCAAATCTTCCGGGTGTTCACGCAACCAGTTCTTCGCCACTTCCTGCGGTGTCTTGCGCTCCATGATCGGCACCATCAACTGGCTTTCCTGGGCGGCGGTGAAGGTCAGGTTTTCCAGCAGTCGATGAACGTTCGGGCAACGCTCGGCGTAGTCCGGCGCGGTGACCGTGGAAACGGTGGCGGCGCCTTCGTTCGGGCCGTAGACGTCTTCGCTGCCGGTCAGGTAGGTGATTTTCATGTTGATATTCATCGGGTGCGGGGTCCAGCCGACGAATACCACGAACTCCTTGCGGTTCACCGCCCGCTGCACGGCAGCGAGCATTCCGGCCTCACCGGATTCGATGATCTTGAAATCCTTCAGGCCGAAATGGTTGGTTTCGATCATGGTCTTGATCGTGGTGTTGGCGCCGCTGCCGGGCTCGATGCCGTAGATCTTGCCGCCGAGCTGATCCTTGAATTTTGCGACGTCGCCGAAGGTCTTCAGCCCCGCCGCCGCAACGTAGTCCGGCACTGCCAGGGTTGCCTGGGCATCCGCCAGGCTTGGCTTGTCCATGACCTTGACCTGATTGGCAGCCAGGAACGGCGCGATGTTCTTGTCCATCGCCGGTTTCCAGTAGCCGAGGAAGATATCGAGTCGTTTGTCGCGGATGCCGGCGAAGATGATTTGCTGCACGGCGCTGGTCTGTTTGCTTTCGTAGCCGAGGCCGTTGAGCAGCACGTCGGCCATGCCGCTGGTGGCGATCACGTCGGTCCAGTTGACCACGCCCATGCGCACGGTTTTGCAGGATGCATCGTCGGAAGCCATGGCGCCGGCGCTGAGCAGCGCACTGCCGGTGAGGATTAACGCACAACGAGTGAACAGTTTTTTCATGTGGGATCGTCTCGTGCGGCAGCGGTTTATTGTTCGGATCGGTGTCTTCTTGCACCGTGGCCGAAACATTACGCAGCAGGCGAGACGGAAAAGCGACCTGTGGCGACCGGGATTTGCACGGTGGCGACAGGCGCTCTCCAAAACAGACTCAGTTGTAGTGCTTTGCGCCCCAGGCGAGCAGCCCTTGCAGCAACTCCTTGAGCACCACCCGCGTCGGCTCCGCCAGATCGGCGCGGTAGCGGAACGGTTCGAACTCTTCCATGTAGGTGCACTGGCCCAGCTCCAGTTGCACGGCGTGGATGTTTTCGGCCGGGTTGCCGTAGTGACGGGTGATGTGGCCGCCCTTGAAGCGTCCGTTCAGCACGTGGCTGTAATCGCCGTGGCGTGCGCAGATTGCTTCCAGTTGCGTGGCCAGTTGTGGGTCGCAACTGGCACCATTGAAGGTGCCGAGGTTGAAGTCCGGCAGCTTGCCGTCGAACAGGTGCGGGATGATCGAACGGATCGAGTGCGCATCGAACAGCAACGCGTAACCGAACTCGGCCTTCAGCCGCGCCAGCTCTTCCTGCAGGGTGCGGTGGTATGGCGTCCAGATCTGCTCCAGGTACGTGGCGCGTTCTTCTTTCGACGGTTCCTTGCCTTCCTTGAACAACGGAATGCCATCGAACAGCGTTGCCGGGTACAGCCCGGTGGTGGCGCCCGCGTACAACGGTTTGTCGTCGGACGGCCGGTTAAGGTCGATGACGAACCGCGAGTACTCGGCCGCCAGGGTGCTGGCGCCCAGTTCGGCGGCGAAATCGTAGAGCTGCGGAATATGCCAGTCGGTGTCCGGCAGGCTTTTCGCGTCCGGGATCAATCCGGCCTCGACCACCGGCGTCAGGCGCACACCCGCGTGAGGCATGCTGATCAGCAGCGGCACGCGACCTTGTTTGAAGTTCAGAACCTTATCCACAACCGCTCTCCTACAGACTTGATTCAACGCCGTGACGCACGACGCGTTTGTCCAGTTCACCACCCAGCCAGTAAGCCAGATCCGCCGGCCGGTCGATCTGCCAGGCGACGAAATCCGCGACCTTGCCGACTTCCAGCGAACCGTGGGTATCGGCCATGCCGAGGGCTTGCGCCGCATGAATGGTGGCGCCGGCCAGAGCTTCTTCCGGGGTCATGCGGAAACAGGTGCAGGCCATGTTCAGCATCAGGCGCAACGACAGCGCCGGCGAAGTGCCGGGGTTGAGGTCGCTGGCGATGGCGATCTTCACTTTGTGCTTGCGCAGGGCTTCCATCGGCGGCAATTGGGTTTCACGCAGGAAGTAGAACGCGCCCGGCAGCAATACCGCGACGGTGTCGGACTTGGCCATGGCGATGGCGTCGTCTTCATCCATGAATTCCAGGTGATCGGCGGACAACGCGTGATAGCGCGCGGCCAGACTGGAGCCGTGCAACGACGACAATTGCTCGGCGTGCAGCTTCACCGGCAGACCGAGTTTTTGCGCGGTGACGAACACACGCTCGACCTGCTCCGGGGAGAACGCCAGGTATTCGCAGAAGGCATCCACCGCGTCCACCAGCCCTTCGGCGGCCAGTGCGGGCAGCATCTCGGCGCAGATGTGATCGATGTAATCGTCAGCGCGATCCTTGTACTCCGGCGGCAACGCATGGGCGGCCAGACAGGTGCTGCGTACGCTGATCGGCAGTTCGTCGGCGAGGCGACGGATGACCCGCAGGATTTTGCGTTCGCTGGCCAGATCGAGGCCGTAGCCGGACTTCATTTCGACCGTGGTCACGCCATCGCGCATCAGGCTTTTCAGGCGTTTGGCGGCGCTGGTGAACAGTTCGTCTTCCGAGGCTTCGCGGGTGGCGCGCACGGTGCTGGCGATGCCGCCGCCGGCTGCGGCGATCTCCGCGTAGCTCACACCTTGCAGGCGTTTCTCGAACTCACCGCTGCGGTTACCGCCGAACACGGTGTGAGTGTGGCAGTCGATCAGGCCGGGGGTGACCCACGCGCCTTGCAGATCGTTGACCGCCGGGTACTCGCCCGACGGCAATTGAGTGCGCGGGCCGATCCACTCGATGTGTGCACCGGACGTCACGATGGCCGCATCCTCGATGATCGAGTAGACGCCTTGCGCCATGGTTGCGACGTGGCAGTGTTGCCAGAGGGTTTTCATCCCTTAGTCTCCACAGTATTCAAAATCGAATCGCCAGCAGGCTGGCTCCCACAGGTTGCGCGGTGCTCTTGTGGGAGCCAGCCTGCTGGCGATGAGTGCATCACAGGCTCGGCAGCAACTTCGCCGGAACCAGCTCAGTCAAGATGCGCGAAGCCAGCAGTTCGGTCGCCGCATTGATGTCTGGCGCAAAGAAACGGTCCTTCTCGTAGAACGGCACTTCGCGACGCAGAATGCCTCGGGCCTTTTCCAGTTTGGCCGAGGTCTTCAGGCCGTTGCGCAGATCCAGGCCCTGCACTGCCGCCAGCCATTCCACCGCAAGAATGCCGCGGGTGTTCTCGGCCATTTCCCACAGACGCTTGCCGGCGGCCGGGGCCATGGAGACGTGGTCTTCCTGGTTGGCGGAGGTCGGCAGGCTGTCGACCGAATGCGGGTGAGCCAGTGCCTTGTTCTCGCTGGCCAGTGCCGCCGCAGTCACCTGAGCAATCATGAAACCGGAGTTCACCCCGCCGTTGGCCACCAGGAACGGCGGCAGTTGCGACATGTGCTTGTCCATCATCAACGAGATACGACGTTCGCTCAGCGAGCCGATTTCGGCGATGGCCAGCGCCATGTTGTCAGCGGCCATAGCCACTGGCTCGGCGTGGAAGTTACCGCCGGAAATCACGTCGCCTTCAGCCGCGAATACCAATGGGTTGTCGGACACGGCGTTGGCTTCGATCACCAGCACCTCGGCAGCCTGACGGAACTGGGTCAGGCAGGCGCCCATGACTTGCGGCTGGCAACGCAGCGAGTACGGGTCCTGGACCTTTTCGCAGTTCTGGTGCGAGTCGGAGACTTCGCTGCGCTCACCGAGCAGATCACGGTAAGCGGCAGCGGTATCGATCTGGCCTTTCTGGCCACGGGCGGCGTGGATGCGTGCGTCGAACGGCGAGCGCGAACCGAGCACCGCTTCAACCGTCAGACCGCCCAGCGCCAGCGCGCCGGCAAACAGGTCTTCACCTTCGAACAGACCACGCAGCGCAAATGCGGTGGAAACCTGAGTGCCGTTGAGCAGCGCCAGGCCTTCTTTGGCAGCCAACGTCAGCGGCGTCAGACCGGCGACTTTCAGCGCCTCGGTGGCTTCCATCCACTCGCCCTTGTAGCGCGCCTTGCCCTCGCCCAGCAGCACCAGCGACATGTGCGCCAATGGCGCGAGGTCGCCGGAGGCACCGACCGAACCTTTCAGCGGAATGTGCGGATAAACCTCGGCGTTGATCAGGGCGATCAGCGCATCGATCACCACGCGACGGATGCCGGAGAAACCACGGCTCAGGCTGTTGACCTTGAGCACCATGATCAGGCGCACCAGCTCATCGCTGATCGGCTGGCCGACGCCGGCGGCGTGGGACAGCACCAGCGAACGCTGGAGGTTTTCCAGGTCTTCGCTGGCGATGCGGGTCGAGGCCAGCAGGCCGAAACCGGTGTTGATGCCGTAGGCGGTGCGGTTCTCGGCGAGGATCTGCTCGACGCAGGCGACGCTGGCTTCGATCTGGGCCGAGGCGCTGTTGTCGAGAGTCAACTTGACCGGTTGCTGATAGACATCACGCAGTTGGGCCAGGCTCAGTTGGCCGGGAATCAGGTTCAGCGCAGTCATTTAAATGCTCCTTTTGAGAGATTGTTATTAACTACCAGTCGCTCCGGAGCATTCCGTTATCCGTCGCCTCTCGTCTTTTGGACGATCCGCGCCTTGGCACGCTGGTATGGGTAATTGTCAGTGCAAATTCGGCAGTACGTTGTGCAGCAGATCCGAGTCTTTCAACACGCTCGCGGCAGCGGCGATATCCGGCGCCAGCCAGCGGTCCTGATCGTAGGCCGGGACTTTCTCGCGCAGCAGTCGCCACGCCACATCGGTGCCGGCGCCGAAGCGTTGTTCCTTGAGAAATTCAAAGGCCTGAGCCGCCAACAGGTACTCGATGGCGAGGATCTGCGTGCAGTTTTCCAGCGCGCGGTGCAGCTTCAGCGCGGCGTTGGTGCCCATGCTCAGGTGGTCTTCCTGCAGGCCCGAAGTGACGTAGTTGTCGAGCACCGCCGGTTGCGCCAACTGGCGGTTTTCCGCGCACAGCGACGCGGCGACGTATTGCACGATCATCATCCCGGAGTTCACCCCCGGATTGGCCACCAGAAACGCCGGCAGACCGCTGACATGCGGGTTGATCAGACGGTCCAGACGCCGCTCGGCAATCGAGCCGATTTCGGCCATCGCGATCGCCAGCAAATCCGCCGCCAGCGCTACCGATTGACCGTGCGGGTTGGCCTGGGACATGACCCGGAAGTCGTCCGGCGTGCCCAGCAGCAACGGGTTGTCGGTGCAGCCGTTGAGTTCGGTTTCAATCTGCTTGATCGCGTGTTGCAGTTGATCGCGCGCGGCGCCGTGTACCTGCGGGATCGAGCGGATGCTCAGCGCATCCTGAGTGCGAATGCCTTTGCTCTTCGCGATCACTTCACTGCCATCGAGCAGCGCCCGCAGATTGACGCCGACCTGTTGCATGCCCGGGTGCGGCTTGAGCGCGATGATCTCTGCGTCGAACGCGGCGATCTGGCCGCGCTGCGCTTCGAAACTCATGGCACCGACCACGTCGGCCCATTGCACCAGACGCGTGGCATCGGCGATGGCCAGGCAGCCGAGACCGGTCATGCACGGCGTGCCATTGACCAGGCACAAACCGTCTTTCGCGCCGAGTTGCACCGGTTGCAGGCCTTCTTCGGCCAGCGCTTGCTGCGCAGAGACAACCTGCCCGCGATAGCTGACATTGCCGACGCCCAGCAGCGCGATACCGATGTGAGCCATGTGGGTCAGGTAACCCACCGAACCCTGGGACGGCACTTGCGGGGTGATGCCGCGATTGAGCAGCGCCAGCAGCGCTTCGACCACCTGACGGTGAATCCCGGATTTGCCGTGGCTGTAGTTGCGGATTGCAGCGCACATGATGGCGCGGGTCTGCTCGTCGGCCAGTACCGGGCCAACGCCGCAGGCGTGGCTGAGCAAAGTGTTGCGCGACAACTGGCTGAGTTGTTCGCCCTGCAGCGAGACGTTGGACAGACCGCCCAGCCCGGTGTTGACGCCATAGGCGCGCTCGCCGCTGGCGACGATGCGCTGGACGATGCCCTGAGCATTTTCGATGCGCGCCCAGGTCTGGGCCGACAGCTCGAGCTGCGCGCCGTGACGGGCTACCGCGACCACATCCTGCCAACGCATCGGGGCGTCGGCGATAACGATTTTTTCAGCCTGGGACATCACTTACCTCAACCGTAATTTTGATGCAGCTTCACCGGCCTCATCGCTGGCAAGCCAGCTCCCACAGGATCTCCGGTGCTCACACAATCCCTGTGGGAGCGGGCTTGCCCGCGATGAGGCCAGTCTGTGCACTGCAAAACTCAGATCAGACCACCGCCGCCCGCCGCTGCACGAAGCGGTCGACATACTCGTCCGCCGGCGAATGCAGGATCTCTTTCGGCGTACCGACCTGAATCAGGCGGCCGTCCTTGAGGATCGCGATGCGGTTGCCGATGCGCACGGCCTCGTCGAGGTCGTGGGTGATGAAGACGATGGTCTTGTGCAGAGTCTTTTGCAGCTCCAGCAACTGGTCCTGCATCTCGGCGCGGATCAGCGGGTCGAGGGCGCTGAACGCCTCGTCCATCAGGATGATGTCGGTGTCCGCTGCCAGTGCGCGGGCCAGGCCGACACGCTGGCGCATGCCGCCGGAGAGCTGGTGCGGGTATTTGTTTTCGTAGCCCTTGAGGCCCACGGTGTTGATCCAGTGCAGCGCGCGTTCGGCACACAGTTGCTTGCTCTCGCCGCGCACTTTCAGGCCGTAGGCGACATTGTCGAGCACGGTCTTGTGGGGCAGCAGGCCGAAGCTCTGGAACACCATGCTGATCTTGTGCCGGCGAAATTCGCGCAGGGCGTCCATGTCGTATTGCAGGATGTCCACGCCGTCCACCAGGATCGCGCCGCTGGTCGGGTCGATCAGGCGGTTGAAGTGGCGCACCAGCGTGGATTTGCCGGAGCCGGACAGCCCCATGATCACGAAGATCTCGCCGGTGCCGATGCTCAGGGACAAATCGTTGACCCCGACCACGCAACCGGTCTCGTTCAGCACCTGCTCCTTGGTCTTGCCCTGGCCGACCATGGCCAGCGCGTCCCTGGAACGGTTGCCGAAAATCTTGAAGACGTTTTTGACTTCGATCTTGCTCACGGTTGCGTTGCTCATTTGCTCACCTCATGCCGTGGCCGACCATACGCCTGGGTAATGCGGTCGATGACCACTGCGAGAATCACGATCGCCAGACCGGCTTCAAGGCCGCGTCCGACGTTGAGGGTCTGGATGCCCACCAGCACATCTTCACCCAGGCCACGGGCGCCGATCATCGAGGCGATCACCACCATCGACAGGGCCATCATGGTGGTCTGGTTGATCCCGGCCATGATGCTCGGCAGGGCCAGCGGCAGTTGCACGCCGAACAGTTGCTGCCAGCGGTTGGCGCCGAAAGCGTTGATGGCTTCCATCACTTCACCGTCGACCTGGCGGATGCCCAGGTCGGTCAGGCGGATCAGCGGCGGTGCGGCGTAGATCACGGTGGCGAAAATCGCCGGCACCTTGCCCAGGCCGAACAGCATCAGCACCGGGATCAGGTACACGAAGCTGGGCATGGTCTGCATGATGTCGAGCAGCGGCATCAGGAACGAACGCAGGCGATTGCTGCGGGCCGAGAGGATCCCCAGCGGCACACCGATCAGCACCGAGATGACTGTGGCGACCATCATCAGCGCCAGCGTCTGCATCAGTTTGTCCCACAGGCCGACGGCGCCGACCAGGAACAGCAGACCAACGATCACGGCGGTGGTCACGACCTTGCGGGTGGCGTGCCAGGCAACGCCCGCGACGATGGCCAGCATTAGCCACCACGGTGCGGCGCGCAGCAGGCCTTCAAGGTTGACGATGGCCCACAGCAGGGTGTCGGAGATATGGCGGAACACGTCACCGTAGTTGGTGACCAGTGCATCGACCCAACCGTTGACCCAGTCGGCGATGGAAAACGTAAAGCGTTCGGGAAACATAAGAGACTCTCAATCAAGGGGTTGCGATCAAGCGTCCGACTGCCGTTGCCGGCAGCCGGTGAAGCTCGACCTACAAGGCCGCGTCGATTTTCTTGGCTGCGTCGTCGCTCACCCATGCGTGCCAGACCTCAGGATGTTCCTTGAGGAAGATTTTCGCCAGCTTCGGCGACTCGATCCGCTCCTTGGTCATGCGACCCAGGTTCTGGTTCAACAGGTCGATCGGCAGGTTGACCTTTTCCAGCACGGCCACCAGCTCCGGCGCTTGCTCGTGGAAGGTCTTGGACAGGCCGACCTTGATGGTCACGGTCTTGTCGACGCCCGGTTTCTCTTCCAGTTTGACGGCGTCGATCTGACCCATCAGCGGCGTTGGCGACCAGTAGTAGAACAGGATCGGCTCGCCACGCTTGTAGCTCGACAGCACCGCCGCATCCAGCGCCGGGCCGGTGCCCGGGCGGAAGTTGGTGTAGGTGCTTTCCAGGCCATAGCTTTTCAGCATTTCGCTGTTGTCCAGCTCACAGGTCCAGCCGGCCGGGCAGTTGTAGAAACGGCCTTTGGACGGCTCTTCGGCATCCTTGAAGATTGCCGAGTATTTGCCCAGGTCAGCGATGTTTTTCAGGTCCGGCGCCTTGGCTTCGATCTTGCGCTTGGCATCGCCTTCGATCACGTAGCGCGGCACGTACCAGCCTTCAATCGCACCGACGACCGGCGCGCCGACACCGACGACCTTGCCGGCCTTCTCGGCCTTGTTCCAGACCTCGCTGCGGCCGACCCACTCTTCGGCGAACACTTGAATGTCATTGCTGCTCAGGGCGTTTTCCATGGTGATGGAGTTGCCTGGCAGGCTGTCGGTCTTGCAGTCGTAACCTTTCTCCAGCACGACCTGCAGCACGTCGGTCAGCAACATCGCGCTTTCCCAGTTCAGGCCGGCGAATTTCACCGGTTTGCCGGATTCGCACCAGCCGGCGGCCTGGGTGGCGCCGGCACTGGCCAGCAGGCCCATGGACAGCAATGTGGTCAGCAGGGTCTTGTTCGATTTCATTGTTGTGACGCTCCTAATCATGAATTGGCTTACGGCAGTTCAAGAGGCATCCAGCCCTGTCCACGTCCAGATCAGGCCTGCGCCGCAGCGCGGCCGGTCCCGTTTGCTTCAGGTTGTATAACGCTGTTCTGCTCGACCGGCAGAATCAGGTGATCGGGCACGCTGCCGTGCCATTTCTTTGCGCACACGTAGTAAAGCGCAGCGGGCAGCACCAGACCGATGATCCACGAGATATCCACATCACCCAGTGCGGCCACCAGCGGACCGGTATAGAACTTGGTGGAGATGAACGGCAGCTGCACCAGCACACCGAACACATAGACGCTGATCCCGAGGAGGTTCCAGCGTCCGTAGCGACCGTTCGGATCGGCCAGCGCCGGCACGTCGTAGTGCTCACGGGTAATGCAGTAGTAGTCCACGAGGTTGATCGCGCTCCACGGCGTGAAGAACGCCAGCAGGAACAGGATGAAAGATTTGAACGCCCCGAGGAACGAGTGCTGACCGAGCAAGGCGATCAGGGTCGCGGCACCGACGATCACCAGCACGAACACCAGGCGCTGCATCCGGCTGACCGTCAGGTGGCCACGGAAGCCGCTGATGATGGTCGCGATGCACATGAAGCTGCCGTAGGAGTTCAGGGTGGAGATGGTCACCTTGCCGAACGCGATGCTGAAATACAGCAGCGCCGCGGTGGCACCGGTGCCGCCCAGACCGACGATGTAAGCCACTTCATGACCGGCGAACTGGCCGTTGGCCGAAGCCGCCGCGAACACGCCGAGAATCATCGCCACCTGCGCGCCGATCACCGAACCGGCACCGGCAGCAAAGAAGGTTTTCACCGAGGAAACCTTGCTCGGCAGGTAACGCGAATAGTCAGCCACGTAAGGGCCGAAGGCGATCTGCCAGGACGCAGCCAGCGACACCGCCAGCAGGAAACTGCTCCAGCTGAAATGACGGATTTGCAGGAGTGCGCCGACATCCACCTGACTCATCAGACGGCTGAACAGGTAAACGAAAGCAATCACGCCGATCACACTGGCCACTCGGCCAATCCAGTGGATCACCCGATAGCCGAGCACCGTGACCACCACGATGACGCTGGCGAAAAGCAGGATGCCGACGGTGTCGCTGACCCCGAACAACTGGCCCAGCGCCTGACCCGATAGCACGGTGCCGGTCGCGGTGAAACCGAGGTACATCAGGCACACCAGCACGATCGGAATCGCCGCGCCATAAACCCCGAACTGCACACGGCTGGAGATCATCTGCGGCAGGCCCAGCTTCGGCCCTTGCGCCGCGTGCAGAGCCATGACGCCGCCGCCCAGCAGTTGACCGATCAACAGACCTATCAGCGACCAGAACACATCACCGCCCAGCACCACGGCCAGGGCCCCGGTGACAATCGCGGTGATTTGCAGGTTGGCACCCATCCACAGGGTGAACTGACTGAATAGACGACCGTGTCTTTCCGCTTCCGGGATGTAGTCGATCGAACGCCTTTCGATCAACGGTTTGTTGCTTGCACGATCGGTGTTGCCAGCCATGATTCAACCTCTGTGGATTGTTCTGGGTTTTGTTGTTGTATTGGCTTGAGCAGGAGCGAGCACGCTCGCTCCCGCCGGTTTCTTATTTGCCGGTGATCATCGGCAGGTTCAGCCCTTGCTCCTTGGCGCAGTCGATGGCGATCTGATAACCGGCATCGGCGTGACGCATGACGCCAGTGCCCGGGTCGTTGTGCAGCACGCGAGCGATACGCTCGGCTGCTTCATCCGTACCGTCGCAGACGATCACCATGCCCGAGTGTTGCGAGAAGCCCATGCCGACGCCGCCGCCGTGGTGCAGGGACACCCAGGTCGCGCCGCTGGCAGTGTTGAGCAGGGCGTTGAGCAGTGGCCAGTCGGAGACGGCGTCGGAACCATCCTGCATCGATTCGGTTTCACGATTCGGGCTAGAGACCGAGCCGGAGTCGAGGTGGTCGCGGCCGATGACGATCGGGGCCGACAATTCGCCGCGACGGACCATTTCGTTGAACGCCAGACCGAGTTTGGCGCGCTGGCCCAGGCCGACCCAGCAGATCCGTGCCGGCAGACCCTGGAAGCTGATGCGCTCGCGGGCCATGTCCAGCCAGTTGTGCAGGTGGGCGTCGTCCGGGATCAATTCTTTGACCTTGGCGTCGGTCTTGTAGATGTCCTGCGGATCACCCGACAGCGCCGCCCAGCGGAACGGACCGATGCCACGGCAGAACAGCGGACGGATGTAGGCCGGTACGAAACCCGGGAAGTCGAAAGCGTTTTCCACGCCCTCTTCCTGGGCCATCTGGCGAATGTTGTTGCCGTAGTCGAAGGTCGGGATGCCTTGCTTCTGGAAATCCAGCATGGCTTTGACGTGGACGGCCATCGATTGCTTGGCAGCCTTGATCACCGCGGCCGGTTCGGTCTTGGCGCGGGCGCGGTATTCGTCCCAGGTCCAGCCGGCCGGCAGGTAGCCGTTGAGCGGATCGTGGGCGCTGGTCTGGTCGGTGACCATGTCCGGACGCACACCGCGACGAACCAGTTCCGGGAGGATTTCGGCGGCGTTACCCAGCAGCGCGATGGAAATCGCTTTGCCTTCCTTGGTGTATTTCTCGATGCGGGCCAAGGCGTCGTCGAGGTCTTTGGCCTGCTCGTCGACGTAACGGCTTTTCAGGCGGAAATCGATGCTGACCTGCTGGCATTCGATGTTCAGCGAGCAGGCACCGGCCAGGGTTGCAGCCAGAGGCTGAGCGCCGCCCATGCCGCCGAGGCCGGCGGTCAGAACCCAGCGGCCCTTGAGGTCGGAGTTGTAATGCTGGCGACCGGCTTCAACGAAGGTTTCGTAAGTGCCCTGGACGATGCCCTGGCTGCCGATGTAGATCCAGCTGCCGGCGGTCATCTGGCCGTACATGGCCAGGCCCTTGGCGTCGAGTTCGTTGAAGTGTTCCCAGGTCGCCCAGTGCGGCACCAGGTTGGAGTTGGCGATCAGCACGCGCGGGGCGTTGCTGTGGGTCTTGAACACGCCGACCGGTTTGCCGGACTGCACCAGCAAGGTCTCGTCGTCGTTCAGGTTGGTCAGGCTTTCGACGATCTTGTCGTAGCACTCCCAGTTGCGCGCGGCGCGGCCGATGCCACCGTAAACCACCAACTCTTTCGGGTTTTCGGCCACTTCCGGGTCGAGGTTGTTCATCAGCATGCGCAGCGGCGCTTCGGTCAGCCAGCTCTTGGCGGTCAGCTTGTTGCCGCGCGATGCACGAATTTCAACGTCACGGAATTTAGTAGTTTTTGCGTCAGTCACGAAAAAGACTCCTCAGCGATCAATTCAAACCAACCCTGGCGATGGGCAAGCGGCTTGTGCGCTTCAATGCGCGACAAGCGAATCAGGGACGCTGCGGAGAACCTCTGACGACTCATACGCATACGTCTTTACTTGTACATACAAGCATATGCAATCGAGCGGCCAACTTGTTGGAGGGTTGATCAATAAAAATGCGGGTACGGCTGGAGGACGCCTGTATCAAGGGTTGTGGCGTGTATGAATTTTTTCGCGAGATAGGTTTGAACAAGCGGAAGGCGAGTTCATGTGCGTGGTTTTGCGCCACGCTGGGGCGTTCGGTAACAAGTTGGTGCGCGTTCGGGAACGTCGGGATGAAAAAAACCGCCGCTCTCAACAGCCCCTACAGGCACTGTTCAAAGCGGCGGTTTTTCACGAGTCGGATCAGCGTGCAGTCAGTTCGATCACACAGCAGCCCGCGTTGACGGCGATTTCCACCAGACCGGTGCTGCCGTCCAGTTGCAGGCAATCATGTCGACCAAGCTGCGAAGCGCTGTCACCGACCTGCACTTGCAGTAACTCGCTGACACTGAAAACGAGAACGGTGCCGGCGGAGCTGAAAAACCGCTGCTCGCCATCCAGCCACTGCAAACGCGCGCTGTAACGCTGCGGCGCGTAGATCAGGTTGAAATCGCGGATAGCACCGCCGAGCAAGGTGCAGGACACCTGGCTTTCGCCGCTGAAGGCAAACGGGTCGAGGGGTAACAGCGGCCGGGTGTCGTCACCGTCGACACACAGGGTCATACCGTCGCCCTGCAACACCGTGATCACTCGTTGATAACCGGTAAACGTCGAGAAGCCACCTGATTCGGCGATGTCGGCAATCGACAGGCGCCAGCCGAAACCGTCGAGGCCAGCACCGGCGTCACGGGTGATTTCTTCGGTGCTGCCGCCGCCGTTTTTCCACGGCATGCGCGGGTAGCCTTCGGCGCGTAAAACCTTCACTTCACTGCTCATTTATGAAACCGACCTTCCAGACGATGACGGGAACCGGGGTGGATCAGGCGCGCGGCGGTCACCGGCTGACGGCCCGACCAGGTACGGCGACGGATCAGCAGGCAAGGCTCGCCTTTTTCGATCTGCAGCAATTTGCATTCGGACGGTTCGGCGAGGATCGCTTCGACCACATGCTCGCCTTCGGTCAGCGGCGCAACCTGGTTCAAATAGGCGTATGGCGTTTGCAGGGTGAAGTCCTGCTTGAGGTATTCCGGGGCGACCAGCGCGTTGACGAAGCGGTCTTCGATCTGCACCGGAATGTCGTTTTCGTAATGCACGATCAGCGAGTGGAACACCTTCTGCCCTTCGCGCATGTCCAGGGCCAGGGCGCGCTCGGAACCGGCGGCCTCTTCTTCCAGGGTGATCACCTGGCAAGTGTGGCGATGGCCACGGGAGGCGATTTCGTCGGCGATGTTGTGCACTTCGAACAGCGCGGACTGGCTCTTCGGCTCGGCGACAAAGGTGCCGACGCCTTGCATGCGCACCAGCAGACCGTCGGCGGTCATTTCCCGCAGAGCGCGGTTGATGGTCATGCGGCTGAAACCCAGCTGGCTGACCAGCTCGCTTTCCGACGGCACGCGGTAATGCGGCGGCCAGTTACCACTGTCGATCTGCTGGGTAATCATCTGTTTGACGCGGGCGTACAAGGGCGCCGGACTGTCGCCCATGTTCGCGGCCAACGGAGAAACTGGAGGCGGAGTCGGCACGATGGATCCCTGTTCATTGGATAAGGTTGCTAGCTTGCCGGAGTTTACCGGGCAGGCAAACGTCTGTATATGTATATACAAATAACACACGATGGGGTGCTGAACCATGTCCGCCTTCTTTGCCGAACGCGCGCTGCTGCCTAACGGATGGGCCAACAATGTACGTCTCGAGGTCAGCGCCGATGGCGTATTGACCCGAATCCAGGCCGATTCCACCGCAGATGGCGCCGAACGGTTGAGCGGTCCGCTGCTGCCGGGCATGCCGAATCTGCACTCCCACGCGTTCCAGCGAGCGATGGCCGGGCTGGCGGAAGTGGCCGGCAATCCCAATGACAGTTTCTGGACCTGGCGCGATCTGATGTACCGGCTCGTCGGAAAAATCAGCCCGGACCAACTCGGCGTGATCGCCCGTCAGCTGTACATCGAAATGCTCAAGGCCGGTTACACCTCGGTCGCCGAATTCCATTACGTCCACCACGATCACAACGGTCAGCCGTACGCCGATCCGGCGGAGCTGGCGTTGCGCATCAGCCAGGCCGCCAGCTCCGCCGGCATCGGTCTGACACTGTTGCCGGTGCTTTACAGCCACAGCGGTTTCGGTGGCCAGACGCCGAACGAAGGCCAGCGCCGATTCATCAACAGCACCGAAAACTACCTGAAACTGCAATCGCGTCTGCAACCGTTGCTGGCGCAGCAGAAAGCCCAGTCGCTGGGATTGTGTTTCCACTCGTTGCGCGCGGTCACGCCGCAACAGATCAGCGAAGTGCTGGCGGCCAGCGACAAGCAATGCCCGGTGCACATCCACATCGCCGAACAGCAGAAGGAAGTCGACGATTGCCTGAGCTGGAGCGGCCGCCGTCCGCTGCAATGGCTGTATGAAAACACCGAAGTCGATCAGCGCTGGTGCCTGGTCCACGCGACCCACGCCAATCCGGAAGAAGTCACGCTGATGGCCAAGAGTCGCGCCATCGCCGGCCTGTGCCTGACCACCGAGGCCAACCTCGGCGACGGGATTTTCCCGGCGGTGGATTTCCTCGCTCAGGGCGGACGCATGGGCATCGGTTCCGACAGCCATGTGTCGTTGAGCGTGGTGGAAGAATTGCGTTGGCTGGAATACGGCCAGCGTCTGCGCGATCAACGACGCAATCGCTTGTATGGCGCGGATCAGCCGATGGTTGGCCGCACGTTGTATGACGCCGCACTGGACGGTGGCGCTCAGGCGCTGGGCCAGCCGATTGGCGCGCTGGAGGTCGGCAAGCGCGCCGACTGGATTGTGCTCGATGGCAGCGATCCGTATCTGGCCACGGCCAGCGGCGACGGGATCCTCAACCGCTGGCTGTTTGCCGGTGGTGATCGTCAGGTGCGCGACGTACTGGTCAACGGTCAGTGGGTCGTTCGTGACGGGCGACATGCCGGGGAGGAGGACAGCAATCGCGCCTTCACCCAGGTGCTGCGAGAGCTTTTGGGCTGACACAAAAAAACCTGTGGAGGGCAACCTCCACAGGTTTTTTGTTGCGCGTCAGTTGGACGTCTTGGCCATCTGCTGATCCGATGCGCGCCAGATCAACCGCGTGGTGTCATAACCCTGCTGACGCGCCTTGCTCAGCAGTTCTTCGCGCACCACACCATTGACGGTCGGCGTGCGGGACAACAGCCACAGGTAACGACGGCTCGGATCGCCAACGATGGCGGTCTTGTAGTCGTCACTCACGTACAGCACCCAGTATTGACCCTTCGCCGATCCCGGAATCAAGCGCGAAAACCAGGTATCGAACTCGACCCACAACTTGTCGGTCTTGCCCGGCACCTGTGGATAAGCCTTGCCCTTGACCTCTTCCCATTGCCAGTCCTTGGTCAGGCAACGGTTGAACACGCCCAGGTTGCCGTCCGATTCGAGCGTGTAACGGGCTTCGGATTGTGCGCAGTTGCGCTGGAAATACATCGGCAGTCGCGCCAGCTCGTACCAGGTGCCCTGGTAACGCTTGAGATTGACGCTGTGGACTGTCTTCGGCGCCAGCGGATCTTCACCGGTGGTGGCGCAGCCGGCCAGTACCAGGCCGGCAAAAAGGACAAGCAATAACCGCTTCATTGTTTTTCTCCCGTGGGCGCGTAGCCCCGGTTTACTTCAGGCCTTGGCCGGAAAACATCAACACTTTGTCACCGGCGTACTGCACGCTGATAAAGCTGTTCTTGTCGCCCCAGGTGCAACTGGACATACCGAGCGCACCCGAGCAATCAGTGGGCTTGCCGAGCAGCGTCTCCACTTCGGCCTTGGCCATGCCGGCCGAGAGCTTCGAGTAGTTTTCCTGATTGACCTTGCTGCATGCGGCCAACAGCACGCAAAACGACAGAAGGGCGATAGATCGCAGCGACATGGTGTAACTCCTGGAACGGAAGGGGGATGGCCTGGCGCCAACCAGAAGCTTAGAAGAGAAAACCCCTGTCTGGTTCCCTCGGCAGGCGGCTATTTATTGGC
The DNA here is from genome assembly GCF_014863505.1 of Pseudomonas sp. IzPS59. Taxonomy (NCBI): domain Bacteria; kingdom Pseudomonadati; phylum Pseudomonadota; class Gammaproteobacteria; order Pseudomonadales; family Pseudomonadaceae; genus Pseudomonas; species Pseudomonas sp. IzPS59. The sequence goes on along the minus strand of NZ_CP062251.1, from coordinate 411,356 downwards.
CCGCTCGTCCGGCATTCATCGGTAAATCAGACACTTTGTAGGGCTATTGAGCATTTCGTCGCCTTTAACAAAAGCGTCCTCATCTTTGTCGCGCGGCGGTCGAAATAAGAGCAGCGCAAAGCCCGAGAGTGTGGCAAATTGCCGCCCTTTCTTGACCAGCCCCTTCGCGGTAGCTCACTTAATGACCAGAAACATGAAATTCAGCCACAAGATCTTGTTGGCTGCCGCCCTCGTGGTGGCCGTAGCGTTCGCCTGTTTCATTTTGTTCAACGACTATCGACAACGCGAAGCCCTGCAAAGCAGCACCGAAGCGTCCATGCAGGAACTGGGCAGCCTGACCACCAGCAACATCCAGACCTGGCTGGAAAGCCGCATCCAGTTGCTGCAATCGATGTCGCAGCAGGTTGTCGCCGACGGCAGCGCCCCGGCCAGCCTGAAACGTATCATCGACCTGCCCGCCTACACCGGCAATTTCCAGCTCAGCTATTTCGGAGGCGCCGACGGCGTGATGTTCTCGGTCCCGGCCGGCAACCGCGCGCCGGACTACGACCCGCGCGCCCGTGGCTGGTACAAGGCCGCGAACAGCGCGCAGCAGACCATCGTCACCGAACCGTACATCGCCGCGTCGTCGGGCAAACTGGTGATCACCGTCGCCACCCCGGTACAGCGCCAGGGTCAGATGATCGGCGTGGCCGGCGCCGACATCGACCTCACCAGCGTCAGCGCGATCATCAACTCGCTGAACTTCGGCGGCCACGGCCACGCATTCATCGTCAGTGCCGACGGCAAGATCCTGATCCACCCGGACAGCAAACTGGTGCTCAAGACCCTGGCCGAGGCCTACCCAAGCGGTGCGCCGAAAGTCAGCCCGGGCCTGAAAGAAGTCGAGTTCGACGGCAAGACCCAACTGATCTCCTTCACCCGCGTCAACGGCGTACCGTCGGCCGACTGGTACGTGGGCCTGGTGCTGGACAAGGACACCGCGTTCTCGATGCTCAGCGAGTTCCGCACCTCGGCGCTGATTGCCATGGTGATCGCCGTGGTGATCATCATCGCCCTGCTCGGCATGTTGATCCGCGTGCTGATGCAACCGCTGCTGACCATGGGCCGCGCCATGCATGACATCGCCGAAGGCGAAGGCGATCTGACCAAGCGTCTGGTGATCCATGGCCACGACGAGTTCGGGGCGCTGGGTTTGTCGTTCAACCGTTTCGTCGAGCGTATCCACACCTCGATCCGCGAAGTGTCCTCGGCCACCGGGCAGGTCAACGAAGTCGCCCTGCGCGTGGTCGCGGCGTCCAACTCGTCGATGTTCAACTCCGACCAGCAGGCCTCGCGCACCAACAGCGTGGCCGCCGCGATCAACCAGCTCGGCGCCGCCGCCCAGGAAATCGCCCAGAACGCCGCCCTCGCCTCGCAACACTCCAGCGACGCACGCAGCCTGGCGGTCGACGGCCAGCAGGTTGTGGATAAAACCATCCACGCGATGCAGCAACTGTCGGCGAAGATCAGCGACTCCTGCGGCAACATCGAAACCCTGAACAGCAACACCGTGAACATCGGGCAGATTCTGGAAGTGATCACCAGCATCTCCCAGCAGACCAACCTGCTGGCGCTCAACGCCGCCATCGAAGCCGCCCGTGCCGGTGAGGCCGGTCGTGGTTTCGCCGTGGTCGCGGACGAAGTGCGCAACCTGGCGCACCGCACCCAGGATTCGGCGCAACAAGTGCAGAGCATGATCGAAGAACTACAGGTCGGCGCGCGTCAGGCGGTCGGCATCATGACCGAGAGCCAGCGCGAGAGCGAAAGCAGCGTCGGCATCGCCAACCAGGCCGGCGAGCGTCTGGAAAGCGTGACCCAGCGCATCGGCGAGATCGACGGGATGAACCAGTCGGTGGCGACCGCGACCGAAGAGCAGACGGCGGTGGTCGAGTCGATCAACGTCGACATCAACGAGATCAACACGCTGAACCAGGAAGGTGTGGAGAACCTGCAGGCGACGTTGCGCGCTTGTGCGGATCTGGAGCAGCAGGCTGCCCGACTCAAGCAGTTGGTGGGTAGTTTCCGGATCTAAGGCGCTCTCACTGATCTCTTCGCGGGCCTTTCTGCGAAGAGGTCAGTCGTCTGGATGCTGATTCAGAACCGCGACCCCGGCTGCGAAAGAAACTCCAGCTCCTGCGCCGTAGACTCCCTTCCCAACACCGCATTGCGATGCGGAAACCGTCCAAACCGCGCAATCACCTTCTGATGCCGCTCGGCATAATCCAGGTTGTCGGCAAACACCCCGCGCTCCGCCTCCGGCTGTTCAGCCACCAATTCGATGAATCGCGAGACCGCTTCATTCTGCACCGCGAGGTTTTCGCAGTGTTCGAAGACGAGGTAGATGAAGAGGCGCTGGATCGGCTTCAACTGCCGGTCGAAATCCGCCGCGATGCCTTGGGCAACCAGTTTCTGCGCCCGCAGATCGCCGGAAAAAGCCTTGGGTGTATCACGAAAGATCATGCGCGGGAGCTGATCGAGCAGCAGCACCACCGCCAGCCAACCTTCGGGACGTTGCGTCCACTCGGTCAATTCGCCGGCGAGGGCCTGATCGACAAAGACCCCGAAACGCTCACGCGCTTCGAGGTCCTGACTGTCTTTCTTGCCGAACCACAACTTGCCCTGTTGCGCCGTCACTTCAGTCGCTGACTCGGCATGACCGAACCACCAATCGAGCAACGGCTGCCAGGGCGCGGTCATGGTTTATTCCTTGTGGTAGGCCGTGGCGCGGGCGACTTCTTCTTTCGAACCGAGGAACACCGCTACGCGCTGGTGCAGGCCTTCAGGCTGGATGTCGAGGATGCGCTGGTGACCGTCGGTGGAAGCGCCGCCCGCCTGTTCCACCAGGAACGACATCGGGTTGGCTTCGTACATCAGGCGCAGTTTGCCTGGCTTGGACGGCTCGCGGCTGTCGCGCGGATACATGAACAGACCGCCACGGGTCAGGATGCGGTGCACGTCGGCAACCATCGCCGCGACCCAACGCATGTTGTAGTTCTTCTTCAGCGGGCCTTCTTCACCGGCCAGCAGTTCCGAAACGTAGCGCTGTACCGGGGCTTCCCAGTGACGCTGGTTGGACATGTTGATGGCGAATTCCTGGGTGCTTTCAGGAATGGTGATGTCTTCGTGGGTCAGGACGAAGCTGCCCATTTCGCGGTCCAGGGTGAAGCCCTTCACGCCGTTGCCCAGGGTCAGGATCAGCATGGTCTGCGGACCGTAGATCGCGTAACCGGCTGCAACCTGCTGGGTGCCTGGCTGCAGGAAGGCCTTTTCATTCAGGGCTTCATTCTGGCTCAGGTATTCGTTCGGGCAACGCAGCACGGAGAAGATGGTGCCGACCGGGGCGTTGATGTCGATGTTCGACGAACCGTCCAGCGGGTCGAATACCAGCAGGTAGGCGCCTTTCGGGTATTTGCCCGGGATCTGGTAGGCGTTGTCCATTTCTTCGGACGCCATGCCGGCCAGGTGACCGCCCCACTCGTTGGCTTCGAGCAGGATTTCGTTCGACAGCACGTCGAGTTTCTTCTGCACTTCGCCTTGCACGTTTTCCGTGCCCATGCTGCCCAGAACACCGCCCAGGGCGCCTTTGGACACGGCGTGGCTGATCTCTTTGCAGGCACGCGCCACCACTTCGATCAGGAAGCGCAGATCGGCAGGAGTGTTGTTGCTGCGGGTCTGCTCAATCAAATAGCGACTCAGGGTAACGCGGGACATGGACGGCTCCGGTGGAATGGGGGGGCTGAAAACCCGCGCAGTTTACAGGGAGTCTGAAACCGTAGCGAGCAATGACGCCCGCTAACGTGCGTCGGGTGCAATTCCTGCTATCAGACGTGATCGAACCGGGAGAGTTCAGGCACGGAATTCAGCGTAGTTGGAAACCCGACGGGTGTGGAGGCCACACCCGTCATATTCAGGACTTGGCCGGCGGCTTGCGCAGCAGACTGAAGGCCATCGCGGCCAGAAACAGCACACTCAACAGCAATACCGCCCATAATCCGATTTTCTTCCAGTTGGTCTCGGCGACAGCTGCTGTCGTCGCCGTCGTTGTCTGCGTCGCGACTGCATCGCCCTGCACCGTGGCCTTGCCCAGCGTGGCCAGTTTCTCCGGCTTGAAATCGGGGATCAGCGTGGTCAGCGGCAGGTTCGCCGTTCTCACCGTCGGATTGCCCAGCGCCAAGCTGTAAGGCCCGCCACCCCGGACGAGGAAGATCACCTGGGTGGCACGTACCGCGTACTTGATGCTCGGCGCCTGCTCGCCGAGGCCGCCGCCGCGTTCGTCGACCGTCAGTTTCAACTGCTGGACGGTCTGCCCGTAAAGCTGCAACTCGTTCTGCACCACGTCCTGGCCGTTCTGGGTCAGGCGATAGAGCAAGCCGCTGCTCAACGGCTGCCACGGCAGACTGGTTTCGCGGCGTCCCGCCAGCGTCACCGGTGCCAGGCTGTTGGGCTGCTTCAACTCGACCTGGACCCGCTCGACATTCAGCCCCATCGGCAACTGCCAGGTGTATTCCCCGGCCTTGGTGCTGCTGCCGGCCAGCGCTGGCGACCAGACCAGCGGCAACGGCAGGTTTTGCGGATCGCTGCTTTTCAGTTGCGCCGAAGTCAGGGTTGGTGCTGCATTGGGCGAATCCCACAGCAGGCGCAGATAACGCGCCGATTGCCCCGGCAACGCGACTTCATGCTGTTCGATGCGCTCATCGGAAAAAGTCAGGCGCGCGACCTGGCCTTCACCCCACGGTTGCCAGTGCTGCAGGTCGTCGCTGGCCTCGATGCTGAAACGCTGAAAGCCGTCGCGCTCGCTGGTCCAGTCGAGGATCAGTTGCTGCAACGGTGCCTTGATTGCACTGGCATCCAGCAGCCAGCCACGCAGCACTTCCTCGCCCGCTTCCAGTTGGCTGGAGGGCTGCACTTCCACCAGCGTGCCGGTAGTCGTCGACTGGACGCGCACGCTCGGTGCGCGTTCGGTGGCATCCGCCGAGTTGTACAGCGGGAACCACTTCACCGTGTTCATGTGGCCGTCATCCCGGGTCTGCGCCGATTCGCGGGCCAGCGCGTAGGCCTGCGGTTCACCGGCGGCGTTGAATACCCGCAGATCGCTGAGATCGGTCTGGCGGGCCTGCAACTGCACGCTCAGCGGCAGTTCGAGGCGATACCACGGGCCTGCGCCGCTGACCGACAACGGCACCTGGGCGGCGAAGTCCGCCGGTTTTTCCTGGGCGCCGGCCGTCATGGCCACGCCCAGCAACAGCCACCCGAGATTAAGCTTGCGACTCAAGACGACACTCCTTCGGTTTCCGGGGCCGGTTTTTCCGCCGCCGGTGCAGCTTCGATGCGTTTGGGCGGCAGTGGCGCAAAATAACCCACCACCAGCAGCAACACGCCGACGCCGATAAACGAGACGATCCGCGCCAGCCCGCCACGGTTGCTCAATTCGACAAAAATCAGTTTGGCCACCACCAGCGCAATCAGCGCCGCACCGATCAGCCACACTTCGCGGCGATGGCGCAGGTGGCCGCCGATCATCAGCCCGAGCGCCATCAGCGTCCAGACAATCGACAACCCGGCCTGCACCAGCATCGATTCGAGCAACAGGTCCAGCTCGAACGGAATCCCCGCCCAATGGTGTGCGGCGCGGGTCACCAGCGCGGTGCAGAAGGCGAACAGCGAAACACCGGCGATCAGTTGCGAGGCGTGAGCGGCGTAATCCTTGCGGATCGACAACTCGGCTACCGCGCTGCGCGACCAGACATAGACGCTGAACAAAGCGATCAACAGGCCCAGCTCCAGCGGGTTGATCAGCGGCACGTATGGCAGCGGTTCGGCGTTGCCGTCGCTCACTCCGTTCGCCAGCCAGAACCAGATCAACATCAACACCGCCAGCGGCGCCGCTGCGTAAAGGCGATATTCACGAGGGAACGCTGCCACCGGCCACGGCCAGTTGCGCGGTGCCGCCATCAACAACAGATACACGCTCGGCAGGATCGCCCAGCCCAGCCAGCGCCAGGCGTTGTATTGCTCGGACAACAGCAGCAGGCCGTAGCGCAGCTCCAGCGCCAGCACGCCGATCAGCAGCCAGCAACCGAGCACGTGCGCGGTGCTCAAGGCTCGCGCCGACAGCATCGGTGCCAGATGCCGCAGGCTGAAGAAATGCACCGCGAACACGGCCGCCCATGCCAGCCAGCCGAAGTTGGCCGCCGGGTGATAACGCGAGTGCCACGCGGCGAGCAACACCAGCCCGGCTGCCGGTATCAGCAAGGTGCAGAGCAGTCCGAGAGACGGCCATTTCAAACGCAGTGCCAACAGCGTCCACAACGCGACGCTCAGCGCGGCGACCAGCAGCAACAGCGTTGCCTGCAGATTCAGCGGCGCAAAGCGTAGCACTTCACTGACCCACGCCAGCGCCCACCAACCGGCGCCCCACACCAGCAACACTTCGGACAGTCGCTGCAAACTCAGCACATCGAACGCCGAAGCGTGATTGCCCAGTTGCAGGCGCCACGCACCGATCATTGCCGCCAGCCCAAGCACCAGTGGCGTCCAGAATCCGCCATGGGCCAGCGGTCGCAGACCCTCGCTGGACAGCGGCCCGAGCAGTTCGGGACCGGCCAGCAAGAACGCCGCGCCGCCGATCAACTGCAACAACAGACCGAAGACAAAACTCACGCGCTGCTTGAGGTACAGGCTGAGCCAGATGATCAGCAAACCACTGGCCGCCCACACCGCGCTCGCGGTCTGCCACGGCAACACGAACAACACCGCCAGATTGATCAGCACCAACCCCGCCAGCAGCACCACCGACAAACCGCGCAGCAGCCGCACATCGTTGCGCACCATCTCGTCGCGCGCCGCCAGCAGCATGCCGGCGATCAGAGCCAGACCGATCAGCGAGGCGCTGAGCAAACCGCTCCAGCCAGCGCTGAACACGGCCGCCGAATCCTCGCCCGCCCCTTGCAGGCGCAACAGGAACAACGCACCGCCCAGCAGTTGCACGGCAAATGCGCAGAACAGGAACGTGCGCGATTGCAGGCGCAAACCGACGAACAAGGTCACCAGACCGGCCAATGCCCAGCTGATGGCCGTGGCCTGAACGAAGAAAAACAGCGGCGCCAGCAGATAGAGGAAGCCCAGGCCCAGACTGGCCATCACCGGCAGGCTCTCGCGCTCCCACGCTGAAGTCTGGTCCGGCAACGCCTTGCGCAATTGATAGAAACTGAACAGCAGCGCCAACCCGAGCATCAACGCGCCCAGCGGCGCACCGTCGAGCAGACTGGCCTCGCCAGCGCGCAAGTGGCTGGTAAACGCCAGCGCCGAACCCAGTTGCAGCAGCATCGCAAACGCCCGGGCCAATGGACGATGTTGACGCAGACCGAGCCAGAAAATCCCCGCGCCCTCCACCGCCCAGGCCGCGGAGGTCCAGCGCGCATCCAGCCCCAGCGGAATCGCCAGGCTGGCGAAAATCACCCCGAGCGCCAGGCAAGTCTCGCCCAGCAACAAAGCGCGACCGCCCATCAGCACCCGGGCGAGCGCCATGTAAATCATGCCCAGTGCCAGTGCACTGAAGGCGGCGGCAAACTCCAGATGCTGCACCAACGCAAATTGCAGACCGAAACCCACCAGCGGCGGCCCGAACAGCATGGTGCCGTCGACGTAGTCGCCCTTGCGCGCCGACCAATTCAGCAACGCCTCGCGATCGCTCTCTGCCGGTGCATCCGGCATGTCCTGCAACTTGCGTCGGGCGAACAGCAGGCCGATGGCCAGGTACATCAGGAAGAACAGAATCAGGAACGGTTCGGTGCTCCACAGCAGTTCCGGCGCATATGAGCGCAGGCCCCAGGCGAAACCGATGCCGAAGGTGCCGGCGAAACCGATCAGGTTGAGCAGACGCCAGGCCTTGAACCAGGCGATGGCGAGAATGCCGGCGTTGAGCAACGCGAAATAACTGAACAGCGCGACATGGTTGCCGGCGCCGGTGGAGGTCAGGATCGGCGCGGCGAAACCGCCCAATGCCGCAACGCAGGCCAGGGCCAGGGAATCCTGGGTGATGGCCAGAATGGCCGAGAACACCGTCACCGCCACCAGCAATCCCAGCGCGGCGGACGGATCGAGCAGCGGATGCAGGCGCATCGCCGCAAACACCGTCAGGTACAACACGGCGATCCCGGTGCCTTGCAGCATCAAGGCGTAGCTCGTGTTGCGATGGCGTAACCACCAGCCCAGCGCCAGCAATCCCAGCGCCGCTGCCGCGACCCCGGCGTAACGCATTTCGATCGGCACCACCATGCCTTCGGTGGCATAGCGCAGCAGGAAGGCCAGGCCGAAGAACAACAGCACCACGCCGACCCGCAGCACGGTGTTGCCGCCGAACAACCAGTTGCGCGCAGCACTGATGCCGCGCTCGATGAGGTTCGGGCCACGGGGTTCGGCGGGCGGTTGTGGTTCAGGCGTCACGGCGTCGAGCTGCCAGACATCCGCCGGCAAAGGTTGACTGGTTTCGCTGGCCACAGCGGAGATCGGTTCAAGTTCGGGCGGCAGTTCCCAGACCAGCTCGGGGGCATTGGCAGGGGCTTCTTCGGCGACCAGGACCGGCTCGACAGCGGCTTCGGTAGTCGGCTCGACACTGGGTGGCGTGACACGCACACCGGCGCCTTCGAGCAGAAACAGTCGCTGTTCGACAGCCTGCAGGGCGATTTTCGCCTGTTCAAGTTGAGTCTTGTGCTCGGCACTCTGCGAGCCGAGCCGGGCGAGCCGGATCGTCTGGCCAATCACCAGGCCCAGTAGCGCGCCCAACAGCGCGGTACTGAACGACTCGTCGAGCAGCCAACCGAGCAGCAGCCCGATCAACATGAACATCCATTGCATGGTCGATATCCCTGAGCAGCCCCGGAACGGGGCGAAACCAGGGCTCAGTATATCGGCCCGGCCCAACAAGCGTGGGGCCGGGCGCACATTTGTCGCTAAAAGTTACTCCAGCGCCTTCCAGATGTCCGTGGCGTACTCGCGAATCGTCCGGTCCGACGAGAACCAGCCCATCCGCGCGGTGTTCAGCACCGCCGAACGCCACCAGTTGTTGGAATCGTGCCAGAGCGCATCGACGCGCATCTGCGCTTCCCAGTAAGAATCGAAGTCGGCGCAGACCAGGAAGCGGTCGTAGTCCACCAGCGAATCGATCAGCCCGGTATAGCGCGACGTGTCATCCGGTGAGAACACGCCGCTGCGGATCGCCTGCAACACGTCGTTAAGACGATGGGACGCCGCAATGTCCGGCACCGCGCTGAACTCGTGGTTCTGCTTGCGCGCTTCGACCTGCTGGGCGCTCAGGCCGAAAATGAACATGTGCTCGGCACCGATGCGTTCGCACATTTCCACGTTGGCGCCGTCGAGGGTGCCGATGGTCAGCGCGCCGTTGAGGCCGAACTTCATGTTGCTGGTGCCTGACGCTTCGAAACCGGCGGTGGAGATCTGCTCCGACAAATCCGCCGCCGGGATGATGCTCTCCGCCAGACTGACGTTGTAGTTGGGCAGGAACACCACCTTCAGCAACCCGCGTACGGTCGGATCGTTGTTCACCACCCGGGCGATGTCGTTGGTCAGTTTGATGATGAGTTTGGCCTGGTGATAACTGGCCGCCGCTTTGCCGGCGAAGATCTTCACTCGCGGCACCCAGTCGGTTTCCGGCTGGGCACGAATCGCCTGATACAAGGCCACGGTGTGCATCAGGTTGAGCAACTGACGTTTGTACTCGTGGATCCTTTTGACCTGCACGTCGAACATCGCCGCCGGGTTGACCGCGATCCCCAGCCGTTCATGAATCAGATAGGCCAGCGCTTTTTTGCTGTGCAGGCGTTGTTCGGCGAAGGCCTTGCGGAAGGCCGCTTTTTCGGCGAACGGTTCAAGGTCCAGCAGGCGCTCTTCGGGGTTGTCCAGCACATCCGGGCCGAGGGCATCGACCAGCATCGAGGTCAGTTCGGAGTTGGCCTGGTACAACCAGCGGCGGAAGGTGATGCCGTTGGTCTTGTTGTTGATCCGCTCCGGATAGAGCTTGTGCAGTTCGGCGAACACGGTCTTGCGCATCAACTGCGTGTGCAGGCCCGATACGCCGTTGACGCTGTGGGAGCCGAGGAACGCAAGATTGCCCATGCGCACGCGACGCCCGTTGTCTTCCTCGATCAGCGACACCGCGCGCAGCACGTCGAAATCGTGAATGCCCTTGGCCCGCAGCGAATCGATGTGCTGGGCGTTGATCAGGTAGATGATCTGCATGTGCCGCGGCAGCATGCGTTCCATCAGGCCCACCGGCCAGGTTTCCAGGGCTTCGGGCAGCAGCGTGTGGTTGGTGTACGAGAGAGTATCGACGGTGACTTGCCACGCCGCGTCCCAGGCCACGTCGTAGACGTCCACCAGTAGACGCATCAGTTCGGCGACGGCGATCGAGGGGTGCGTGTCGTTGAGCTGGATTGACGCGTGATCGCCGAGGGTCAGCACCGAGGTGTGCATGTTGCGGTGACGGCGCAGCAAGTCCTGAAGCGAGGCGGCAACGAAGAAGTATTCCTGACGCAGGCGCAGTTCCTGACCGGCCTCGGTGCTGTCTGCCGGATAGAGTACGCGGGAGATACTTTCGGCCCGGGCCACTTCGGCCACAGCGCCCAGGTGGTCACCGGCGTTGAAGCGTTCCAGGTGCAAGTCCTCCATCGCCCGGGCGCGCCACAGACGCAAGGTATTGACGCTTGCCCCGCGCCAGCCGACCACCGGGGTGTCGTAGGCAATCGCCCGCACGGTTTCTGCCGGGTGCCAGACCTGTTTGCTCTTGCCGCTGACATCGGTGACGGTCTCGACGCTACCACCGAAGCCGATGCTGTAGACGACCTCCGGCCGCTCGAACTCCCACGGGTTGCCGAAATCCAGCCAGTGCTCGGTCTGCTCCTGCTGCCAGCCGTCGACGATGGCCTGGCGGAACAGCCCGTGCTCATAGCGAATGCCATAACCATGACCGGCGATGCCGAGGGTCGACATGCTCTCCATGAAGCACGCCGCCAGCCGTCCGAGGCCACCGTTGCCCAGCGCGGCGTCGGGTTCCAGCAGGCGGATGCGCTCCAGATCCACGCCCAGCTCGGTCAATGCTTCACGGGCGACATCGAGCAGACCGAGGTTGCTCAGGCTGTCGTACAGCAAACGGCCGATGAGAAATTCCAGCGAGAGGTAATACACCCGCTTCTGACCTTTGCGGTAGATCTGCCGGGTGTGGTCCATCCAGTGCTCGACCATGTGGTCCCGGGCCGCCAGGGCGATGGCTTCGAACCAGTCATGGTCAAAGGCGTGATCCGGGTCTTTGCCCACCGCGTAGGTGAGTTTGGTCAGGACGGCGTCGCGGAATGCGGCCACCTCTGCTTCGCGAACTAGTGGTTCTTGAGTCATCGATAGGACCTCGAGCGAGCGGGGAATTGTCAGAGCCTAGACGGTCTGACCGACGGTGGGGGCTCTGGTTCGGCAGTTTTTCCTGAGAGTGCGGGATCGTTCGGCAATACCTTGGCGAATGCCTGAATGAATGCAGGGGCCGTGCCGAATTGTCGGCCCCGGTGATGACAGAAAGAAAAAATCTGGCGAAAGGTTGTTCAAAAATCCACCAGTCCCGGTATGATCGCGCGCCCTGATGCACACGCCTGGTAAACCCCGATGATGAAGCCCAACCTGATCGCCGCAGCCGAGATCGACCGTCTCGATACCTGGGCCAAATATTCGGCCCCGATGTGCGGCTCGTGCGTTTCCAGCTGCTGCACGCTGCCGGTCGAGGTCAAGATCAAGGACCTGGTGCGCATCGGTGTGGTCGACGAGTTCGAACTGGGCGACCCGCCGAAGAACATCGCCAAGCGCCTGCAAAAGGAAGGTCTGGTGGAGCGCTTCAACCAGAAGTCGGGGATCTTCACCCTGCAGCGCATGAGCAACAACGATTGCTACTACCTGGATCGCAAGAGCCGGCTGTGCACCATTTATGACAAGCGCCCGGACACCTGCCGCAACCACCCGAAGATCGGCCCGCGCCCGGGATATTGTGCGTACAAGCCGAAGGAAGTGGAGCGGGTGCAGAATTCGCGGTCGATCGAGAAGTTCTGATCGGCTCTTGATCGTCCCCACGCTTTGCGTGGGAACGATATATCAAAAAAGCCCAGACAAACAAAAACGCCCCCGGTCTCTCGACCGGGGGCGTTTTTTTCAGCCTTGGCTAAATCTTATGCCTTGGCTTTCTTGGCAGCGCGGGTACGCTCGCTTTCGTCCAGGATCTTCTTGCGAAGACGGATGGACTTAGGAGTAACTTCGCACAGCTCGTCTTCCTGGATGTATTCCAGAGCCTGTTCCAGGGTGAAGCGAACAGGTGGTACCAGAGCGATGGTTTCGTCTTTGCCCGAAGCACGCATGTTGTCGAGCTTCTTGCCTTTGGTCGGGTTCACACCCAGGTCGTTGTCGCGGGAGTTCTGACCAACGATCTGACCGTTGTAGATCTCCTGGCCGTGTTCTACGAACAGCTTGCCACGAGCCTGCAGGGTTTCCAGGGAGTAGGTCAGTGCCTTGCCGGTTTCAACCGAAACCAGAACGCCGTTCTGACGGCCGGACATGTGGCCCGACTTCACTGGAGCGTAACGATCGAAGATCGAGGTCAGGATGCCAGCACCGTTGGTCAGGGTCAGGAACTGGTTACGGAAACCGATCAGACCGCGAGCAGGGATGTTGTACTCCAGACGAACACGGCCCTTGCCATCCGGCACCATGTTGCTCAGGTCGCCTTTACGCAGACCCATTTCTTCCATGACCTTGCCCTGGGATTCTTCAGGGATGTCGATGGTCACGTTTTCGAACGGTTCCTGCTTCACGCCGTCAACTTCACGGATGATCACTTCAGGACGGCCCAGGGCCAGCTCGAAGCCTTCGCGACGCATGGTTTCGATCAGTACCGACAGGTGCAGCTCACCACGGCCGGATACCTTGAACTTGTCAGCCGAGTCGCCTTCTTCAACGCGCAGTGCAACGTTGTACAGCAGCTCTTTGTCCAGACGATCCTTGATGTTACGGGAAGTCACGAACTTGCCTTCTTTACCGCAGAATGGCGAGTCGTTTACCTGGAAGGTCATGGAAACGGTTGGCTCGTCAACGGTCAGAGGCTTCATCGCCTCGACGGTGTTGATGTCGCACAGGGTGTCGGAGATGAACAGCTCGTCGAAACCGCTGATGCAGACGATGTCGCCGGCTGCTGCTTCTTCAACGTCAACGCGGTGCAGACCGTGGTGACCCATCAGCTTCAGGATACGGCCGTTGCGGCGCTTGCCGTTGGCGTCGATAGCGACAACCGGAGTGTTCGGCTTGACGCGACCACGAGCGATACGGCCAACACCGATAACACCCAGGAAGCTGTTGTAGTCCAGAGCGGAGATCTGCATCTGGAACGGACCGTCACGGTCAACAGCAGGCGCTGGAACGTGGTCGACAACCGCCTGGTACAGCGCGGTCATGTCTTCGCCCATGGCGGTGTGGTCCAGACCGGCGATGCCGTTCAGGGCCGAAGCGTAAACAACCTGGAAGTCCAGTTGTTCTTCGGTGGCGCCCAGGTTGTCGAACAGATCGAAGATCTGGTCCAGAACCCAGTCAGGACGCGCGCCCGGACGGTCAACCTTGTTGATCACCACGATCGGACGCAGGCCGGCTTCGAAAGCCTTCTTGGTCACGAAACGGGTTTGCGGCATAGGGCCGTCTTGAGCGTCGACCAGCAGCAGCACGGAGTCAACCATGGACATAACGCGTTCAACTTCGCCGCCGAAGTCGGCGTGGCCCGGGGTGTCCACGATGTTGATGTGGTAGCCGTTCCAGTTGATGGCGGTGTTTTTCGCCAGAATGGTAATGCCGCGCTCTTTTTCCTGGTCGTTGGAGTCCATCACGCGCTCGTCGTTGAGCTCGTTGCGCTCCAGGGTGCCGGATTGACGCAGGAGTTTGTCTACCAGGGTGGTCTTACCATGGTCAACGTGGGCAATGATGGCGATGTTGCGTAGATTTTCGATCACTTGTGTATCTCGATCAGAGGATTCGGTTTGCTGACAAGTCTTGGCAGCGATTAGCAGTAGTGTCCGGCATGGCCGTTACAGCTTGACGGCGGTGTCGGGGGGCCGGTGACGCAGGCCACAGGCAAACAGCCCCGGGCACTTAGCTCGGTCGATAAACGCGCACATTGGCATGCCCCTCACTGAGCAAATGGTGAGCATGCAGGCGACTCATCACGCCTTTGTCGCAATACAGCAGGTACTGGCGAGTAGGGTCCAGTTCCTTGAAACGTGCGTTCACTGCATAGAACGGCATCGTCTGTACTTCTATGCCCTCGAGTTCCAGCGGCTCATCCTCGGCGGCATCCGGGTGACGGATGTCGATGACGATCTGGCCGGCCAGTGCCTCGCTGACTTCTTCGATTTGCAAATCCTGGCCCAATTCGTCGATCACCCGATCGATCGGCACCAGTCTGGCGTTTGCGAGCGCACGCTCGAGCACCGCCATGTCGAATTCCTGCTCTTCGTGTTCGACCCGGCCACGCTTGGCGGCGGTTTTCGGATTGACCGAAATGACCCCGCAGTACTCCGGCATGTGCCGGGCGAAATCGGCGGTGCCGATTTCGTTGGCCGTGTCGATGATGTCCTGCTTGTGGGCGACGATCAGCGGACGCAGGACCAGTTTGTCGGTCACGCAGTCGATCACCGACAGGTTCGGCAGCGTCTGGCTCGACACCTGGGAGATCGCCTCGCCGGTGACCAGCGCATCAATGTGCAGGCGCTCGGCGATGGCCGAGGACGCGCGCAACATCATACGCTTCAATACGACGCCCATATGACTGTTATCGACCTTGCCGAGAATTTCGCCCAGGACTTCTTCAAATGGAACACTGACAAATAGCACGCGTTGCGAGCTGCCGTACTTCTTCCAGATGAAATGCGCGACTTCCATCACGCCCAGTTCGTGGGCACGACCGCCCAGATTGAAGAAGCAGAAGTGCGCCATCAGGCCGCGACGCATGATCTGGTAGGCCGCAACCGTCGAGTCAAAGCCTCCGGACATCAATACCAGCGTCTGCTCCAGCGCACCGAGCGGGTAGCCGCCGATGCCATTGTGCTGGCTGTGGATGACAAACAACCGTTTGTCGCGAACTTCGATGCGGACTTCGATTTCCGGCGCTTTCAGGTCGATTCCGGCGGCACCGCACTCACGGCGCAGCTTGCTGCCGACGTATTTTTCGACGTCCATCGAGCTGAATGCATGCTTGCCCGCACGTTTGCAGCGCACCGAGAAAATCTTCCCGGCCAGCGCATCGCCGTAGTGCTGCTTGCACTTCTCGGTGATGTCGTCGAAGTCGCCTAGCGGGTACTCGTCGATCTGCAGAAAGTGCGCGATGCCCGGCATGCAGGTCAGGCGCTCGCCCATCTCTTTCAGGGCCTTGGGATCGGTCACGCGGGTTTCCAGCTCGAGATTGTCCCACACGCCGTTCACCACCACGGCCGGGTCCAGGTCGCGGAGCACGGTGCGGATGTTCTTGGCCAGCTGGCGGATGAATTTCGTCCGGACAGGTCGGCTTTTGATGGTGATCTCGGGGAAGACTTTTACGATTAGTTTCATGAAAACAGCGCGCGCTGGGCCAGCCGAAAAAGGGGGGCGCGGATTATAGCGGAAATTGCTCAAGGTTTAACCAGTTAATATGCAGAAGGTTTTGCATGCACCAAAACGGGTCATTTTCGACTTATGGCGCTACATTAAAGGGCGAGATTTTCAGCCTTTATGCGTTTCGCACCTTAATAAGCGTGAATTTGGGGCAAAAAACCCATGCTGGGGCACTGGCATGCAATTTGCTCCCTTGTGAGGCAGGTTGCCTTGGCAGAGTATTCGCGCCGGCATCACCAACATTTAAGGGCATCCACTACCAGCCCTAAGCCACCCGGAGGACACTATGTCGAAGTCGGTTCAACTCATCAAAGATCATGACGTCAAGTGGATTGATCTGCGCTTCACGGACACCAAAGGCACTCAGCACCACGTGACCATGCCGGCTCGCGATGCGCTGGAAGACGACTTCTTCGAAGTTGGCAAGATGTTCGACGGTTCCTCCATCGCTGGCTGGAAAGGCATCGAAGCCTCCGACATGATCCTGCTGCCGGACGACGAAACCGCCGTTCTGGACCCGTTCACCGAAGAGCCGACCCTGATCCTGGTCTGCGACATCATCGAACCTTCGACCATGCAGGGTTACGATCGCGACCCGCGCGCCATCGCCCACCGCGCCGAGGAATACCTGAAGACCACCGGTATCGGTGACACCGTATTCGCAGGTCCAGAGCCTGAGTTCTTCATCTTCGACGAAGTGAAGTTCAAGTCCGACATCTCCGGCTCGATGTTCAAGATCTACTCCGAGCAAGGCTCGTGGATGTCCGACCAGGACGTGGAAGGCGGCAACAAGGGCCACCGTCCAGGCGTGAAAGGCGGCTACTTCCCGGTTCCGCCGTTCGACCACGACCACGAAATCCGTACCGCCATGTGCAACGCACTGGAAGAAATGGGTCAGACCGTTGAAGTTCACCACCACGAAGTGGCAACTGCCGGTCAAAACGAAATTGGTGTCAAGTTCAACACCCTGGTGAAGAAAGCTGACGAAGTTCAGACTCTGAAATACGTTGTCCACAACGTGGCCGATGCCTATGGCCGCACCGCGACCTTCATGCCGAAGCCTCTGTACGGCGATAACGGTTCGGGTATGCACGTTCACATGTCCATCGCCAAAGATGGCAAGAACACCTTCGCTGGTGAAGGTTATGCCGGCCTGTCCGAAACCGCCCTGTACTTCATCGGCGGTATCATCAAGCACGGTAAGGCCCTGAACGGCTTCACCAACCCGGCCACCAACTCCTACAAGCGTCTGGTGCCAGGTTTCGAAGCGCCGGTAATGCTGGCCTACTCGGCTCGCAACCGTTCCGCCTCGATCCGTATTCCTTACGTCAACAGCCCACGCGGCCGTCGTATCGAAGCACGTTTCCCGGATCCGGCTGCCAACCCGTACCTGGCTTTCGCAGCACTGCTGATGGCCGGTCTGGACGGTATCCAGAACAAGATTCACCCAGGCGATGCTGCTGACAAAAACCTGTACGACCTGCCGCCTGAAGAGGCGAAAGAGATCCCGCAAGTTTGCGGCAGCCTGAAAGAAGCCCTGGAAGAGCTGGACAAGGGCCGCGCGTTCCTGACCAAGGGCGGCGTGTTCTCCGACGACTTCATCGATGCCTACATCGCGCTGAAATCCGAAGAAGAAATCAAGGTCCGCACCTTCGTACACCCACTGGAATATGAGCTGTACTACAGCTGCTGATCCGGTAGCGCTGCGCTACGCGGCGTGACAAAAGAGAGGCCTCCTTCGGGAGGCCTTTTTTATTGCCCGGATGTTTACCGCCCGAGCCATCCCCGCCCGACTGGCCTATGCTGCAACCCATCGTTTTCGTTTCCGGTCGATTTCATGGGTCGCACCTTTCTCTACATCCTGCTGCTGATCGCCCTGCCCGTCGCTGCACAGATCTACAAGTACACCGACGCCAACGGCAATACGGTGTACAGCGATCACTCGCCGGACGGCGTGAAGGCACAGGCGGTGGAGTTGCCGCCGCTCAACAGCGTCCAGCCTCAGGCACCGAGTGCGCCGTCACCGGACACGGCCAGCCGTGCTCCTGCGCGCAATGCCTATGAGGTGCTGGAACTGACCGGCCTGCCCACCGAAGAAGCCCTGCGCGCCAACAACGGCACGTTCACCGTCAGCGTGCTGATCAAGCCGCGCCTGCAACCGCCGCATCAATTGCGTCTGTTGCTGGACGACGCGCCTTACGGCCAGCCGAGCAATGTTCCGATCATGCAACTGGTGAACGTCGACCGTGGCGAGCATCGGCTGGCGGTTCAGGTGATCGATGGCGAGGCGATCATTCAGCAGAGTCCGGCTGTGGTCTTTACCGTGCAGCGGGTGCACAAGCCATGACTCGCGGATTGATTGCCGTGTGTCTGGCCCTGTTTGCGCTTGGCGCATCCGCCGAGGTCTTCACTTATGTCGATTCCCAGGGCAATCGGGTCTACACCGACCAGCCACGCGGCAACGCCAAGCGTGTACCGCTGGCCACCAGCAATCGAATGGCTTCCAACCCGACCGGGGCGGCGCCCATCACCACGGCGAAAAAATCACCGGAGCAACCGCTGTTCCGCTACGACATGCTGCGGGTGCTGGTTCCCGAGCCGGACGCGACCATTCGCAGCAGCGCCGGCGAATTGATCGTCAGCATCACCAGCGAACCCGGCCTGCAAAAAGGTCATCGCTATCGCCTGCTGCTGGACGGCCAGCCCACCGGCGAACCCGGACTGAGCCCGGTATTCCCGCTGAGCAATATCGATCGCGGCAGCCATAACCTGTCGGTGGAAATCCTTGATGCGCAGGACCGCATCGTCGAGCGCACCGCCAATCAGCCATTCCATATGCAGCGCATTTCGCTGGCACAGAAACGCCAGGTCAAACCCTGCACCACCGACGACTACGGCGTTCGCCCGGAATGCCCGCTGAAAGACAAACCCGTCGAACCGAAAAACCCCTTCCTGCGTTTCTTCTAACGCCGTTCAGCTTTGCGCACTATATTGGTGCAACAGTCTGCACCGTACTCACAATCCAACCCATTTTGGTTCGAAAGTACCCGCCAGGGCCGGCTGATCGCCACGCAAACGAGCGTCAAACGCCCGTTTCAGGGGATGAACGCTTCTTTTCGGAGCCTTGGTTTGGTTTTTGCATTTTCCTCGCACCGGCGCTTCGTTTCTCGCGCACGCCTTGCTCCAAAAGAGGTCCTGATGACCATAAGCGACGCACTCCACCGATTGCTGCTCGACAACCTGACCACCGCCACCATCCTGCTCGACGCCGAATTGCGCCTCGAGTACATGAACCCGGCGGCGGAGATGCTGCTGGCCATCAGCGGTCAGCGCAGCCATGGCCAGTTCATCAGCGAGCTGTTCACCGAATCCACCGAGGCGCTCAATTCGTTGCGCCAGGCGGTGGAACAGGCGCACCCGTTCACCAAGCGCGAAGCGATGCTCACCGCCCTCACCGGCCAGACCCTGACCGTCGACTACGCGGTGACACCGATCCTGAGCAGCGGCGCGACCCTGCTGTTGCTGGAGGTTCACCCTCGCGATCGCTTGCTGCGGATCACCAAGGAAGAGGCGCAGTTGTCGAAGCAGGAAACCAGCAAGATGCTGGTGCGCGGCCTCGCCCACGAGATCAAGAACCCGCTGGGCGGTATCCGTGGCGCCGCGCAATTGCTGGCCCGGGAGCTGCCGGAAGACAGCCTGCGCGACTACACCAACGTGATCATTGAAGAAGCCGACCGCCTGCGCAATCTGGTCGACCGCATGCTCGGCTCGAACAAACTGCCGTCGCTGGCCCTGTGCAACGTCCACGAAGTGCTGGAGCGCGTCTGCCAGCTGGTCGAGGCCGAAAGCCAGGGCTGCATCACGCTGGTGCGCGATTACGACCCGAGCATTCCGGACGTATTGATCGACCGCGAGCAAATGATTCAGGCCGTGCTGAACATCGTGCGCAACGCGATGCAGGCGATCAGCAGCCAGAACGAGTTGCGCCTGGGCCGCATCAGCCTGCGCACCCGCGCCATGCGCCAGTTCACCATCGGCCATATCCGCCATCGTCTGGTGACCAAGATCGAGATCATCGACAACGGCCCGGGGATTCCCGCGGAACTCCAGGAAACCATTTTCTTTCCCATGGTCAGCGGACGTCCGGACGGTACCGGACTCGGCCTGGCCATCACCCAGAACATCATCAGCCAGCACCAGGGCCTGATCGAGTGTGACAGCCATCCAGGCCACACCACCTTCTCGATCTTTCTGCCACTGGAACAAGGAGCCACATCGACATGAGCCGTAGTGAAACCGTGTGGATCGTCGATGACGACCGTTCTATCCGCTGGGTCCTGGAAAAAGCCCTGCAACAGGAAGGCATGACCACCCAGAGCTTCGACAGTGCCGATGGCGTGATGAGCCGCCTGGCCCGCCAGCAGCCGGACGTGATCATCTCCGACATCCGCATGCCGGGTGCCAGCGGTCTGGATCTTCTGGCGCGGATTCGCGAGCAGCACCCACGACTGCCGGTCATCATCATGACCGCTCACTCCGATCTGGACAGCGCTGTCGCCTCCTATCAGGGCGGCGCCTTCGAATACCTGCCCAAGCCGTTCGACGTCGACGAAGCGGTGTCGCTGGTCAAACGCGCCAACCAGCACGCCCAGGAGCAGCAAGGCCTGGAAGTGGTGCCGGCCCTGACCCGCACCCCGGAAATCATCGGCGAAGCGCCGGCGATGCAGGAAGTGTTTCGCGCCATCGGGCGCCTGAGCCACTCCAACATCACCGTGCTGATCAACGGCGAATCCGGCACTGGTAAAGAACTGGTGGCCCACGCCCTGCATCGTCACAGCCCGCGGGCGGCTTCACCGTTCATCGCGCTGAACATGGCAGCGATCCCGAAGGATCTGATGGAGTCCGAGCTGTTCGGCCACGAGAAAGGCGCGTTCACCGGCGCAGCCAACCTGCGTCGCGGGCGTTTCGAACAGGCCGATGGCGGCACGCTGTTCCTCGATGAAATCGGTGACATGCCGGCAGATACCCAGACCCGACTGCTTCGGGTGCTGGCCGACGGCGAGTTCTATCGTGTCGGCGGGCATGTGCCGGTCAAGGTTGATGTACGGATCATCGCGGCGACTCACCAGAATCTGGAAACCCTGGTTCACGCCGGGAAATTCCGTGAGGACTTGTTCCACCGCCTCAACGTGATCCGCATCCACATCCCGCGCCTTTCGGACCGCCGCGAAGACATCCCGACCCTGGCCAAGCACTTCCTCAGCCGCGCCGCGCAAGAATTGGCGGTGGAGCCGAAGCTGCTGAAAAGCGAGACCGAGGAATACCTGAAGAACCTGCCATGGCCGGGCAACGTGCGGCAGCTGGAAAACACCTGTCGCTGGATCACGGTGATGGCGTCCGGGCGTGAAGTGCACATCGGCGACCTGCCGCCGGAGCTGCTGAGCCTGCCGCAGGATTCGGCGCCGGTGACCAACTGGGAACAGGCACTGCGCCAGTGGGCCGACCAGGCCTTGGCACGTGGCCAGTCGAGCCTGCTCGACAGCGCGGTGCCGGCGTTCGAGCGGATCATGATCGAGACAGCGTTGAAGCACACTGCCGGGCGTCGCCGTGACGCTGCGGTGCTGCTGGGCTGGGGCCGCAACACCTTGACCCGCAAGATCAAGGAGCTCGGCATGAAGGTCGATGGCGGGGATGACGACGAGGGTGATGAAGGCTGAGATTCAGTGCCGGCCTGCACCGCCGCAAGGCACCGTGACCCGTAATCGGGCACGGTCGCGGGCTTGAGCTTATGTCGCAACACGCTGAAAAAACCAGCCGATGAAAAGACGAAGGCCCCGTATTACGGGGCCTTCGTCATTGTGTCGGGCTTTTTTGTTTCAAAACGATAAAAACTGGCACGCCCCCTGCAATAACCCTTTCAGGTGATTCGATTCACCCACCCTTTCGGGGGCCTTGGTACAGGCAGGCCGGGGATTCCCCTCTTTACACCGGGCTCATCAAGCCCACCCTTTTGGGGCCCTTGATACAGGCAGGTCAGGGGTTCCTTCTTTACACCGGCTCAGCACGCCATGCGATGAGCCCGCCCGTTTCGGGAACCTTGGTACAGGCAGGCCGGGGATTCCCTCTTTTATTGCTCCCGGAGACGGATCTCCAGCCGCCAGCGGTCATCGACCGCCTGGCCGGCCCACTCCCCTTGCAGCGGCCGTGCCGCCAGCACCGTCAGCAGCAAACCACCGTCACTCAACCGAGTCCGCCAGTTTACGTCCTTGCCGTTGAGCTTCAACTGGCCCTTTTGTGCCTTGCCCTCGGCCTGAAACAACAAGGCGAGCGTGCCATCGACGATTTCGCCATGCAGCTTCGGCTCATTGTTGAACCAGACCGCCAGACCGCCATCGATCACCTCGACCTGTTGCAATACGCTGGGGTCGGGGGTGGTCAAGCGGCCGATCATCATCCCGACCATCAGACCGAAAATCGCCAGCGAACCCATGACTCGCGGGAATAGTTTCGAACGCGGGTCGGCTGGCGGCGTAGAATGCGCGTCATCTTTACCTTCGGAGCCGTGCATGTTTCACGTCATCCTTTTTCAACCGGAAATTCCACCGAACACCGGTAACGTTATCAGGCTGTGCGCCAACAGCGGCTGCCACCTGCATTTGATCGAACCGCTGGGCTTCGAGATGGACGACAAGCGCCTGCGTCGTGCCGGTCTCGACTACCACGAGTACGCCACGCTGCAGCGCCACGCCGACCTGGCCAGTTGTCTGGAAAGTCTCGGCAACCCACGGCTGTTCGCCTTCACCACCAAGGGTTCGCGACCGTTTCACGATGCCGCGTTCGTCCCGGGCGATGCCTTCATCTTCGGCCCGGAAAGCCGTGGCCTGCCGCCGGAAGTGCTGGATGCCCTGCCTGCCGAACAGCGCCTGCGTCTGCCGATGCGTGAAGGGTGCCGCAGCCTGAACCTGTCCAACACCGTGGCAGTGGCCGTGTACGAAGCGTGGCGGCAGAACGGCTTCAAGTAACGATCACCGCCCATGAAAAAAGCGCCTGTAACGGCGCTTTTTTCGTTGTTGCATCGACCGCTTACTGAACGGTCGGAGTCTCGCCGGCTTCCTGCATGCGCTGCAGCTCTTGCGCGTACAGGGCGTCGAAGTTCACCGGGGCCAGCATCAGGGCCGGGAACGAACCACGGGTCACCAGGCTGTCCAGGGTTTCGCGAGCGTACGGGAACAGGATGTTCGGGCAGAACGCACCCAGAGTGTGGCTCATCGAAGCCGCGTCCAGGTTCTTGATCAGGAAGATACCGGCCTGTTGCACTTCAGCGATGAAGGCGACTTCTTCACCGTTTTTCACGGTGACGGACAGGGTCAGCACGACTTCGTAGAAATCGCCTTCCAGCGCTTTCTGACGGGTGTTCAGATCCAGACCGACGGTCGGGTCCCACTGCTGGCGAAAGATCGCCGGGCTTTTCGGCGCTTCGAAGGACAGGTCGCGAACGTAGATGCGCTGCAAGGAGAATTGCGGTGCGGTTTCTTCTTCGCTGGCTGCAGTGTTCTGTTGGTCAGTCATCTCAGATCCTTTCTGATCTTGGGTCTTTTGGGTTCTTGGTGAGGTGCAGCAGTTCAGGCCTTGAGCAGCGCGTCGAGCTTGCCGGCGCGCTCCAGGGCGTACAAATCGTCACATCCGCCGACGTGGGTGTCGCCGATCCAGATCTGCGGCACGGACGTGCGTCCGGCTTTCTGGGCCATGGCGGCGCGCACTTGCGGCTTGCCATCGACCTTGATCTCTTCGAAGGCCACGCCTTTGTTCGCGAGCAGGTACTTGGCGCGCGAGCAGTAAGGGCAGTAATCGCTGGAGTAGACGATGACTTCGCTCATATCACTTCACCAGCGGCAGGTTGTCGCCTTTCCAGCTGGAGATCCCGCCGGACAGCTTGGCGGCGGTGAAGCCGGATTTCATCAGCTCGCGGGCGTGGGTGCCGGCGGTCTGGCCCAGGGCGTCGACCAGAATGATGGTCTTGGCCTTGTGCTTTTCCAGCTCGCCGATGCGGGCAGCCAGTTTGTCCTGAGGAATGTTCACCGCGCCAACGATGTGACCGGCGGCGTATTCCTTGCTCGGACGGATGTCCACCACCACGCCGGCTTCCTTGTTGACCAGTGCGGTCAGCTCGCCCGTGCTCAGGCTTTTACCGCCGCCCTGCACCGTATGCGCCAGCAGCAAAGCCAGCAGTACGACGAAGATACCGACAAGAATGTAGTGGTTAGTGGCAAATTCAATCAGGTGAGCAACCATCGAAGGAGGTTCCAGGGCGTTAAAATGTCGGCCAGTATACACAGCCACTATGGTCGGCCAAACCCCGTCCGGCGGTGACGCCGCAGGAACTTCGCTTTAAACTCCAACTCCCTTTTCCATCGCCCTCTTCTTTATTAGCCACGAGTGGATTCCATGACTACCACGCCTAAACCTTTGGTCCTGATGATTCTCGACGGCTTCGGTCACAGCGACAGCCCCGAATCCAACGCCGTCTTCGCGGCCAAAAAGCCTGTGCTGGATCGCCTGTGGGCCACCGTGCCGAACGGCCTGATCTCGGGCAGCGGCATGGACGTCGGTCTGCCGGACGGCCAGATGGGCAACTCCGAAGTCGGCCACATGAACCTGGGCGCCGGCCGCGTGGTGTATCAGGACTTCACGCGCGTGACCAAGGCGATCCGCGACGGTGAGTTCTTCGAGAACCCGACCATCTGCGCCGCTGTGGACAAAGCCGTGGCCGCCGGCAAGGCCGTGCATTTCATGGGTCTGCTGTCGGACGGCGGCGTTCACAGCCACCAGGATCACCTGATCGCCATGGCCGAACTGGCCTTCAAGCGTGGCGCCGAAAAAATCTACCTGCACGCCTTCCTCGACGGCCGCGACACGCCGCCGAAAAGCGCTGCTTCGTCGATTGAGCTGCTCGACGCGACCTTCCAGGCTCTCGGCAAGGGCCGTATCGCCAGCCTCATCGGCCGCTACTACGCCATGGACCGCGACAACCGTTGGGACCGCGTGTCCCAGGCCTACAACCTGATCGTTGATGGCAAAGGCGAATTCAACGCCGCCACCGCCCAGGAAGGCCTGGAAGCGGCCTACGCCCGCGGCGAGAGCGACGAGTTCGTCAAGGCCACCAGCATCGGTGAGCCGGTGACGGTCGAAGACGGCGACGCCGTGGTGTTCATGAACTTCCGCGCCGACCGTGCCCGCGAGCTGAGCCGTGTGTTTGTCGAAGACGGTTTCAAGGAGTTCGAGCGTGCACGCCAGCCAAAAGTGCAGTACGTCGGCCTGACCCAGTACGCCGCCAGCATCCCGGCCCCCGCAGCCTTTGCACCGGGCAGCCTGGAAAACGTGCTCGGCGACTACCTGGCGAAAAACGGCAAGACCCAGCTGCGTATCGCCGAAACCGAGAAATACGCCCACGTGACCTTCTTCTTCTCCGGTGGCCGCGAAGAACCGTTCCCGGGCGAAGAGCGCATCCTGATCCCGTCGCCGAAAGTCGCCACCTACGACCTGCAACCGGAAATGAGCGCGCCGGAAGTCACCGACCGCATCGTCGAGGCCATCGAGAATCAGCGCTACGACGTGATCGTGGTCAACTACGCCAACGGCGACATGGTCGGCCACAGCGGCGTGTTCGAAGCAGCGGTGAAAGCCGTGGAATGCCTGGACACCTGCGTCGGCCGCATCGTCGAAGCCCTGGAAAAGGTTGGCGGCGAAGCCCTGATCACCGCCGACCACGGCAACGTCGAGCAAATGGCCGACGAAGCCACCGGCCAGGCGCATACCGCGCACACCACCGAACCGGTGCCGTTCATCTATGTCGGCAAGCGTGACCTCAAGGTCCGTGAAGGCGGCGTACTGGCGGACGTGGCGCCGACCATGCTCAAACTGCTGGGCCTGGAAAAACCGGCGGAAATGACTGGCACTTCGATTCTGGTCTGATATCAAAAACGCCCTGTAATCAGCCTGAAACGGCTTTTTATGACGAACGCCTCAAAGCAGTTGGCTTTGAGGCGTTTTTTTTTGCCGCGTGGGGCGGGCATACTAGGCCGTCCCTTACCCTGGTGCCGCCCGCCCCTATGCTTCGCGTCCTGATCGCCCTCGCTCTGACATGCCTGCTCCAACCGGCCTTCGCTGACGAGCGTGCGCAAACCCAACAGCAGTTGGACGCCACGCGTCAGGACATCGCCGAGCTGAAAAAGCTGCTGGGCAAGCTCCAGGAAGAAAAATCCGGGGTGCAAAAGGAGCTCAAGGGCACCGAAACCGAGATGGGCAAGCTCGAAAAGCAGGTCGATGCCCTGCAAAAAGAGCTGAAAAAGAGCGAATCCGAGCTGCAGCGGCTCGATGCGGAGAAAAAAAAACTCCAGAGCGCGCGCACTGAACAGCAGCGACTGATCGCCATCCAGGCCCGCGCGGCCTATCAGAACGGCCGGCAGGAATACCTCAAGCTGCTGCTCAACCAGCAGAATCCCGAGAAATTCGCCCGCACCCTCACCTATTACGACTACCTGAGCCAGGCCCGCCTGGAGCAGCTGAAGAACTTCAACGAAACCCTGCGCCAACTGGCCAATGTCGAAAAGGACATTTCCTCGCAGCAAGCCCAGTTGCTGGTGCAGAAAAGCGACCTCGACACCCAGCGTGATGCCCTCGACAAGGTTCGCAAGGAGCGCCAGCAAGTGCTGGCCAAGCTCAATGACGACGTGAAAGCCCGCGACCAGAAACTGGCCGCCCGCGAGCAGGATCAGGCAGACCTGTCTAAAGTCCTTAAAACCATTGAAGAAACCCTGGCCCGCCAGGCCCGTGAGGCAGAAGAAGCGCGGCAGAAAGCGCTGATCGCCCAGCAGGAAGCCGAAAAAAAGCGTTTACGTGAGGCCCAGGCCCGCGCCGATGCGGACTCGGACACCAGCGACGCCCCACGCCCAAAAGCCAGACCAACCCCTGGCGCGCTGGTTTCCAGCAGCGGCGAGACGTTCGGCGGCCCATTTGCTGCCACTCGGGGAAAACTTCCATGGCCGGTTGATGGTCGACTGCTGGCACGCTTCGGTGAAACCCGTGGCGACGATGCCCGCACCAAGTGGGACGGTGTGATGATCAGCGCCGCCGCCGGCAGCCAGGTGCATGCCGTACACGGCGGGCGCGTGGTGTTTGCCGACTGGTTGCGCGGTGCCGGGCTGCTGGTGATCCTCGATCACGGCAACGGTTTTCTGAGTCTTTACGGTCATAACCAGACGCTGCTGAAGTCGGCTGGTGACGTGGTAAAAGCCGGTGAGTCCATCTCCACTGTCGGTAACAGTGGCGGGCAGGACACACCAGCGCTGTATTTCGCAATTCGTCAGCAGGGTCACCCGAGTGATCCGGCGCAATGGTGTCACGCGCAAGGATAAGCGCGTCGCCTAATTCAGGAGTTCGTTCGACATGCTGCATTTGTCCCGCCTTACCTCGCTGGCCCTGACGATCGCCCTGGTGATCGGCGCGCCTCTGGCGTTCGCCGCTCAACCGGCCCCGGCTGTCGCTCCGGCAGGCACTGCCGCGACTTCCAAGGCCCCGTTGCCGCTGGAAGAGCTGCGCACCTTTGCCGAGGTCATGGACCGGATCAAGGCCGCCTATGTCGAACCAGTGGACGACAAGACCCTGCTGGAAAACGCCATCAAGGGCATGCTGAGCAACCTCGACCCGCACTCGGCCTACCTCGGCCCGGAAGATTTCACCGAGCTGCAGGAAAGCACCAGCGGTGAGTTCGGCGGCCTGGGCATCGAAGTCGGCTCGGAAGACGGTTTCATCAAGGTCGTGTCGCCGATCGACGATACGCCAGCCTCCAAGGCCGGCATCCAGGCCGGTGACTTCATCGTCAAGATCAACGGCGCGCCGACCCGTGGCCAGACGATGACCGAAGCCGTGGACAAGATGCGCGGCAAGATCGGCCAGAAAATCACCCTGACCCTGGTCCGTGACGGCGGCACGCCGTTCGACGTGACCCTGGCCCGTGCGGTGATCCAGGTGAAGAGCGTCAAGGCGCAACTGCTGGAATCCGGTTACGGCCTGATCCGCATCACCCAGTTCCAGGTCAAGACCGGCGAAGAAGTCTCCAAGGCCCTGGCCAAGCTGCGCAAGGACAATGGCAAGAAGCTCAACGGCATCATCCTCGACCTGCGCAACAACCCGGGCGGTGTGCTGCAGGCAGCGGTGGAAGTGGTCGACCACTTCATCACCAAAGGCCTGATCGTTTACACCAAGGGCCGGATCG
Organism: Pseudomonas sp. IzPS59; assembly: GCF_014863505.1. Lineage (NCBI taxonomy): Bacteria > Pseudomonadati > Pseudomonadota > Gammaproteobacteria > Pseudomonadales > Pseudomonadaceae > Pseudomonas > Pseudomonas sp. IzPS59. Next base: position 383,362 of record NZ_CP062251.1, on the reverse strand, counting down.
CCAACTCCGAGTTGCGCTTCTCCGCCACCGGCAAGGACGAAAGCGAAGCGGTGCCAATGGTTGTACTGATCAACGGTGGCAGTGCCTCGGCTTCGGAAATCGTCGCCGGCGCCCTGCAAGACCAGAAACGCGCCGTGGTCATGGGCACCACCAGTTTCGGCAAGGGCTCGGTGCAGACCGTGCTGCCGCTGAACAACGACCGTGCGCTGAAGATCACCACCGCGTTGTACTTCACGCCGAACGGCCGCTCGATCCAGGCCCAGGGCATCGTCCCGGATATCGAAGTGCGCAAGGCCAAGATCACCAACGAGGCGGACGGCGACTACTTCAAGGAAGCCGACCTGCAGGGTCACCTGGGCAACGGCAACGGCGGCGCGGACAAACCGACCGGCTCCGGCGGCAAGCCCAAGGCCATGCCACAGGATGACGATTACCAGTTGGCCCAGGCCCTGAGCCTGCTCAAAGGCCTGAGCATCACGTCCGGCCGTTGAGGATGTCTTTGCGTTTCGTCTTTGTCCTGTTGTGCTGCCTGGCGGGTGCTGTTCACGCAGAACCTGCCAGACCGACACCACAAAAAGCCTACCTGACACTGATCATCGACGACCTGGGGCAGAACCTGCCCCGGGATCGTCGCGTGCTGGCGCTGCCCGGGCCGGTGACCACGGCAATCATGCCCGACACCCCGCACGCCACCGAATTTGCCCGCGAAGCCCATCGCGCCGGCAAGATCGTGATCCTGCACATGCCGATGGACCCGGCCACCGGCCCGTTCGCCTGGCACCCCGAACTGCCCATTGAAGAACTTGAAAAACGCCTCGACGCCGCATTCAAAATGGTCCCCTACACCGCCGGCATCAACAACCACATGGGCAGTCGCATGACGGCACAACCGGTGGCAATGGCGTGGTTGATGGGTGAGTTGCAGCGCCGTCACAAATTCTTCGTCGACAGCCGCACCAGCGCCCAGACTGTCGCTGCGCAACAGGCACAGAAGATCGATCTGGCGAGCGTTTCGCGGGACGTGTTTCTCGATGACGAGCGCACCGAAGCGGCGATCTACACCCAGTTGCAGACAGCAATCAGTCTGGCGCGCAAACAGGGTTCGGCGGTGATGATCGGTCACCCTTATCCACAGACACTTGCTGTTTTGGAGCGGGAGCTGCCGAAGCTGAAAGCTCAAGGCATCGAGTGGATCGACATCAAGCAGATGATCAGTGTGCGCAGCAATCGCGCCACCGCCGCTCATGGCAAAGACGGTGTCTATCGGTAATGCCGGCCCATACATAATTACCGCCAGCCCCCGCGCCCACTTCCGGATAGTGAAACCTGCAACCGGTAGCGACTCACCCGAGTCGCCTTTCACTATCAGGACTGACCATGACGATCACTGACAACACCGCCGCCCCCTCGCGGCCAATGGAACCCATCAAACTCGACAACCTGCTGATCAGCTTCACCACAGAGTTTCAGCGGGTGTGGGACACCAAGAACCTTCGCTCGAGCCCGGCCGGCTTCTGGCGCCCCGCTCCGCCCCCCGATGTGCTGCCGGGTTATTTCTCGTTGGGCGATATTGCGATTCCCGGATTTGCCAACATCAACGGTACGAACGTTGCGGCTGTTGTACGGGAGGCGGACTCCCCGAGCATCGATAGCACCAAGGGCAAAGCGCTCAGTCGACCCGACAACTTCGAACTGGTCTGGAAGGATTCAGGCTCGGGCGCAATAACCTACGTTTCGATCTGGCGCCCGATTCCTCCTGAAGGCTATGTCGCTCTTGGTCTGGTCTGCGCCAGTGACCATGAAAAACCATCGGTCAATTCGGTACGTTGCGTACGCATGGATCTGGTAACGCCTGCCACTGCCGGTCCGTTGATCTGGAGCGACAAAGGCAGCGGCGCAAAGCAGAACTTCAGCGCCTGGAGTATCGAACCACCGATCGCGGAAGCAGGAGAAATCTGCTTTTTGCCCGGAACATTCACGGGCGTGCAGAGCCACTCCAGACCTTCGTCATACCTGGCTTCCTACGCGTTGCGAGTACCGCTCACCGTGCAGTCGAGCACTGCGCCAGCAGCCCCGATGTTGTCGGGGTTCGGATCGCCCTCCCCCATCGAGCCGGCTACGGTTACTCAGGTCACCCGGCTTCCGTGGTTCGCAGTCAGAGACGATATGCACCCGCTCGAGCAGCTGCGGTCATCGCCATACTACCGCCTGGAAAGAGCGGATCGGTACGTGTTGGTCGGTCACGAGCACAACGCGGGGGACCAATATCGATCTGTCAAATGGACGGCAGAGCGGGCTCAAAATGCGTCCTTGCTGCAGGTGTTCAATCGTCTGACAGCCATCGAGCTGGACAAAGCCTGGCCGATCAGGACACCCGGCGATAACTGGGCGATACGATTTTCGGCCAACCTGAGCAAAACCTTCACTCACACCGAAACGTCATCCGGCGGATGGAGCAAGTTTTACCCTCTGGAAGTTGTCGCCCTGGCAGCGAAAAACACGATGGTTGCGGTATATCAATTGCAAAGCGAGTACCGGCTGCTGCGTGCGGACAACACGCCAGTGACATTCGGCATCGAGTATAGCGACGACGAAAGTCTTTACTTAAGCCAGTACCCGTCCGAAAAAGACGCCGTAATCACCTGCCCCTCGCCGATGGCATCCGGTCATGAACAGGGCGAAGCCTCTTTCGGGCAGGATGAAATCCCCGTCCTGCCGACGGAACAAGTGATGGTGACTACAGATACCGCCCCATGATCTCGTCGACCACGCCGTCCTTGCGCATCTGGTCGAGCGCTGCCTGTAGTTTGGCGACGGCTTCGTCCGGCACTTCCTTGTTCAGCGCCAGATACAGCTCGGCGCTGTTGAAGCGCAGCACGGTTTTCAACCCGGTCACGCCATCCTGCCGCGCCAGATAACGGCCGGCAGGATCGCCGGTAGCCCACAGGTCGATCTGGCCGCTGACAAGCTTTTTCGCGTTGTCCTGATCGCGCAATACCACCACCGGCTTCAGACCCTGCTTGGTCAGGGTCTCGGCAATCGCATCGCCTTTGTAGGCGCCGATCTTGTATTTGCGCGCGTCATTGAGGGTTTCGAGGGTGATCTTGCTGTCAGCCTTGGCCAGCATGACCCAGTCATCCGGGCCGATGGGGCCGACCCACTTGAACAGCGTCTCACGATCCGGCAGGCGCGCCATGACGAAAGCACCGTAACCGGGGTTCTCCAGCGCCAGCTTGTAGACCCGCTCCCAAGGGAAGCGCAGGGTCAGGCTGTAAGTGATGCCGGCACGCTTGAACATCTCGCGCACGATGTCCGTGGCGATGCCGTTGATGTTTTCGTCCTGGGCGAAATTCTTGCCGTTCTTCGCCATGTTGTACGGCGGGAAATTTTCGGTGAGGAGCACCAGATCGGTGTCGGGATTTTCTGCGGCGTGGCCAGTGTTGATCAACAACACGGAGGCACTGGCGAGGGCGAGAAGCAGGCGTTTGATCATGTCGGGCTACCGAAATCCATGGCGTGCCCAAGAGTGCCTCGGGTACGCCATGCTGTCCACTGGCCTGTATGGATGTTTAACGCATTACGATGCCGCGGTGCGCCATATAAGCCTTGGCTTCCTGAACGGTGTATTCGCCGAAGTGGAAAATACTCGCCGCCAGTACGGCGCTGGCGTGACCTTCGAGGATGCCATCGGCCAGATGCTGCAGGTTGCCGACACCGCCGGACGCGATCACCGGAATGCCCAGCGCATCGCTGATGGCGCGGGTCACGCCGAGGTCGAAGCCGTTTTTCATGCCGTCCTGATCCATGCTGGTCAGGAGGATTTCACCGGCACCCAGGCCTTCCATTTTCTTTGCCCACTCGACCGCATCAAGGCCGGTCGGCTTGCGGCCGCCGTGGGTGAAGATTTCCCAGCGCGGGGTTTCGCCCGGGCCGGACACCTTCTTCGCGTCGATGGCGACGACGATGCATTGCGAGCCGAAATGCTGCGCCGCTTCGCCGACGAATTCCGGATTGAACACGGCAGCGGTGTTGATCGACACCTTGTCCGCACCGGCATTGAGCAGGTTGCGGATGTCCTGCACGGTACGTACGCCACCGCCGACGGTCAGCGGGATGAACACCTGGCTGGCCATGCGCTCGACGGTATGCAGCGTGGTATCGCGGCCATCGACGCTGGCGGTGATGTCGAGAAAGGTAATCTCGTCGGCACCCTGCTCGTCGTAGCGACGGGCGATTTCCACCGGGTCACCGGCGTCACGGATGTTCTCGAACTTCACACCTTTGACGACCCGGCCGTTGTCCACGTCCAGGCAAGGGATGATGCGTTTGGCCAGCGCCATGGTCAGTCCTCAGCCTTGGTACGAGTCGCAGAAAGCTTGCGCTTCGGCGACGTCGAGGGTGCCTTCGTAGATCGCCCGGCCAGTGATGGCGCCGATGATGCCCGGTGCCTTGGCGTCGAGCAGCGACTTGATGTCACCCAGGTTGTGAATGCCACCGGATGCGATCACCGGGATCTTGGTGGCCGCAGCCAGCGCAGCGGTGAACGGTACGTTGCAGCCCTGCATCATGCCGTCTTTGGCGATATCGGTATAAACGATCGAGGACACGCCGTCGGCTTCGAACTGCTTGGCCAGGTCGATGACCTGCACCTGGCTGATTTCAGCCCAGCCGTCGGTGGCGACAAAACCGTCTTTGGCGTCGAGGCCGACGATGATTTTGCCTGGGAATGCGCGGCAGGCTTCTGCAACGAACGCCGGCTCTTTAACAGCCTTGGTGCCGATGATCACGTAGCTCACGCCAGCCTTGACGTAGTGCTCGATGGTTTCCAGCGAACGGATGCCGCCGCCGATCTGGATCGGCAGGGTCGGGTAGCGCTTGGCGATTGCGGTCACCACTTCGCCATTCACTGGCTGGCCTTCGAAAGCACCGTTCAGATCGACCAGATGCAGACGACGGCAACCGCCCTCCACCCACTTGGCAGCCATGCTCACCGGGTCATCGGAGAACACTGTGGAATCTTCCATGCGGCCCTGGCGCAGACGTACGCAGGCACCGTCTTTGAGATCGATAGCGGGAATAATCAGCATCTGGCAAACCTTCAAATTTGAATGTTCAGCTTGGCTCGGAAATCAGTTTTTCTCGAGCGCCCACAGGTCGCTTTCGATGCTTTCAAACCGCTCCTTGAGGTGGGTCTGCACATCGAAAATCGCCCTGTTGTAATAGTGCGGAGCAATTTCGCGGGTAAACAGCTCAAGAATTTCCGCCGCTTCGAACGAACCCAGGTCCAGTTCGAAACGATCCTCCATGAACCGCTGGATCTTGCGATTGGCGTCGCTTTCCTGCTCGGGCGTGAGGGTCAGGATCCGCGGTTTCTTCTTGGCGGCCATTTACCAGCGACCGTCCCACGCCGCGAAGTTCTGCAGCAATTGCAGGCCATGGGTATGGCTCTTCTCCGGGTGGAACTGCACGGCAAAACGCGAGCCTTCGGCCAGCGCCGCGGCGAAATCGACACCGTAATGACCGCTGCCGACCACTTGGCGCGGGTTACCGGCGGCGATGTAGTAGCTGTGCACGAAGTAGAAACGCGCCAGGTCCGGAATGTTGTGCCACAGCGGGTGATCCACCGACTGCTTCACTTCGTTCCAGCCCATGTGCGGGACTTTCAGGTGCTCGCCGTCTTCATGCAGGTCTTTGCCGAAGAACTTCACCGCGCCCGGGAACAGACCGATGCAGTCCACGCCGTCGTTTTCTTCGCTGGTGTCGAGCAAGGCTTGCATGCCGACGCAGATCCCGAGGAACGGACGATCCTGGCTGACTTCACGTACCAGCGAGTCGAAACCGAGGCGACGGATCTCCGCCATGCAATCGCGAATCGCACCGACGCCGGGGAAAACCACGCGGTCGGCTTCGCGGATCACGTCCGCATCGCTGGTGATCAGCACCTTGCCGGCGCCAACGTGCTCGAGGGCCTTGGCCACCGAGTGCAGGTTACCCATGCCGTAATCGATGACTGCAACCGTCTGCATTACAGCACGCCCTTGGTCGAAGGCATCTGGCCGGCCATGCGCTCGTCCAGTTCAACGGCCATGCGCAGCGCGCGGCCGAAAGCCTTGAACACGGTTTCGATCTGGTGGTGAGTGTTGGTGCCGCGCAGGTTGTCGATGTGCAGGCTGACCAGCGCGTGGTTGACGAAGCCCTGGAAGAATTCCTGGAACAGGTCGACATCGAAACCGCCAACGGTGGCACGGGTGTACGGCACGTGCATCTGCAGGCCCGGACGGCCGGAGAAGTCGATGACCACACGCGACAGCGCTTCATCGAGCGGCACGTAGGCGTGGCCGTAGCGACGGATGCCTTTCTTGTCGCCGATGGCTTGTGCGAAGGCCTGGCCGAGGGTGATACCGACGTCTTCCACGGTATGGTGGTCGTCGATATGCAGATCGCCCTTGCATTGGATATCCAGGTCGATCAACCCGTGACGGGCGATCTGATCCAGCATGTGCTCAAGAAAAGGAACACCGATATCGAATCGGGCCTTTCCGGTGCCATCAAGGTTGATCGAGGCTTTGATCTGGGTTTCCAGAGTGTCGCGCTCGACAGACGCCTTACGTTCGGCCATCACCAGCTCCGCAAAATCATTGGGCGAAAAAGGCAGCCATTATAGGCACGCGGGGCCGAAACAGAAACACGAGACGTGATATGGCAGACGGATAGAAGCCCGTGCTGTCGGGGATAGACATGTCCATACAAGCCATTTCGGACAGCCCGAAACAACTGTGGGAGCGGGCTTGCTCGCGATGAGGGCCGCACATTCAACATCACTGTCGACTGTCAGACCGCAATCGCGAGCAAGCTCGCTCCCACAGGATTTGGCGCTGACCTGAAGATTTTCAGGCCAGCGCCTGGCTACTTAGTGAAACAGAACCGCCGTCTTCTGCAGGGTCACCCACACACCCCACGCCAACGGAATCCCTACCGCCAGCCACGCAGCGATTGCCAGCGGCTTGCTGCCCGGCGCGGCTTTCCACTCCAGCACGGTGCTGCTGTCGGCACCCTTGTCGTGGCCCAGCGCCTGTTCGGCGGCCAGTTCGGCGTCGGTCATGAAGTACTTGTCCGCCACCGGGCGCACCAGCAGGTTGCACAGGAAACCCAGCACCAGCAGGCCGGCGAGGATGTACAGCGTGATGTCGTAAGCCGCGGCGCGTTCAACGCCGATGCTCAACTGATATTCACGCAGATAGTTCACCAGCACCGGACCCAGCACGCCAGCGGCGGCCCAGGCGGTCAGCAGACGACCGTGGATCGCGCCGACCATTTGCGTGCCGAACAGGTCGGCCAGATAGGCCGGAACGGTCGCAAAACCACCGCCGTACATCGACAGGATGATGCAGAACGCCGCCACGAACAGCGCAACGTTGCCCAGGTGACCGAGGTTCGGGATCAGTGCGTACAGCGCAAAACCCAGCGCAAAGAACACGAAGTAAGTGTTCTTGCGGCCCAGGTAGTCCGAGAACGACGCCCAGAAGAACCGACCGCCGATGTTGAACAGGCTCAGCAGACCGGTGAAACCGGCTGCAATCGCAGCGATCGAGGCCAGTTGCCCGGCATCCAGTTGACCGAACGGCAGATCATTGCCCAGCAGCTTGCCGCCGAACACTTCCTGCAACAGTGGCGAAGCCATGCCGAGGATGCCGATACCGGCCGACACGTTCAGGCACAGCACCAGCCACACCAGACGGAATTGCGGAGTTTTCCACGCCACATTCACGTGAACGTGACGGTGGGTGATCATCGCATTCGAGGCTTTCTTCGCCGGTGCGGTCCAGCCCTCAGGCTTCCAGCCGGTTGGCGGCACGCGGTAAGCCAGCGCACCACCAATCATGAACACGAAGTAGATCGCGGCCATGGCCACGAAGCTCTGCCATACGCCCACGCCGGTTGGCGACGCGAAATGGCTCATCAGTGCGGTTGCCAGTGGAGCGCCGACCATCGCGCCGCCACCGAAACCCATGATCGCCATGCCGGTCGCCATGCCGCGCTTGTCCGGGAACCACTTGATCAGGGTCGAGACCGGCGAGATATAGCCCAGGCCCAGACCGATACCGCCGATCACGCCGGAGCCGATCCACATCAGCCAGATCTGGTGGGTATAAATACCCAGCGCGGAAATCAGCAGACCGCCGCACCAGCACAGAGCCGATACAACGCCGGCCTTGCGTGGCCCGGCGTGTTCGAGCCAGCCGCCCCAGATCGCTGCCGAGCAGCCGAGGAAGATGAAGAACAGGGTGTAGATCCAGCCGAGCATGGAGATCGGCCAGTCGCATTGCGACGAGAAGACTTGTGCGATGAAGCCCATGTCCGGCGCGCAAGCCACCGGCGCGGTGATGCCCAGTGCCTTGGACAGCGGCAGCCAGAACACGGAAAAACCGTAGGCCATGCCGATGCACAGGTGAATGGCCAGAGCGGCCGGTGGGACCAGCCAGCGGTTGAAACCGGGCTTGGCGATGATGCGTTCCTTGGACAGGAACGCAGGCTGGGCGGCGCTGAGGCCGTCCGCCGTGATGCTCGTGCTCATTGTGTATCCCCCAATTATTAGTATGTGTTCGTCAGCCACTGCTCACCCCCGGCCTTTATGCACGCAGGCATGACCGTGTTGGTGGGTGGAGCTCCTTGAAGCGCGACCAAAAGTCGCAGAGGGACGGACGAACGGGCGAAGGTTACCATCTGCACGTGACAGAAAAACCAAACTGATATCACCTTTTTCGAGTCATCTGATCTCATATGACCGGGGAACCCTCCCGCCGACCGTTGTCGAAGCGCTGCACGCCGCGGTTCAAGAGGCTCCTCAGGACACCGCACCAGCACGGGGTCAGGCAGCGCTATACTCCCCGGCTAAATTACGAATTCGACTAACTACAAGGACTCGCCCATGAAAGCGTTCGGCAAAATCCTGGGTCTGGTACTTCTCGGGCTGTTGCTGATCATTGTGGCGGCGGGCTTCGCCCTGACCCACTTCTTCGATCCCAACGACTACAAAAACGAGATCCGCCAGATAGCCCGCGACAAGGCCCACATCGAGCTGACGCTCAATGGCGATATCGGCTGGAGCCTGTTCCCGTGGCTCGGCCTGGAACTGCACGAGGCCAGCGTCGCCACCCTGATCAAGCCTGACGAACCGTATGCCGATCTGCAGATGCTCGGTCTGTCGGTACGCGTGCTGCCGCTGCTGCGCCGCGAAGTGCAGATGAGCGATGTGCGTGTAGAAGGCCTGAACCTGCGCCTGAACCGCGACAAGAACGGCCACGGCAACTGGGAAGACATCGGCAAGCTGCCGACTGCCATCCCTGCGCCGGGCAGCACCCCGCCAGCTGCCGCCGGCGAACCGGTCGCCGAAACGCCTGCCCAGCCGGAAAAGCCGCCACAACCGATCCGCCTCGACATCGACAGCCTGACCGTCAACAACGCTCGCGTTGAATACAACGACGAGCAGACCGGCAAGCAGTTCAGCGCCGAAAGCATCCAGCTGAGCACCGGTGCGGTACACGATTCGACCAACATTCCGCTGAAAGCCACGGCGTTCCTCAGCACCAATCAGCCCGTGCTGCGAGTGCGCACCGAGCTGAACGGCGAGCTGCGCATCGAGCGCGCCCTGCAACGCTACAAGTTCGAGGACCTGAAGCTGTCCGGCGAACTGACCGGCGATCCGCTGCAAGGCAAAGCCATGACGTTCTCCGCCCAGGGGCAGATGTTGCTCGACAAGGCCGCCAACGTCGCCGAATGGACCGGGATCAAGATCTCCGCCAACCAGTTACGCGCACTGGGTGAACTGAAGGCCAACGATCTGGACAAGACCCCGCAAATCACCGGCGCGATCTCCATCGCCCAGTTCGACCTGGCGAAGTTCGTCGACAGCATCGGCCAGACCCTGCCGGCCATGGCCGAAGGCAGCCTGAGCAAGGTCGAGCTGGTCAGCCGTGTTGCTGCCACACCGACCAGCCTGGCGCTGGACAACATCAACCTGAAACTCGAAGACAGCAGCTTCAGCGGCCGCATCGCCATCGAAGACTTCGCCAAGCAATCGCTGCGGGCGATCCTCAAGGCCGACACCTTCAACGTTGACCGCTACCTGCCGCCGAAATCGGAAAAAGCCGCCAGCGCCACCCAGGCGCGCCAGACTGAAGTCGCCAGCACCGAAGCCGATGCCATGGCCGGCGCCGGCAGCACTCCGCTGCCGGACAAACCGAGCAAGAGCGCCTGGAGCACCGAACGCCTGTTCCCGGTGGAGCGCTTGAGCAAGCTGGACGTGAACGCCGACCTGACCTTCGGCCAGTTGACCCTCGATAAATTGCCGATCCAGAACGCCGCGCTGAAAGCTACCGGCCAGGGCGGCCTGCTGACCCTGGAAAACCTGCGCGGCGAGTTGTACAACGGCGACTTCGAAGCCAAGGGCACCCTCGACGTGCGCCCGAATGCACCGCTGCTGAACCTGCAAACCCGGATCAACCGCGTGCCGGTGGAAAAAATCCTCGAAAGCCAGGGCAAGAATCCGCCGGTCAAAGGCCTGGTGAACCTCACCAGCACCGTCACCGGTAGCGGCAACAGCCAGCAGGCGCTGATCGACACCCTCAACGGCAACGCCAGTTTCGTGATCAACAACGGCGTGTTGCTCAACGCCAACCTTGAACAGCAACTGTGCAAAGGCATCGCCACCCTCAACCGCAAATCCCTGAGCGGCGAGCCACGGGGTAAGGACACACCGTTCCAGGAACTCAAGGGCAACCTGACCTTCCGCAACGGCGTAGCCAACAACCCGGACCTGAAAGTGCGCATCCCGGGCATGACCGTCAACGGTGACGGCGACATCGACCTGAAAGTGCTGGGCATGGACTATCGCGTCGGCATCATCGTCGAAGGCGACACCAGCGCCATGCCGGATCCGGCCTGTCAGGTCGGCGAGAAATTCGTCGGCATCGAATGGCCGCTGCGTTGCCGTGGCCCACTGGAACTGGGCGCCAAGGCCTGCCGCGTGGACAACGAGCGCCTGGGCCAGGTCGCGACCAAAATGGCCGGCGACAAACTCAGCGAAAAAATCGACGAGAAACTGGGCGACAAAGTCAGCCCGGAACTGAAAAACGCATTGAAGGGGCTGTTCAAGCGATGAGAGCGGAGCAGTTTTCCACGGCGGTGCTGGAATGGTTCGACCGCCACGGCCGCCATGATTTGCCCTGGCAACAGAACATCACCCCGTATCGGGTGTGGGTGTCCGAGATCATGTTGCAGCAGACTCAGGTCAGCACCGTGCTCAATTACTTCGACCGTTTCATGGCCGCGTTGCCGACGGTCGAAGCCCTGGCCGAAGCGCCGGAGGACGAAGTGCTGCACCTGTGGACGGGTCTGGGTTACTACACCCGCGCGCGCAATCTGCAAAAGACCGCGAAGATCGTCGTCAGCCAGTACGGCGGCGAGTTTCCCCGAGATGTCGAGAAGCTCACGGACTTGCCGGGCATCGGCCTGTCCACCGCTGGCGCCATCGCCAGCATCAGCATGGGCCTGCGGGCGCCGATCCTCGACGGCAACGTCAAACGGGTGCTGGCGCGGTTTACTGCGCAAGAAGGCTATCCGGGCGAACCGAAGGTCGCCAAGCAACTGTGGGCCAACGCAGAGCGCTTCACGCCGCAGGATCGGGTCAACGCCTACACCCAGGCGATGATGGATCTGGGCGCCACGCTGTGCACCCGCAGCAAACCGAGTTGTCTGCTGTGTCCGCTGGAAAAGGGCTGCGAAGCGCACATGCTCGGCCTGGAGACCCGTTACCCGATTCCCAAGCCTCGTAAAGCCATTCCGCAGAAACGCACGCTGATGCCGCTGCTGGCCAACGAGGACGGCGCGATTCTGCTTTATCGACGCCCGTCCAGCGGATTGTGGGGCGGCTTGTGGAGCCTGCCGGAACTCGACGACCTCGACGACCTGCCACACCTCGCCGCGCAGCACTCGCTGGAACTGGGCGAGCAGCAGGCGCTGCCGAGTCTTGTCCACACCTTCAGTCACTTCCAGCTGTCCATCGAACCCTGGCTGGTTCAGGTACAGGAAGCCGGCGGTCACGTGGCCGAGGCCGACTGGCTCTGGTATAACCTCGCCACCCCGCCGCGCCTGGGCCTCGCCGCCCCGGTCAAGACCTTGCTCGAACGCGCGGCCGCCGTCTTGAATGCAGGAGAGTCGACATGACCCGCACCGTAATGTGCCGCAAGTACAAAGAACAACTCGAAGGTCTGGAGCGCCCACCGTACCCGGGCGCCAAGGGCCAGGACATCTTCGAACACGTCTCGGCCAAGGCCTGGGCCGACTGGCAGAAACACCAGACCCTGTTGATCAACGAAAAACGCCTGAACATGATGAACGCCGAAGACCGCAAATATCTGCAGGGCGAAATGGACAAGTACTTCTCCGGCGAGGAATACGCCCAGGCCGAAGGCTACGTTCCGCCAGCGGAATAATCAGCGGAAATCGGGGGTCTGATCGTAAGCGACGGAATTAATTTAAGAAATTTTAAAAAAGTCGTTGACGTAAATCCGAAAAACCCTTTTAATGCGCCCCGTTGCCCAGATAGCTCAGTCGGTAGAGCAGGGGATTGAAAATCCCCGTGTCGGCGGTTCGATTCCGTCTCTGGGCACCAAATACCGAAAACCCTGAATCGCAAGATTCAGGGTTTTTTTATGCCTACGATTTGATGGCGGCTGGATCCGGCCCATCTCGCAGCGCGAAAAAAAACCCGCGATCCCTTTCCAGAGATCGCGGGTTTGGTCTTTTCAGCCGATCAATAAGCCATCGACCAGCTCAACGTATACGTCCGCCCACGCCCCTGATAGTCATACAGGTACGCCGGGCCGTAGGTCGGCGAGTAGAACAGCGTCGCCCGCTGACCCCAGACCGTGCTGTATTGCTTGTCCAGCAGGTTCTGGATGCCGCCGCTGAAGGTACCGAATTCGGTGTCGCGACTGCCAAGCAGGTCGAAGGTGGTGTAGCCGCTGATCTTGTGGTCGGCGTCGTCCTTGAGGGTGAAGGCGTGATTGCCTTGCAGGCGGGCGCTGGTACGGTCGCCTTTCCAGCCGATGAACGCGGTGGATTTCGACAGCGAAGCGTAGCGGGCGTCGCGCTTGATCCAGTCGCCGTTGGTGCCCTCCTCTTCCGAACGCACCAGATGCAGGGTGCTGCCCGCTTCCCAGCCACTCTGGAAGTGTCGGGTCAGTGCACCTTCGAAACCGTAGTCGCGGCTCTTCTGGTCGATCACGTCGATGGTCAGGGTGGCGCTGTCGGTGGTGATGACTTTGTCCGACCAGATGTAGTACAGCGCCGCCTGAGCGTCCCAGTCGCTGTCGGAGTAACGCCAGCCGGTTTCCACCTGACGGCTCTTGATGCCCGCCAACGGGTTGTCAGCGACGCTCAGGCCCGGCTTGCCGTAGAACTTGGCGGGGTCCGGCAGATCGAAGCCTTCGCCGTAGTTGACCCACAGCTGATGACCGTTCTTGAAGTCGTAGATGGTGCCGAGGTTGTACAGGTTGACCGCGTAATCGTTGCTGCCGCCGGCGATGCCTTTGAAGTTGCCGACATCCACGTCCATCTGCTGACGACGCATGCCGCCGGAGACGGTCAGGTTGTCCGTGGCGTACCAGTCGAGCTGGCCGTAACCGGAGAGACCGTCGACACGATAGCTCGGGTAACGCGGGGCCTTGCTCAACGTATCCAGATCCAGCCCGCCGCTTTCCGAAGATACGCGCTGATCGAAGGTGCTCTGCTCGGCGTTGAAGCGCTCGCGGTCCAGGTCCACGCCATAGGTGAACTTGAAGGACTGCCACTCCTTGGCGAACAGCGCCTTGAGGCTGCTGACCTCGAAGTTCTGTTGCGAAGCGGCGAAGTACACGCCCTTGGAACCCACCGGTTTGCCGGTGTTGTAGTAAGGAAACGGGTAAAAGTTGTTGTCTTCCTTGCGATACGACGCTTGCAGATAGAAGTCCTGCCCCAGCACATCGCTGTGGTGGTAGTTGGCATTGAGCAGCACGCGCTTGGTGCGCGGATCGAGGTCGGTGGAGTAACCGCTGCGCAGTTCGGCGTCTTCCAGATTCGACGGCTTCTGGTATTTCAGGTTGGGAAAGTAGATGCCGGTGTCGCCGTTGTTGCCCGAGTCGTAATACTGCGCCAGCAGATCGAGGGTCTGTTCGTCGTTGAAGCGCATCGCCAGGCTACCCATGACGTCGATGGTGCGGTTGTATTGCAGGTCGGTCTGGGTGTTGTCGATGAAGATCTGCTTGCCGGCACCGTCGTAGAACGCCTTGTTCTGCTCGCCGGCAATCCCGAGGCGACCGCTGATATTGTCGTTGCCGCCGCTGACCGATTGCGCGATGCGCGTGGAGAGATCGTCGCTGTTGTTGAAGCCGCTGCTGGCACCGATCTGGGTTTCGAATTGCGCCGGGCCTGGAGTGGCCTTCTTGGTGACGATGTTGATGATGCCGCCGGTGGCGCCGCCGCCATAGATCGCACTGGCGCCGGACAACACCTCAACCCGCTCGACGTTGAACGGCGAGATGCTGTCGAATTGGCGCGACAACCCGCGAGAACTGTTCTGGCTGACACCATCGATCATCACCAGCACGTTGCGCCCACGCATGTTCTGGCCGTAGTTGGTGCGCCCTTCCGGCGCCAGGTCGAGGCCCGGCACCAGTTTGCCAATGGCCTCCTTGAGGCTGACACCGGTCTGCAGCTGTTCGCGCAACTGGGTCTGATCGACCACCCACACCGTGCCGGGAATCTCACTGATGGCGGTGCTGGTGCGCGAAGCCACGCTGACTTCGATCGGCTTGAGCATCATGGCGTCCGCCGGTGCCTTTGCACGGCGCAGGATCACCGTTCGCGCGTCGCTGAACTCCCAGCTCATGCCGCTGCCGGCCAGCAGCGTCTGCAACGCCTGGGCGACGCTCATCGAACCGTTCAGTGCATCGGCCTGCACGCCTTCGACGTCGGCGGTGGTGTAGAGCAGGCGCAATCCGGCCTGATCGGCAAACGCGGTCAGGGATTGATCGAGGGACTGGGAAGGCAACGAGAGCGTCACCTGGCGCTGTTGTGCGCCAGTTTCCTGCGCGACAGCATCCTTGGTTTGCGCCTGCACCAAAGTTGAACCGAACAGGCCGGCGATGATCGCCTGAGCCAACAGGGTCCGGTGCACGATGTTTCTGCCGTGGTTGCTGCGCGTCTGTGCCGACTGCTTGAACATACCTTTCACGTCTTCCTTCCCAGCCAAAATGAATGCGTCAATGAGAATGAGTTTCTTCTCAGTCCCACTACGACGATTCGGCAGGAAGGAACTTGCAGTCGCTTTATGAAAAAAGTTTCAGATCAGTGCAGCACCGCTAGCCACGGCAAGTAAGTGATCTTCAGCGGATAGCGTTGCTCCAGCGTTCGCAGCGAGCCTTGCGGGTCGTTGAGCTCGAACACACCGCTGACCGGCAACGCCGCCAATTCGCGGTCGGAAATCAGGATCCTGCCGTGCTGATAACGCTCCAGCTCGCCGATCACTTCGCCCAGCGGGCGACCGTTGAAGATCAGCTTGCCGCGCTGCCAGGCCGTCAGGCTTGCGGCGTCGACTTTTTGCCCGGCGAGCAGTGGCTGGCCGGGTTGATGCTCCAGTCGCTGATTGGCTTGCACCAGCATCGGCTGGTGCTGGCCGCTGAGCTGAACCTGACCGGTGCTGACCACCAGTGTCACGGTGTCACCGTCGCGGCGCACGCTGAAGGCTCCGCCACTGGCCTGCACACGCTCATCGCCTATGCGCACGACAAACGGCCGGGGATCCGACGCGGGCTCGAACAGCGCTTCACCTTCGCGAAGGATCACGGTGCGCTCATCATTGGAATAGGCCAGCGAAAACGCACTGGCGCTGTTGAGGATGACCTGGCTGCCATCGGGCAGCGTCACGCGCTGCTGCTGGCCGACGCTGGTGTGATAGTCGGAGCTGAGCGCCGGCCATTGCTGCCAGCCTGTCACTCCGGCAATCGCCAGCACCACCGATGCAGCCAGCGCCGGCCACCAGTGCCTGCGCCGACGTGCAGCCGGGTGCGTTTTCGGGTGCTGCCTGGCGGTCGAAGTCTGGCCGATCATTGACCACAGCATCTGCGCCTCATCGGCCAGGGTTTGATGAACCGGACTTTCGCCACACCACTGCTGATAGGCAAGCCGATCCGCCGCAGTGGCCTTGCCCGAGTTAAGCAGCACCACCCAGTCGAGTGCGGTGTCTTCAAGGCTTTGAGAAGGGTCGGTCATGGCGGCATCGTGGCTGGAAGGAGAAAGGTCACGCATGGTTGGTCTTCAACCAGTCGCGACAGTGGCGCAGGGCCTGGCCGATGTACTTGGCCACCATGCTTTCGGAGACGCCCAGTTCAACGGCGATTTGCGCCTGGGTCAAGCCTTCGAGGCGATTGAGCAGCAATGCCTGCCGCGCATTGGGCGACAACTGCTGCAGGGCGTCGTCGAGAATCCCCAGGCGCTCCTTGGCCAGAAACGCCGCCTCCGGTGCGGGTGCCGGATCGATGACTTGTGAATATTCCAGATCGTCACCGAGACTGCCGCTCAAGCGCTGCTCGCGACGCAAGGTATCGATTGCCAGATTGCCCGCCACCCGGAAGATGAAACCACGGTCGTTGAGCACCGCCACCGACTCGTCGATGTTCAGCAGCTTCAGATAGGTTTCCTGCGCCACGTCGGCCGCCCGCTGCCGGTCGCTCATGCGTCGGGTCAGGTAATTCAGCAAGTCGTCATAGTGTTCCTGAAAACTCAGCAGCAGGCGGGGAGCTGGCGGCATCGAGGGGCGAGTCCGGGTTCGTTTGACTGAGCCAATGTGATCCTTTCACGGGCGTTAATGAGAAACAGTATCAATCATTGAGCGATGAGTTTTCAACGCTGACGGGTTTCGGTCATCGCGGATCCGCGCTACTTTGGCCGCCCCTTACGGAAGAGGGTCATCACGTCGATGAACCAGAAACGAACCCGCGCCCCCCTGCCCCATCCGCCACCTTATCGGCAGAGCCGGACTTCATTCTGGCTGACCCTGCTTGTCGGACTGTTGATCACGTTCGCCATTGGCGCGTCGATCTACCTGATCATCGACAGCCTGATCAGTGGCTCGATTACGACGACGAACCGCGGCCCGCGCACAACTTTCCTCCGGGATCTGCAACCGCGCAGGTACTGGTTCGAAGTCGTGTGGCAAAGCCTCATTCCCTTAATACTGGTGAGCGTTGCGCTGTTCGGCTTACGGATCTACCGGAAAGTGCGCAAGTGATCGCGAAGGACGGGATTCAGGGCGAATCCCGTCCTGCCGACGCTATTGATGCCAGTCCCAATGGAACACCAGATTGCTGGCTGCACCACTGCCGACATTGGCAACGTCCCGGCGCACCTCGCCATTGCGCGTGGCAACCACGGTGTATTTGCCCGGAGGCAACTGTGCATAAACCAGCGGCCCGATCTGGTTCAGATTCAGCACCGGTTGCCCCGTCGCTTTCTGCACAACGAGGTCGACGTCCGAGGTGTACAGATTTTGCGCACCGACCGCGAAGGTCATGTGCAGGTTGTAACCAGCGGACTGTTGAATGGCCCGCGACTCGTCCAGCCCAATCCCGCCGGACAGATAATTGATCCCGTTCTGCTGTTGCTGCTGGACTTGCACGCCGGCGCTTTCGATAGGCTCGGCACTCGTGGCCTGCGCCATGAGCGGGAACATCAGAATCGCCACAGCGGCGACGGGCAACATGAGTGAAGTGACGCGTTTCATGATGAGTACTCCCGGGTTCTCGCAGAACCCAATCGTTACTCCTGTTTAGATTTTGCGATGCGGGGCTGGTTTTAGATTGATTGGGAGTTGCCCTGGGTGCGAAAAGGACTACGCGTTGTATTCCCCAATCAATGCCGTCTTCGGTCAGTTCCCGCAAAACCCGCTCCCCCTTCCTTCAGTTGAACCAGACATGGCCGGCATCGCCAAGCCGTGGTTATGGGCATGCTCTCGGCTCTGCTTCTCCTGAGCCGGAAGACCTGATGAGCCAACTTGAACCTGCTGAAGCGCAAGATCCAAAACTCGATTCGTTGCTGGGCAACCTCGGTGACTTGATACGTGAAGCGCGAAAGAAAGTATTACGAACGGTCGATACGATTCAGGTCCAGACCTGCTGGCAGATCGGGCGGCATATTGTCGAGTTTGAACAGCAAGGGGCCCGGCGGGCCGGGTATGGAAAGTTTTTGCTGGCCACATTGGCGAAAGGGCTGACTACAGACTTTGGAAAAGGCTTTGACGTAACCAACCTTCGAAAAATGCGGCAGTTTTATCAGCTCTTTCCAATTCGAGACGCACTGCGTCTCGAATTGAGCTGGACCCATTACCGCAGGATTTTGCAGGTCGAAAGCGAATCAGCCCGGCAGTGGTACATGAACGAATCCGCCTCGCAAAACTGGTCAAGCCGCGCTCTGGATCGGCAGATCAACACGCTCTACTACGAACGTCTGTTGATGAGCCGAGACAGGACCGACCTCTATGCAGAGGCAGCGACCAACATCGCCGCGATGAAAAGCAATCCCCGGGAATTCATCCGCGACCCCGTCCTTCTGGAATTTCTAGGCCTGCCCTCACCGGGCAAGCTTCAGGAGTCGGAACTGGAACAAGCCTTGATCGATCAGCTCCAGGGTTTTCTCCTCGAACTGGGTAAAGGTTTCGCCTTTGTCGGCCGTCAGCAACGCATCAGCGCCGGCGACGATGATTTTTACATCGACCTGGTGTTCTACAACTATCTGCTCAAATGTTTCGTCATCATTGACCTCAAGCGCGGCAAACTCAGCGCTCGGGACGTCGGGCAGATGGACATGTACATCCGCATGTACGACGACCTCAAACGCAGCGAAGGCGACGGGCCCACAGTCGGGATCATTCTCTGTGCGCAACAGAATGAATCGGTTGCGCACTACTCGATGCTCAAGGGCAATGAGCAACTGTTCGCCAGCAGCTACAAACTGGTGCTGCCGAGCGAAGATGAATTGCGAGCGGAATTGAATCGTGAGCAGCTTCAACTCGAAGAGCGCCTGCGCAATCAGTCGAGTGAGTAAACACTGACGGATTGTTCACGAGAGCTGCCGAGACTATCGTTGGCAGCTACTTCGCGAAGGTCGAGAGCCATGGGTTTTCAAGAGACGCACGCACTGGAAAATGCTCGGGACAGAGTCGCCCTCACAAGCGACGTTCAGGACGAACCCTTCCGGGAGCCCGCCGCCGACGGTTATGTTCTTGGCGGGTTCACCTGGCGCCACGCTTCACCTGACCCACAGCGCCCGGTTGTGATCATCAACGCCGCCACCTCGGTGCGTTGCCGTCACTATTCGCGTTTTGCCGCTTATCTGTTCGCCAACCATTTCGATGTAATCATCTTCGACTACCGGGGCATCGGTGAGTCGCGGCCGAAGTCGATGAGGCATTTGCAGGCCTCGTGGACGGATTGGGGAGCACTGGACTTCGAGGCGATGCTCAATCGCGCTCAGCGGGAGTTTCCCGGCCAGCCTATCGATGTGGTCGGGCACAGCTTCGGCGGCTGTGCGGCGGGACTTGGTGCTTCCGGATCAGCGATCCGACGATTGGTAACTGTCGGCGCACAGTTCGCCTACTGGCGCGATTACTCCCCGGAACATCGCTGGCGCATGTTCGGCAAATGGCATCTGCTGATGCCGCTGATGACGCTGTTCTGCGGTTACTTCCCCGGCAAGCGTCTCGGTTGGCTGGAAGACACGCCCGCCGGCGTGGTCAGCGACTGGAGCACGCCTGCCGCGCGGTATGAACGGCGTCCGAGTGGTCGCGCGATGCTGGCAAAAACTGGTCACCTACCCTTTAGCAACGTCCGTGCAAACACCCTGGCGATCAGCATCAGCGACGATCCTTACGGAACCATTCCGGCAACCGAACGCCTGCTCGATTACTTCCGCAACGCGCAAAAGACCCAC
This sequence comes from Pseudomonas sp. IzPS59, assembly GCF_014863505.1. Taxonomy (NCBI): domain Bacteria; kingdom Pseudomonadati; phylum Pseudomonadota; class Gammaproteobacteria; order Pseudomonadales; family Pseudomonadaceae; genus Pseudomonas; species Pseudomonas sp. IzPS59. The sequence goes on along the minus strand of NZ_CP062251.1, from coordinate 363,337 downwards.
CTGCGAATCCAGCCGCAGGACATCGGCGAACAAGAAGTCGGACATTTCGCCTTTTTTCGCAGCGCATACCAAGCCACACTATGGCCCATCGCGCTGACCTGGCTGCAAACCGGCGCACTGGCCCCCGATACACCGGGGCGGCAAGTGCCGCGCAGTTGAGTCCCCTCCAACGCATCACGGAACACACACCATGGCTTCCGCCAACAAGCAGCAAAAACGCGCCGCCCGGGCCAAGACCAAGGCCAAGCAGAACCGCACCAAACGCGCCGAGGCACCGGTCGAGCTGGACCCGAACGATGACCGCATCGATTTCGAGTCGGTGGACCTGACCGAACTGTTCAAGAAAATGATCGACGCCGAGAAGATCAGCCAGCAGGCCATGTGCACCGCGTTTCTCGAGGACCCGCTGCTGGAGCTGGTGTACGAGCAGGAAGGTGAAGAAGGCGCGATGGATTTCATCCTCGCCGCCCTGATCGAGTACCGCCAGTGGTCCACCGAGACCGACGAAGCCGGTGCCTTGGCGTGGATCGAATCGCCGGACTTCCAGAAAGACTATGTGGCCGCGTCCGACGCGATCGCCGCACAAACCCAACAGAAAGACTGAGTTCCCATGGCATCCCTGAACAAGCAACAGAAACGCGCCAAACGCGCCAAGGCAAAAGCCAAGCAGATCCGCATGGTCGGCCGCAAACCTCTGGCCCTGGACGATGACCACGGTCACCTGGCCGAACCGATCCCGGAATACACCCTGGCGATGTTCAGCAAAATGCGCGACGCCGAAGCCGTCAGCCGCGACGACATGCTGCTGACCCTGCTGCGGGAACTGGCGTTCATCATCGTCGACCATCCCGAACTGCTCGATATGGAAAACGCCGACGACGAAGGCATGGCCGCCACTCACCTGGCCGCCGACATGCTGATCGACTATCGCATGTGGGCCGATGGCATGGATCGCGAGACGGCCCAGGCCTGGCTGAGCGAGCCGCAGTTCATCACCGACTTCGGGAAGGCACTGGACACCTACGGCCAGTCGCTCGAAGTGCAGGAAGAAAAGAGCGAATAAACCTCGCCCGCAAACAAAAACGCCGCTTGTCATCGCTGACAGCGGCCGTTTTGCATTACGCGATACGGATCAGTTCAACACCACCGCACCACGGTTTTCTGCCTTGCGACGACGCGCCACGAGCATGCCGGTCGCGACAACCACCAGGCTCAGCAGGCCGGTCGCGAGGATTTCCACGCGGTGGGCTTCCTGGAACAGCATGATGGTCAGGGCGGCCACGATGAACACGATCACCGCGTAGGTCAGGCCCGGGAACAACCACATGCTGAAGACGATTTTCTCGCCGCGAGCCATGCGTTGTTTACGCATGCGCAGCTGCGAAACCGCGATCACCAGGTACACCAGCAGCGCGATGGCGCCGGAGCTGGCCAGCAGGAACTCGAACACCGCAGCCGGGGCCACGTAGTTGGCGAAAGTGCACAGGAACGCCGCGCCAGTGGACAGCATCACCGCCCAGTAAGGGGTGCCGCTCTTGTTGGTGCGAGTCGCCATGGCAGGAGCATCACCACGCTTGCCGAGGGAGAACAGCATGCGCGAAGAGGTGTACAGCGCCGAGTTCAGGCAGCTGGTCACAGCAACCAGAACCACGATATCGACGATCATCTTGGCGTTAGGGATACCCATGCGCTCCAGCACAGTCTGGTAGGAACCAAGGCTGGCCAGCGCTGGATCATTCCATGGCACCAGAGCCACGACGATGAAGATCGATACGAGGTAGAACAGACCGATCCGCCAGATCACCGAGTTGGTGGCCTTGGAAATCTGCTTGCCCGGGTTCTTCGATTCCGCGGCCGCGATGGTCACGATCTCGGTACCCATGAAGGAGAACATGGTGGTCAGGATCGCGCCCAATACAGCGCCCAGGCCGTTTGGCAGGAAGCCTTGGGTGTCGAAAATGTGCGAAACGCCGCTCACCTGACTGTTCGGCAGGAAACCGAAAATCGCCGCCACCCCCAGAATGATGAAACCGATGATCGCCACAACTTTGAGCAGGGCGAACCAGAATTCGAACTCACCGTAGTTTTTTACGCTGAACAGGTTGGTCACGGTCAGCAGCATGGTGATGATCAGCGCAAAGGCCCAGATCTCCACGCTCGGGAACCAGGCGTGCAGGATGGTCGCGGCGGCGTTGGCCTCCAGCGGGATCACCAATACCCAGAACCACCAGTAGAGCCAGCCGATGGTGAAACCGGCCCAATGGCCGATGGCGCGGTCGGCGTAAGTCGAGAAGGAGCCGGTGTCCGGCGAGGCAACGGCCATTTCGCCGAGCATGCGCATGACCAGCACAACCAACATGCCGGCAGCGGCGTAAGCCAGCAGCACGGCCGGGCCGGCGGCGGCGATCGCGTGGCCGGAGCCGACGAACAGACCTGCACCGATCACACCGGCGATCGACAGCATGGTCACATGACGCGGTTTGAGCCCCTGTTCGAGGCCATTGGAGCTTGGGGTACTGCTCATTGAAACTACCTTTGCGAGGAAAGCGATTGCGTCCGGCCCGTCTGGCGTTCCTTCTCGTAAAAAGAATCCAACGGGGCGTTCCAGATTCTGCACGCAATAATTGCGCCAAAATGTTTCAAAGTCTTCTGGCCCGCGGTTTTTAGCGCGACCGGACAGTCATCGCAAGTCCTTGAGAATACTGGCCTTTCGCCAAAGCGTTACCCTGCGACTCACTTTTCAAACGAACGGGCGCACCAGAAACACACTGAAAAAGTGCGGGACGCACAATAAAAGGGCGAATGAGGAACGTTCGGCCGGATAGCGCTTCCAACACCCCGCCAAAGGTGGCAACATCGCGCCTTTTTTTACGCGACACCCACGGGAATCAACGTTCAAACACCCGTTCGGTTGTTGACGGGGCGACAGTCTGCTGCGCTGATGCGACAACCTGCCACACGCCATCCGTTTACCGCTCGTAGCGCTGTTGGCTGCCATTGAAACGCTATGCTAGCTTGGCCGCCTCGCCAGGAAGGCCAACCAACAGCTGGAGCGCAACATATATGAGGAACGCACATGGCTGAGGCCACGCCCGCGCTTGAAATCCGCAACCTGCACAAACGCTACGGACAGCTTGAGGTGCTCAAAGGCATCTCGCTGACCGCCCGCGACGGCGATGTGATCTCGATCCTCGGTTCCTCCGGTTCCGGCAAGTCCACGTTCCTGCGTTGCATCAACCTGTTGGAAAACCCGCACCAGGGCCAGATCCTGGTTGCCGGTGAAGAACTCAAGCTCAAGGCCGCCAAGAATGGCGAGCTGGTTGCCGCCGATGGCAAGCAGATCAATCGCCTGCGCTCCGAGATTGGTTTTGTGTTTCAAAACTTTAATCTGTGGCCGCACATGAGCGTGCTCGACAACATCATCGAAGCCCCGCGCCGCGTGCTCGGCCAGAGCAAGGCCGAAGCCATCGAAGTCGCCGAAGCCCTGCTGGCCAAGGTCGGCATCGCCGACAAGCGCCACGCCTACCCGGCGCAACTGTCCGGTGGTCAGCAGCAGCGCGCGGCGATTGCCCGCACGCTGGCGATGCAACCCAAGGTGATCCTGTTCGACGAGCCCACCTCCGCCCTTGACCCGGAAATGGTCCAGGAAGTACTTAATGTCATCCGTGCATTGGCGGAAGAAGGCCGCACCATGCTGCTCGTGACCCACGAAATGGGGTTCGCCCGTCAGGTGTCCAGTGAAGTGGTGTTCCTCCACCAGGGCCTGGTCGAAGAGCAAGGATCGCCACAGCAGGTGTTCGAAAACCCGCTTTCGGCGCGCTGCAAACAATTCATGTCCAGCAACCGCTAACGGAGCTACCCGCATGCAGAACTACAAAAAGGTCTTCCTGGCCGCCGCCGTCTCCCTGGCGTTCAGCGCCGGCGCCATGGCCGAGACCCTGAAGATGGGCATCGAAGCCGCTTACCCGCCGTTCAACAATAAAGACGCCAGCGGCCAGGTCGTCGGTTTCGACAAAGACATCGGCGACGCCCTGTGCGCCAAGATGAAAGTCGAGTGCAGCGTCGTGACTTCCGACTGGGACGGCATCATCCCGGCCCTGAACGCCAAGAAGTTCGACTTCCTGATTTCCTCGCTGTCGATCACCGACGAGCGCAAGGGCGCGGTGGACTTCACCGACCCGTACTACTCGAACAAGCTGCAGTTCATCGCGCCGAAAAACGTCGACTTCAAAACCGACAAGGACGCGCTCAAAGGCAAGATCATCGGCACGCAGCGCGCGACCCTGGCCGGCACCTGGCTTGAAGACACTTACGGTAGCGATATCCAGGTCAAACTCTATGACACTCAGGAAAACGCCTACCTCGACCTGACTTCCGGTCGTGTCGACGCGATCCTCGCCGACAAGTACGCCAACTATGACTGGCTGAAAACCGACGCCGGCAAGAACTACGAGTTCAAGGGCGACCCGGTCGTGGAAAGCGACAAGATCGGCATCGCTGTGCGCAAAGGTGACCCGCTGCGTGAGAAGCTGAACGCCGCATTGAAGGAAATCGTCGCCGACGGTACCTACAAGAAGATCAACGACAAGTACTTCCCGTTCAGCATCTACTGATCCTGACGTGCGGGACCTGCACCGTGATCCGACGGTGCAGGCTCCCGGCCTTGCCTGCCGCGATTTGAAAAGAAATCCATGATTATCGACCTCTACGGATTCGGCCCGGCGCTCGCCGCCGGCGCGCTGATGACCGTCAAACTGGCACTCTCCGCTCTGTGCGTCGGGCTGGTGCTCGGTCTGCTCGGCGCCCTGGCCAAAACCTCCCCGTACAAGCCGCTGCAGTGGCTTGGCGAAACCTACTCGACCCTCGTACGTGGTGTGCCGGAACTGCTATGGGTTCTGCTGATCTACCTCGGCACCATCAAGACGATGAATGCCATTGGCGAATACTTTGGTAATCCCGACCTGGCACTGAGCCCTTTCGTGGCAGGCGTAACCGCCCTCGGACTGTGCTTTGGTGCCTATGCCACGGAAGTCTTTCGTGGTGCGATCCTGGCCATTCCCAAAGGCCACCGTGAGGCCGGCCAGGCCCTGGGCCTGTCGAAATGGCGGATCTTCACCCGGCTGATCATGCCGCAGATGTGGCGTATCGCCCTGCCAGGCCTTGGCAACCTGTTCATGATTCTGATGAAAGACACCGCGCTGGTGTCGGTCATCGGTCTGGAAGAAATCATGCGCAATGCGCAGAACGCCGTGACCTTCGCCAAGCATCCATTCACCTTCTATCTGGTTGCAGCCTTCATGTATCTGGTCCTGACCATACTGGCGATGATCTCTATGCACTTCCTGGAAAAACGCGCCGCTCGTGGCTTCGTGAGGACGACGTAATGGAATGGGAAGTCATCTACAAGTGGCTGCCGAAGTTCTTTCAGGGCGCCCTGCTGACACTCGAACTGGTGGGCATTGCCGTTATTCTCGGGCTGCTGCTGGCGATTCCTCTGGGCATCGCTCGCTCCTCCAAACTCTGGTTTGTCCGCGCTTTTCCTTACGCTTACATCTTTTTCTTCCGAGGCACTCCGTTGCTCGTGCAACTGTTCCTGGTCTACTACGGCCTGGCTCAGTTCGACGCCGTACGCGGCAGCTTCATGTGGCAGTACCTGCGAGATCCATTCTGGTGTGCCACCGCCACGATGACTTTGCATACAGCCGCTTACATCGCCGAGATCCTGCGTGGCGCCATTCAAGCCATCCCGCCGGGTGAGATCGAAGCCGCACGTGCACTGGGCATGTCCAAGGCCAAGGCATTGTTCTATATCGTCCTGCCCCGCGCCGCGCGCATCGCTCTGCCGGCCTACAGCAACGAAGTCATTCTGATGCTGAAGGCCAGTTCTCTGGCGAGCACAGTGACCTTACTCGAACTCACTGGCATCACCCGCACCATCATTGCCCGCAACTACCTGACAGTGGATATGTTCTTCACCGCAGGCGTCATTTACCTGCTGATGTCGTTTGTGCTCGTTCAGGCGTTCAAGCAGCTGGAGCGATGGTTGCGCGTCGATGCCTGCCAAGGGCGCTGATGTTTCCTGCGTGCTGACGGGCGAGGACTTGCTCGCCCGTTTCACGGCACTGGATACATTTCTTACAGCGCATCAGGCGCTGTGGAAGCCCCGCCCGTTTACTCATCTGCAACTTCCCTGGGAAGCGTCCTACCCGGAACTGTCCGCGTGGCTACGCGAGCGCTCACTGGAAGATGCGGAAAACACCCACAACCAACCTGCCGAACTCCTGGATGCGCCGGAGCCGTTTGCTTCACTTGCGGCGCTGTCGCTTGAGTTGAGTTCAGTAGGTGAACTGCCTGCACATTCGCTGGAAGCCGCCGACCATCGCCTGAATGTCGATGTGCCGGGTCGCAAATGGCAGCAGATCGAGGCCTTCGCCAGCCGCTTGTCGTTTGCCTCACAACCGAAGCACTGGCTGGATTGGTGCTCGGGCAAAGGCCATTTGGGGCGTCGCCTGCTCGGTGCTGGCCAGCAACTCACCTGTCTGGAATATGACCCGGCGCTGGTCGCCAGCGGTCAGGCGCTGAGTGAGCGTCATCACCTGCATGCGCTGCATGTCGAGCAGGATGTGCTCGCGGCGGACACGGCTTTATTGCTGAATGCCGAGCACACGCCTGTCGCACTGCACGCTTGCGGCGACTTGCATGTGCGGCTGATGCAACTGGCCAGCGCCGCCGGCTGCAAACAATTGGCCATCGCACCGTGTTGCTATAACCGGATCAGTCGCACTGAATATCAGGCATTGTCCTCCGCTGGTTCGCGATCAGCCCTACAGCTCTCACTGGAAGATCTGTCCCTGCCGATGAGCGAAACCGTCACCGCCGGTGCCCGCGTTCGACGTCAACGCGACACTTCCATGGCCCGCCGACTGGCTTTCGATCTGTTGCAACGGCAAGTGCGCGGCATCGATGAATACCTGCCGACACCTTCCCTGCCGAGCGCATGGCTGGAAAAACCGTTCGCCGATTACTGTCGTGATCTGGCGGCGCTTAAAGAGTTATCCACAATCGGCTCGCCAGATTGGGTAGCACTGAAAGCCGCCGGTTGGCAGCGGTTGGCCGAAGTTCGCAACCTGGAATTGCTGCGCGGACTGTTCCGACGCCCGCTGGAGCTTTGGCTGAACCTTGATCGGGCACTTTTCCTCACCGAGCAGGGATACGTCGTACGTCTCGGCACCTTCTGCGAAGCACCGCTCACACCGCGCAATTTCCTGCTGCTGGCGGAACGTGCTTAAATCTTTACAGCCTGTGGATAACTCTGTTGATGGAATTCTCGTGGATCCAATATCCACGCCTGTTTCAAGCCATTAACAGCCTTGGTCATTTTTTGTTCACACAAATAAAAAACCGGTAAAACAGGGATTTGCGCATCAAATGAGAACCCGTCCACAAAATCCCCTCTAAGCCCGCCCTCTTCAAAGCCCGTTGTGCATAAGCCCCCAAGCAAAAGGACATAACCGCCGAATCGCGGACGCAGGGAACGGAAAATTGCACCGGTCAACCACCCTTGCTATACAGGCTCACACCGTGCCGGCAGCGCACGCACGAACAAGAAGAACCTGACCGACAGGGAGCGACCGTGACGTTCATCTCTTACGCACAGAATTTCGAAGACATCCGCCTGTGGCGCGCCCTTAAATTCTTCGAGAACGGCTTCTATATAGATGTCGGCGCCAACGACCCGATCCACGATTCGGTGACCAAGGCGTTCTATGATCGCGGCTGGAGCGGCATCAACGTCGAGCCGATGCAGAACTTCCACGACGCCCTGCGCCAGCAACGTCCCCGCGACACCACGCTGCAATGCATCGCCAGCGATGAACCCGGCGAAATGACCTTCTACGGCATTCCCGGCACCGGCCTGTCCACCGCCGACCCGGTCACCGCCCAGGAGCGTCGCGACCTTGGCCTCGATGTGCGCAGCCTCACTGTTAAAGCCCGCACTCTGACCTCGATCTGCGAAGAACACGCCGCCGGCCGCGAAATCCACTTCCTGAAAATCGACGTCGAAGGCCACGAGGAAACCGTGCTGCGCGGCATGGACTTCAACCGCTTCCGCCCGTGGATCATCCTCATCGAAACCCCGTTCGAGCGCGACCACACCTGGGAACACCTGATCACCGACGCGGGCTACACCAACGTCTGCTTCGACGGCCTCAACAGCTACTTCCTGGCCGACGAACACCTGAACCTCAAACCCGCCTTCGACATGCCGCCCTGCCAGCTCGACAACTTCCAGCTATGCCTCGGCCACCCCTTCGCCCACCCCGTCAGCCCCGGCGAAGCCGAGGCCCTGGCGCAAATCAGCGCCGCCACGCAACGCGCCGAACACGCCGAAGCCCAACTGCGCGCCCTTCAGAACAACCGCGCCTGGCGAGCCATCCAGAAACTGCGCAACGTCCTGCGCCGAGCCTGATCGACGCCCGCGCAAAAATAGTCAGAATTCAGGGGTTTACAGAACCAACCCAGTCGCTATAATCGTCGCCCACACGCCGGTATAGCTCAGATGGTAGAGCAACTGACTTGTAATCAGTAGGTCCCGGGTTCGATTCCTGGTGCCGGCACCATACAAAACGAAGCCCCTGCAGAAATGCAGGGGCTTTGTTGTTTCTGGAGTGTCCACAAAACGTCCACATCTCCAATCATCAGCAACCGTGTTGCCAGTTTTAATCGGAACAATCGGTAGACGATTTCACCTCAGGCTGGCTGCAAATCCCGCAATGCTTCCGGATGCTGGCTCGCAACACGTAACAGTGTCTGTGCCGCACCTGTCGGCTGCCTGCGACCCTGCTCCCAATCCTGCAACGTCCGCAAACTCACACCGATCAACTTGGCAAACGCGCTCTGCGAAACGCCCACCTTGGCCCGCGCTTCAGCGGCTGCCGAGAGTGGCACCTCTGTGACACGAGCGGCTTTTCCCGCCTTCATTTGGCGGACAGAGTCCAGCAAGTCCTGCTGGAATTGCTCCAGTTCATTGACCATCGCTGATTTCCTCCTTCAGTTGCTTAAGGAAGGCTGCGGGCAGGTTGTCGAATTTGGCCTTGGTGTAGGCAATCAGCAACCAGATTGAGCCTTCGGAAAGCGTGTTGTAATAGATGACACGTGTACCACCTCGCTTGCCCATGCCGCTACGAGACCAGCGAACCTTGCGCAGGTCTCCGCTACCCGGAACGACGTCACCGGCCAGCGGGTTTGCGGCAAGCCACGTTATGAACTCATGCCGCTCACCATCGGCCCAGATACCGTCAGCATAGCGCTTGAAAATTTCGGTTTCGATAATGGTATAGATGGACGGCACTATACGGCTTTGCCGTATAGGTGAGCAATGTACGTCTGTCTGATACAGAATCTGGTGGTTTTGGGAGGATTGGTGTTTGAGCGACTGTCCGCACCGATATACGTTGCACAAACCACGTTCAACACACGGGAGGCTTCCCCAGTGTCGAATGAGTATTCGAAAATAGATCTGTCACCCTTTCAGTCGGTCACCCTTTCAGTCATTGCTGAGCAGCGCTTCGGCATGCACGACTTCAAGCGCCGAGGGATCACTGATACCGTCGGGACGCGAGCTGATAAACAGGAAGCATCTGGTCACCGTGACCAAGCTATGATGGACATATACGACCACAGCGTACCAATCGTTAATTCATCATCGACTAAAACGGCGGAAAAATTAAAGCCCCTTCCGGGGCTTTAATTGACTGGAGAATTAACAATGATATGCTGCCTACATGTAGTTCCCACTCTTAATCTCTATTAATTTTTCTCTATAGATGCCAGAGTTAGGGAGTTTGGCGATAAACACATCATAACCATCGCGTATTTCTTCGCCATCTATGTCATCTCCTGATACTCCCAACCTGAAGACCAATGTTTCCAGTGTCGTATTTTTCTTAACGGTTGTTTCAAGTTCCAAAGTTTTAGTTTGGCCTGGAGCAATCCTTACTTCTACGTAAGACGGATCATCTTCCTCAAGACCGTATTTTTCACGAAGACTATCGAAAGCTGTTCTTCGGGCAACATCATCCTCTATTCGATAAGTCCTTAACGATTCATTGATATAATTACGATTTGTTCCCCTGCTAAACCTCGCATAAATCTCAACTTGCAAAGTATTTTTCACCTGCATACGAGTGATTATCTTATCTTTAGATTTGCTTGGATCCATCATCGCAATTGGATAATCATCTTTCGTAAAAGGAATTGATGAGATCAGGCGATTTTGAGAAATACTATCCGGCGTAATTCCTTGACTTACTAAGGATGGGTAGCGTAACTGATAGTACATGTATTGAGGGGGATTACCAGTAACCAATGAAAATGCGAATGCTGCAAAGACTACCATTGAGAAGGAAAAACTCAATAGGACAGGGCCAGTGCTATCAGGTACACGTGATCCAAAAAAAGCTTTGCCATCTGCATCCTCGGACTTGATAAAGGGTTTATTTTTCTTCGATAGCTTATTACTGCCATCCAAGTAAACATGCATACAAATTTTTCCTTTTGGCAAAATTCGGTCAATGCATATTTTGTTACCACTTGAATTTACCGAAGAATAATCGCTGGCCAAGATTTGAACCAAAGAGCTGCTCGGAAAAATCACCTCAATCCCTTTCTCCTTGTCTTTTCCCTTGTTATAGATAGTAATTAACGTCGTGTAACCATCATTAATAACCTCGTGACAATCGATCACGTGCTGATATGACAAGTAAAGCTGTCTCGATCTAAATATTGAGAGAATCCTATTTAAAATATGAGTTAGTATGAACAAACCAATGATTCTCAAAATCGCCAGAAACGCTTCCATTGAACTCTCCTAAAGCGGTGTCGGGGGTACAACACCTAGCAAATATCCAAGCAAAATCTACAGTTCCAATCACAGAAGCGAATGTTATCAAAGTGATGCCATCGAATTCGATAGATGATGACAAATGACTCGTTTAACAGTTAGTAAAGAATAGGTCTAAGGAAGCGCGTGCGAGCATTTTTCAGTGCGCGCGAAATGCACGTAAATCAAATCATCAGCCCTCGACGAATCAGGCCCTCCACGGGCTCGACGCGTAAATTTTTTTGATCCAACTCATTGAATTTTATGCAGAAAGACTCTTACTTGTAATCAGTAGGTCCCGGGTTCGATTCCTGGTGCCAGCACCATACAAAACGAAGCCCCTGCAGAAATGCAGAGGCTTTGTTGTTTCCGGGGTTTGAAGCTAACTACCACAGTCAAATCGTGAAAATGTCCGCACTTCGACTTCCCCCATCCTCCGTATCAGCCTCTCTAGCACTATGACTTAGGAGCAGTCAACTCGCGACCGATCCTCAAAGCAGTCTCCAGCAGATCTGCGGTTTCTTTGAATTTATCTGGGTCCGATGTTCCTTCTGCAAGCAGACCACCGGGAATGACATCCAATCTGACGCTATCAGCTAATTGATGGAATCGAACAATTTGCTTCGCCTCCAATGTGCTCAGCACACCTAATCTCGAAACATTGCCTTGATAAACCCTGTTGAATTGACTGTCGATTTTGACCTCAAAGCTAAGAATACTTTCTTCACCTCGAAACTCCGGCAGAGGTGACATCCGGTTTCGAAGTGTGTACTCCTTCTCTCGAAGACTTGGTAGAAATCCTCGTAGGTCAATAATTTCGATCAGCGCATCAACCTCAGCAAACAGAGCTGCTCGGACGCTCTCACTTTCTTTGCTCCCCTGTTTGTACCAAATCCAAACTGGGGCACCCGCAGCAGCTCCGCCCGTAATAAGGGCTACAAGAACAGTTGTCCAGTCGATGCCCGTAGCCATTGTTGCCTCCCACCCTACTGTTCACTTGCAATCGGATTCAGCTTCACCACCACCGGTTGCTTAACCTACGCAGCCTCAACCGAAAGCAAAATCCGCCGCCCGAGCTGCTGCAACGCTCGCTCGACATTCTCGATCTTGGAGTGATGAAGGAAATCGACTAACCGATCTACCTGGGGCCGCTGCACCCCCAAACGGCGCGCCAGTTCAGCTTTGCTGACCCCAGACTCCAGAAGCGTATTCCAGAGCCCAACCTTTGCCGCAGTCAGTGCAGGCAGACGCAAAACAGCGTCACTTTCCTGCTCTCCCGCATCACCTGTCGGAATCAACCGGCGATCATCTACGTAAATCGACAGAGCCGTCTCCATTGCATCAATGGCGCCGTCGAGTGCTTCCTCAAGAGTGTCGCCAGCGGCGTGCATCTCTGGAATTTCTGCGCAGGACAACCAGACACTGCCCGGCTCTTCGTGGACTTCCAACGCATATTCGAACATCACGTTTCCTCTCATGGGGTACAGCTGGGCCTCAATCCTTGAGTCCCAGCTGTTTGATTATCGATTTTCTCAACCCTTCGCCCATTTCCTTGGCTCCGTGGTCGGGAAAGACAGTTGATCTGCCATTCAAGGAAACCTTGAAATGGCTGCCCTTGCCGGTTTGGAACTCAACGCCTTGGGCTTTCAACCATCGCCGAAACTCGCTGTACTTCATGTGCATCACTCGCTGTTTCGGTAGAGCGAATGTGCAACATATCTGTTACGCATGCAACATAACTGTTGCACCGCACATCTGGAACATCGCCAGCCTCCGCCACCACCTGGCCACGATTGCGCACATCCCTCTCCCACGCTACCGTCAAACCCGTCGCTGCCAATTCAGCGACCGGGCCTGAGAACCCGCGTAAGATGCAGGCGCACCAGCGCCCCAACCCACGTTTGCCGGCGTTTTTTTGTGCTTGCATTTCCGTGCAATGGCGGCTGTGCGTGGGAGGTCCTCGGACCTGCCGGGTTCCTGTATCTCCGGTTTCTCAGCCTGCGCATAGCTGCCACCCTTTCGCCTGAGAACGAAGTGGCAGCGCTCATTTGATACAGGGAGTTTCACAAATGATTAGCATCGATCCGTCCAGAGTCTGCCCTTTCCACCAACCAGCAAACGGTAGGTGAAGCCATGACCAATCCCCACGATCTTAAAACCCTCGGCCTCACCCATTTTTCCTTCCAGTCCAACCACGCACTCTTCCGCACCAACTCCGGCGTCCCGGTCGTCACGGCCCTATCCCACGCTTCGCATCTGCTGCACATTTCCAAACTGCTTATCTCAGATACCTCTGCCGCCAACGACCCGGAACTCCATGCCTGCGCCTCGCAATACTTGCAGGAGTTGAGCAAGGCGCTGGTCGATGACGCGGTCAAAGTGCTGAGCCCAGATCCATAAACCGTCGCCCATAAAAAGCCCTCGTATCTGCGCGAGGGCTTTGTGTTACCGGATCAATCAGTGCCCAGCGCTCTGCCCACCGTCCACGTGCAGAATCTCGCCTGTTACAAAATTCGCGTTATCGAGATACACCACCGCCTGCGCAATGTCGTCGATCTCACCCATGTGCCCAACCGGATGTAGCGCACCCAGTGCCGCGTGGGTTTCTTCGCCATGCATCGGCGTCTTGATGATGCCCGGTGATACCGCGTTCACCCGGATTCCGCGTTTGGCGTATTCGATGGCCAAGGACTTGGTGGCGGCGTTGAGGCCTCCCTTGGTCAGTGACGCAAGGACCGAGGGCACGCCGTCTACCGCATGGTCGGTCAGGCTGGTGGTGATGTTGACCACGTGGCCCTTGCCCTGTTTTTCCATTTCGGCGATGGCCAGTTGGGTGATGTAGAAGAAGCCGTTGAGGTTGACCGACAGCACCGCAGCGTAGTCTTCCGGGGTGTACGCGGTGAACGGCTTGGCGACGAAGATGCCGGCGTTGTTGGCCAGGGTGTCGATGCGGCCGAAGCGTGCCACGCCTTCGCTGATGACGCGCTTTGCGGTGGCCGAGTCGCCGATGTCGCCGGCGATGGTCAGGATCTGCGGGTCATTCGACGGTTTGATCGAGCGCGAAGTGGCGACGATGTTGTAGCCCAGTTCACGGAAGGCTTTGACCATACCTTCGCCCAGACCTTGGGAGGCGCCAGTGATGACGACGGTTTTTTTCGAGTAGCTCATGATGAATTCCTCAACAGATTGATGGTGATCGACAAGACAGCGAGCGCGGTCAGGACTGATTCCGCTCCGCCAGTTGCCGGCGGTATTCGGTTGTAGTGATGCCGGCGTAGCCCCAGTTATCGGTGTCGACTTCTTCGATCACGATGTGGGTCAGGTCCGGGCGTTTGTTGAGGACGCGTTCCAGGGTTTCAGTGATTTCGGCGATCACCTGAGCTTTCTGCTCACGGGTAACACCGTCGCGGGTGATGCGTACGCTGACAAATGGCATGACGACGACTCCAGTGACCTGCCCTCGGGATGATGGTCAGGTGTTGGAGCTCAATTTAGGCGTGAGCCGGAAGGGGAAAAAGTAGGGGTGGGGTACTTCATTTGTGAGGTGGTGTAATGAATAGTCTGTAAAAGTCTCGCCAAAATTCCTTGGAAAAGCCCCCCAAACGCACTCAAACCGTGCACTTTTTTTGACCCCAATCACCCCCGCGTCACCAAAAACCCCGATCCTGTGTCAGCCTCCAGCCATCGGCAGGGACATCAATTCGCTACTAATTGCGCGACAACTATGCTCAGGTACAGGAATATAGCCGGCAAATGGAGCCGTTCAGGCCGTCACGTACACAACAATACCCAGCCCACTTCAGAGGGCATTACCCATGGATAGCAGAACCTTACGCAACCTGATGCGCATCGTGCAGACCGGCTCCTTGTCGGCCGCAGCCGAGCATTCGTGCCTGACTGTGCAGGCCCTGGCCGCGCAGTTGAACAAGGTCGAAGAACAGTTCGGTTTCCGCTTGTTTCGCCGTTCCAACAAAGGTTTGACGCTGACGCCGCAAGGCACCGAGCTGACGCCCTATATGGACAGAGTGCTGATAGCCACGCGGCAGATGGAAGAGAAAGTCGAGGCGTTGAAGGTGCCGGGACAGCGCACGTTGAAAGTGGCGTTGAATACCACGCTGGACCCGGACTTCAACCGGCGATTGATCGGACGCCTGATCGATGTGTTCCCCGACTACCAGATGGAATTCAGTTACGCCGAGTCGATGGAAAACCTCAGCAAGCTGAAGAACGAAGACTTCGACCTCGCGGTGCTGATCGGCCCGCAGCGTCCGGGTCTGCCGAGCATTGTCCTGCCGGAAGTGCAGGTCCAGGTGGTCGGCGCGCATTGCGGTCAGGAGAACGATCCGCTGACGTTGCTCGGCAACAAGTTTCAGGTGCGTCCTGCAGAAGATTGCCCGTATTCCCACAGCTTTTTGCGTTTTCTCGACGCCGGGCTGGGCAATCACGAGAACAGTCAGCGGACGATTTATTCCTGCAGCGAAACGCTGACCCTGTCGCTCATCACGCAGATGGACGCCGTCGGCATGGTCTCTCGCGAGGCCGCGCAGAAGAACGGCCTGACGATTTTCCCCGGGTTCGAGGATTTCCTCGAAGTGCGCCTGGCGGTGAACAACCCGGATCTGTCCGGCCAGGCGTTGAACGACGTGGTCGATCTGCCGCTACATGAACGAGCCGAGCGCAATGTACGCAGCCGTCCCAACCGCCACACTGAGAAAGAGGTTTTTGCTGAAATACGCACATAACAGCGTCGGAATCGCTGCATAGAATTCCGGGCGATCGAGCTGTATGTGCTGATCCTTGATCAACAAGGGTGTCAGGCTGATCGCAGCGACGATCGCCACCGGCAGGTATTCCAGCGCCCGGGCGACGAAGGGCGGCCAGTGCTCGGTGTTGACCTGCAACGGCAAGGCCCGTGGCAGGAAGGTCACGGCCATCATCAGCGCGACCACCAGAATCAGGAACGTTTGGTCAGGCATACACCCACTCCGCAGCCCACAAACGTGGCGATGAAAACGTTGAACGGCGAGCTGCCAACCAGGCTCAGCGCGCCCATGCAGACCACAGCGGCCAGGGCGGCGATGAGTTTGTTGCGGGTGTTGCACAGCGAGACCAGCACATAAAGCATCATCGCGGTCAGCGCATAGTCGAGCTGGTATTTGATCAGGTGCGAGGCGTACTGCGCGCACAGGGCGCCGAGCAATCCGCCAATCACCCAGGAGGTGTGGCAGAACAGGTTGAAGCCGATCAGATAACGGATGTTCACCGGCGCCCCGGTGCCCAGCTTGACGCTGTGGAAGGCGAACGATTCATCGGTCAGGCCGCCGGCGTAGCACCAGCGCTCCATGCGGCTCAGGCCCAGCGCCCGCAGGGCCTTCGCCATGTAGACCGACATCAGCATGTGCCGCGCGTTGATCAGAAACGTGGTCAGCACGATGGTGGTCAGCGACGCACCGCTGCTGATCAGCGCCAGCGCCGCGAATTGCGAAGCCCCGGCATACACAAACAGACACATGGCCACCGGCAGCCACAGTGGCAGCCCGGCATTGACCGCCATCAGCCCGAACACGAACGACACGGTGAAATAACCGGCCACCACCGGGCTGGCTTCGGCAAACGTGCGCGACGGCTGACGGTCGACCATCAGCGGCGCACTGCCGGATGTTTCATTCATAGATCCCTCTCAAATGTCCGTTCGCCGTGAGGTTCGCAGAAACCCTGGGCAGTCCAGAAACGCTTGCCCGCGAGGTTAGCATCATCGACGAACAGGAACATCCGCAGCACACCGACCCGTTTCATGTCGGCCGACGCCGCTTCTACCAACCGCTGGCCGACGCCCTGGCTGCGATAGCGCAGGCTGACCGCCAGATGGTTGATGGTGCCGCGACTGCCTAGCATGCCGCCCAGCACCGCCCCGACGATCTCGCCTTCAACATCGAAGGCCAGATACGCCGTGGTGGTTTTCTGGATCAGCACGCCGCGCAGGCACTTGGCGTCCTGCCATTCACAGAACGACACTTCGTCGAACTGGCGGAAGAAGCGCTCCATGCGCTGCGCGTCCTTGGCCGTCGCGCGCCGCAGCACCACCGGCGTCGAGCATTCGACGCCGTCTATTTGGGTGATCTGATTAGCGAACAATGTCGAAAGCGGTCCCGGGCCGCGAGAAGGAAATCGCCAGAATCTGCCGGTACGCCATGGCATGGGAATGGGTGTTGCGCGCCGGTGTCACGTAGTGGCGCATGTCGCGGTCGAGGAAGTAAGTGGTGTCGAGGATTTCCTGGTAGGTGGTCGACGCCAGTTGCTGCTCGTGAATGTCGTACAGGCGGCTTTCGGCGCCCTCGACATTGTTGCGACCCCAGAAGTGCACACCGCTGAACGGATAACCGTCGCAGTGAATGCCTTCCGGCGTGATTTCCAGTTGTTTGCCGGGTTTGATCTCGATGCGGATCTGATGGATCTGGCATTGCCAGATTTCATCGTGCAGCTCTTCCGGCAACACGCTTTTGTACACTTCGAAATCGGTGTCGATCAGACTGCGCATCACGGGCGATTCGATGACTTCATCCGAGAAGTCCTGGAAGTGCCGCACAACGCCCCCCACATAGGCGTTGTTCTCCTTGGACTGCACGTAGGCGCGATGTTCCAGCTGCTTCAGTTCGCGCGTCTTGGGGTTGTATTCGAAGTCGCTGTAACGACGGTAACGCATGCCGGCTTCGGCCTGACCGTAGTAACTGTCAGGCTCCATGTTTTCCCAACTTTTGGTCAGTCTGACGAAGTCGGCGAAATGACCGTAGAGATTGAAGTCAGCACCCTGCACATTGGCGTACTTGTCGCGCCGTAGCGATTCGCCCACTTCTCTGGTTAAAACGATCATTACCAAATTCTCCGCTGCATTGAGCGGCCTAATCTATTAGGTGGAGAATTTGCGTCCATGAGAAAGAATTTCAGGCATTTAAAGCCCTGTTTGAAACGCGATTTGAAACGGCTTGAAAGTGCATTTCAAATGACAAAAACACGGGTTTTTATGTTTTTTTCAGAAAAACCGTCAAAAAAAAACCCCGAACCAGTCGGGGTTTTTTATCGCTTTTCGCGGGTTCAACCGATCATCAGAAGATGTTGATCGGGTAATCCACGAACACACGCAGCTCGTTGCCGCTGACGTTGTATTCGCTGGATTTCTGCGAAACACGCAGGATCGAGCTACGTACTTTCACGCTCAGGTCTTTGGCAGGGCCACTTTGCACGACGTACTTGAACTGGTTGAAGATTTCGCGCTCGGTGCCGCCTTCGCTGGTGGACGTGGTGATGTTGTCGCCACGTACGTACGCGAAGTTGTAGCTCAGACCCGGTACGCCGAATGCGCCGAAGTCCAGGCCGTAGCCCAGTTGCCAGCTGCGCTCGTCTTCAGCGTTGAAGTCCGACCAGTAGGAGTTGGCCAGGTAGATGGTGTTGCCACCGTCACCCACGCGACCCTGACCTTTCTGGTAGCCGCCGTAGGCGTAACCCAGGTTGCTGTCGCCAGTGGAGCGCTGGTGCGCCACGGTGAACGAGTGCGGGCCGGTGGCGAAGGTCGCTGCCAGGCTCCAGATCTTGTTGTCGTCGCCGGTCACACCGTTTTCGCGGACATAGGAGTTGTCCAGCTTGGTGCGGTAACCGTTGAAGTCCAGGGTCAGGGACTGATCCTTGTCGATCGGGAACACGTAGTTGGCGTTCACGTATTGCTTCTTCAGCACGTCTTCGACGTCGGAAGCGTACAGCGCAGCCTTGAATTGTTCGGTGAACTGGTAGCTACCGCCCAATACGTTGATCGACTTCAGACCACCGCTGTCACGGCCTTCAGCGCTCTTGCGCGACTCGGCGGTGAAACGACCCGCATCCAGTTGCAGACCTTTGATCTCTTTGGAAGTGATCATGGTACCGGTGTAGCTTTCCGGCAGCAGACGCGAGTTGTCGTAGTTCAGCACCGGCAGGGCCGGCATCTGGTCACCGTAAGTCAGGGTGGTGTTGGACAGGCGGAATTTCACCGCTGCGCCGCCCTTGGACAGATCGTTGGCCGGTTTGCCGCTGTCGCCCTTCTTGAAGAAGTCGATGCCGCCGGCACCGCTGCGATCTTCGCTGCGCTCCAGGTTCAGGGCGTACAGGCCGAAGGCGTCAACGCCGACACCGACAGTACCCTGGGTGAAGCCGGACGAGAACGTACCGATGGCCGCCTGGCCCCACTCGGATTTGTCCTTGTTGCCGTCTTTGTAGTCACGATTGATGTAGGCATTGCGCAGCAGCACTTTCAGGCTGCTGTCTTCAACAAAACCCTTGGACTCGGCCTGGTCGTTAGCCATGGCCTGAGTGGCGCTCAACATCCCCAATGCGATCAGACTGATCCGCTTGTTCAACATTTTGTTTTCCTTATTACGGGTTGAAACGCGCTGTGTCGAACGGCTGAAACGGCGCTTGATGCACTCTTTTATTCACCCCGAAACAAAAAGGCCCGCTCAAGACAATGTCATGGCGGGCCTGCTCCTGATTTTGAGTCATGGCGGTTAGCCACAGGCGTTGGGCCGAATCGTAGCCGCGCCCTGAACAATGTGTCAATTTCAAGAATCGTCTTTAAATAGGCAAAAATCGTCTAATAAAAGTAAATTTTTCGAAAGCTTCGTGCGGGGAAATGCCTGTAGTCAGGGATTTGATGCCCGGTCACGCACAACCGTCGAGGCCACAGACCGGCAAGGCTTGCGCGTCGGGTGCCGACGGAATCGACTCGCTCAACCATTGTGCAAACGCCTGCGGTTTGCCGAGCCACGGGCCGATATCGATCAGGGTGAACTGGCCGTCCTGTTCCAGCGCGAAGGTCGGGAAGCCTTGGCCACCAAGTTTCGCCAACAGTGCGCGGCTGTTCTTTATGTGTTGATCGGTGTCAGTCGCTTTCAGGGTTTTGAGGAACGTGTCCGCCTCGTAGCCCATCTCTACCGCGCATTCCACGAGGACGGACTCATCGGCAATTCGCGGCCTTCTACATAGTGTGCGGTTTGCAAACGACCCAGCAGTTCCAGTCCACGCCCATCGATGTTTTCTGCTGCCATGACTGCGGCAATCGGCGGAGCGGAATCAAATACCGCCGTGTGATCACGCAACAGGCCTTCGAAATAGGCCTCGCCGAACGGCTGCCCGGTGTACTCGGCAATGCGCCGGTCGTGAGGCATTACATAATTGCGCAGTTGCGGTGAAACGCTCTGGCGGTTGGCCCCCGTCATCATGCCGCCCGCGTGGGCGATTACCGGCAGCACTTGCTGTGCGGCCTGGACCAGCGGTTTGGCGCCGTAGCACCAGCCGCACAGAGGGTCGTAAATGTAGTGAAGGGTCATGTGAAAACTCCGGGAAATCGATGGCAGCCACGTTAATCCCTCGGCCGTTGCAGAAAAACGCCGGAATGGCTTTCAGTCTGTTTCGGCAATCGGTCGAATGCAGTCGTTATCCGCGCAGATACAAACCAGAAACAAATTGACACAATCAAACCACGGAACTTTTCCGGAATAATTAACGGAAGCAAATGCAAAGCATTACCATTCGCGCGCTCGAATTCTTCCACCCTTTCGGATGCGCTTTTCAATGCCTGCCCCGTTCCGTCTCACGCCCGTCACGCTTGGGCTTTCCGCCTTTTTGTCCTCCGGTTTCGCTTACTCCGCGACCGAGCTTCCTGCCACGTCGATCAACGCCGAAGCGCAGGCCGACGACCCACGCGTAAAAGTCAGCAACACCGCGACCCGCACCTCCACCCCGGTGCGCTACGTGCCGCAGGCGATCGACTCGATCAAGACCGCCAACGTCGCGGATTACGGCATCAATGACATCGAAGACGCCCTGAGCGGGATTCCCAACGTCAGCGGTGGAGGCGACACACGCTTCGACAGCCTGCGCATCCGCGGTTTCGATGCCAGCAACGACTTCTATCTGGACGGCATTCGCGACGACAGCCAGTACAAACGCGATCTGCATAACATCGAACGCGTTGAGGTGCTCAAGGGCCCGGCCGCCGTACTGTACGGCCGTGGCAGCCAGGGCGGGATCGTCAATCGCGTCAGCAAGGCACCCGAGGCCGGCCGCCGCTCGACCATCGAGGCCCAGGGTGGCAGCGAAGATCTGCGCAGCCTGTACGCCGATCTCAGCGCCGACCCGAGCGAAAACATCAGCCTGAGCCTGAACATGGGCAACATGGACGAGAACAGCTTCCGCGACGGCGTCAGCGGCAACCGCAAACTGTTCGCGCCGTCGATGAGCTGGCAGCTCACCCCTGACCTGAACTGGCTGGTGCAATACGAATACAGCCGCTACAACCGCACGCCGGATCGCGGCATTCCCGGGGTCGGTGGACGTCCGGCGGATGTCGGCCGGGACACGACCTACGGCAACGATCACGACTTCATCGACGACAAGACGCAATCCTTGCGCTCGCGACTCAGCTATGAACTCAACGACAACTGGCAACTGCGCCACACCCTCGGTGTGTTCAAGCTCGACAGCGATTTCGACAACACCTACCTCACCGGCTTCGACGCGAAAACCAACAAGGTCACCCGCCAGCACTGGCAACAGGACCTGACCACCCGCAACGTCTACAACAACGTTGAGCTGGAAGGCGGATTCGATACCTTTGGCCTCGAACATCGTCTGCTGACCGGGATCGAAACCGGCAGCCAGCGCCGGGACCCGACGCTTTACAACGCGGCAACCGGCCGTGGCACCCAACCGGTGCCGTCGCTGGACCTGTACAACCCGGATCGCAGCCAGCGCCACATCGGGCGCATGCAGGTGTCGAGCAGCAGCCACACCGAAGTCGAAAGCCGTGCGATCTACGTTCAGGATCAACTGCGCCTGAACGATCAATGGCAACTGCTGGCCGGTCTGCGCTACGACACCTTCGACATCGAGTCGACCAACAAGCTGCGCAACATTTCCGAAGACCGTGACAGCCACAGCACCAGCCCGCGTTTCGGCGTGGTCTGGACACCGCTGCAGAATCACTCGTTCTACGCCTCGTGGACCAAGACCTTCTCGCCGGTCGGCGGCGGTCTGATCGGCATCACCCCGGGTGCGGCCGGCAACACCAACGACCTGAGCCCGGAGCTGACCAAGCAGAAGGAAATCGGCGTCAAGAGCGACTGGCTCGACGATCGCCTGAGCACCACCCTGGCGATCTACGAGCTGGAGCTCTACAACCGCCGCACCACTGATCCAAACGACCCGACTCTGACCGTACTCAGCGGCCTGCAACGTTCACGCGGGATCGAACTGACCGGCACCGGCAAGATCGTCGGCAACTGGTACGTGCGCGGCGGCGTTGGTGTACAGGACGCGACCATCGAGAAGGACAACAACGGCCTGGAAGGCAAACGCGTCAACAACGTCGCCAAGCACAACGGCAGCCTGTTCCTGACCTGGAAGCCGGAGATGGGCTGGTACGGCGAAACCGGCCTGACCATGGTCGGTCAGCGTTACGCCGACAACGCCAACACCACCGTGTTACCGGGCTACGGTCGCTGGGACGCCCTGGTCGGCTACCGCCACAAGGACTGGGACTTGCGCGCAGCGTTGAACAACATCACCGACCGCGAGTATTACGCCTCGGCCACCAGCGCCTTCCAGATCCAGCCGGGCGCACCGCGCAGCCTGGTCATGACCGGCACCTACAGCTTCTGATTCGCGCCCATAAAAAAAGCGCTGCCATCCCGGCAGCGCTTTTTACAATCCTTGTTTGTTCTTCTTATCCTTCCATCACATCCCAAAGTGCATCCAGTTCGGCCTCGCTGAACAGGCCAGCGGGGTAACGCTCGATCATCATCCGGCGCGGATCAGGTTCCCTGATCTGACGCGTTCCATTGGACTTCAACCAGTGCGCGACAATCTGGAGCGACTCACTATTTACCGCCATGGGATGCAACGTCCGCTCGCTGATTACGTTCACTTCGGCGTTCATTTCAGCGCTCTCTCCCCGTTCGTGAGCGGCTACGTTATCCAAGGTTTATGACAGAACTGTTGAAGTTCTCCCCCCTCCCTAGTGCGTCATGAGCGATACAAGAGCTATGCCAACGTAATGAAATTGTCGACCGGCGGACATAAAGAAACCCGCAGTCCTGACGGGCTGCGGGTTTCTCTTCAAGCGCGGGCAACAAATGACTGCCCGGTCGATTTTCCAATCAACTCAAGCTGTTACATCCGCACTCACTCTTTGTGCGGCGCGGGTTGCTGTTGGGTAAGGCAGTGAATGTTGCCGCCCCCCAGTAACAGTTCGCGGCCTGGCACCATCACCACTTCGTGTTGCGGGAACAGTTTCTGCAGGATTTCCCGGGCCGGAGCGTCCATCGGATCGTCGAAGCTCGGCGCGATGATGCCGCCGTTGACGATCAGGAAGTTCACGTAGGAACCGGCCAGACGCACGCTCGGGTTGCGCTCCTGAGTGCCGTCCACCGGATCCACGCCCGCGCACTCCTCTTCGGTGGCAAACAGCGGCCCCGGGATCGGCATCTTGTGCACCGTGAACGGGCGGCCCTTGGCGTCGGTGCTGCTTTCCAGCACTTTCATCGCAGCCTGGCAGCGCGGGTAGTTCGGGTCCTGCGGATCGTCGGTCCACGCCAGCAGCACTTCGCCCGGACGCACGTAGCAGCAGAAGTTATCCACATGGCCGTCGGTTTCGTCGTTGAACAGGCCATCCGGCAGCCAGATGATCTTGTCCACCGACAGGTTGTCGCGCAGCACCGCTTCGATTTCTTCGCGGTTCAGGTGCGGGTTGCGATTGCGGTTGAGCAGGCATTCCTCGGTGGTGATCAAGGTGCCTTCACCGTCGACGTGAATCGAACCGCCCTCAAGCACGAAGCCTTCGGTGCGGTAGCGCGGGCTGCGCTCGATTTCGAGGATCTTGCCGCCGACCTGAGAATCACGGTTCCACGGCGAATACAGGCCGCCGTCAAAGCCACCCCAGGCGTTGAAGTCCCAGTTCACACCGCGCACTTCGCCGCTGTTGTTGATCACGAAGGTCGGACCGCTGTCGCGGACCCAGGCGTCATCGCTGGACATCTCGACCACGCGGATATTCGGTACATCGAGGCGAGCGCGAGCGTTTTCGTACTGGCCGGCGGAGACCGCCACGGTCACCGGTTCGAAACGCGCGATGGCCTTGGCCACCGCAGCGTGGGCAGCCTGCGCCGGCTTGCCGCCCAGACGCCAGTTGTCCGGACGCTCGGGCCAGATCATCCAGGTCTGGGTTTGCGGCGCCCATTCGGCCGGCATGTAGAAGCCATCGGCGCGTGGGGTACTTTTCAAGGTGGTCATGTCGATCAGGACTCCAGGGAACGGTCGAGGTTGTTCAACGCGCCGAACAGGTTTGGACGACGGACGATGGCGACTTTATA
Organism: Pseudomonas sp. IzPS59; assembly: GCF_014863505.1. Classification (NCBI taxonomy): domain Bacteria; kingdom Pseudomonadati; phylum Pseudomonadota; class Gammaproteobacteria; order Pseudomonadales; family Pseudomonadaceae; genus Pseudomonas; species Pseudomonas sp. IzPS59. The sequence continues at coordinate 339,058 of NZ_CP062251.1, read as the reverse complement.
AACGATAAATATCGACTTTAAAAGCTAAAAACAAATATCGGGATTTGTTTTTGTCGATTAATACCGATAGAAATCGGTATTAATCGGACTGCAACAGGCTCAGAGGCCTTCTTCCAGCACCTTCGACAGCATGTCGACAAAGAAATCCACGCTCTGACGCGAAGTGACCATCGGCGGTTTGATCTTGAGGATGTTCAGGTCATCGCCGGTCGGCTGCATGAAAATCCCCAGCTCCCGCAGGCGATCGCACAGCAACGTGGTTTCTTCGGTCGCCGGCTCAAGGGTCTGTCGATTGCGGATCAGTTCGACCCCCAGATAGAACCCCGAGCCATGCACCGCGCCGACCAGCGGATGTTTATCGATCAACGCCTCCAGCCGCTGCTTGAAGTGCCCGCCGACGACCTGGGCGTTCTCCCAGAGCTTTTCTTCTTCCATGACATCGAGCACCGCCATGCCGATCTGGCAACTCACCGGACTGCCGCCGGCGGACGAGAAGAAGTAGCCCTCGGCTTCCAGCGCTTCGGCGATTTCCCGACGGGTGATCACGGCGCCCAGCGGCTGGCCGTTGCCCATGCCTTTGGCCATGGTGATGATGTCCGGCACCACGCCCTGCTCTTCGAAGCCCCAGAAGAAGTGACCCATGCGACCGTAGCCGACCTGCACCTCGTCGGCGATGCACACACCTCCCCGGGCGCGCACCAGTTCATAGACTTTTTTCAGGTAGCCCGGCGGCAGCGAAATCCCGCCCGCATTGCCGTAGACCGGCTCGCAGATGAATCCGGCCAGTTGCCGTTTCTGCTCGTCGATTTTCGCAAGGTTGTGTTCGACGCTGCGCACATAGTCCGGTGCCGAATCGAGGCCACGGAATTCGCCGCGATAGATGTTCGGCGCAGTCACCGGGTGCACCCAGTCCGGACGGCTGCTCAGGGCTTGCGGGTTATCGGCAATCGACGTCGATACCGCGTCCGCACCGACCGTCCAGCCGTGATAGGCCTCCAGCACGCTGAGCATGTCGCGCCCGCCGCTGTAGGCCCAGGCCAGACGGATTGCCAGATCGTTGGCCTCGCTGCCGCTGTTGACCAGGAACACCCGATCCATGCCTTCCGGCGCCAGCTTCAGCAAGCGTTCGGAAAACTCCGCGACCGCCGCATAGTTGAAGCGCGAGTTGGTGTTGAGCAACGACCACTGCCGGCTCGCGACTGCCGCCATGCGCGGATGGCCGTGCCCGAGCACCGCGACGTTGTTGAGCATGTCGAGGTAGGAGCGGCCCTGCATGTCGATCAGGTGATTGCGCCAGCCGCGTTCGATACGCGGCGGGTCGACGTAATAGTGTTTTTGAGTGCGGGCGAAGCTGGCGTCACGGCGGGCCAGCAGGGTTTTCGCGTCCAGCTCCGGCTCGGCGTCACAGGCCAGGCCCAGCAGTGCTGCCGGCGATGGGGACAGCGCCTGCCACGCCGGCGCGCGGGTCGGCGTACAGAACAGCGGCGCCTCCAGATGCGCATCGCGGACCAGTTGCACAATCAACGGACCGTCCACCGAACCCAGCACCTGGCCTTTGACCAGCGCCGCACCGCCATGCAACGACGGCGTCACGCCCCATAGGCGCAGGCTCAGTTGCGGGCCGTCAAGTCGCAGCGCACCGTCGGCCGACAAATGCAGTACGCCGGCGAACGGCGCTTCGACCGCTGTCCCTTGAGGCACACGCAATTCAACGTGCAGCGGGAACGTCTCGGGCTCATCGGCGCTGTCAGGCCGGGTACGTGACAAACGGTATTGCCCGTATCGACTGGCAGCCAGACCATGAATCTCGGCGGCTTCATTCAACAGGCGTTGATCGATGCCTGGCTGTTCCCAGTTACCCGCCTCGAAATGCGCGCTCAACACACCCAGATCGATCAGCGCGAACTCGCGCCCGACCAGCCCCGGCAACAACGGCACGGAGCCTTCACTGTCGATGGCCGGCAATGCCTGCCCGACCGCCGAGAGAATCGCCGCCTCCATCAACGCCAGCGGTACCGACGTCGCGACCCGGAAGATTTCCCACTCATGGGTGAGGTTGTCGCGGCTGTAGGTATTGCCCGGGTCGATGCTGACCTGTTGCTCACCACTGAGCACCAGCACCGCCGCCCGCGCCACGATCAGCGGCCACAGCGCCTGCAACTCTTCGGGTTGCAGCGGATTGACCGCGTGATAGGCCTGCACCGCCGGCAGGATCACGAACGGATCGCCCCCGGCGTGATGCAGCAACGCGGCACAGGTAACCGACAGATCGGTGATGCGCCAGGTACGAACCAGATCGCCGAAATCGATGACACCCTGCAACTGCCAGTGCCGCCGGGCATTGCGCTGCCAGACCACGTTGTCGTCGGTGATGTCCATGTGGATCGCCTGCACCGGGAGCTTTTCCAGCAACGGTTGCAGTCGGCGACGGGCCTGTTCGGCGGTCTCGGCGATCAGCGCGCGCTGCTGCTGATCCTCGATCACTGGCAGCAGATGCTCGATCAGTGCGCTGGCGTGGCGTGCGTCCCACTGCAAGGTGCGCTCAAGTCCCGGATGGTCGAACCCGGCCAGGGCCAGGTCCATTTCGCCGCAGAGCCGACCGAATCCGGCGACAACTTCGTGGCCAAGATGATCGAGCGCGGTCAGCGGCTGACCTTCGATGTAATCGAGCAGCCGCACGTGCACCGCTTCACCGCCGATCTCCAGCGACAACAGGTCCTGGCCGTCATTGGCCGGGATGACCCGGGGAACATGGACATCGCAATGTTCCGCCAGATACTTCAGGCCGGCGTGCTGGGCCTGCAACTCCACCAGCGAATAGTCGCCCCGGCAGATCTTCAGCACGAACCGCCCGCGCTCACTGTCCACGCGATAGTTGAGGTCCTGCTGACTGCCCAGCGCCTGCAGCGTGCCGCTCAGCCCGTAATGCTGCGACAGTACCTGCAAGGCCTGCTCAGCAGTGACCTGTGGGCCTGGAAGACTGGCGCGGTGAATCAACGTGGCGAACGACATGGAACGACCCCTGAAATTTTATTAGGCGCCTATATCGCCACTGCTTCGGGCGATAAGCAACCCCCGACCATCCGTCCCCCGTGCGCTGTGTGGCGGGCATATTTGCAAGTCTGCACTCGCGCCCACCGGCACTTTGCGCAAGAATGTCGGCCATCCAAACCAGTCACTGGAAAATTTTCATGAATGTAATCACCACCGACCTGCCCGGTGTTCTGATCATCGAACCCAAGGTATTTGGTGACGAGCGCGGTTTCTTTTACGAAAGCTTCAATGCCAAGGCTTTTCAGGACGCAACCGGCCTGGATACACAATTTGTTCAGGACAACCATTCCCGCTCGCAAAAAGGCGTCCTGCGCGGTTTGCATTACCAGCTGCAAAACACCCAGGGCAAACTGGTCCGCGTCACGGCCGGTGAAGTGCTCGACGTGGCCGTCGATATCCGTCGCAGCTCGCCGCACTTCGGCAAATGGGTTGCCGTACGTCTGTCCGCCGACAATCACCGTCAGCTGTGGGTACCGGAAGGTTTCGCCCATGGTTTCGTGGTACTGAGCGAATTCGCCGAATTCCTCTACAAAACCACGGACTACTACACCCCATCGGCCGAGCGCAGCATTCGCTGGGACGACCCGGATCTGGGCATCGACTGGCAACTGGACGAAGCACCGAAACTGTCCGCCAAGGATCAGGCAGCGGCCTTGCTCAAGGATGCCGACGTCTTTTCCTGAAGTGCCCCAAGCCTAGGCATAATGCGCCTGTATCCACAGGCGCCCGATGCTCATGACTCCGACCCTTCCCCGCCGCCCCCGCTGGCGCAGCCTCGCCCTGCTGGCCCTGTGCCTGGCCCCGCTGCTGTGGCCGCTGGAACATCTGGCCGAGCGCTACTACCGCAGCGAACTGATCGGGCAGAACCGCCAGACCCTCGACCTCTACGTCGCCAACCTGCTGGGCACCCTGCATCGCTACGAAGTGCTGCCACAGATCCTCGGGGATCTGCCGGCCCTGCGGGCGATCATCGGTGCGCCGGACGACGGCGTCACCCAGGGCAATGCCAACCGCCTGCTAAAGAACATTGCTGCCCAGACCGGCGCCGAAGTCATGTACCTGATGGACACCACCGGCCGAACGCTGGCGGCCTCGAACTGGGACAAGCACGACAGTTTCGTCGGGCGCAATTTCTCGTTCCGGCCTTATTTCAGTGAAGCCATGGCCGGGCGCCTGGGCCGCTTCTTCGGCCTTGGCACCACCTCTGCCAAGCGCGGCTACTTTTTCGCCGCGGCCGTGCGCAATGGCGAAAAAATCCTCGGCGTGCTGGTGATCAAGGTCGACCTCGATCACACCGAAAGTCTGTGGGGCAAAACCCCGGAGCAACTGCTGGTGACCGATCACAACGGCGTGGTCATCCTTACCTCGCGTCCGGAATGGCGCTTTCGCTCGACCCGCCCATTGAGTGGCGACGAACGCTCGGCAATCACCGCGATCCAGCCATACCCGACCCGCGAGCCGCGTCCATTGAACCTCAGCCCGACCGCCTGGCTGACCCAGACCCGGGACATCGAAGAAACCGGCTGGAGCGTCAGCATTCTTGCGCCGCGCACGCTGATCGACCGTCCGGTGCGCACTGTGGTGGCCGTCGGCGGTGCGACGTTGCTGGTGGTGATGCTGTTGCTCGGTCTGATGATGCAGCGCCGCCGCCATTACCTGGAACGGATCGCTTTCGAAGCCAAGGCGCGACGGGAACTCGAAGGCCGGGTCGCCGAACGCACCAGCGATCTGGAAGGACTCAACCGGCGTCTGAAACAGGAAGTGCTGGAACGCGAACAGGCCCAGCAGGAACTGGTACGCGCCCAGGACGATCTGGTGCAGGCCGGCAAGCTGTCGGCGCTGGGCACCATGTCGGCGAGCATCAGCCACGAACTCAATCAACCGCTGGCAGCGATCCGCAGTTACGCGGAAAACGCCGAAGTGTTGCTTGATCATCAGCGCACTGAAGATGCTCGCGGCAACCTCAAGTTGATCAGCGAACTGACCGGGCGCATGGCCTCGATCATCGCCCACCTGCGCGCCTTCGCCCGTCGCGACCGCCACGCCCCGGAAAGCGTGGCCCTGCAACCGGCGCTGGACGATGCGCTGGCGCTGCTGGCCAAACGTCGTAGGAGCATGGATGTCGAACTGATCCGCGACTTGCCCGCCGCGACCTTGTGGGTCGAGGCCGGGGAAACCCGTCTGCGCCAGGTCCTCGGCAACCTGCTGGCCAACGCCCTCGATGCCCTGACCGAGAAAGGCCCGCCGCGCAAATTGTGGCTGAGTGCCGAATCCACCGGCGAGGGCGTCAATCTGTACATTCGTGACAACGGCCCGGGTTTCTGCATGGAAGCCCTGGGCCGCGCCAGCGAACCGTTTTACACCACCAAGACCCGCACCCAGGGGCTTGGTCTGGGGTTGGCCATTTGCGAAACCCTGATGCGCGCCTTCGGCGGTGAACTGTCGTTCGCCAACCACAAGCAAGGTGGCGCCTTGATCACCCTGCGGCTGCGCGCCGGCGCGCCCGGGGTCAGCCTGCAACCGTCCGAGGATCGAAGTGCATGACCATCGACAACCGCATTCAGGTGGTGCTGATCGACGACGATCCGCACCTGCGTCAGGCCCTCGGCCAGACGCTGGATCTGGCCGGCCTGAAAATCCTTCCGCTGTCCGAAGCCAAGGGCCTGGCCGCCCAACTGGAGCGTGACTGGCCGGGGGTGGTGGTCAGCGACATCCGCATGCCTGGCATGGATGGTCTTGAGTTGCTCCATGAACTTCACGCTCAGGATCCCGAGCTGCCCGTGCTGCTGATCACCGGCCATGGCGACGTGCCGCTGGCCGTGCAGGCCATGCGCGCCGGCGCCTACGACTTCCTCGAAAAACCGTTCGCCAGCGACGCACTCCTCGACAGCGTACGCCGCGCACTGGCCCTGCGCCGTCTGGTACTGGACAACCGCAGCCTGCGCATGGCCCTGAGCGACCGCAACGAACTGAGCGCCCGACTGGTCGGCCACTCGGCCCCTATGGCACGCCTGCGCGAGCAGATCGGCGCACTGGCGGCGACCAAGGCCGACGTCCTGATCCTCGGCGAAACCGGTGCTGGTAAAGAAGTTGTCGCCCGCGCCCTGCACGATCTGTCGAGCCGGCGCAACGGTCCGTTCGTGGCGATCAACGCCGGAGCGCTGGCCGAATCGGTGGTGGAAAGCGAGTTGTTCGGTCATGAGCCCGGCGCCTTCACTGGCGCGCAGAAGCGCCGGATCGGCAAGTTCGAATTCGCCAATGGCGGCACGTTGTTCCTCGATGAAATCGAAAGCATGAGCATGGATGTGCAGGTCAAACTGCTGCGCATGCTGCAGGAGCGAGTCGTCGAACGCCTCGGCGGCAATCAATTGATCCCGCTGGACATCCGCGTCATCGCCGCAACCAAGGAAGACCTGCGCCAGGCCGCCGATCAAGGGCGGTTCCGGGCGGACCTGTATTACCGCCTCAACGTCGCACCGCTGCGCATCCCGCCGCTGCGTGAACGGGGCGAAGACGCGCTGGTGCTGTTCCAGCACTATGCCGATGAAGCCAGCGCTCGCCACGGCCTGCCACCCCACGAGCTGCAACCGGCGCAACGGGCGTTGCTGCTGCGTCATGCATGGCCGGGCAATGTGCGGGAATTGCAGAACGCGGCGGAGCGTTTCGCCCTCGGCCTGGAACTGGCGCTGGACAACTCTCAGCCCGACGGCAGCGGCGCGACCATCGAAGTCACCAGCGGAGGCCTCAGTGAACAGGTGGAACATTTCGAGAAGTCCTTGATCGCCGCCGAGCTGGCCCGCTCGCACAGCTCGGTGCGCAGCCTCGCCGAAGCCCTGGGCATTCCGCGCAAGACCCTGCACGACAAACTGCGCAAGCACGGACTGAACTTCGCCGACAGCAGCAACCATGGAGACGAATCCGAATGAAGCACGACAGCCAATATCTGGAATCCGTCCTCCATCACGACATCCCGCTGACCCGGGACATGGGCCTCAAAGTGCTCGACTGGCAGGAACAGCAACTGCGCCTGCATTTGCCGCTGGAGGCCAACGTCAATCACAAGAGCACCATGTTCGGCGGCAGTCTGTATTGCGGCGCGGTGCTGGCCGGCTGGGGCTGGCTGCATCTGCGCTTGAAGGAAGAAGGCATCGACGACGGACACATCGTCATTCAGGAAGGACAGATCAGTTATCCGCTGCCGGTGACCGGCGATGCCATCGCGATCTGCCCGGCGCCGAGTGCGGCCGTGTGGAAGAAATTCCTGGCGATGTATCAGCGTTACGGGCGGGCTCGATTGACCCTGCAGACGCGGATCGTCAATGCGGGCAGTGATGAGGAGGCGGTGACCTTCAGCGGGCAGTACGTGCTGCACCGCTGAGGTGTGGAAAGGTACTCAGGAGCGGGACAGTTCCAGCAGCTTCGCGCGCCATGCGGCTTTTGCCGGCAGCGCCAGGAAGAACTCGTTCAGCAGTGATTCCCGCGCCGGGTAGCAGAAGGCTTCACCGTTCAACCCCAGCACCTCGCCACCCGCGCCTTCCAGCACGCCTTGCGCCGCCGCCGTGTCCCATTGGGATGTCGGCGCCAGTCGCGGATAGCAGTCCGCCGCACCTTCGGCCAACAGACAGAACTTCAACGAACTGCCGATGTTGGCCAGTTGCAACTCTCCGAGGCTTGCGCTCAATCCGGCCAGCAAGCGCTCCTGCTCCGGGCTCGAATGACGACGGCTGGCGACCACGGTGAATGCTTCGCCTGGCCCCGGCACGTCACGCACCTTGATCGCCATCGGCGTGCCGCCCGTTTCGCCACGCCATGCACCGAGCCCGGCACCGCCGACGTAGAAACGCCCGTTGGTGGGCATCGAAACCACCCCGAACACCACGCGGCCATTTTCGATCAGGGCGATGTTGACGGTGAACTCTTCACTGCCGCTGATGAATTCCTTGGTGCCATCCAGCGGATCTACCAGCCACCAGCGCTGCCAGCCGGCGCGCACGCTTTGCGGGATGTTGGCGTCCTCCTCGGACAACACCGGGATGCTCGGATCCAGCGCCGTCAGGCCAGCGACGATCACATGGTGCGCGGCGAGGTCCGCAGCGGTCACCGGCGAATCATCGGACTTGGCGGTGACCGCCACATCGGCGCGCCAGAACGGCAGGATCGCCTCGCCGGCCTGCAGCGCCAGCTCAACCACCGGTGCCATCATCGGATGGGGAAAACTCATCGACATCTCACTCATGACTGGAAAACGCCGCGCTGGGTCAGCAGATCGCGGGCCAGGTACAACGCCGCCAGGGCTCGACCTTCGGAAAATTGCGGATTTTGCGCCAACGAAGAGAGATCCCGCAGGTTGACCTTGTCCACCCGCATCGGCTCCGGCTCATCGCCTTCCAGTCGTTCTTCGTACAGATCGCTGGCGAGCACCACCTGGATTTTCTGGCTCATGTAACCGGGGGACAACGACAACTCGGTCAGGTGCTCCAGCTGCCGCGCGCCAAAGCCGGCCTCTTCCTTGAGCTCACGCTCGGCCGCCGCCAGCACATCCTCGCCCGGTTCGATCAACCCTTTGGGCAGGGACAGTTCGTATTCATCGGTACCGCCGCAGTACTCCTCGACCAGCACCGCGTGCTCGGCATCGAGCATGGCCACGATCATCACCGCGCCATAACCGGCGCCCTTGCCCACCAGCCGCTCGTAGGTACGCTCCACGCCGTTGGAAAAGCGCAGCTTCAGCTCTTCGACGCAGAACAGACGGCTGGTGGCGACGATTTCCCGGGCGAGTACGGTTGGTTTCTGGCGCATGCAAAGCTCCTTGGCGTGAACGCGCTACTATAACGCGGCTTTTCCGATTGTTTGTGTCGGATATCTTTCTACCGTTCGAGACGTTGCCATGCCTTCATTACCGTGGTCCGACATCGATACCGTTCTGCTGGACATGGACGGCACGTTGCTGGATCTGCACTTCGACAACCACTTCTGGCTGGAACACTTGCCACAGCGCTATGCCGAACTGCATGGCGTGAGCCGGGCCATGGCGGAAATGGAATTGCAGCCGTTGTTCGAGCGCCATGCCGGTCAATTGCAGTGGTATTGCCTGGATTTCTGGAGCGCGGAACTGAAGCTGTCGGTGCGTGAACTGAAACTGGAAACCGCCCACCTGATCGCGTTGCGCCCCGACGCCGACACCTTTCTGGCCGCGATCAAACGGGCCGGCAAACGTGTGGTGATGATCACCAATGCGCACCGCGATTCACTGTCGCTGAAACTGGAACGGGTTGAACTGGCGCCCTACTTCGAGCGACTGATCAGCTCTCACGATTACGGATTTCCCAAGGAGAACCCGCAGTTCTGGGATGCCTTGCAGGCCGATATCGGTTTTGACCCGGCGCGCAGTCTGTTCATCGACGACACCTTGCCGATCCTGCGCAGTGCGCGGGATTTCGGGGTGGCGCATCTGTTGGCGGTAAAGGAACCGGACAGTCGCAAGGGGCCGAAGGACACGGCGGAGTTTGCGGCGGTCGAGGATTATCGTGATTTGATCAGCGGACTCTGAACGTTGCAGGAGCTGCCGAAGCAGCTCCTGCAGGTGTGTTGTCAATCAGGAATACGCAGCGTCTGCCCCGGATAGATCTTGTTCACATCCTTGAGCATTGGCTTGTTGGCTTCGAAGATCTTGTTGTACTGGTTGGCGTTGCCATACACCGCCAGGGAAATCGCGCTGAGGGTGTCGCCCTTTTTCACCACCACAAAACGTGCGGCGGCCACCACCGGCCCGGTGACCGTGATCTGGTCATCGACACTGCCCACGCCTTCGATATTGCCGACGGCCAGCAGAATCTTCTCTTTCTCTTCCTGGCTCGCCACTTCGCCGGTGACCGTCACCTTGTCGCCGTCCACGGTGGCCTGGACATTCGGGTTACCCAACCCGACTTTGTTGATGTGTTCCTTCAACTGCTCGCTGGCATTGGCGTTGCCGGGGGTCAGCAGGTCGATCAGCTTCTCACCGGCCTCTTTTACAAAGCTCAAAAGACTCATTGCGCACACTCCTTGATTTAAGTTCCAGACGCCCAAGCCTAGACCACCCCGAACCCCGCCGGTTCCGGCCCGACCAATGACCCTGCCCCCGTGCAAGCGGTAGAATCGCCCACCCTTGCCAGCGCCCCGGAGCGAAGATGGACATCAAGCAGCTGAAATTCCTCATCGCCCTCGACGAAACCCGCCACTTCGGCCAGGCCGCCGCCCGCTGCCACATCACCCAGCCGACCCTGTCGATGCGCCTGCGCAGCCTCGAAGAAGAACTCGATCTGCCGCTGGTCAATCGCGGCCAGCGCTTCGAAGGCTTTACCGCGCCAGGCGAGCGAGTGCTGGCCTGGGCCCGTACCGTGCTGGCGGCCTATGACGGCTTGCAGGCGGAAGCGGCTGCCTGTCGCGGCAACCTGATCGGCACCCTGCGCCTGGGGGTAGTGCCGCTGTCGAGTTTCGATCCGCTGCCGCTGATGCAACGCCTGCACGCTGCACACCCGGAGCTGCGCTTCGAACTGTCGGCGCTCAGCTCCGAGCAGATCCTCGAACAACTGGCGGACAACCGGATCGACATTGGCGTGTCCTATCTGGATCGTCTCGACAACGAACGTTTCGAATCCCTGGCGTTCGACGAAACCCGCATGGGCCTGCTCTACGATCAGCGCTCCTTCAGTTTCGGCGAAGCACCACTGAGCTGGCAGGCGCTGATCGAACTGCCGCTGGGCATGCTCACCAGCGGCATGCACTTTCGCCAGTCCATCGACCACAACTTCCACAGCCGGGGCCTGACACCGCAGCCGCTGTTGCAGACCGACGCCGTGCATCAATTGTTACAAGCCGTGCACGGCGGATTCTGCTGCGCGATCATGCCGCTGGACGGCGGCCTCGAACGCCTCACCGATCACTTGCGGCTGCAGCCTATCGAAAACGCTCAGACCCTCGCCCGACTGGGGCTGATCATGCGCCGTGGTGCCCCGCGCTCGGCGCTGGCCGAGGCCTGTTTCGCGCTGTATCAGAAATCGCCCGCGGCCGCTTGATCGACGGCATCTATCGATAGATCGACACTAGCGATTAGACGCGACAAGTTGCCGCGCCTAGTCTTAACGTTGATCAATCCGTCGGTGATGCCATGAACGCCAAGCGCCCGGCCTGCGCGGCGCCTGCACTCGAAACGCCCGCGCCCGCCGCCAGTCAGACCTACAGCTACAGCGACCTGCCCCTGGCGGAGTCGGCCAGCACCGCGCTGGCCGAGGAAGTCGCCTTGGCGATTGCCTACAACGGCATCAGCCAGGCCGTGATGCTGGTGACGCCAACCGACCTCGAAGACTTCATCGTCGGCTTCAGCCTGGGCAGCGGCATCATCGAAGACGCCACCGACATTTATGACCTGCAACTGACCGGTTCAGGCTCGGCGCAGTACGCTCAGGTGACCATCGCCAATCGCGCGTTCTGGAACCTCAAGCAGCAACGTCGGCAACTGGCCGGCACCAGCGGTTGCGGGTTGTGCGGCGTAGAAGCGGTGGAACAGGCGTTGCCCGATCTCAAGGTCTTGCCCGGCGCGCCTTTGCCGCCGGTCGAATGGCTCGACGGTCTGCGCCAGCGCATCGGCGCGTTCCAGCCGCTGGGCCAGCATTGCGGCGCGGTACACGCGGCGGTGTTCATGAATGCCAGCGGTGAATTGCTGCTGGGCCGTGAAGACATCGGCCGGCACAACGCCCTCGACAAACTGATCGGGGGCCTGGTCCGGCAAAAGATATCCACAACCGGCGGCCTGGCGATTGTCACCAGCCGTTGCAGCCTTGAATTGATCCAGAAAGTCCTGCGCGCCGGGATCCAGACCCTCGTCAGTCTGTCCGCACCCACCGGCCTCGCCGTGCAATGGGCCCGTCGCCACAACCTCAATCTCATCCACCTGCCGCAGAAAAACGCGCCGCGGGTGTATAGCCCAGAAATGGAGAAACACCCGTGAGCCAACACCATCAAGCCGACCAGAAACCCGTCCCGCGCTACAAGCCCTACAAGGGCGCAGCCGGCGGCTGGGGCGCGCTGATCAGCGTGGCCCAGGCCTGGTTGACCAGCGACAACGCGCTGAAAAACCTGCGCATGATGCTCAAGACCAACCAGAACGGCGGCTTCGACTGCCCGGGCTGCGCCTGGGGCGATTCGCCGGAAAGCGGCATGGTCAAGTTCTGCGAAAACGGCGCCAAAGCGGTGAACTGGGAAGCGACCAAGCGTCGAGTGGATGCAAAGTTCTTCGCCAAGCACAGCGTCACCGCGTTGCTGGAGCAGAGCGACTACTGGCTCGAGTATCAAGGTCGCCTGACCGAGCCGGTGGTGTATGACGCCGAAACCGATCGCTACAAACCGATCAGCTGGGACGATGCCTACGCGCTGATCGGCAAACACCTGCAAGCGTTGTCGAGCCCGGACCAGGCCGAGTTCTACACCTCCGGTCGCGCGAGCAACGAAGCGGCGTATCTGTATCAGCTGTTCGTCCGCGCTTTCGGCACCAACAACTTCCCCGACTGCTCGAACATGTGCCACGAGGCCAGCGGCGTAGCGCTCGCGCAAAGCGTCGGCGTCGGCAAAGGCACCGTGACTTTCGACGATTTCGAACACGCCGATGCGATTTTCGTCTGGGGCCAGAACCCGGGCACCAACCATCCGCGCATGCTCGAACCGCTGCGTGAAGCGGTGAAGCGCGGCGCTCAGGTGGTCTGCATCAACCCGCTGAAAGAGCGCGGCCTGGAACGTTTCCAGCATCCGCAGCACCCGATCGAAATGCTCACCAACGGCGACAAACCGACCAACACCGCCTATTTCCGCCCGGCACTCGGCGGCGACATGGCGGTACTGCGCGGCATGGCCAAGTTCCTGCTGCAATGGGAGCGGGATGCGCAGAAGGCCGGTGCGCCGGCAGTGTTCGATCACGACTTCCTCAATGAACACAGCGTCAACGTGCTGGAGTACCTCGGCGTCGTCGATGACACGCCGTGGGAGCAGATCGTTGAGCAGTCCGGCCTGACCCTGGTGGAAATCGAGCAAGCGGCGCGCATGTACGCCAAAGGCAAGAACGTGATCATGTGCTGGGCGATGGGCATCACCCAGCACCGCCACTCGGTGCCGACCATCCAGGAAATCGCCAACCTGATGCTGCTGCGCGGCAACATCGGCAAACCCGGCGCCGGTCTGTGCCCGGTGCGCGGCCACAGCAACGTGCAGGGCGACCGCACCATGGGCATCAACGAGCGTCCGCCGGTGGCGTTCCTCGATTCCCTGGAGCGTCGCTTCCAGTTCAAGGTGCCGCGCCACAACGGGCACAACGTGGTCGAAGCGATTCACGCGATGGCCGAAGGTCGCGCCAAGGTGTTCATCGGTCTGGGCGGCAACTTCGCTCAGGCCACGCCGGACAGCCCACGTACCTTCCAGGCCCTGCGCAACTGCGACCTGACCGTGCAGATCAGCACCAAGCTCAACCGCAGCCACCTGGCCCACGGCAAGGACGCATTGATCCTGCCGTGCCTGGGCCGTACCGACATCGACATCCAGACCGAAGGCCCGCAAGCCGTCACCGTGGAAGACTCGTTCAGCATGGTGCACGCCTCCAACGGTCAGTTGCAGCCGCTGTCGAACCAGATGCGCTCGGAGCCGTCGATCATCGCCGGCATCGCCGCTGCGACCCTGGGAAGCAAACCGGTGGACTGGAACTGGCTGGTGGCCGACTACCGGCGCATCCGCGAACTGATCGCCGACACCATTCCGGGCTTCAAGGACTTCAACGAGAAGGTCAAGAACCCGGGCGGCTTCTACCTCGGCAACAGCGCCGGCGCGCGCAAGTGGAACACCACGTCGGGCCGGGCCAACTTCAAACCGAACATGCTGCCCAAGGACCTGATTCACGAGCGCACCCGCGCCACCGGTAAACTGCCGGACCTGATCCTGCAATCGATGCGTTCTCACGATCAGTACAACACCACGATTTATGGTCTCGACGACCGTTATCGCGGGGTGAAAGGACAGCGTGATGTGCTATTCGCCAACGAGGCGGACATCATTCGTCTGGGTTTCAAACCGGGGCAGAAGGCCGACATCGTGTCGCTGTGGGACGATGGCCGCGAGCGTCGGGTGAAGGGCTTCACGCTGCTGGCGTTCGATATTCCGGCAGGTCAGGCAGCTGCCTACTATCCAGAGGTGAATCCGCTGGTACCGCTGGAAAGCACCGGGGACGGCAGCCATACGCCGACGTCGAAGTTCATCGCGATCCGGTTGGAAGCGGCGAGTGAGTCAGGGTTGATCATGGCCAGGTCGGCCTGATACAAAACTTTTCTGCGCCCACAAAAAAGGCCGCTTTTGCATAAAAGCGGCCTTTGTGAAGTAGCTAAAGACCGGCCAAAATCGGTTAAGTTCCACCCAAAAATCAGTAACTTGCATAATTGTATACAAGTCGTGTTATTCGTCGGATTTCGATTGTCAGCCTTGTTACACAGCCTCAGGATCGCGCCGTCATCCCTTTGAGGCTCCTCTATGAAGTTCTCCCAGATTCTCTTGTTGTCCCTTGGCCTGGTCAGTGGCTTCGCTTCTGCCGGAGGCACCACCGAAGCAGGTGTGGGCGGCGCATTGGGCGGGGTTCTTGGCTCGGTCGTCGGTCAGTCTTTGGGCGGCAGCACAGGTTCAACCATTGGCGCAGCCCTGGGCGGCGCGGGTGGTAGCGCGGTTGGCGCCAACAAACACAGCCGTGGCGAAGCCGCCATTGGCGGTGCGCTGGGCGCAGCCGGCGGTAACGTGGTCGGCCGCAGCATGGGCGGCACCACCGGCAGCCTGATCGGCGCCGCAGCAGGTGGCGGCGCCGGTGGCGCGCTGGGTAACTACATGGGCAACGAGAGCAATCGCGAAGACCGTCGTTATGATCGCGGCCGTGATGATCGTCGCTACTACCGTGACTACCACCATGGTCGCGGCCATGCCTACGGCCATCGCAAGCACCACCGCTACTACCGCGACTGAGGCCTGACCTCGTTGCCGGTACAGCCAGATCGCAGCTCGCCCGAGCTGCGATTTTTTTTGCCTGTCAGATCGCCAGCCGCTCCAGCGCCCCGCGCAAACCCGCCGGGATCGCCACAGGCTGGTTCGACGCCCGATCAACGAATACATGAACGAAGCGCCCCGCCGCGCAGGCTTCATGCTCGCCAGCCTTGAACACGGCCAGCTCGTACTGCACTGAACTGTTACCCAGTTTTCCGACCCGCAAGCCGACTTCAATCAAGTCCGGAAATGCAATCGAGGCAAAGTAATCGCAGGACGAACTCACCACAAACCCTACCACCTCACCATCGTGGATATCCAGGCCACCGACCTGAATCAGGTAGGTGTTCACGGCCGTATCGAAAAAGCTGTAGTAGGTGACGTTGTTGACGTGGCCATAGGCATCGTTGTCGTGCCAGCGAGTGGTGATCGGCTGGAAATGCGGGTAATCGGTGCGTTGCGGCATCGGGTTGGACATCAATGTCGATTCCTTGAGTGATCGGCCCAGTCTAAAGGTAAAAACCCTTTCCTCGCGCTGCCAGCTCGCCAATCAATTGCGCTGGCCGCCATTGATCACCCTGCCGGGTCTCCAGCGCCAGCAACCGCTTGTGAATGTCTGCCAGCCCCTGATCGTCCGCCCAGGCCATAGGCCCGCCTCTCTCCGCCGGGAAGCCGTAGCCATTCAGATAAACCTGATCGATGTCATGGGCCGACTCGGCAATCCCTTCCTGCAGGATTTTCGCGCCCTCGTTGACCAACGCCAGAAGGCAACGCTCAAGGATCTCCTCGGACCCGATGTCACGGCGATGAAACCCCAGACCTTCGCTGACGCTCAACACCAGCGCATCCACCTCGGGGTCATGCTCGGCCTGACGACTGCCGGGCTCATAGTGGTAGTAGCCGTTACCGGACTTCTGTCCGAACCGCCCCAGCTCGCACAAGCGGTTATCCACCTGGACCTCTGGCGCGTCCTGGCCCTTGCCGGCGAGCTCACGGGCTCGCCACTCCAGATCGATGCCGACCACGTCGTACATGCGAAACGGCCCCATGGCAAAACCGAAGCCCTGCAACGTCGCGTCGATCTGCTGTGGCCAGGCCCCTTCGAGCAGCATCTTGCGCGCCTCGAGCACGTAAGGATGAAGCATGCGGTTGCCGATAAATCCGTGACAGTTGCCCGACACCACACTGACCTTGCCCATGCGCTTGCCCAGTTCGAGAGCCGCTTCCAGCACGGCCGGCGAGGTTCGCGCGCCACGGACGATTTCCAGCAATTTCATGATGTGCGCCGGACTGAAGAAATGCAGGCCCAGCACCTGGGTCGGCCGTCGTGTCGCGGCGGCAATTGCATCGATGTCCAGCGCCGAGGTATTGCTTGCCAGCAGCGCCTCCGGCTTCAGCAAGCCATCGAGCTCACGGAAGATCTTCTGCTTGAGCTCGAGATTCTCGTACACCGCTTCGATCACCAGATCGACATTGCGGATCGCCACATAATCCGCCGCCGTGCTGACCCGGGCGATTCGCGCATCGGCCTCGGCCTGATCGATCCGTCCCTGACGCACGTTGTGCGCATAGGTATCGGCCACCGCCTTCAGCGCCTGCTCGAGCATCTGTGGATTGTTGTCGACCCATTGCACTGACACGCCGGCGTTGGCCAGGCACATGACAATGCCGCGGCCCATGGTGCCGGCGCCGATCACGGCGGCCTGGCGGATTTCGAAGGATGTCTGGCTCATGTTGTTCTCTTGTTGGAGATCCAAAGACAGCCTTCACCATAGTCAGCCACCGGGCATTTTTGAAGTTTATTGCCGTGATGATCGACATTCAGCAAATGGATTCGATGCTCAGAGATGCGCTTGAGCCCACGCTCGCACGTCAGCGTAGGGATACGTCTCCAGCGATGCATACCCGGAAATGGTCCGCGCCTTGAGCCTGGTGAACAGCGGCACACTGATCCCGCACAGAAAACGCGTCAGCCGTTCCGCTGAAGGCGCATTGCCGGTCTGTTGCTCGTGCCTGTGGATAAAGTCGCCGCACAACGCCGGGAAGCTTTTATCCACAAGCGCCGGCAATTCCGGAGGCGCCGGCAACCGGGCAATCTGCCCGTGACACACCGAGCAATGCCCGCACTGCTCGGGGGCATTGTGATCGCCGAAATACTCCGCCAGTCGATAGCCCAGGCAGCGCTCGGTGGCGAACAATTCGAGCATCGCGTGAATCCGCGCCACTTCGGTCTGTTCGTGGCGGGAGAAGTAATCATGCAGCTCGCCACTCAAGACCTGGCTGTCGAAGTTGCTGTACAGCACGTTGTACACCTCGGTCATCTGTTTGCTTTCCAGCTCGACCCAGCCCTTTTCCTGGAAGTAATCCAGCGCCTTCACCACGCGGTTGCGCTCGGCCGAATACTGCGAATACATCGCCTCGAAATTCACCGTGGCCCAGGTCCGTGCGCGGCTCGAAGTCTGGATGATCGCTGCGACGAAATCCCTGCGCTCACCCTCGAAACGCTCAAGCAACGCCTCGGGTTCCAGCAGGTACTTGAAACGGTATTCGGCGTAATACGCGTAGCGCGGGGCAATCAGTCCTCGCAGCTCCAGTTGCACCAGCAATGTCTTCAATGGCAGCGCACGGATGTTGCTCTGATCCGCCAACGGCCCGAGCAAAAACTCCCACTGACCTTCAGGTGCAGCGGCCTGCAACTCATCCAGCACATGGCGAATGCCATCGCGCTCCGGCGTGTCGCCGTAGACGAAGTTTTCCAGCACATTGAGGCTGTCGCGGTTGGCCAGCACCAGGCAGTCGGACGGTTGCCCGTCACGCCCGGCGCGGCCGATTTCCTGGCTGTAGTTTTCGATGGATTTGGGCAGGTCGAAATGCACCACGTTGCGGATGTCGCTCTTGTCGATGCCCATGCCGAACGCGATGGTGGCGACGATGCAATTGGACTGCCCGCCCATGAAGCGCTTCTGGATCGCGTCCCGTTGTTCGTGGGGCAGCCCGGCATGGTAAGCCTCGGCCTGAATGCCATTGCGCCCCAGATGTTCGGCGATGTGTTCGGCGGTTTTCTGCAGAGTGACGTAGACGATGCTCGGCTGGCCCGCCCGCTCGGCCATCCATTGCACCAGCCGTCGCCGCTTGTCCTCACCGCGCACCGGCTCCACCAGCAGATTGAGGTTGGGTCGATAGAAACCGGTGGTCACGACGTCTTCGGCGGCGATGGCGAATTTCGCCTGCATGTCGGCGATGACTTTCGGCGTTGCCGTGGCGGTCAGCAGCAGGGTCTGCGGGATGTTGAACTGGCGCTGGTAGTCCGGCAGCTTGAGGTAGTCGGGGCGGAAGTTGTGGCCCCACTCGGAGATGCAGTGCGCCTCATCCACCACCAGCAGCGAGATCGGCACCTGCTGTAAAAAATTGCGAAAGCGCTCGTTCTTCAGGCGCTCGACGGAAATCATCAGGATCTTCAGCTCACCTGAACGGGCGCGGGACATCACATCGTTGGCGTCTTCGCGACTTTGTGCCGAGTCGATGCTCCCCGCCGAAATGCCGTGGCGCCGCAAGAATTCGAGCTGGTCCTGCATCAGCGCCAGCAACGGCGAGACCACCAGCGTCAGGTGTGGCAGCAGGAGAGCCGGCACCTGGTAGCAAAGGGATTTTCCCGACCCGGTGGGAAAGATCGCCGCCGCCGAGCGCCCAGCGAGCACAGCGCTGATTGCCGCTTCCTGACCGGGTCGAAACTGTGGATAACCGAAAACCTGTTCCAGGGTGTTGTGCATTCGCTGTCACTCCGTTGACCGCTGTGATGCCAACAGCCTAGCGGGCGATCGCAGCGAATCGAGAAAAGGTCGGGGGGCAAATCGATACGGGATGATACAGCGTCGGCGGCCACGCCACGGGATCAAACAAATGAAACACTTTGTTCATCGCCGTGTGAATCGACCTGAGGGTAATGTCCGTCACGCGTCGAGCCAGGACGGCCGATGCCCATGGATTTTTATCAAGGAGTGAACATGTCGAACCGTTTGAAACTGCCCTTCGCCCTGATCTTTGCATCCCTGTTACTGAGTGGATGTACGCCCTCTCCCGACAACTTCCCCCCGCCCTGGGCGTCCGCCGTGACAACGGGTGAAACCTCTTCGGCCTGACACCCGCAAAAGCAGCTTTATGGCCGCAAGACAGCCACCCGCAGTTGCTCATCCAGTACCCGCTCATGCACGTCCAGGCTCTTGCTTGCCCATTGTGCATGGGCCGGGCTGATATCACCGGTGAATGCCGCCGCCAGCTGGCGCAGATCGGCGACGCTGCGCACCCGTGGGCAAAACGCTTGTTCGTCGCAATGCTGGCTGGCGTTGCGGTAGGTGTTGAGCAGGCGATCCCACAGACCGTCGCGCACTTGCCGGATCGACTTGAGCTGCATTTGCTGCACGCCCAGTCGTTGCTTGAGTCCCGCTTCGTCCAGCGCTTCACTGGCCAACAGGGCCTTGCCGAAGATCAGCACTTGCGCGCGGGAAGCCGTATCGATGTTGTCCTGAGTGGTGAGCGCTTCCGGCCACCCACTGCGTTCCAGATTGACAAGCGCCAGCCCGTTGGCCGTATCGGAGGCCACTGCCATGCGACAACCACTGGCCCACAGCAAAATGATCGAGGCCATTCGTAGCCACTGCATACCTAATTCCCTTTAAGCGTGTGTCGGACGTCTGGAAACGCCCTACGGATTCTGGCGCGCACCATACAGAGGTTTAACGGGAATCGCCCGACAAACACTTGGGAAATTTCGCTGATCAGGGTTTGGCTGTGAAAAAGCTTGAAAAACACGTAGGGCAAATGCCCGAACCCCGGAAAAACCCCTACGAATTCTGTCCATCGTGGCTGTCTTGTTCCGCTCGAGGGCGTCCTTCTATAGTGGCCGGCGCAACTGAAAGCACTGTATCGGCCCGCCACAGCAACTTCGTAAAGGACACACCCGATCATGAACATGTTCAAACCGCTCAACACCCGATATCGCTCACTCACAACCTGCTATAGCGAAACGCCCGTGCTGGTCATTGATACGGAGGCGGGCCACCTCGATCTCCTCGATGCCGCCGATCAACGGCTGCGTGCAGCCAACAACCTGCTGGAAACTCTTTACTGCCTGTGTTTCAAACAGGCCGATGTGAAAGACATCCCCAACATCGTCAATGCGCTTTATTTATTGACGCAGGACGGCTGTGACTTGCTGGAAGTTGCCAGACAACGAATAAACAATTGACGCCGCCCGCCAAACTTACAAAGTTCGCAACAACCCTTCGCTTCCATTACTGCAAAGCTCAGAACTAGCCTGTTTGCTCTTTCATCAACCAAGAGCAACAACATGACTACGCTGACTATTTTCTTTTGCGGTACAGGTTCCACAAAGTTTGATATTGCCCATGAAAACTATTGGGATGGTGAGCTGGTTTCCACACTCGCCTCCCATCACGCCGGTCGCGAGTTTGCCGAATGGATCGTGGTCGATGGCCCCGGCACCAGCAACCTGCAGGCCGATGATCTGTTCACCAAATCCAAGGACTATGGCCTCAGCGGAACCCTGTTCGGCAAGGGCTGGGAGGAAAACGTCCAGCACGCGATGAACATCATCAAAGGCAAATGCGACTGGCAGCGCGAGCAACTGACCGAAGCGGAATACAATCGCCTGAAAGCTGCAGGCATTCCGATTGAAGATGTAAAGGTCGAGGGTTCCTGGCTATGGCGCAAATATAACTATGGCGAGCGCAGCGTCACGCAACAGAAGTTACAAGAGCAAATCATTAAAACCTTCCGCAAGGACGGTGTCATTCCAACAAAGGTCAATCTCGTGGGCTGGAGCCGTGGCGGCATTAGTTGCCATATGCTGGCCAATGCCATGTTCAACGACAGTGCGCTGAAAAACATTCCGGTGAATATCTTTGCCATTGATCCTGTGCCCGGTATCGGTAACTTTCAGGAACACCGGGTAAAGCTCAACTACAACGTGAAAGAGTACGTGGGCTTTTATGCACGAGACGAACGCTCCAAGGGTTTCAGTTGCGTCATCCCGCAAACCGCGACCGGCACCAAAACCAGCATTTTTCCAATGCCTGGCCGTCACGCCACCCTGGTCGGCAATGCTTCGGCCGATGGCGTCAGTGGTCCGAAGGTTGTGGCCGAACCTGGCCTGATCGTCCGTCACTTTGCCGAGGTGTGCCTGAAACGCTGGGGCACCGTGCTCGACAAGAACCTCAACCTTACTGACGCCGACCTTCGAAACCACACCGCTGTCATCGTCAACGCGGCAGCGAAATACAAGGCCATGGAGAAGTGCTCCTACACCTGGTTCACCGAACTGGATCAGGGTGAACGCTACGTTTCACTGGGCAGCAAAGGCGTCCCGTTCTCGACGGTGAAAGGCACGATCTACACCCCGGCGACCGGGCTGACGACGAGTGTGCTGGATGTTGAGGCGTATCGGGCGATTCGTTGAAAACCGTGACTGATATGTAGGAACGGCCTGCTCGAATCTGCATCCCGTTCCTACACGCAGCGGCGCCTTGTCTTCTATCGGCGCCGTTAGGTCGAAACCTATAGTTGTGACTGTCGCTGCCCAATCAGCGATTCAGGTTTGGTCACCTGAAAAACAGAGATAACTGATGCATGCCCTTGTATGCTGCCGACCTCTTTCTGTCGGCACGCTATATGGCGGGCTGTGTTTGGGACGCTTCGGCGTACCGGGTTATCTCTGCCGGTTTGACCAACTTGAACACAGTCCGCCTCCACCGCTTGGTCACGGTAGCAGCGGTTCATCGATGCCTACAGAGATAGAAAAAATGAAATCATGGAACGAGCTCCACTCCGATCGCTACCGTCCACTCGACTCCAACCTCACCGACACCAAGCCCCTGGTCATCGACACCGATGCCAACCCGCAAGACATCCTCGAATGCGCCGTCCAGCGCCTGCGTGCTTCCAGCGACCTGCTGCAAACCCTCTACTGCCTCTGCTTCAAACACGCCGACGTCGAAGACATCCCGCACATCACCCACGCCCTCTACCTGCTGACCAAAGACGGCTGTGACCTGCTGCAAGTCGCCCAGCAGAAAATGCTCAGCTGGAAAGCCCCGGCCTAACGAATTTCTCGGGCGGGCGTGTTCATGGCTAGAACTGCCTGCCTCTATCTCGAACACTGACGCTGACATTTCTAGCGCAAAACTTTAAGGACCTGAATTTTGCAAACTATTATTGATTGCGTACGATGGGAGCCATTGTTCAACCAAGGGCTTGCTTTCATGACCACTGAAACCATTGATCACAGCACTCTCACGCGACTGTTTGAGAACGGTTCGATCAGTAGCGCACATATCGTCGCCAAGCCCGGTGGCTGGTCGATTCAAGTTCAGCAAGGAAGCAAAGAGTATTCACTGGCAGCGCAACGCAGTGGTCAGGTGCGGCTGTTCAAGCGGTTCGAAACACTGGTGACCTACCTGCAAGGAGTGGGTATCAATCACTTCGATGTGGACGCCTCCAGTTATGATCCTCTTCAAATAAAAACCTATGCTCGCCCTGATCGCGCCGAAGCGATGAAGCAAGCTCATGAAGCCGCTGCATATGAAGAGTGGGTCAAACAACAGGTACAAATCAGCATTGATGACCCAAGACCGAGCGTCAGCGATGAAGACGCTCGCAGGATATTTGCCGCCAAGCGGGACGCCCTGCGTCAGCGAGTACGTTGATGAGGTTGGTCTGGCGCCAAGAGGCGCTGGATGACCGAGACAACATCATGGAGCGTATCGGACAGGAAAATCCCGTTGCAGCGATTGAGCTCGATAAGGTTTTCGAACTGAAAGGAGAAAGCGCTCGCCAGCACCCAACCATATACCGAAAAGGTATCGCGGAAGGCACCCGCGAAATCGTCGTCACCCCAAACTACGTCATCATCTACGCAATCAAAGTTGATGTTGTGGAGGTGCTGCGAGTGCTGCATACCAGACGGCAATGGCCATGATGGCTGGAGAAAAAATGCTTAGGAGTTCGCGGCTCCTTAAGTAGCATTATTCTGGCTGTTTAGCGCGGACTCTGCGGGAATAATGGCAGTTGATCTGACAACGAAGCCCAACCAATCACCCACAAAAAAGCCGCCCCTAAGAGGCGGCTTTTTCATTCACCAGAACTAAGTCTTACAACTTAGGCCCGGCAGCCTTGATCGCGTCGCTCACATCGAACTTCTTGAAGTTCTCGATGAACAGACCGGCCAGTGCTTTGGCAGCTTCGTCGTACGCAGCCTTGTCAGCCCAGGTGTTGCGCGGGTTGAGCAGGTTGGTTTCGACGCCCGGTACGGCCAGTGGCACGTCCAGGTTGATGGTGTCCAGGTGTTCGGTTTCGGCACCGATCAGCGCGCCGCTCTGGATCGCTGCGATCACGGCGCGGGTGGTCGGGATGTTGAAGCGTTTGCCGACGCCGTAGCCACCGCCGGTCCAGCCGGTGTTGACCAGGTAGACCTTGGAGCCGAAGCCCTTGATGCGCTTGATCAGCAGCTCAGCGTATTCGCCAGCCGGACGCGGGAAGAACGGCGCGCCGAAGCAGGTGGAGAAGGTCGACTTGATGCCGCTGCCCGAACCCATTTCAGTCGAGCCCACCAGTGCGGTGTAGCCGGACAGGAAGTGGTAGGCCGCCTGCTCGTTGTTCAGGATCGACACTGGCGGCAGTACGCCGGTCAGGTCGCAGGTCAGGAAGATCACAGCGTTCGGCTCGCCGCCCAGGTTCTTCTCGGAACGCTTGGCAACGTGCTCCAGCGGGTAGGCTGCGCGGCTGTTCTGGGTCAGGCTGACATCGGCGTAGTCGGCGTGCTTGGCATCGTCGATCACGACGTTTTCCAGCACGGCGCCGTGCTTGATAGCTTTCCAGATGACCGGCTCGTTCTTCTCGGACAAGTCGATGCACTTGGCGTAGCAGCCGCCTTCGATGTTGAAGACAACGCCTTCGCCCCAGCCGTGTTCGTCGTCACCGATCAGGTAACGGCTTTCGTCGGCGGACAGGGTGGTCTTGCCGGTGCCAGACAGACCGAAGAACAGGGTCACGTCGCCTGCTTCGCCGATGTTGGCAGCGCAGTGCATTGGCAGCACGTCGGAAGCCGGCAGCAGGAAGTTCTGCACCGAGAACATGGCTTTCTTCATTTCACCGGCGTAACGCATGCCGGCGATCAGCACTTTCTTCTGGGCGAAGTTGAGGATCACGCAACCGTCGGAGTTGGTGCCGTCACGCTCAGGCACGCACTCGAAGTTGGCGACGTTCAGCACTTGCCACTCTTCACGACCGGCCGGGTTGTACTGGGCCGGGTTGATGAACAGGCAACGACCGAACAGGTTCTGCCAGGCAGTCTGAGTGGTCATCTTCACGGCCAGGTAGTGATCTTCGGCCGCGCCTACATGCACGTGGGAAACGAAATGCTCTTGCGCGTTGTTGAACGCCTCGACACGAGCCCACAGCGCGTCGAACTTGTCGGCCGGGAACTTGCGGTTGATCGGGCCCCAGGCAATCGCGTCCTGGGTGGAAGGCTCTTCAACGATGAAACGGTCGACTGGCGAACGGCCGGTGCGGTGACCGGTGCGAACTACCAGAGCGCCGGTATCGGCAAGCTCGCCTTCACCGCGTTTCAGGGCTTCTTTTACCAGATCATCAACACTCAGATCGGTGTACACGGCGTTATTGGCTTGCGTCATGAGGTTCCCCGTCGGCCAGTGGCCGAGTGTGCTCCAAACGTTTTGTAGTAGAAAGTCGTGCACTACTACCGCGAAAAAAGTGGGCCGGATTATGCCAGAAAAGCCCAAAAAGAGTAGGGCCCTCCCGTCGTAACGGCGTTATTCCGTCGTTGAGCAGTGAATTTACCTGCGCTGAACCGTTTTAGTGCCGGGTATCTGACGGCGTCTCGACGCCCGCGCCAGCGAACAATTGAGCGATATCTGCCGCATCGAACAGGTAGCGCTGGTTGCAGAACTGGCAATCGATCTCGACGCTGCCACCCTGTTCGGCCACCAATTGCTGCGCATCTTCCAGACCCAGGCTGACCAGCGCATTGCCCGAACGCTCGCGGGAGCAGCTGCAGTGGAAACGCAATTTCTGCACATCGAACAGTCGGACCTGCTCTTCATGGTAGAGGCGATGCAGAACGGTTTCGTTGTCCAGGCTCAACAGTTCATCAGCGGTCAGGGTATTGCCCAGCGCGGTGATGTGCTGCCAGCTGGCGGCCCGTTCGTCTTCATCTTTCAGGCGATCTGCCGGCAGTTGCTGCAGCAGCAGGCCACGGGCGCGACGGCCATCGGCGCACAGCTTGAAGCGGGTGCCGACCTGCTGGGACATGACGAAGTAGTTGGTGAAGCAGTCGGACAGGGTTTCGCCGTCGAGATCGACGATGCCCTGATAACGCTGGCCGACGGTCGGGTCGATCGTCAGGGCCAGAACGCCGTTGGGCATCAGGTCGGCGAGGGTCGCGTCAGGAGCGATCAGGTCTGCCTCGTAACGGGCCAGGCCTCGGATTTCACGCTCGCTGGAGCACTCGATCATCAGCAGCGGAATCGGGCCTTCGGAGCGTGCCTGAAGAATCAGCAAACCATCGAATTTCAGGGTGCCCACCAGCAACGACGCGGCAGCCATGAATTCGCCCAGCAATTGCGCAACCGGCTCCGGGTACGGGTGCTTGGCGAGCACTTCGGCGTAGCTGCGTTCCAGCGACACCAGTTCGCCGCGCGTGTCGCTGTCATCGAAGATGAAGCGTTGGGTGTAATCGGTATCGAGGAAATCGGTCATAGGTCTAGGTATCTGATTTTAATGACAAAAAGGTTACAAAGAATGAAAATCCCGCGCTTCTGGCATCCATTTTGATGCCTATGTTCAGCCACGGGAGGCATTTTATGAACAATCCGGGTTTGTTCCAATCAAGGTGGAACCTCGGCCGGCTGGTTCTGTGCAATGCGGTGCCATTGGCACTACTGGCTTTCTGGTTATGGCCTACAGGCCAGATGCTGTGTGTGGTTTTCGACGAGTGGCTGTTCCGCTCACTCAATACTCCGCTGGCCAGCAACCCCATATGGCTCCACATCTGGGCAATTGCAAGTCTGCGCCCGTTCGACGTTGTCGTCGGACTGATTCTGCTGACGCTGCTGATCAAGGGCGACTGGGTCTTCAAGGCGATTGACGTACGTCGCGCCTTCTTCGGATTTTTCTCGATCCTGCTGCTGATGGTGGTGATCCGCGCGCTGTTTTCCAAATTCGCCGACCACATGGGCTGGCAGCACAACAGCCCTTCCATGGTGCTCGAAGGCGCCGTCCATATGAGCGACTATTTTCCGCATCTGGAGAAAACCTTTGAGCTGAAGGATCGCTCCAGCCAGAGCTTTCCCGGTGACCACGCTTCGGTGCTGCTGATCTGGGCGTTGTTCATGGGTGTGTTCAGTCGCTCAGCCGGCCAGTTCCTGACGGTCTGGGGCCTGGCGCTGCTGTTCATGTTGCCGCGACTGGTGGCCGGCGCGCACTGGGGCCAGGACGACTACATCGGTGGCCTGCTGCTGGCGGTGTGGGCGTTGGGTTGGGGTTACTACACACCGTTTGCCTATCACGCGGCGAACTTCTGGCTGAAGGTCACCGCGCCGATCTTCGGGCTGCTGAGCAAGTTGCCGGTGGTTTCGCGGATGACTGTCGTGTCCGCACGATAATCGACGACCGCTGAAAAAAATCGCAGCCATTGACGAGTCTTGAGTCAGGACCGGCAGGCTGCGATTTTTTATTCTCCGCCACTGTTCCCACGAAATTTAAACAGATCCCGGCGCTGTTTCTTGCTCGGTTTGCCATCGGTGGTCACGCCCAGCGCGCCAGCCTTGCGCATCGCCGCAGCCGCTTCACGTTTGGCGATACTGGCCTCGGTCTCGGCATAGAGCGTCTGCGCTTCCGGCGCGCCACGACGCACGATCGACAGGGCTTGCACCACAACGGTCTTTTCATCGAAGCCAGTGCGAATCTCGAATTCGTCGCCGATGCGTGGCTCTTTGCCAGGCTTGCAGCGCTCTCCCCGACAATGCACCTTGCCGCTTTCAATGGCGGCTTTGGCCAAGGCACGGGTTTTGAAAAAACGCGCAGCCCACAACCATTTATCGAGACGGACCTTGTCGTCCTCTTCGCTTTTTTGTGCCATGGAATTTCCTCATTCTGAAATATTGATGAACTGTACTACCGTTTCTGTCGTGCCATGAATTGCACCGTCCCGGATTACAATGCGCACATTCCGGGGCGTGCTTGAGATGGCGCCAATCCGGGCCGTAGATATCTGTCGCCTTTTAACCACTATTCTGCGTGAATACCGCAAATCCGGCCCCCTGCGGGCTGATCGGTTTTCACCGGTTGAGCATTTTTTTGAAGACATTTGACCATTTGACCGTTGTCGGTCTGCGCGAGTGGGTGGCGCTCCCGGATCTGGGAGTCGCGGGCCTTCGGGCGAAAATCGACACCGGCGCCAGCACCTCCAGCCTGCACGCCACCGACATCGAGCCGTTCGAACGGGACGGCGAGAAGTGGGTGCGCTTCACCGCGCACCTGGGCACGGTGGTGCAGTTGCGCCACCGGCGTTGCGAAGCGCCGCTGGTCACCCGCAAGACCATCAAGAGTTCCAACGGCCAGGCCCAGGTGCGCTATGTGATCAGTACCACCCTGGCCCTCGGTGATCGGGTCTGGCCGGTCGAGTTCACCCTCGCCTGCCGCAAGTCCATGCGCTATCGCCTGTTGCTCGGTTCCAAAGCCCTGATCGACGGCCAGCTGGTGGTCAATCCGGGCATCAAGTATGTACAAGACAAGCCGGTGTTCCCGGTATCTACCTCCTCCACAGGTGTTGCATGAAGATCGCTGTGCTGTCGCGGAATCCGCGTCTGTATTCCACCCGCCGTCTGGTCGAAGCCGGAACCGAGCGCGGGCATGAAATGGTAGTGATCGATACCTTGCGCGCCTACATGAACATCGCCAGCCACAAGCCGCAGATCCACTATCGCGGCAAACCGCTGGAAGGTTTCGATGCGGTGATCCCGCGGATCGGCGCATCGGTGACGTTCTATGGCTGCGCGGTGCTGCGTCAATTCGAAATGATGGGGGTGTTCCCGCTCAACGAATCGGTTGCCATCGCCCGCTCCCGGGACAAGCTGCGGTCGCTGCAACTGCTGTCACGCCGGGGCATCGGCCTGCCGGTGACCGGGTTCGCCCACTCGCCGGACGACATTCCCGACCTGATCGATATGGTCAACGGCGCGCCGCTGGTGATCAAGGTACTGGAAGGCACTCAGGGCATCGGCGTGGTGCTGTGCGAAACCGCGACGGCGGCGGAGTCGGTGATCGAGGCCTTCATGGGCCTCAAGCAGAACATCATGGTGCAGGAATACATCAAGGAGGCCGGCGGCGCGGATATTCGCTGCTTCGTGGTCGGCGACAAGGTGATCGCGGCGATGAAGCGTCAGGCCAAGCCGGGGGAATTCCGCTCCAACCTGCACCGGGGTGGCAGCGCCAGCCTGATCAAGATCACCCCGGAAGAACGCATGACCGCATTGCGCGCCGCCAAGGTCATGGGCCTGGCGGTGGCGGGCGTGGATATCCTGCGTTCGAATCACGGGCCGCTGGTGATGGAAGTGAACTCGTCACCGGGCCTGGAAGGGATCGAGACCACCACCGGCAAGAATGTGGCGGGGATCATCATCGAACACCTTGAGAAGAATGGCGGGCCGAACATGACTCGCACAAAAGGCAAGGGTTGAACCTTGAATCAGGCGGCCGCCAGGCCGCCTGAAACTTAAACCGCGTCTCGCGGCAACATCAATCCCAGCGGCAAGCGCACCCGCGCCTCCAGCCCGCCACCGGAGCGGTTGCGCAGTTCGACATTGCCACCGTGCATCGAAGCAATCCGTTTCACGATCGCCAGGCCCAGTCCGGTACCCTTCCCGCCCCGCGCACGGTCGCCTCGGGTGAACGGGTTGAAGATCGCTTCAAGCTCGGAAGGATCAATCCCCGCCCCACGGTCCATCACGCTCAGCACCACGTACGGTGCGCTGGTGTCGCCGGACACATAGGCCGCCACGTCCACGCTACCGCCGGCATGATTCAACGCGTTGCCGATCAGGTTGTTCAGCAGACGTTTCATCGACACCCGACGCAGCGGGAACGGCTGGATCGGCTCCAGACGCAAACGCACTTTCTCTTCACTCTGGTTGTACGGTGCCGCGACTTCTCGCACCAGATCGCTCAGGTCCACTTCTTCCACGGACTCGTCCCGACCATCGCGAATGAACGCGAGGAACTGGTCGAGAATCGCGTCCATGTCTTCGATGTCGCGCACCATGTCGTCGGTCAGGTCGGTGCGGTCGCCCATCAGTTCAAGCGACAGTCGCAATCGGGTCAGCGGTGTACGCAGGTCGTGGGAAACCCCGGCGAGCATCAGTTCTCGTTCACGTCCAGCCTGCTCGACGTCCTCGGCCATCTGGTTGAAGGCGCGATAAACCTCGGTCATTTCGCTGGGTGTATCGCTGATCGGCAGGCGCACGCTGCGACCCTGACCGAGTTGACGCGCGGCATACACCAGACGCTTCAACGGCTGGTTGAGCTGGCTGACAAAGATCCATGCTGACGCGGTCGAGAGCAGTCCAATGGCGAGGAACCAGCCGAGCACGTTCCAGATTTTCTGGCCGCGCAACGGATGCGGGTACAACGGCACTTTCAGCCACCCGTCACCCAGGCTCGGCGCGCGCACCCACAACGCCGGTGGCGAATGCATGCGCAGTCGAACCTCGGTGTCCGCCCCCAGTTCCGCCTGCATCTGCCGCTGGTAGATTTCGCTGTACGGCCAGTGCTGTTCGCCTTCCGGCACACCGGCGCCCACGACCCGGATCAGGGTCGCGGCATCGGCGATCTTCGCGCGGTTTTCTTCATCGGCGGCCCAATAGGCACGCAGCGTCAGGGCGACGCCATGGCTGTATTGACGATCCACCAGCACGTCCTCGTTCATCAACAGATAAACCAGAGTCAGTGCCTTGGAGAACAATACGACGATGAGCACCAGCCACAGGGTGCGGGAGAAGAAGCTTTGGGGGAACCAGACAGGGGTTTTCATGGATAACCGCTACGCACTTGCAGGAGCGAGCAATGCTCGCATATTGCGGATAACGAGTCTGCGGAGCCGGCACTTTCGACCGTTTCCCGCAGACCCGCTCCTACAAATCACCCGTCACTTGGTGGAGTTGCCATCCGGCACGAACACATAACCCACGCCCCAGACAGTCTGGATGTAGCGCGGCTTGGACGGATCGGGTTCGATCATCCGGCGCAGACGGGAAATCTGCACGTCGATGGAACGCTCCAGGGCATCCCACTCCCGGCCACGGGCCAGGTTCATCAGCTTGTCGCGGGTCAGCGGCTGACGGGCGTTCATCACCAGGGCCTTGAGTACCGCAAACTCACCGGTGGTGAGCATGTGCACTTCGTCGCCGCGCTTGAGTTCGCGGGTGGCCAGGGACAGTACGTAGTCGCCGAACGTGACGTTCTCTTCTTCGCTGCCCGGCGCGCCCGGCACCGGTGCGGCCTGACGGCGCAGCACGGCTTTGACGCGGGCCATCAGCTCGTCCGGGTTGAACGGCTTGGCCAGGTAATCGTCGGCGCCCAGTTCCAGGCCCTTGATCCGGCTCAGCTCGTCGCCCTTGGCAGTGAGCATGATGATCGGGATCTGATTGTTCGCGCCACGCAGGCGACGGCAAGCGGTCAGGCCGTCTTCGCCCGGCAGCATCAGGTCGAGAACGACCAGGTTGAACACTTCACGGGACAGCAGACGATCCATCTGCTCGGTGTTCGGTACGGCGCGGGCACGGTAGCCCTTGCTGACGAAGAAGCGTTCCAGCAGGCTGCTCAGCCCCGGATCGTCGTCAACAATAAGAATTTTTTCGCCTTCAGCAGTTTGTGCAGTGCTGCTCATTGGATGCTCCTTTTAGCTCGGCGCGCATTATGGCGTAGCTGCCGTTATACGCACCGTGTGCATTGTTAGCAGATTTTTCCTTCACTGCCAGAAAACCGGGGCTTGAGCCTACAGACCGTGTCGCCCCCGAATGACAGAACGCCGGTTATAATGCGCGGCCTTTTGTGCCAGGCAACGTCTGAATCGTTACCGCAGGTGGCCGTCCTTTATTTTCATGGGCGCCGCAGTAATTGTTCGATTTCACGGGTCAATGGGATGCCTTTTGACCCAGGCAGCGGCAAGCGTCAGGCCGCCCCACCAGACTCCGGGCCCTTATTTATGCGCCTGCGAGCCTGCTTTCACAATTTGTCAGGTGGTTTTATGGACAGCATCAACAGCCGCATCGCCGAGGAACTCGGCGTACGCCCGCAACAGGTCGAAGCGGCCGTCGCGCTACTCGATGAAGGCTCTACCGTTCCCTTCATCGCCCGTTACCGGAAAGAAGTGACCGGCAGCCTCGATGACACTCAGCTGCGTCATCTGGAAGAGCGTCTGCGCTACCTGCGAGAACTCGACGAACGGCGCATCAGCATCCTTTCCAGCATCCAGGAGCAGGGCAAACTCACCCCTGAGCTGGAGCGCGAAATCAAACTCGCCGACACCAAGACCCGCCTCGAAGACTTGTACCTGCCGTACAAGCAGAAGCGCCGCACCAAGGGCCAGATCGCCCTGGAAGCCGGCCTCGGCGAGCTGGCCGACGGTCTGTTCAACAACCCATCGCTGGCGCCGGAAACCGAAGCCGCACGCTTCATCGACGCCGAAAAAGGCGTGGCCGACGCCAAGGCTGCCCTGGAAGGCGCCAAGTACATCCTCATGGAGCGCTTCGCCGAAGACGCCAACCTGCTGGACAAACTGCGCAACTATTTGAAGCAGGAAGCCACCCTCAGCGCCCGCGTGATCGCCGGCAAGGAAGAGGAAGGCGCCAAGTTCCGCGATTACTTCGAACACGACGAACCACTGAAAAGCATGCCGTCGCACCGCGCGCTGGCGATTTTCCGTGGCCGCAACGAAGGCATTCTCAGCTCTGCACTGAAAGTCGGCGAAGAACTGCCGGGCACCCTGCACCCGTGCGAAGGCATGATCGGCCAGCACGTCGGCATCCAGAACCAGAACCGTCCGGCCGACAAATGGCTGGGTGAAGTGGTGCGCTGGACCTGGAAGGTCAAGCTCTACACCCACCTGGAAACCGACCTGCTCGGCGAGCTGCGCGACGGCGCCGAAACCGAAGCGATCAACGTCTTCGCCCACAACCTGCACGACCTGCTGCTGGCCGCCCCGGCCGGCCCGCGCGCCACTCTGGGCCTCGACCCGGGCCTGCGCACCGGCTGCAAGGTCGCGGTGGTCGACTCCACCGGCAAGCTGCTGGATCACGCCACGGTTTACCCGCACGTGCCGCATAACAAGTGGGATCAGACCATCGCCATCCTGGCCGCCCTGTGCGCCAAGCACTCGGTCGATCTGATCGCCATCGGCAACGGCACCGCCAGCCGTGAAACCGACAAGCTGGCCATTGAACTGATCAAAAAATATCCAGCGATGAAAATGACCAAGGTCATGGTCTCCGAAGCCGGCGCATCGGTGTATTCGGCATCGGAACTGGCAGCCAAGGAATTCCCGGATCTCGACGTGTCGATCCGTGGCGCGGTCTCGATTGCCCGCCGTCTGCAGGATCCACTGGCCGAGCTGGTGAAGATCGATCCGAAATCCATCGGTGTCGGCCAGTACCAGCACGACGTGTCGCAGCTGAAACTGGCGCGCGGTCTGGACGCTGTGGTCGAGGACTGCGTGAACGCCGTGGGCGTGGACGTGAACACCGCGTCCGTGGCGCTGCTGGCGCGGATCTCCGGCCTCAACGCGACCCTGGCGCAGAACATCGTGACTCACCGTGACGAGCACGGCGCGTTCAAAACCCGTGCCGCGCTGAAGAAAGTCGCACGTCTGGGCGAGAAAACCTTCGAACAGGCCGCCGGCTTCCTGCGCGTGATGAACGGCGACAACCCGCTGGACTCTTCGGCCGTTCACCCGGAAGCCTATCCGCTGGTGCAGCGCATCGCCGCTGAAACCGACCGCGACATCCGCTCGCTGATCGGCGACGCCTCGTTCCTCAAGCGTCTGGATCCGAAGAAGTTCACCGACGAGACCTTCGGCCTGCCAACCGTCACCGACATCCTCCAGGAACTGGAAAAGCCGGGCCGCGATCCGCGTCCGGAGTTCAAGACCGCCGAGTTCCAGGAAGGCGTCGAAGACCTGAAGGACCTGCAACTGGGGATGATCCTCGAAGGCGTGGTGACCAACGTGACCGCGTTCGGCGCATTCGTTGACATCGGCGTGCACCAGGACGGTCTGGTACACATCTCGGCGCTGTCGGAGAAGTTCATCAAGGATCCGCGCGAAGCGGTGAAGGCCGGTGATGTGGTGAAAGTGAAGGTCATGGAAGTCGACATCCCGCGCAAACGCGTCGGCCTGTCGATGCGCATGAGCGACACTCCGGGCGAGAAAATCGACGGCGCCCGTGGCTCGCGTCCGGGCTCGGCGCCACGCCAGTCGCAGGGTTCGGCTCCGCGCAAGGAAAGCACTCCGGCGGCTCCAGCCAATAACGCGATGGCGTCGCTGTTCGCCAACGCCAAGCAGTTGAAGAAACGCTGATGGAGATTCCGGCCGGGCTCGTCGAGAGCGCGTTTTTCAAGCTGTTGGGCTGCCGCCTGCACAGCCTGGAAACCGGGGTGGCGCAAGTCGCCCTGGTGCTGGAACCGGAACTGCGCAACCGCGGCGGCAAGCTGCACGGCGGCGCGCTGTTCAGTCTGGTCGATATCGCCATGGGGCTGGCCTGCTCCAGCACCCACGGCTTTGACCAGCAGAGCGCGACCATCGAGTGCAAGATCAACTACATCCGCGCCGTCTCCGAAGGCGAGGTGATGTGCACGGCGCGGGTGATCCACCCGGGCCGGCGCACGCTGGTGGTCGAAGCCGACGTGATGCAGGGCGACAAACTGGTCGCAAAAGCGCAAGGCACGTTCGCTGTCCTGTAGCTACTCGTCATCGATTTGAGTTAATTTCGGCGCTGTGATCGCAGCGTCGAGCTTTTCTGTGGGAGCGGGCTTGCCCGCGAAGAGGGAGTGTCAGGCAGCATCAGGTCGCCTGACACGACGCCTTCGCGGGCAAGCCCGCTCCCACAGGGACTGCGTAATCTTCGCGTGCATCGGCCAGATTCAGGGAGTGAAGTTGGCGTTTCAACGGGGGCTTCAGAGCCCGAAAAACCAGGCGAAAACGCCAGTTTCAACTTCACCCTTGTAGACCGTCCTGCCCACCCCCATATTGGGGCGACTGACGCGTGAAGGAATCCAAATTGAGCGAACTTCTCAACCGCCGCCTGGCTCTGCTC
The DNA here is from genome assembly GCF_014863505.1 of Pseudomonas sp. IzPS59. Classification (NCBI taxonomy): domain Bacteria; kingdom Pseudomonadati; phylum Pseudomonadota; class Gammaproteobacteria; order Pseudomonadales; family Pseudomonadaceae; genus Pseudomonas; species Pseudomonas sp. IzPS59. The sequence goes on along the minus strand of NZ_CP062251.1, from coordinate 304,565 downwards.
GGTGAGCGCGCCAACCTCTCTCTGCTCGAACAGTGCCTGCACGGCATCGAACGTGAATGCCTGCGTGTGACCGGCGAGGGTCGACTGGCGCAAACGCCGCACCCCGAAAGCCTGGGTTCCGCGCTGACCAACGAACAGATCACCACCGACTATTCCGAGTCGCTGCTGGAATTCATCACGCCTGCCCTGCCCGATCCGGCCGACACGCTGGCGAGCCTGGACAAGATTCATCGCTTCGCCTACAGCAAGCTCGGCAACGAGTACCTGTGGAGTCCATCGATGCCGTGCCCGTTGCCGGCCGAGGAAGACATCCCGATCGCCTATTACGGCACCTCCAACATCGGTCAGCTGAAGTACGTCTACCGCAAGGGCCTGGCCCTGCGTTACGGCAAGACCATGCAGTGCATCGCCGGGATTCACTACAACTTCTCCCTGCCGGAAAAACTCTGGCCGCTGCTGAAAGAAGCCGAAGGCTTCGTCGGCACCGACCGGGATTTCCAGTCGTCGTCCTATATCGCGCTGATCCGCAACTTCCGTCGCTACAGCTGGCTGCTGATGTACCTGTTCGGTGCTTCGCCGGCGCTGGACGCGGGGTTCCTGCGCGGTCGTTCGCATCAGCTGGAACAACTGGATCCGGACACGCTGTACCTGCCTTACGCCACCAGCCTGCGCATGAGCGACCTCGGTTACCAGAGCAACGCCCAGGCCGGCCTGACGCCGTGCTACAACGACCTGGCGAGCTACACCGACAGCCTGCGCAAGGCTGTGGCCACGCCATACGCGCCGTACGTTGAAGTCGGCACGCACCAGGATGGCGAGTGGGTGCAACTGAACACCAACATCCTGCAGATCGAAAACGAGTACTACTCCAACATCCGCCCGAAACGCGTGACCTACACCGGCGAGCGGCCGATCCAGGCCTTGATGGCCCGTGGCATCCAGTATGTCGAAGTGCGCTGCCTGGACATCAATCCGTTCCTGCCGATGGGCATCGATCTGACCGAATCGCGCTTCCTCGACGCGTTCCTGCTGTACTGCGCGCTGAACGACAGCCCGCTGCTGACCAACATCAGCTGCGGCAACGCCACGTCGAACTTCCTCAGCGTGGTCAAGGAAGGTCGCCGCCCGGGCCTGCAATTGCAGCGCGACGGTCAACCGGTCGACATGAAGGAATGGGCGGCGGAGCTGCTGGAAAAAATTGCTCCGCTGGCCGCGCTGCTGGATCAGAGCCACGGCGGCGACGCTCACAGCAAGGCCCTCGATGCGCAACTGGCCAAGGTCAAGGATTCGTCCCTGACGCCATCGGCCCAGGTGCTGGCAGCCATGGCCGAGCACAAGGAAAGCTTCGCGCAATTCTCCCTGCGCCAGAGCCAGGCCCACGCCGAGTTCTTCCGCAGCGAACCGTTGGCGGCTGACGAGCAAGCGAAGTTTGAAGAACTGGCGCGGTCGTCGCTGGCGCAACAGGCTGAGCTGGAGCAGAACGAAGTTGGCGATTTCGATGTGTTTGTCGGGTCGTATCAGGCGAGCATTCTGGCGATCAGCAACTGATCGTTCGGCTTTGGATCTTTTCCCCTCACCCTAACCCTCTCCCCGAGGGAGAGGGGACTGACCGAGTTGTACTCTCGAACTGCATCGACCTGAAATACCAAGTCGAACTCCGATTTTGAAAAGCCCCCAATCGGCTCCCTTTCCCCCTCGCCCCCCCCCCCCTGGGTGAGAGGGTTGGGGTGAGGGGAAAAAATCTCAAGCCATACCCAAAACTCAAACGCCCCCCAATTCCTCCGAGCCTTAAATTTTTCCGCTCATAAGCTAAGTCTAAAAAGTTATTTATTTTTAGTTTCTTAGATCATTTAGTCTCCTTTCACGCCGATCCTCGGTCGCCTGATATGGAGCTCTTCAATGAAACTGAATGTCCCGCTTCGCCTGCTGGCCGTGGCCTCTCTGGCTGCTGCGAGTTTCCTGGCCCAGGCCGCCGACCTCACCGTCGCCTACCAGACCACCGTCGACCCGGCAAAAGTTGCCCAGGCCGACGGCGCCTATGAAAAAGCCACCAAGGCCGACATCAGCTGGCGCAAGTTCGACAACGGCGCGGACGTCATCTCGGCCATCGCTTCCGGCGACGTGCAGATCGGCTACCTCGGTTCCAGCCCGCTGACCGCAGCCGTCACCCGCAAAGTCCCGGTGGAAACCTTCCTCATCGCCACCCAGATCGGCGCCGCCGAAGCGCTGGTCGCCCGCGACGGCTCCGGCATCAAGACGCCGCAGGATCTGGTCGGCAAGAAAATCGCCGTGCCGTTCGTGTCCACCGGTCACTACAGCCTGCTGGCCGCGCTGAAGCACTGGAACATCGATCCTTCGAAAGTCACCGTTCTCAACCTCGCCCCGCCAGCGATCATTGCTGCGTGGAAACGCGGTGACATCGATGCTACTTACGTCTGGGATCCGGCGCTGGGTGTGGCCAAGGAAAACGGCAAAGTGCTGATCACTTCCGGTGAACTGGCCAAGTTCGGTGCACCGACTTTCGATGCGTGGATCGTGCGTAAAGACTTCGCCGAGAAGCACCCGGAAATCGTCACCGCGTTCGCCAAGGTCACCCTCGACGCCTACGCCGACTACCGCAAGGATCCGAAAGCCTGGATCGCCAACCAGAGCAACGTCGACAAACTGGTGAAACTGTCCGGCGCCAAGGCCAGTGACATTCCATTGCTGCTGCAAGGCAACGTCTACCCGCTGGCGGCGGATCAGGTCAGTGACCTCGGCGCGCCGACCACCAAAGCCATCACCGACACCGCCGCGTTCCTCAAGGAGCAAGGCAAGGTAGAAGCGGTACTACCGGACTACGCGCCGTACGTCACCCCCAAGTACATCACCAACTGATCGGGAGTTAACTGCGATGGCCTTGCTACAGCTGGAGCGCATCAGCGCACAGTATCCCGGCAGCCCGGAACCGGTACTGTCGGACATTTCCCTGACCCTCGGCCCTCAGCAATTGCTGGTGGCCCTCGGCCCGTCCGGCAGTGGCAAGACTTCGCTGTTGAACCTGATTGCCGGTTTCGTCGAACCGAGCGCCGGGCGCATTACCCTAGACGGTGTGCCGGTCAAAGGCCCGAGCGCCGAGCGCGGCGTGGTGTTCCAGGACGACGCCCTGCTGCCCTGGCAGGATGTGCTGGCCAACGTCGCCTTCGGCCTTGAACTGGCCGGTGTGGCCAAGGACAAACGCGAACAGATCGCCCGGGAAATGCTCGCGCTGGTCGATCTCTCCGGTTTTGAAAAGCGTCGCATCTGGCAGCTCTCCGGTGGCCAGAAGCAACGTGTCGGCCTGGCCCGCGCCCTCGCAGCCGACCCCCGCGTGCTGCTGATGGACGAGCCCTTCGGCGCCCTTGACGCCTTCACCCGCGAACAGATGCAGGAGCTGTTGCTGCAAGTCTGGCAACGCACCGCCAAACCGGTGTTCCTGATTACCCACGACATTGAAGAAGCGGTGTTCCTCGCCACCGACCTGATTCTGCTGGCACCGAATCCGGGGCAGATCGTCGAGCGCCTACACCTGGATTTCGGCAAACGTTACGCCGCCGGTGAATCGGCGCGGGCGATCAAGTCCGATCCGCGCTTCATCGAAACCCGCGAACACGTGCTCGCCAAAGTGTTCTCGCAACGCAGCGCCGTTCAACGGCAGGAGCGCGCATGAGCAGTTACGACGTTTCCGCCACCGCAGTGAAACCCGCCGCCACCTCGGTGGTGATTCCCGTGCGCCGCAGCCTCAGCACCCGCTGGATCAGCCTGCTGACTCTGTTCGCGTTGCTGGTGATCTGGTGGGCAGTGACCGCCACCGGTCTGATCGAACCGCTGTTCCTGCCGCCACCATCCGCCGTGCTGCAAAAAGGCTGGTTGCTGGCGACCACGGGCTACATGGATTCGACGTTGTGGCAGCACCTGGGTGCGAGTCTGAGCCGCATCGGCTTGGGACTCGGTTTTGCAATTCTGACCGCCGTTCCGGTGGGCATCGCCATCGGTGCCAACCGCATCGCCCGTGGCGTGCTGGATCCGCTGATCGAGTTCTACCGGCCGATTCCGCCGCTCGCCTATCTGCCGCTGATCGTGATCTGGTGCGGTATCGGCGAACTGTCGAAAGTGCTGCTGATCTACCTGGCGATTTTCGCCCCGATCGCGATTGCCACCGCCACCGGCGTGCGCACTGTCGACCCGGCCAAATTGCGCGCTGCGCAATCGCTGGGGGCGACTCGCGCACAACTGATTCGCCACGTGATTTTGCCCAGCGCCCTGCCGGACATTCTGACCGGTGTGCGCATTGGTCTGGGTGTCGGCTGGTCGACGCTGGTCGCCGCCGAATTGATCGCGGCCACCAGCGGCCTGGGCTTCATGGTGCAGTCGGCCGCGCAATTCCTGGTCACCGATGTGGTGGTGCTGGGGATTCTGGTCATCGCCCTGATCGCCTTCGCCATGGAAATGGGCCTGCGTGCCCTGCAACGCAAACTGGTGCCGTGGCACGGCCAGGCCCACTGATTTTTCAGCACTGACTACCCCGACAGTTTCGGGGCCCCGGAATTGAAGAGAACCACCATGAGCAGCCTGAACATCACCCCGTTAAGCTCGGCCCTCGGCGCACAGATCAGCGGCGTCGACATCAGCCAGCCGCTGAACCTGGAACAACGCGACGCCATCGAGCAGGCGCTGCTCAAATACCAGGTGCTGTTCTTCCGCAATCAGCCGATCGAGCCGTCGCAACAGGCGCGCTTCGCCCACTATTTCGGCGACCTGCACATTCACCCGATCTACCCGAATGTGCCTGAGCAACCGGAGGTTCTGATCCTCGACACCGCCGTCACCGACGTGCGCGACAACGCGATCTGGCACACCGACGTGACCTTCCTGCCGACCCCGGCCATGGGGGCGGTGCTCAGCGCCAAGCTGTTGCCGGAGTTCGGTGGCGACACGTTGTGGGCCAGCGGGATTGCCGCCTATGAAGCGTTGTCGGCGCCGATGAAGGCGATGCTCGAAGGGCTGACCGCGACTCACGACTTCACCCGCTCGTTTCCGCTGGAGCGTTACGGCAACACGCCGGAGGCACTGGCACAGTGGGAAGAGGCGCGGCGCAAGAATCCACCGCTGTCGCACCCGGTGATCCGCACGCACCCGGTGAGCGGGCGGCGTTCGCTGTTCGTCAACGAAGGCTTCACGTCGAAGATCAATGAGCTGTCGGAGACCGAGAGTGAAGCGGTGCTGAAATTCTTGTTCGCCCACGCAACACGGCCGGAATTCACCATTCGCTGGCGTTGGCAGAAGGATGACATCGCGTTCTGGGACAACCGCGTGACGCAGCATTACGCGGTGGATGATTACCGACCGGCGCGGAGGGTGATGCAACGGGCTACGGTGTTGGGGGATGTGCCGTTTTTTCGTTGAACAACTGATCGTTCCCACGCTCTGCGTGGGAACGATCAGCGTGTAGCTACTCCGCCGTCGAAGGCTTCTCCCAAAGATTGATCCCGCCCTCCTGGGCAAACCGGTCAATCTCCGCCAACTCTTCCGCACTGAAACTCAAATTCTCCAACGCCCCAACGTTCTCGACAATCTGCTCCGGCCGGCTCGCGCCGATCAGCGCCGAAGTCACTCGCGGATCCCGCAGCGTCCACGCCAATGCCAGTTGCGCCAGACTCTGCCCGCGACGCTTGGCGATCTCGTTCAGCGCTCGTACATGAGCAATGTTCGCCTCGGACAAATGCGAAGCCTGCAACGATCCACCGCCCGGACGATTGACCCGCGCATCCGCCGGCACGCCGTTGAGGTATTTGTCGGTCAGCAGACCCTGCGCCAGCGGGGTGAACGCAATCACGCCGGTGCCGAGTTCGTCGGTGGTGTCGAGCAGGTCCTTTTCCACCCAACGGTTGAGCAGGTTGTAGGCCGGTTGGTGAATCAACAGCGGCACTTTCCACTCTTTGAGCAGCGCGGCGATTTCGCGGGTTTTTACCCCGGAGTACGACGAGATGCCGATGTACAGCGCCTTGCCCTGCTGCACCGCAGTGGCGAGGGCGCTGGCGGTTTCTTCCAGTGGGGTGTCAGGGTCGAATCGGTGTGAATAGAAGATATCCACATAGTCCAGGCCCAGGCGTTGCAGGCTCTGGTCGAGGCTGGCCAGCACGTATTTGCGCGAGCCGCCGCCCTGGCCGTAAGGGCCGGGCCACATGTCCCAGCCGGCCTTACTGGAGATGATCAGTTCATCACGGTACTGCTTGAAGTCTTCGCGCAGCAGTCGGCCGAAATTGGTCTCGGCGCTGCCGTAGGGCGGGCCGTAGTTGTTGGCCAGGTCGAAGTGGTTGATGCCCAGGTCGAACGCGGTGCGCAGCAACGAGCGCTGAGTGTCGATCGGCGTGCTGTCGCCGAAGTTGTGCCACAGGCCCAGAGACAGCGCCGGCAACACCAGACCGCTGCGTCCGACGCGGCGGTAAGGAATGGAGTCATAGCGGTTTTCGGCAGCGGTGTAAGTCATCGAATCCTCTCTTGTCGGTCTTGAAATGGGTGTCGATTGCTACGCAAAGCGATTGCCGGGCCGGGCAAGGCCAAGGTTCTGGCGCAAGGTCCGGCCCTCGTATCCGGTTCTGAACAGCCCACGCCGCTGCAGTTCCGGGACCACGCCATTGGCGAAGTCTTCGAGCCCGCCGGGCAGGTGCGGCACCAGCACGTTGAAGCCGTCCGCCGCGCCTTGCTCGAACCATTCCTGCAAACGATCGGCTATCTGCGCCGGCGTACCGACAACGCTGTAATGCCCGCGACCGCCAGCGATTCGCCGGCCCAGTTCGGCCAGGGTCAGATGCTCGCGGCCAGCCAGTTCGGTCAGCAGCTTCTGCCGGCTCTGCTGGCCGCTTTCAGTCAGCGGCAATTCCGGCAGCGGCCCGTCCAGCGGGTACTTCGACAGATCGAAGTTGCCCAGCATACGCCCAAGCAGGGCGACGCCAACCTCGGGTTCGACCAATTGCTGAAACGTTTCATATTTTTCCTGCGCTTCGGCTTCTGTCTGCCCGACCACGACAAACACGCCGGGCATGATTTTCAGCGAATCGGCGCTGCGCCCGTACTTCGGCAAGCGGCCCTTGAGGTCGGCGTAGAACGCCTGGGCGCTCGCCAGCGAGGTCTGCGCGGTGAACACTACTTCGGCCGTTTGCGCCGCCAGTTCACGCCCGGCTTCCGACGAGCCGGCCTGCACGATCACCGGCTGACCCTGTGGCGAACGCGCGACATTCAGCGGGCCTTTGACCTTGAAGTGCTCGCCGACGTGATTCAGCACGTGCAGTTTTTCCGGGTCGTAATACGCGCCGCTGGCCTTGTCGCGGAGGAAGGCGTCGTCCTGCCAACTGTCCCAGAGCCCGGTCACCACTTGGTGAAATTCCCGGGCGCGGCTGTAGCGTTCGGCGTGGCCGATGTGTTCATCGCGGCCGAAATTCTGCGCTTCGGCGGCGTTGTCCGAGGTCACCAGATTCCACCCCGCGCGTCCGCCCGACAGGTGATCGAGGGACGCGAATTTACGCGCCACGTGGTACGGCTCGTTGTAGCTGGTGGTGGCGGTGGCGATCAGGCCGATGTGTTCGGTTACGGCACTCAAGGCCGAGAGCAAGGTCAGCGGTTCGAAGTGATCCGAACGGGCCATGCGGCTGGCGATGTCGTGAGTCGGTGCGGCGACACTGTCGGCGACAAACAACGTATCGAACTTCGCCGCCTCGGCAACCTGCGCCAGACGTTTGTAGTGGGCGAAATCCAGCCCGGCGTTGGCCGGCACGTCCGGATGACGCCACGCGGCGACGTGGTGCCCGGTGGCCATGAGGAATGCACCGAGTTTCAGCTGTCTGCTCATCTCAGAAGTCCTTGCGCAGTTGCACGCCGAAGTAGCGCTCGTCGTCGCGAGGCACGGCGCGGTAGATGTAGTTGCCACCGCTGGCGAGCAATGGCGAATACGACTTGTCGGTGAGGTTCTTGCCCAGCAACGCCACGCGCCAGCCGTTGGTGTAATCGGCCAGGGCCACACTGGCGTTCCAGAGACCGTAGGCGCCCTGTTTGGTGTCAGCGTTCTGGCTGATGTCGTACTGCACTTCGCCCTGCCAGCTGTAGTCGGTGCCGAGTTCGATATCCAGACCGTTTTCCAGCGGGATGGTGTAGTCGGCGCGCACGTAGCTTTTCCAGTCCGGGCTGAACGGCAGCGGCTTGCCGTTGACGTTGCACGACGCCGCCGCGCCCGCCGGGCAGGCGAACTGATCGATGCGGGCGCGGGTGTAGGCCAATGCGCCGGAGAACTTCAGTTGCTGGGTCGCCTGCAGGGCGTAATCAAGTTCCACGCCCTCGGTGCTGACGCTGCCGGCATTGATCAGGCGCGTCACCACTTGGCCGGCGACGGTGTCGAAAAAGTTCGCCTGATAGTTGTCGTAGTCGCTGTGGAAAACCGCGAGGTTGGTGGTCAGGCGATTGTTCCAGGCCGAGGCTTTGATCCCCGCCTCCCAGGTGTTGGAGGTTTCCGGTTTCAGCGCTTCGGTATCGCGCGGCTGCATGTTGAAGAACACGTTGTAGGCCGGACCTTTGTAGCCGCGCGAATAGGTGAGATAAGTGGTGACGGTATCGCTCAGGTCGTACTGCAAGCCGAGCCGGCCGGACCAGCCGTCCTCGTCCACCGAACCGGAACTGCGGGTGGCTGGTTGAATGCCGCTGACAGTGGTGGCGGAAGTGGAAACGCGACGGTGATCGTATTCCAGATCGTCGTGGGTGTAGCGCAGGCCGGCGATGCCACGGAAGTCCGAAGTGAAGTTCAGCGTGCTTTCGCCGAACACCGCGTAGCTGTCGCTGGTGGTGCTGTAGTCGGCGACCCCACGGTCAGTCCGCGTGGTGGTGGTCAGCGTGCGCTGATAGGTCTCGTCATCCTTGCCGTGCATGTAGAACAGGCCGCCGACGTATTCGAGGAACCCGCCTTTCGGCGAGGCCAGACGCAGCTCCTGTGAGTATTGGTCGAAGGCCAGGTCACCCTTGTCCGCCGTGCTGGGGAACGCCGCCGTTACCGTGCCGAGACGGTCGCCGTCCTGATACTGGGTGTTGTCCCAGCCGCGCCACGCGGTGATCGACGTCAAGGTGTAATCGCCGAGTTGCCAGTCGAGCTGGCCGGACAGGCCCTTGTTGGTGTCTTCGACGTGGGTGCGGGTGTCGGTGTTGATATCGCGGTTGTGACTGGTGGCGCTGACCGGGCTCAGTGCATTGGTGAACGCCGGGGTCAGCGACTTGGTGACGACGCCATTGGGGCCGTCATCGTGGGACTGCATGTAGTCGGCGATCAGGGTGAAAGTGACGTCGTCGTTCGGGGTGAATTCCAGTTTGCCGCGTACGCCGCGATGGTTGTAGCCGTTGACCTCCTGGCCGTTGTGCTTGTTGTCGACGTTGCCGTCGTAAGGACCGAAAAGAGTGCTGATCGAGCCCTTGAGTGTGTCCGGAATCAGGCTGCCGCCGATGCCGAAACGGGTGCGGCTTTCGTTGCCGCTGTAGTACGACTGATCGATGTAACCGTGGGTCTCGGCGGTCGGTGCCTTGCTGGTGATGTTCAACACGCCGGCCGAGGCGTTCTTGCCGAACAGCGTGCCTTGCGGGCCGCGCAGAACTTCGACGCGTTCCAGATCCAGCAGATCCAGAGTCGACTGACCGGGACGGGCGTAGACCACGCCATCGATCACCGTGGCAACGGTCGGCTCGACGCCCGGCGAAGTGGAAATCGTCCCCACGCCACGCACGAACAACGAGGTGTCCTTGTTCGATGCGCCGGTGCGGAAATTCAGCGACGGCACTTGCTGGACGATGCTCGCCACGCTGTTGCGGTTATCGCGCTCCAGTTGCTCGCCGTCGATCACCGACACCGCCACCGGGACCTTTTGCAGCGACTCTTCGCGGCGGGTGGCGGTGACCGTGACGGACTTGAGTGTCGGCTCCTGCTCGCTGCTGTCGGCGGCGAACGCGGCGGGCAGCGGCAGCGCGGCCAGCCCGGTGAGCAGCCAGCCCGCAGCGCGGATCGATTGCGCCAGTTTGTGTATCGCCCCAGGAATGTTGTGCATGTTTGCCCGCTCGAAAAGTTGCCCTGAACCGCTGCCGTTCTGCGACGACAGCGCCTGTCTCCGTGTCTTGGGCATTCGCTCGAGCGAGTAGCAGACAATGCGCTTTGTTAGCGCTAACATCGCTAGTATTGGCAAGCCCGGCATAGAGCGTCCAATACTGAAAAATTACTTTTATATGCGTTTTGGTTTTTAAGAAGGATCGAGCCTTGAGCGAAGAAAAGCCCCGCAAACGCCGTGGCGCCGGTCGCGTGACCCTCAACGCAGTGGCGCGCCAGGCCAGTGTTTCGGCGATCACCGTGTCGCGCTACTTCAACCAGCCGGAACAGGTCTCGCCCGAACGCCGCGAGCGGATTGCGGCGGTGGTCGCGGAGTTGGGTTATGTACCGAATCTGGTGGCCGGGGGACTCGCCTCGGCGCGGGGGAAAATCGTCGGCATGGTGATCCCGAACATCTCCGGGCCGATCTTCGCCAACACCATTCAGGGCTTCAGCGACACCCTCAGCCGTCACGGCTACCAACTACTTCTGGCCTCGAGTTACTTCAGCACTGAACAGGAAGAAAACGCGGTGCGGGCATTCCTCGGCTGGTCGCCGGCAGCGCTGGTGGTGACCAGTCACTTCCATAGCGCGGGCACGGAAAAGATGCTCGCCGAAGCGGATATTCCGGTGATCGAAACCTGGGATTACCAGCCGGATCGCGAGCCGATGCAGATCGGCTTTTCGCACTTTGAAGTGGGGGTCAGCGCCGCCCGTTATCTGCACGGCAAGGGCTATCGGCGGATTGCGTTTGTGCAGAACAGCGCGTCCGGCGACTTCAGTGCGCTGGAGCGCCGCGACGGTTACACCGCGACCGTTCGTGAGTTGGGTCTGGAACCGTGGGTGTTCGCACCAGACGCCGATCGCGCCCCGTTCGAGGCCGGCAAGCAAGCAATGGAAGCACTGATGAACGCCTCACCGCGTCCGGACGCCATCCTCTTCGCCAACGACAACCTCGCCGCCGGCGGCCTGCTCGCCGGGCAACGCGCCGGCCTCAAGATCCCCGACGACTGCGCCGTCCTCGGCTTCGGCGACTACCCGTTCGCCGAGATGCTGCTGCCGAGCCTGAGCACCATCAAACCGCCGGCGCTAGAGATCGGCGTACTGGCGGCGACGCGGGTGCTGGAAAGTTTGGGCGTGCTGCCGAGCGATGAAGTGCAGCGACTTAATCTGCTGCAGTGCATGGTGATTGAACGGGAAAGTACCTGACGAGCACGGCAATAGCTGAGTTGGCTATGCTCTAGGTGATACCGCACATCCTGCAGGGGCGACCATGCACACCGCAATCATCATCTTCTTCGGCCTGATCCTCCTGGCGCTGATGCTCTACATCGGCGAGCGCATCGGCTTCAGTCGCCAGACCATGGCCTACGGTTTCGCGGCGTTGTGGCTGGCGTTGACGGTGATCAATGGTGCGGTCGGCGTGGTGCACGCCGGGCAGCCGCTGGGGTCGGAGATTGCGATTGGCAGCGCCGTATTTGGCGTGCCGATCGCAGCGATGGTGTTGTTCATGGTGCTGAGCGCCGAGACCTGAAACCGTCCCGGCGCCCTGCTCCGATCAACGCACCAGATGCAGGAACTGCATGTGCCGTTCGTACTGGTCGAGGATGTCGTTGATGATCTGCTCTTTGGTGTAACCGACCAGATCGTAGTCCTGACTGCCCTCGCTCAGATGCACTTCGGCGCGATAGTAGCGGCGGTTGTTGAGCTGCTTCGAGCCCATGCCGCCACGGGCGAACGACGGCGTGAAGTAACCGCGCATCTGCACCTGGTAGATGAACGGGTGCAGCTCGCCGTGACCGATTTCCAGGCTGACGCTGTCATGGGCCGGATCCGGTTGGGTGACCACGTTCAAACCTTTTTCGACGAACACCGCCGTCACTTCTTCGATGGCCGGTTTCACCGTGGTGTCCATGAAGCGGTACACCTCGTCCCGCGACGGGAAGTGCACAGCCTGGCTCAGGCGCTGGCGCCAGCCGCCCTTGCCACGCCGTGAGCCGGACACCGGCGCCAGCGAATGCAGTTGCGCGATCTGCTTCTGCGATTCCAGATAGAACGCCTTGTGCAGCCCCCACATCATCAGCAGCAGAATCAGCGAGAACGGCAGCGAGGTCAGCACCACCGCTGACTTCAGCGCATCGATACTGCCGGAGAACAGCAGCGCACTGGTGATCAGCGCAGTCATCGCGCCCCAGAACACCCGCAGCCATTTCGGCCCGTCTTCATCCGGGTTGCCGCCCTTGGCCGACAGGGTCGAGAGCACCACGGTGCCCGAGTCGGCGGAGGTGACGAAGAACACGAAGCTGATAAACACCGTCACCGCGATGACAGTCTTGCTCCACGGGTAGGTTTCCAGCAGCAGGTAAAGGGTCATCGACGGGTTGTCGAGGGCCGACATGCCCAGTGCCGACATGCCGTGGTTGAGTACCTGATCGATGGCGCTGTTGCCGAAAATCGACATCCACGCCAGGGTGAAACCAAGCGGGATCAACAATACGCCGAAGACGAATTCGCGGATGGTCCGGCCACGGGAAATCCGTGCGATGAACAGGCCCACGAACGGCGACCATGCAATCCACCAGGCCCAGTAGAACACCGTCCAGCCGCCGAGCCAGTCGCTCGGTTTGTCGTAGGCGTAGAGGTCGAAACTCTTCGTCGGCAAGGCGCCGAGGTAGTCGCCGAGGTTCTGGATCAGGGTGTTGAGCAAGTGCTGGGTGGGGCCGGCGAACAACACGAACAGCAGCAGCGCACAGGCCAGCAGCATGTTGATGTCGGACATGACCCTCACGCCCTTATCCACACCGGAGACGGCGACGATGATCGCCGCGCCCATCATCAGCGTGATCAGGCCGACCTGAATCCACTGGGTGTGGGCGATGCCGAACAGGTAGTCCAGACCGGAGTTGAGATGGAGCACGCCGAAGCCCATGTCCGCACCGAGGCCGAACACCGTGGCGATGATGCCGAAGCCATCCACCGCGTAGCCGATGGGCCCGTTGATGCGTTTGCCGATCAGCGGGTACAGCGCCGAACGCAGGGCCAACGGCAGGTTGTGCCGATAGGCGAAATACGCCAGCGCCATGCCGACAAAGGCGAACACGCCCCAGCCGTGCAGGCCCCAGTGCAAAAACAGGATCTGCATCGCCTGACGCGCCGCCTCCGCCGTACCGGCCTCGCCTTGTGGCGGCTGGAGCATGTGGGTCAGTGGTTCGGACACACAGAAGAAAAACAGCGTGATGCTGATCCCGGCGGCGAAGAGCATGCCGGCCCAGGACAGGTAACTGAATTCGGGTTCGTCGTGGTCGGCACCGAGTTTGATCTTGCCGTAGCCCGATAACGCGGTGACCACCACGAAGACCAGATACAGGGTCATCGCGAGCATGTAGTACCAGCCGACCGTATTGGCCGCCCAGTTTTGCGCTTCAAGCAGCCAGGCACCGGCCTGTTCCGGCATGGCGATAACGGTCAGGCCGAACAGCAGGATCACCGTTGCGGCGAACCAGAACACCGGCGGATTCATGCGTACCAGACCGCTGGCGGGGGTGGACGATGCACTCATGAACGGTGCACCTCAAGGGGTTGGAAAATGGCTGAAATGATCGGACTCAGCAAAGGCAAGCCTCCTGTTGTGAGCGGGCAGCGAGCTACCGGTTTAACTTGAATGAACGTTCAAGTTAAACATGGATAGCACGCTCAGGACTAATCGCAGGGCTCAGCGGTCGCTTTCGTACGCTGGCTCAGGGAGGGATATGACGCTGTGGCGAGGGTGATCGTTCCCGCCTTGCGCGGGAACGATCGGACAGGAAAATTACTTCTGCGTCCCGTCATCATGCTGCAGGTTGGCCTGGGTCAGGTTGCACCCGGCCGGCACGCTGCGGGTCAGCCACACGTTGCCGCCGATGGTCGAGCCCTTGCCGATGGTGATCCGCCCGAGAATCGTCGCCCCGGCGTAAATCACCACATCGTCCTCGACAATCGGATGCCGCGGATGGCCCTTCTGCAACTGGCCGTCCTCGTCCGCCGGGAAACGTTTGGCGCCCAAGGTCACTGCCTGGTAGATCCTGACGCGCTCGCCGATGATCGCGGTCTCGCCGATCACCACGCCAGTCCCGTGGTCGATGAAGAAACTGCGGCCGATCTGTGCGCCCGGGTGAATATCGATGCCGGTCGCCGAGTGGGCGATTTCCGAACTGATCCGCGCCAGCAGCGGCAAGCCTGCGCGATACAAATGGTGCGCGAGACGATGGTGGATCACCGCCAGAATCCCCGGATAGCACAGCAGCACTTCATCGACGCTGCGCGCCGCCGGGTCGCCGTGGTAGGCGGCCAGCACGTCGGTGTCGAGCAGACTGCGCAGGCCTGGCAGCGCCAGAGCGAAATCCTGAATGATCCGGATGGCCTGCGCCTCGACTTCGCTGTCATCCCGGGCGCTGTGGCGGGCGACGTAACGCAGTTCGAGTCGTGCCTGGGTCAGCAATGCATTCAGCGCAACATCAAGGGTGTGACCGACGTAAAAATCTTCGCTCTCTTCACGCAGATCCACCGGCCCCAGACGCATCGGGAACAACGCGCCGCACAGGGCTTCGAGAATCTGCGCCATCGCATCACGGGACGGCAACTCGCGCCCGCCCTGCTCGCCGCTGGCGCGGCCATTTTGCGCACGCCACTGATCCCGCGCGGTACGCAGCTGGCTGACGATGGTCTGCAATTGCCAATGGCTGGAACGCTCGCTCACGGTAAAGACTCCTCACGGGCGGCCGGACTGTCTGGCCGCGTCAACGGCCACTACTTTACGGCAACGTCCCGGAGGCGAATTAAGAACCGATAGTGCTGGGCTAAGCACATTTGGCTATAAGCGATTGGCGGTTGCCCCGGTAAATCGGCGTGCCTATAGTCCTGACATCCCCTTGCATCAGTACGGACTCATGATCAAACAACAGCTGGACCGCTTCAACCGCCTCGACCTGCTCGGCCAACCGACCCCACTGGAAAAACTCGAACGCCTGTCCACCTGGCTCGGCCGCGATGTCTACATCAAGCGCGATGACCTGACGCCGCTGGCCATGGGCGGCAACAAATTACGCAAGCTCGAATACCTCGCCGCCGATGCCCTCGCCCAAGGCGCGGACACCCTGATCACGGCTGGCGCACTGCAATCGAACCACGTCCGCCAGACCGCTGCGCTGGCCGCGAAACTGGGCCTGGGCTGCGTGGCCCTGCTGGAAAATCCACTGGGCACCGACGACGCCAACTACACCGGCAACGGCAACCGCCTGCTGCTGGACCTGTTCGACACCAAGGTCGAGCTGGTCGACAACCTCGACAACGCCGACGAACAACTGGCCGCCCTCGCCGTGCGCCTGCGCAGCAACGGCAAGAAGCCGTATCTGGTGCCGATCGGTGGCTCCAACGCCATCGGCGCACTGGGTTATGTACGGGCCGGTCTGGAACTGGCACAGCAGATCGAGGACACCGGCCTGCAATTTTCCGCCGTGGTCCTGGCCTCGGGCAGCGCCGGCACACACAGTGGCCTGGCTTTGGCCTTGAGCGAAGTGCTGCCGCAACTGCCGGTGATCGGCGTGACGGTTTCGCGCAGCGAAGAAGATCAACGCCCTAAAGTGCAGGGCCTGGCCGAACGCACCGCCGATCTGTTGGGTGTCGCGTTGCCGGAGAATTTCAAGGTCGAGTTGTGGGACGAATACTTCGGCCCGCGCTACGGCGAGCCGAATGCCGGAACCCTGGCGGCGGTGAAACTGCTGGCCAGCCAGGACGCGGTGCTGCTCGATCCGGTCTACACCGGCAAGGCCATGGCCGGGTTGCTCGACGGCATCGGGCGCGGGCGTTTCGACGACGGCCCGATCATTTTCCTGCACACCGGCGGCGCCCCGGCGTTGTTTGCCTACAAGGATTTTCTCTGATGCGCTCGTTCCCACGCTCGGCGTGGGAAGGCCGGCCGGGACGCTCCGCGTCCCTTTCCGTCCGTTGAAGCCCTCCCGCGCAGCGGGTGGGATCAACCGGAATACGGGAAACTCATATTCCACATACGAATAACAAATTGAAAATTCATTATTTTCCATTCTAAAAAAACAGTCTTATAGTCTCGCCGCAGGCGAATATCGCGAGAGACGCATAAGCTGCTTTAAGGCAGGATAGCGCTGTCGTCCAATTCCCGGATTCGCCAACTTTCCTTAAGCGTCTTCCATAAGAAAACACAGGGGCTTGTCATGATTCTTTCCGCACTACGTCGAAATCTGCTGGTAGGTTCGCTGGGCCTGGCACTGAGCGCCGGTCTGATCAGCAGCGCCGTTGCCGGTGAGCAACTGCAACAGATCAAGGACAAAGGCGTTATCAACGTCGGCCTGGAAGGCACTTACCCACCGTTCAGCTTCGTTGATGCCGACGGCAAGCTGTCGGGCTTCGAAGTCGAACTGTCCGAAGCCCTGGCCAAGAAGCTGGGCGTCAAGGCCAAGATCCAGCCAACCAAGTGGGACGGCATCCTCGCCGCGCTGGAATCCAAGCGTCTGGACGTTGTAGTCAACCAGGTGACCATCTCCGACGAGCGCAAGAAGAAGTATGACTTCTCCGAGCCGTACACCATCTCCGGGATTCAGGCGCTGGTGCTGAAGGACAAGGAAGCTGCGCTGAACATCAAGACCGCCGCCGACCTGTCTGGCAAGAAAGTCGGCGTAGGCCTGGGCACCAACTACGAGCAATGGGTTCGCGCCAACGTGCCGGGTGCCGACGTGCGTACCTACGACGATGATCCGACCAAGTTCGCCGACCTGAACAACGGCCGTACCGACGCGATTCTGATCGACCGTCTGGCCGCCCTCGAGTACGCCAAGAAAGCACCGAAAACCGTAGCGGCCGGTCAGGCGTTCTCCCGTCAGGAATCCGGTATCGCCCTGCGCAAAGGCGAGCCAGAACTGCTGGCGGCCGTGAACAAGGCCCTCGACGAGCTGCGTGCCGACGGGACCCTGGCCAAGATCTCGGAAAAGTACTTCCAAGCTGACGTCACCAAATAATGGAAGCAGCTTTCCAACTCGCACTGGACTCCGCGCCCTTTCTGCTCAAGGGCGCGTACTACACGGTAGTCCTCAGCCTCGGCGGCATGTTTTTCGGCCTGCTGCTGGGCTTTGGCCTGGCGCTGATGCGCCTGTCGCGTTTCAAATCGGTCAGCTGGCTGGCCCGCATCTACGTGTCGTTCTTTCGCGGCACGCCGTTGCTGGTGCAGCTGTTCGTGATCTATTACGGCCTGCCGCAACTGGGGCTGGAACTCGACCCGCTGCCGGCAGCCCTGATCGGTTTCTCGCTGAACATGGCCGCCTATGCCTGTGAAATCCTGCGTGCCGCGATCGGCTCCATCGAACGTGGTCAGTGGGAAGCGGCTGCAAGCATCGGCATGACCCGCGCGCAGACCCTGCGCCGGGCCATCCTGCCGCAAGCCATGCGCACGGCGTTGCCGCCGCTGGGCAACAGCTTCATTTCACTGGTCAAGGACACCGCGCTGGCCGCCACCATTCAGGTGCCGGAGCTGTTCCGTCAGGCACAGCTGATTACCGCCCGGACTTTCGAAGTCTTCACCATGTATCTTGCCGCCGCGCTGATCTACTGGATTCTGGCCACAGTGCTGTCGCACTTCCAGAACAAGCTGGAAGAGCGGGTCAATCGGCACGACCAGGAGTCCTGACCCCATGATTGTCGTGGAAAAACTGACAAAGCAGTTCAAGGGTCAAGTCGTGCTCAACGGCATCGATCTTGAAGTGAAAGAAGGCGAGGTCGTGGCAATCATCGGCCCCAGCGGCTCGGGCAAGACCACGTTTCTGCGCTGCCTGAACTTCCTCGAACAACCCACCAGCGGCCGGATCAAGGTCGGCGATATCGAAATCGATACCGGTCGTCCCTTGAACCAGCAGCAGAATCTGGTGCGCACCCTGCGCCAGCATGTGGGCTTCGTGTTCCAGAACTTCAACCTGTTCCCCCACCGCACCGCCCTGGAGAACGTCATCGAAGGCCCGATCGTGGTCAAGAAGACGCCTCGCGACGAAGCCATTGCCCTGGGCAAGAAGCTGCTGGCCAAGGTCGGCCTCGCGGGCAAGGAAGACGCCTATCCACGGCGCCTGTCCGGCGGCCAGCAACAGCGCGTGGCGATTGCCCGGGCGCTGGCGATGGAGCCGGAAGTGATCCTGTTCGACGAGCCGACGTCGGCCCTCGACCCGGAACTGGTGGGCGAAGTACTGGCGACCATTCGCGGCCTGGCCGAAGAAAAACGCACCATGGTTATCGTGACTCACGAAATGGCGTTCGCCCGTGACGTGGCCAACCGCGTGGTGTTTTTCGACAAGGGGGTGATCGTCGAGCAAGGCGAAGCCAAGGCGCTGTTTGCCAATCCGAAAGAAGAACGCACACGACAGTTTCTCAGCAAGTTTCGCAACAACGGCTGAGAACTTCGCCTGCACCCTCACTCACTTCCATGGATGGAAGTAGTGTTTTCCAAGACATAAAAAATTACTCTCAAAACATAAACTACCCGCCCCTTGCAAAGGCAGTACATATATATGTCCCGCAACAACTTCCTGCGCATAAAATTCGCCGCACTCTGATTCCTTGCTTCAGCAGAACGAACAGTCAAACACGCTGAAAACCGCGAAAACCTGTAGCCTCTTTCCTTTCCCTGCCTAGTCCGACTGCTACAACAACGTAGGAACCTTCTGATTAATCCGTAATTCACGGATTAACTAAACCACTCGCTTGACACCTCTTCCGGCGAACTCTTATCTAGTCATCAACCGGCGCACGCCAGTTCAACAAGACACTTTCAAACTTGTACGCAACTCCTAAGTTTTATTGCCGATTAATTCACGCCATTCGTTCTTTCAGATACGGACTTCGCTGCAAGGCTTCAAGGAGAGAAAACGATGACCTGCATTTCAAACATCCCGCTACTGCCACCACCGACCCTGGAGCAAACCCACGGGACTGGAATCAACCTCATGGCGGCCGCCAACCTGTCGGTCGAAATCGGACCTTATGACGCTATGGACAGCGGCGATCTGATCGAGCTGTTCTGGGATGACTGCTATGTCGCTTCCCGCGTGCTGACTGCCGGCGATATCGGAAGCACGGTCAGCCTCAGGGTGCCGGAGAGCTTCATCGTCAACGGTTCACCCTGCGTGCACTATCGGGTCATGCAGGTCGGGAGAAACCCGGCGCTGTCGACCGGCGCCCGGCTCCAGGTGAAGCTCGACTGCCCGGGCGGGCAGTTCGCAACAGGCAGCGCAGAGGAAAACCAGTATTTGCTGCCAGTCAGCCTTCCAGACGTCATCCGCCGGCGTGGGGTCAACCCGAGCCAGATCAAGCGCGGCGTCCCTCTGACCATCGAGCCTTATCTGAACATGGCCGAGGGTGACGAAATCACCCTGCGCTGGGGTGATGCACGAATGGATCTGCCCCCTGTCACGCAAGCCGATGTCGGCCAGAGAATCCAAGTCTGGGTGCCACCGGCAGTCATTGTCGAAGCGGGTGAAGACCTGCGGCTTGACGTGACCTATTGCATCATCGACCGGGTCGGCAACAACTCGCGCTGGGCGCCGCCCCGCACCCTGAAGATTGGCTGCGTGAA
Organism: Pseudomonas sp. IzPS59; assembly: GCF_014863505.1. Taxonomy (NCBI): domain Bacteria; kingdom Pseudomonadati; phylum Pseudomonadota; class Gammaproteobacteria; order Pseudomonadales; family Pseudomonadaceae; genus Pseudomonas; species Pseudomonas sp. IzPS59. Next base: position 284,814 of record NZ_CP062251.1, on the reverse strand, counting down.
TCCTTATCTGAAAGCACAGCCGAGGCGGACTCCCATGGCTGTGGAGCGCAAAGCCAAGTGAGCTTTCGATCGTCTATACATATTCCTAAAAGTTAGTTTATTTAAATTTTATACGCGCTTAGGGTATATGAACCGGACCACCGGACATTCTTTCGTTCGCCGCACTTTTGCGGCGTTTTTCATGAGATGTGAGGTAGGTAACATGGTCCGGAACCCAATCACCCCAGTGCAGATCGCCAGGGCATTGCGTGCAGCCAAGGAGCGGCACTGATGTCCAGTCTGGCAGACGCAAACGTCCAGAGTGACCTGGACATCGCCCCGTTGTTGTTGCCCGCGCAAGTGCTGCGCAACGACGCTCAAGCCATCAAGGCTGCACATGAACTGGCGCAAGTCGCCCGCGTGCAGGCCGCCAAACGCGACCGTCAGCGCAAGCTGCCGTGGGCGGAAATCGAGCAGTTCACCCGCAGCGGCCTGGGCAGCATCGCCATCCCGCGCGAGTACGGCGGTCCGCAGGTTTCCTTTGTCACCCTGGCCGAGGTGTTCGCGATCATTTCCGCGGCCGACCCGGCGCTGGGACAAATCCCGCAGAACCAGTTCGGCATCATCAACCTGATCCTCGGCAGCGCCACCGAAGAGCAGAAACAGCAGCTGCTGCAGAGTGTGCTCGAAGGCTGGCGCATCGGTAACGCCGGGCCTGAGCGCGGCACCAAGGACACCCTGGAACTGAAAGCGCGTATCACCGCCGATGGCGATGACTACGTGATCAACGGCCAGAAGTTCTATTCCACTGGAGCCCTCTTCGCCCACTGGGTGGCGGTCAAGGCACTCAACGACGACGGCAAGCAAGTGCTGGCCTTTGTCCGTCGTGGCACTCCGGGCCTGCGCATCGTCGATGACTGGTCGGGTTTCGGCCAGCGCACCACCGCCAGCGGCACGATCTTGCTGAACAACGTGCGGGTCGACGCTGGTCTTGTGGTGGACAACTGGAAGATCAACGAAAAACCCAACACCCAGGGCGCCGTGTCGCAACTGATTCAAGCGGCGATCGACGCCGGCATTGCCCGTGGCGCCATCGATGACGCCATCGAATTCGTCAAGACCCGCGCCCGGCCGTGGATCGATGCCAAGGTCGAACGCGCCAGCGATGACCTCTACGTGATCGCCGACATCGGCAAACTGAAAATCGAACTGCACGCCGCCGAAGCGCTGCTGCGCAAGGCCGGGCAAGTGCTGGATCAGGTGCACGCCGCACCACTGACCGCCGAGTCCGCCGCCCGTGCCTCGATTGCCGTGGCCGAAGCCAAGGTGTTGACCACCGAGATCTCGCTGCTGGCCAGCGAAAAGCTCTTCGAACTGGCCGGCAGCCGCGCCACCCTCGCCGAATTCAATCTCGACCGCCACTGGCGCAATGCCCGGGTGCACACGCTGCACGACCCGGTGCGCTGGAAGTACCACGCAGTCGGCGCTTATCGCCTCAACGGCAAATTGCCGGCTCGCCATTCCTGGATCTGACGACCAGACATCTGGAGAAAAACCTATGACCTTTTCCCATCCCGTCGCGGTCATCACCAGCGACGAGCAAGCCCTGATCGTCGCCAGCGACCTGGCCGAAGATTTCCAGCGCGACAGCAACCTGCGCGACCGCGAACGCCGCCTGCCGCTGCCGGAACTCGACGTGTTTTCCCGCTCTGGCCTGTGGGGCATCAGCGTGCCCAAGGAGTACGGCGGCGCCGGCGTGTCCAACGTGACCCTGGCCAAAGTCATCGCCCTGATCGCCCGGGCCGATGGCTCGCTGGGGCAGATTCCGCAGAACCATTTCTATGCCCTCGAAGTGCTGCGGGTGAACGGCAGCCACGAGCAAAAACAACGTCTGTACGCCGAAGTCCTCGCCGGTCAGCGCTTCGGCAACGCCTTGGCAGAACTGGGCACCAAGACTGCCCACGACCGCGTCACCAGCCTCAAACGTGACGGCAGCAGCTATCGCATCAACGGCCGCAAGTTCTATGCAACCGGTGCGATTTACGCGCAGCGCATCCCGACTTCGGTGGTCGATGAAGATGGCGTGCAGCAACTGGCCTTCGTCCCGCGTGACAGCAAAGGCCTGACCGTGATCGACGACTGGAGCGGCTTCGGCCAGCGCACCACCGGCAGCGGCTCGGTGGTGTTCGAAGACGTGTATGTCACCGCCGAAGATGTCATCCCGTTCCAGAGCGCTTTCGAGCGTCCGACCACCGTCGGCCCGCTGGCGCAGATTCTTCACGCCGCCATCGACACCGGCATCGCCCGCGCCGCCTACGAAGATGCGCTGCACTTCGTGCGCAGCAAGACCCGGCCGTGGATCGATTCGGGCAATGACAAGGCCACTGAAGACCCGCTGACCCTCAAGAGTTTCGGCCATTTGAGCATCCGCCTGCACGCCACCGAAGCCCTGCTCGAACGCGCCGGCGAATTCCTCGATGCGGCCCAGGCCGAGACCAACGCCGAGACCGTTGCGGCGGCCTCGATTGCCGTTGCCGAAGCGCGGGCGATCAGCACCGAAATCTCTCTGGCCGCCGGCAGTACGCTGTTTGAACTGGCCGGCAGCCAGGCCACCCTGATCGAGCACGGCCTCGACCGCCACTGGCGCAACGCCCGGGTGCACACCCTGCACGACCCGGTGCGCTGGAAATATCACGCGGTCGGCAATTACTACCTCAACGATGAAAACCCTCCGCTGCGAGGGACCATCTGATGAGCAAGAAAAAGATCCTGCTCAATGCGTTCAACATGAACTGCATCGGCCACATCAACCACGGGTTGTGGACCCATCCACGCGACACCTCGACCCGATACAAGACCATCGAGTACTGGACCGAACTGGCGCAACTGCTGGAGCGCGGGCTGTTCGACGGGCTGTTCATCGCCGACATCGTCGGCGTGTACGACGTCTATCAGAACTCGGTGGACGTCACCCTGAAAGAGTCGATCCAGCTGCCGGTCAACGATCCGCTATTGCTGGTGTCGGCCATGTCTGCCGTGACCAAAAATCTGGGTTTCGGCCTGACCGCCAACCTCACCTACGAGCCGCCGTACCTGTTCGCCCGGCGCATGTCGACCCTCGATCACCTGAGCCGCGGGCGGGTGGGCTGGAACATCGTCACCGGTTATCTGGACAGCGCCGCCAAGGCCATGGGCCTGAGCGAACAGGTCGAGCATGACCGGCGTTACGACCAGGCCGACGAGTACCTCGAAGTGCTCTACAAACTCTGGGAAGGCAGCTGGGAAAACGGCGCGGTGCTCAACGATCCGCAGCAGCGGATCTACGCGCAGCCGGACAAGGTGCACAAGGTCGAACACAAGGGTGAGTTCTATCAGGTCGAGGGTTATCACCTGTGCGAGCCGTCGCCGCAGCGCACGCCGGTACTGTTCCAGGCCGGCAGTTCGGAGCGCGGTCTGCTGTTCGCCGGGCGTCATGCCGAGTGCGTGTTCATCAGCGGTCAGAACAAGCCGTCGACCAAGGTTCAGGTAGACAAGGTCCGCGCCAGCGCCGTCGAAGCGGGTCGCAAGCCCGAAGACATCAAGGTGTTCATGGGCCTCAACGTGATCGTCGGTGAGACCGAGGAAGCGGCCTGGGCCAAGCACGCCGAGTACCTGAGCTACGCCAGCGCCGAAGCGGGCGTGGCGCATTTCTCGGCGTCCACCGGGATCGATTTTTCCCAGTATGAAATCGACGAACCGATCCAGTACGTGAAGAGCAACGCGATCCAGTCCGCCACCAAAAACCTGCAGAACAACGACTGGACCCGGCGCAAATTGCTCGACCAGCACGCCTTGGGCGGGCGCTACATCACCGTGGTCGGCTCGCCGCAGCAAGTGGCGGATGAACTGGAATCGTGGATCGCCGAAACCGGCCTCGACGGCTTCAACCTGACCCGCATCGTCACCCCGGAAAGCTATGTGGATTTCATCGATCTGGTGATTCCGGAACTGCAACGGCGCGGCTCGTACAAGACCGCGTACGACACCGGCAGCCTGCGGGAAAAACTGTTTCACGGCGAAGCGCATCTGCCGCAGCAACACACCGGCGCCCACTACCGACACTCCTCCTCGCACTGACTGGAAAACCACCATGACCAAGAAGCTCCTGTCCCACCCAGTCAAAGCACTGGCCCTGGCCTTCGGCCTGTTCAGCTCGGCGGTGTTCGCCGCCGACGCGCCGTTGAAAATCGGCACCACCGCCGCCTTCGCGATCCCGCTGGAAGCGGCCGTCGAAGAGGCTTCCAAACAAGGCCTGAAAGTCGAGCTGGTGGAATTCACCGACTGGATCGCGCCGAACGTGAGCCTTGCCGCCGGCGACATCGACGTGAACTACTTCCAGCACATCCCGTTCCTGGAAAACGCCAAGGCCGCCTCAGGTTTCGACCTGGTGCCGTTCGCCCCGGGCATCATCAACAACGTCGGCCTGTATTCGAAGAAATACAAAAGCTTCGACGAGTTGCCGGAAGGCGCCAGCGTCGCCATCGCCAACGACCCGATCAACAGCGGACGCGGTCTGCAACTGCTGGCCAAGGCCGGTCTGATCACCCTGAAACCGGGCGTCGGCTACAAGGCCACCGAAGACGACATCATCGCCAATCCGAAGAAGATCAAAATCCTCCAGGTCGAAGCCGTGCAACTGGTGCGCGCCTACGATGACGCCGATCTGGTCCAGGGCTATCCGGCCTACATCCGTCTGGCGAAGACTTTCGATGCCGGCTCCGCCCTGCTGTTCGACGGCCTCGACCACAAGGAATACGTGATCCAGTTCGTGATCCAGCCGAAGAGCAAAACCGATCCGCGCCTGATCAAGTTCGTCGACATCTACCAGCATTCGCCGGCCGTTCGCGCCGCGCTGGATAAGGCCCACGGCAAGCTGTACCAGGCCGGTTGGGAAAGCTGAGGATGACGGCAGCCATTCAACGGCGACTGGATCTTCCGGAGCCACCCGCGTTTGCACAGCGCACCGAGCTGCATCCCGAACTGAACCGCGCCCATGTGCGTTTCGTCGGGCTCGGCAAAACCTACGACGGCAAACAAGGCCCGGTCGCCGCCCTGCAAGGCATCGACCTGGCGATCCAGCGCGGTGAAGTGTTCGGCATCATCGGTCGCAGCGGCGCGGGCAAGTCGTCGCTGATCCGCACCATCAACCGCCTCGAACAACCGACCTCGGGCCGGGTGCTGATCGATCAGGTGGACATCGGCGAGTACGACGAGGATCGCCTCGTCGCCCTGCGCCGGCGGATCGGCATGATCTTCCAGCACTTCAACCTGATGTCGGCAAAAACGGTGTGGCAGAACGTCGAACTGCCTTTGAAAGTCGCCGGCGTTCCGAAGGAACAGCGGGAGAAGAAGGTTCGCGAACTGCTGGAGCTGGTGGGCCTGCAAACCAAGCACAAGGCGTATCCGGCGCAGCTGTCCGGAGGGCAGAAACAGCGCGTCGGCATCGCCCGCGCGCTGGTGCACGACCCGGACATTCTGCTGTGTGACGAAGCCACTTCGGCGCTGGATCCGGAAACCACCCAGTCGATCCTCGGCCTGCTGCGCGAGATCAACAAACGCCTGGGCCTGACCATCGTGCTGATCACTCACGAGATGGCGGTGATCCGGGAAATCTGCGATCGCGTCGTCGTGCTGGAACATGGCCGCATCGTCGAACAGGGGCCGGTCTGGGAAGTGTTCGGCAATCCGCAACACGAGGTCAGCCAGACCTTGCTCGCACCGTTGCAGCACGCATTGCCCGAAGAGTTGCAAAGCCGTTTGCAGGCGCAACCGTCGTCGTCCGATACGTCCGTGGTGCTGCGTTTGCAGTTCACCGGCAGCCAGCAGGACGAACCGGATCTGGCCGCACTGTTCGCCGCCCTCGGTGGCCGGGTGAAATTGCTCCAGGGTGGCGTGGAACGGATTCAGGGCCACGCGCTCGGGCAATTGCTGCTGGCGGTGGCGGGATCGAAGCTGAACGCCGAGGAATTGCGCCAGCGTGCCAGCCAATGGGCACAACGCACGGAGGTGCTGGGCTATGTGGTTTGATCGCTTGCTGCAGGGTTTCATCGACACGTTCCTGATGGTCGGCGTGTCGTCGCTGATTGCATTGCTCGCCGGGATTCCCATGGCGGTGATTCTGGTCACCAGCGACAAGGGCGGCATCTACGAAGCACCGGTGCTGAATCGTGCTCTGGGTGCGTTCGTGAATCTGTTTCGCTCGATTCCGTTTCTAATCCTGATGGTTGCGCTGATTCCGTTCACCCGACTGATCGTCGGCACCACATACGGTGTGTGGGCGGCGGTCGTGCCGTTGACCATCGCGGCCACGCCGTTTTTTGCGCGGATTGCCGAAGTGAGCCTGCGCGAAGTCGACCACGGTTTGATCGAAGCCGCGCAAGCCATGGGCTGCCGGCGCTGGCATATTGTCTGGCACGTGTTGTTGCCCGAAGCGCTGCCGGGCATCGTTGGCGGTTTCACCATCACCCTGGTGACGATGATCAACTCATCGGCGATGGCCGGAGCGATTGGCGCCGGCGGTCTGGGCGACATCGCCTATCGCTACGGCTATCAACGCTTCGACAGCCAGATCATGCTTACCGTGATCGTGCTGCTGGTGGCGCTGGTGGCAGTGATTCAACTGGGCGGCGACCGTCTGGCGCGAGGGTTGAACAAGCGCTGAATTGCATGGCGTATAGTCGGCAACATCCTTTGCCAGCGCAGTCCGACCATGAAACAGACGCCTATCGATCTGGAACAGATCACCTCCACCACCCTCGGCCACTACAACTCGGTGGCCGAGGATTTTCGTGAAGGCACCCGCGACCACGATGTCAGCCAGAACATCGACGCCCTGCTGCGGCATATTCAGGCTGAAGCGCCGTTTTCCATTCTCGACTTCGGCTGTGGACCGGGGCGGGATTTGCAGACCTTCACACGGATGGGTCACATCGCCGTCGGCCTCGACGGTGCGGAAAAATTCGCGCAGATGGCTCGGCAAGACAGTGGCTGTGAAGTGTGGTGCCAGGATTTTCTGAAGCTGGATCTGCCCGCAGAACGCTTCGACGGGATCTTCGCCAACGCGGTGCTGTTCCATGTGCCGTTGCAGGAATTGCCAAGGGTGTTGAAGCAGTTGCACGGGACACTGAAACCGGGTGGTGTGCTGTTCAGCTCCAATCCACGCGGGGACAACCGTGAAGGCTGGAACGGGCCGCGTTATGGCTCGTATCACGATCTGGAAGCCTGGCGCGGGTTGTTGACCGCTGCCGGGTTCGTCGAGCTGGAGCATTACTACCGGCCGGCGGGGCTGCCGCGGGAGCAGCAGCCGTGGCTGGCGAGTGTCTGGCGCAAGATCTGACTCCCCTCACCCAAGGGTGAGGGAAGCTTTTGATCTAGTTTTTCTTCGGCTCGCGAATCTTGTACCAGGCCACATACAGCGCCGGCAGGAACAGCAGCGTCAGCAGTGTCGCCACCACAATCCCGCCGATCATTGCGTAGGCCATCGGCCCCCAGAACACTTCCCGGGCGATCGGGATCATGCCCATGCTCGCCGCCGCAGCGGTCAGCAGAATCGGCCGGCGCCGGTGCTCGGTCGCTTCCACCACCGCATCCCAGGGCGAGTAGCCCTTGTGCTCGAACTCCTCGATTTGCGTCACGAGGATCACCGAGTTGCGGATGATGATGCCGATCAGCGCCAGAATCCCGAGGATCGCCACAAAGCCCATCGGCGTACCGGTCGGCACCAGCGCCAGCACCACGCCGATCAGCCCCAGCGGCGCGACACTGGCCACCAGGAACAGCTTCTGCACACTGTGCAGCTGGATCATCAGGAAGGTCGCCATCAGGAACAGCATCAGCGGCAAGACCTTGGCAATCGGCCCCTGGGCCTTGCCGCTTTCCTCGACCGTACCGCCGGTGGCGACCTTGTAACCCACCGGCAGTTTGGCGGCGAAGTCATCGATGGTCGGCTTGAGGACTTTCACCAGATCGGTCGGCTGGATTTCATCCCGCACCGAAGCCTTGATGGTGATGGTCGGCAAACGGTCGCGACGCCACACCAGCGGCTGCTCCAGTTCATAACGCACGGTGGCGAAGGCCAGCAGCGGAATCGACGTGCCGTTGGGCGTGACGATCTGCAGGTTCTGCAGGGTTTCCGGTGTACCGCGTTCGGAATCCACCGCCCGCCCGACCACATTTACCAGGTAGATATCGTCATCGACCTGGGTCAGCGGCGAGCCACTGACGATGCTGTTCATCAGGTTGGCCACATCCTCCGAGGACAGCCCGAGCTGCCGCGCCTTGTCCTGGGCGATGTCGATGCGCAGGACTTTGCCGGGCTCGTTCCAGTCGTAAATGATCTCGCCGATGTGCGGGCTCTTGTCCAGTTCGGTGGCCAGGTCGATGGCGTGCTTGCGCACCTGATCGATGTCCTTGCCGCTGACCCGGTACTGGATCGGACGGCCCACCGGCGGACCCATCTCCAGGGCCTGCACGTAGCTGCCGATGCCGACGAAGTCCTGGCGCAGGCGATCTCGCAGGCGCTGACTCAAGGCTTCCCGGGCCTTGAAGTCTTTGCTGACGATCACCAGTTGCGCGTAGTACGGGTTTTGCAGTTGCTGATCCAGCGGCAGGTAGAAACGGATCGCACCCTGACCGATGTAAGTGCTCCAGCGCACGATGTCCGGGTCGCCCTTGAGCGTGGCTTCGAGTTTGTCGACGGCCTTGCGGGTTTCATCGATCGAGGCGTTTTGCGGCAGGTTCAGGTCGACCAGGATTTCCGGCCGGTCGGAAGACGGGAAGAACTGGTTCTGCACAAAACGCATGCAAAACACCGAGAGCACGAAGCACAGCACGGTGATGCCGATGCACCACCAGCGGTTGCGCATTGACCACAACAACCCGTGATTGAACGCTCGCCCGATACGCCCCGGCTCGGCTTCGTGGGGTTTCACGTTGGTGCTGAGGATGTGCACGCCGATCACCGGCGCGAAGAACACCGCCACGATCCACGACACGATCATCGCCACCGCGATCACCGCAAACAGTGTGTAGGTGTACTCACCGGCGGAGCTGGCGTTGAGTCCGATGGGCACGAAACCGGCCACGGTCACCAGCGTACCGGTGAGCATCGGGAACGCCGTGGAGGTGTAGGCGAACGTCGCCGCCTGCTCTTTGGTCTCGCCCATTTCCAGGCGCGTGACCATCATCTCCACGGTGATCATCGCGTCGTCCACCAGCAGCCCGAGGGCGATGATCAGTGCTCCGAGGGAAATCCGCTGCATGGTGATGCCGCTGTACTCCATGTACACGAACACCATCGCCAGCACCAACGGGATCGAGCACGCCACCACCAGCCCGGCCCTCACACCGAGGCTGATAAAGCTGACCACCAGCACGATGACCACCGCTTCGAACAGCGCGCTGGTGAAGCCGCCGACGGCTTCTTCCACCACCACTGCCTGATCGGAAACGGTGTGTACGCCAACGCCTACCGGCAAGTCCGCAGTGAGTTGATCGATGCGCGCATGCAGTGCTTTACCGAAGGCCTGGACGTTGCCGCCCTTCTGCATGGCGATTGCCAGGCCGATGGCCGGTTTGCCGTCGAAGCGGAATTCCGGGGTCGCTGGGTCGACGTAACCCCGGCTGATTTCAGCGATATCGGCCAGTCGATAGAAGCGGTCATTGAGCTTGAGATTGACCTCGGCCAGATCCTTTTCCGAGGCAAATTGCCCGGACGTCCTCACCGAAATCCGCTCGGGCCCGGCCTCAATCACACCCGCCGGGGTCACGGCGTTCTGCGATTGCAGGCTTTGCACCACTTGTCGTTGATCGATGCCCAGCGCCGCCAGTTTGCGGGTGGAGAAGTTCAGATAGATCACTTCGTCCTGCTGGCCGACCATCTCGATCTTGCCCAGCCCCGGCACGTTGCGAATCTCGGCACGCGCCTGTTCCACATAATCGCGCAGTTGTCGCATCGTCAGGCCGTCGGCGGTAAACGCGTAGACCGAGCCAAACACATCACCAAACTCATCGTTGAATCCCGGCCCCTGAATCCCCTGGGGGAACTGGCCGCGAATGTCGTCGATCTTCTTGCGCACCTGATACCAGATTTCCGGGATGTCCTTGGCGCTGGTGGTGTCGCGCAGGTACACGTAGACCGTGGATTCGCCGGGTCGCGTGTAGCTTTTCACATAGTCGAGGGAGTCGAGTTCCTCGAGTTTTTTCTCGATGCGGTCGGTGACCTGTTTGAGCGTTTCCTCCTGGGTCGCGCCCGGCCATTTGGTCTGGATCACCATGGTCTTGATGGTGAATGAAGGGTCTTCCTCGCGCCCCAGATTGAAGTACGAGAACACCCCCATCAGCAGCCCGACGAACATCAGGTACCAGACGAACGACTGATGCTTGAGGGCCCATTCGGAGAGATTGAAAGACCCTTTCATTGACTGTCCTCGTCGAGTTTCACGGCTTGTCCGGGTTTGAGGCTGTTGACGCCGGCGCTGACCACACGCTCGCCGGACTTGACCCCGCCGGCCAGCACCACGGTGCTGTCGGTACGGCTGGTCACGCTGACGTCGCGCGGGGCAACGGTTTTGCTTTGCGGGTCGATCACCCAGATCCGGGTTTTGCCGTCGGCCTCCTGCAAGGCTGTCGCAGGCAATTCGATTCGCGGCTTGATTGCCGAACTGAGAGTCACGCTGATTGCCGTGCCGAGGCGGAATCCCGGTGGCGTGCTGGCCAGGGTCAGGCGTGCGCGGCGGGTTCGGGTGGCGCTTTGTGCCTGAGGTTCGATTTCCCGGATGACGGCGGTGGTGTTGATACTCGGATCGAGTTGCGCGGCGACCAGAAACACCACGTCGCTGGGGATCTGATCGACCAGCGTGTCCGGCAGATCGATCACCGCTTCCTTGATGTCCGGTTGCGCCAGCGTCACCACTTGCTGGCCGGCCGTCACCACTTGCCCGGCCTCGGCGTTCCACGCGGTGACTACGGCTTTGTGGTCGGAGCGCAGTTCGGTATAGCCGAGCTGATCCTTGCTCTGATTGACCGCCGCCCGCGCCTGATCGAGGGACGCCTGAGTGGTCTTCAGATCGGTGGTGGCGATGTCCAGTTGCGCCTGGGCGCCGACCCCGCGATCAAACAGCGCCTGCTGACGCCGGGCATTGGCCTGGGCGTTGATCAGTTGTGCTTCGACTTTCGCCAGATCACCCTGGGCCGAACGCAACTGGTTCTGCTGGTCGGACGGGTCGAGGGTGGCGAGCAACGTCCCCTTCTCCACCTCGGCCCCCACGTCGACGTTACGACTGGCAATCCGACCACCGACACGGAAACCGGTGTTGCTCTCGTAGCGCGCCTGAATGCTGCCGGCGAAACGACCGAGGGTTTCCTCGTTCAGCGCTTGGACCTTGATCGACAACACCGGCCGCACCGGTTCAGGCGGTGGCTCGCTCTTGGAACAGGCAACCAGCAGCAGCCCGACAGACATCACCCATAAAGGCTTCATGGCTGTGCTCCCGGTTGCAGTTCCTTGTAGGTGTTCTCGGCGATCTCGACTTTCATTCCCGGATGCAGCAGTTGCCCACCGGCAACGATCACTTTTTCGCCGCCCTTGAGGCCTTCGCTGATGATCACGTGCCCGGTCAGGTAGCGGCCGACGGTGACGTTGTGCAGTTGCGCCTCACCCTTGTCGTCGACCATCCATACCGCAGGTTCGCTGATGTTTTTGGTCAACGCCGACCAGGGCAACTCCACCGCCGATTTGCCGCTGCCCTTGGCGGTGGCACTGACCACCGAACCGAGCTGCATGCCCTGGGGCAGTCTGTCGAGGGTGACCTTGACCTGCACCGTGCCGGACTGCGCCGACACCGCCGGGGTGATTTCGCGCACGGTGCCGGTGGTCTTGATGGCGGGGTTGTCGAGCAGGCTGACGACAATCGAACGCTCGGCCGGACGCTCGGCCAGCAGGGATTCGTACACGTTGAACACCGCGTCGCGGTCGCCGTCCCGGGCCAGGCTGAAGATCGGTGCCGTGGCCTGCACCACCTGACCGACCTCGGCCTGACGCTGGGTGATGATGCCCGGCGCATCGGCGATCAGTGCGGTGTAACTCAGCTGATCCTTGGCGTTGGCCAACTGCGCCTGAGCCGCGCTCAGCGCACTCTGGCTGCTGCGCAATGCCGCTTGCGCGGAATCGTATTCGCTCTGGCTGGTGTAGCCCTTGGGCAACAGTTTTTGCTGACGGACGAACGCGGCGGCGCTCTGTTTGACCCGCGCCTGTTCAGCCAGCACCTGGGCCTGGGCGGAATCGACGTTGGTCTGCAAATCCTTGGGATCAAGTTTTGCCAGCACTTGTTTGGCCGAGACCCGGTCACCGACATCGACCATGCGCTGGATGATCTTGCCGCCGACCCGGAACGACAATTCGGTCTGCACTCTGGCCTGAACGTCGCCGGTGAGGGTCACGGATGCCGCGAAGTCCGCAGGCTTGACCTCTTGCACGAAGACCCGCGGCAAATACTCCTGGGGCGCCTTTTTTTCGCCGCAGGCGGCGAGCAAAGCGAGCAGGCCCAACAGGGCGGCTGTTTTCAATCCGGGACTCGCCATGCAGACTCCTTCCTGTGTACGAACGTGCAAGTGACGATACGACTGTGAGCTTAGAACAGGGTTCAACCTTCGTCCGGGCGATATATGCATTTATGTGCAGCAGGTATCCTGACCCGGATTCCGGAGCACCCAGGAAGGATTTTCATGCTCAAGACCCTCGCGGTGGCCAATTACCGCTCGATCAATAAATTGGTGATTCCACTGGGTCGGCTGAACCTGATCACCGGCCCCAACGGCAGCGGTAAATCCAACCTCTACCGGGCACTGCGGCTGCTGGCGGAAACCGCTCAGGGCGGCGTGGTCAATGCATTGGCTCGCGAAGGCGGGCTGGAATCGACGTTCTGGGCCGGGCCGGAATCCATCAGCCGGCGCATGCGCAACGGAGAAGTGCCAATCCAGTCCACCGTGCGCCAGAGCGTGAAACGTCTGAGGCTGGGTTTTGCCGGGGAAGATTTCAGTTATTCGATTGCGCTGGGCTTGCCCGAACCGAGCCTTTCGTTCTTTTCCCTCGACCCGGAAATCAAAAAGGAATGCGTCTGGGCCGGGCCGCTGTATCGACCGGCCAGCCTGCTGGTGGACCGCAACGGGCCGATGATCCGCAGCCGTGACGGCCGCAGTTGGGATGTGCTGGCGCAGCACACGCCGAACTTCGACAGCCTGTTCGATCAGGTCGGCAGCCTGCGCACTTCGCCGGAAGTGTTCCAGATGCGCGAGTTCATCCGCCGCTGGCGCTTCTACGATCACTTTCGCAGCGACGCCGACGCCCCGGTGCGCCAGCCGCAACTGGGCACGCGCACGCCGGTGCTGCATCACGACGGCCGCGATCTGGCGGCGGCGTTGCGCACCATCATCGAAATCGGTGACCCCGAGGCCTTGCAGGTAGCGATCAGCGACGCGTTTCCCGGCGCACGGTTGAACATCGCACCGCTGGCCGGCGGACGCTTTGCCATCGAGTTCTTTCAGGAAGGGTTGTTGCGACCGCTGTCGGCAGCGGAATTGTCGGATGGCACGTTACGTTATCTGCTGCTGGTCGCCGCGCTGCTGACGCCGCGCCCGCCTTCGCTGATGGTGCTGAACGAACCGGAAACCAGTCTGCATCCGGACCTGTTGCCGGCGCTGGCGCGCTTGATCATCCGTGCTTCGCAGGAGTGTCAGGTGTGGGTGGTTTCACATGCACGGCGATTGATTTCGGCGTTGCAGGAAGATGAGGAATGCAATTGCATCGTGCTGGAGAAGACCCTCGGCCAGACAGGCGTTGTCGGGCAGAGGGTGCTGGATGAGCCGGCGTGGAACTGGCCTGATTAGCCCTGCCACTTCCCGCCTTCGACAATCACACTCTCAGGCCTGGTGTCATCGCTCAGTTCTTTACGCACATATTGGTCATACAGCTTGAGCAGATATTTCTCTTCCCCAAGCTTGGCCAGTTCGGTATTCACCCAATCGCGCAATTCGATGTTGCCCTTCTTCACCGCCGGTGCAATCGGCGCTTCGGCGCCGAGTTTTTCCTCCAGCACGCGGTAGCCCGGGTTCTGCTTGGCCCAGCTGAACAACACCAGATTGTCCTGGGCGTAGGCATCGCCACGGCCGTTGGCCAGGGCTTGCAAGGACTCGGAGTTCTTCTCGAACTTCAGCAGTTTCCAGTCCGGGTGGTTCTTGGTCAGCCAGATATCGGCGGTGGTGCCGGTGGTGACGATGGTGGTGCGGGTCGCCAGGTCATCCAGCTTCTTCACGTCGCTGCCCTGCGGAACCAGCGCCTGCACCGCGACCTTGAGGTTAGGGTTGGTGAACTCCACCGCTTCCTTGCGCTCCGGGGTCACGGTCATGTTGGCGAGGATCAGGTCGACCTTGTCGCTTTGCAGGAACGGAATGCGGCTCGCCGGCTCCACGGCCACGAACTCGACCTTGTTTTCGTCGCCCAACAGATCCTTGGCGAATTGACGGCCGATGTCGGTATCGAAGCCGACATAGCGCCCTGCTTCATTAACGAAACCGAACGGCGGTTTATCGGTGAACACGCCGACAATCAGTTTGTCGCGGGCCTTGATCTTGTCCAGGTAACCCGCCGGCGCAGTGCTTTCGCTGGCGACTTTCGGCTTGGCCGGTTCTTCGGTCTTGTTGCAGCCGGCCAGCAACGCGAGGCTGATCAGCGGTAATGCGAATAAGGCTTTGGCAGTTTTCATGGCAGTTCCGGTTCCTTGGTTTGAGTCGTTGTGGGCGAAGTCGTTGAAGGCAAGGCTTCGACGTAGGAGAACTTCTCCAGGAACTGCTGCGCGCGTGCGGTTTGCGGGTTCGTAAAGAAAAGCTCGGGCGGGTTCTGTTCGAGGATGCGCCCGGCATCCATGAACACGATGCGATCGGCCACCGCGCGGGCGAAGGCCATTTCGTGGGTGACGATCAACAGGGTCATGCCTTCGCGGGCCAGGCCCTGAATCACTTGCAGCACTTCCTTGACCATCTCCGGGTCGAGGGCGGCGGTGACTTCGTCGAAGAGCATCACTCGCGGGTTCATGCACAACGAGCGAACGATGGCGATGCGTTGCTGCTGGCCGCCGGAGAGCTGGCGCGGGAAGGCGTCGCGTTTGTCCGACAGGCCGACGCGCTCGAGCAACGCCTCGGCTTGTTGCTGTGCTTCGCGGCGTTCGCGCTTCTGCACTTTGAGCGGGCCGAGCAGCAAGTTATCGAGCACGCTCATGTGCGGGAACAGGTGATAACTCTGGAACACCATGCCGATCTGCTGACGCACTTCGCGCCAGTCGGTGGCCTTGTCCAGCAGCTCGCGGCCGGCGAATTTCAGACTGCCACCGTGGGCAACTTCCAGACCGTTCAGGCACCGCAACAACGTGCTTTTTCCACAGCCACTGGGGCCGAGGATGACGATGACTTCGCCGGACTTCACTTGCAGGTCGATGCCCTTGAGCACCTGCTGTTCGCCGAAGAATTTGTTGAAACCCTGAAACTCGATCAATGCGCTCATGCTTGCGTCCAGCGCCGCTCCAGCACACGCGAGGCGGCCGACAGCGGGTAGCAGATGAAAAAGAAAAACAGGAACAGCGCGCCGTAGATCAGCACCGATTCGTATGTGCGCTCGATGATCTGCTGGCCGACCTTGATCACATCCACCACGCCGATCAGCACCGCCAGCGAACTGGTCTTGATGATCCGCGTGTAGACGTTGATGGTCGGTGGCGTCATACGTTTCAGCGCCTGGGGAATCAGCACGTAGCCGTAGAGCTGGGCCGCGTTCAGGCCGATGGACAACCCCGCTTCACGCTGCCCGCGCGGCAACGAATGCAACGCACCACGCGCCACTTCGCCGACCTCGCTGGCGCCCCACAACGACAGCACCAGCACCGCGCACCAGAAGCTCGGCAGGCTCAGGCCGAAGAAAATCGGCAGGCCGAAAAACAGCAGGTACAACCAGACCAGCACCGGAATCGCCCGGAACAGTTCCAGATAGATCCGCAGCACCGCGTTCAGCCACGTCACGTTGAGCGTGCGCAGCACACCGTAGAGCACGCCGCCGACGGTGCTGATGGCAATACTGAGGAACGAGATCGACAGGGTTTGCCCCGCGCCTTTGGCCAATTGCGGCAACGACACCCAGAGCAGTTCAAGACCCGAACTGGCCATGCTGGAGCCTCCTTTCCAGACGGCTCAACAGCAGCGACAGCGGCAGGAACAACAGCACGCAGATCAGCGTCAGCACGGCGAGCATTTCGTAGGTTTTGTAGTAGAGCGCGATGTAGCTCTTGGTGGTGTAGAGAATCTCCGGCACCGCCACGGCCGAGACCACGGTGGTCTCCTTGAGCAGGAAAATGAAATTGGCGAACAGCGACGGCAGGCTGAGGATCCCCGCTTGCGGCAGGATCACGTAGCGAAGCAACTGGCCGTGAGACAGGCCGATGGAGCGGCCCGATTCAAGCTGCGCCTGGGGCACCGCATCGACGCCGGCGCGCAGCACTTCGGTGAGGTAGGCGCCGCCGAGAAACGTCATGGTGATAATCGCAGCGGTGAAACCGGAGACCTTGATTCCCAAGGCCGGCAAGGCGAAGTAGACGAAGAACAGCTGGATCAGCAGCGGCGTGTTGCGCGCCAGCTCCACATACAGCCCGACCAGTTTTTGCAGGTAAGGCGTGCGGAACACCAGAATCGTCGCGTTCAGCAGCGCTACCAGCAACGAGGTGCCAATGGCGATCAAACCGACCTGCAGCGTCACGCCCACGGCTTTGAGAAACGCCGGCAACGTGCTGAGGATAAATGCGTAATCAAAGGTCATGAAACATCCTGACGCCGCTCGGTAAGCGACGGTGGTGCAGTCCATGGACAGCGGGTAGCTGTCCTGCAGGCACCGACTTTAAAGGTATAAAAAGAAGAATTTAAATACCGTTAAAGCATATTGATATCACGCAAAAAACTAATCGACGGGTTTGCCGGGAAGAAGGAGGAAGGCTATTGTCCCCAGCGCTGTAGGACGGATCTTTTTTGCATAAAAGCCCTCCAAGGACGAACAGCTTTTGGCCAGACTCCCCCGGCCGAACCCATAACAAGGAAGAGAACATGGACGTAAAAGTGCCGCAGCGACTGGATCCGCAGGAAATCGTGAAATTGTTGGTGGCGTTGCGCCGGGCGTTGAAGACCGGGATAGCCTGAGCTTAAAGACACCCTCACCTGCACACACAAAAACGCCGATGACCATCACTGGCCATCGGCGTTTTCATACCTGAAGGGGTTGTGTTGCTGCGTCAGATCAGAACGCCGGCAATACCGCGCCGTTGTACTTCTTCTCGATGAACGCTTTGACTTCAGGGCTGGTCAGGGCAGCGGCCAGTTTCTTGATGGCGTCGCTGTTCTTGTTGTCTTCACGGGCGACCAGGAAGTTCACGTAAGGCGAATCGGCACCTTCGATCACCAGAGCGTCCTTGGTCGGGTTCAACTTGGCTTCCAGCGCGTAGTTGGTGTTGATCATGTCCAGGTCGACTTCTTTCAGAACACGCGGCAGCAGGGCCGACTCCAGTTCCTTGAACTTGAAGTTGTGCGGGTTCTTGGCGATGTCTTTCGGCGTAGCCAGAGCGTTTTTCGGGTCTTTCAACTCGATCAGGCCAGCCTTCTGCAGCAGGATCAGGGCACGACCGCTGTTGCTGCCTTCGTTCGGAATGGCGATGGTGGCGCCGTCCGGCAGTTCAGCCAGGGTCTTGTACTTGCTCGAGTAACCACCGAACGGTTCAACGTGAACGCCTTGCACGGTCACCAGGTACTTGGCCTTGTCGTCCTTGTATTTGCCCTGGTTGAAGCTGTTCAGGTACGGCAGGGTCTGGAAGTAGTTGGCGTCCAGACGCTTCTCGCCCACCTGCACGTTCGGCTGTACGTAGTCGGTGAAGACCTTGATTTCCAGATCCACGCCTTCTTTGGCGAGGGTCGGCTTGATCAGCTCGAGGATCTCGGCGTGTGGAACCGGGGTCGCGGCGACCACCAGTTTTTCGCCGGCCTGGGCCAGAGAAGCAGTCAGAGCAGCCGCCAATGCGGTAAACAACAGAACCTTTTTCATGCAGTGTCCTTAGTCGAAAATCACGGTCGTCATCGACGACGGCATTAATACGTGTGCCAGCGATGTGCTACTGCTGGCGTGAGTCGGACAATACCGGGATTTTTTATTCCCGGACAATAACGTTTATTCAGCTTCATATTCCATTTTGTTCATGTTGAACAAAATGGTTACAAAGCCTCGCTCAGGCTCAACAGTAATTCTTTCAATGCCTTACGTTCCCCGGCAGTCCCTTTGGCGCTGATGTTCGCCACCTGACGTTCGATCTGAACCAGCGACCCAGACACCTCGGGCAAGTTCAGGTGCTCCGGCAGGATTTCATCGCCAGTGCTCACCAGCAGCGCAAAGTGAATGACGTTTTCCAGCTCCCGGGTGTTGCCCGGCCAACTGTGTTGCTCCAGCACCTCCTGCGCCGCTTCGCTGATCAGCGGCACCGGCAGATCCAGGCGCTGGCTGTAAATACCGAGGAAGTACTCGGCCAGCGACAGAATGTCACCGACCCGCGCCCGCAACGCCGGCAGTTCCAGATGCCCTTCGCTGAGATAGTGATAGAGGCGCTCGTGGAATTTCCCCGCCGCCACCGCTTGCGCCAGATCGATGCTGGTCGCAGCAACCAGTCGCACATCCACCGGGCTCGGTTGATGGGCACCGACTCGGGTGACTTCGTGGTTTTCCAGCGCGGCGAGCAACTTGATCTGGATCGGCAGCGGCAGGTCGCCGATCTCGTCCAGGTACAAGGTGCCGCCGTTGGCCGAACCGAACCAGCCGGCGCGACTGCTGGCCGAACCGCTGTAACTGCCGGCGGCGTAGCCGAACAGTTCGGCATCGGCGTAGGTCGGGCTGATCGCCCCGCAGTTGACCGAGACGAACAAGCCGCTGCGATCACTGGCGCGGTGGATGTGGCGGGCGAGCAATTCCTTGCCGGTGCCTGTCTCGCCGCGAATCAGCACCGAGATCGAGCGCGGTGCGAGTCGGGCCATTTCCTCGCGCAACTGGCGCGAGCGTGGATCGACGAACACCAGCGCCTTGGCGCGAATGCTCAGGGGACTTTTTTCCGCATCGGGAAAGGTCAGCAACGGCTGACCGAAGGTTTCGAAACTCATGGCAGACTCCCGCCCCAAATCGCCGGGAGACGGGGGCGTTGAAAAAATAAAAATGGTCAGGCGCGACGCCGGGCGTGGTGTTCCATGCGGTTTTGCAGGCGATACAGATAAGCGAATCCCTGCTCCCAGCGTTGATGCCCGGACTTCACATTGATATGGCCGGCGCCCGCGAGAATTCCCGCCTCGGCGCCCCAGTTGCGCGCCAGTTCCAGCGCACGCGGGGCGCTGACGGCGGCGTCGTTGTCGGAGCTGACGACCTGGCTCGGGAACGGCAGCAGGTCGCTCGGAATCGGTGCAAAGTTGCGCAGTGCCGGCACGCAGGCCGGACGCTCCACATCCGCCGGCGCGACCAGTAGCGCACCGCGTACCTGACGCAAATGCTGCAGCGGCGCGGTAGCCGCCCAGTGCGCCACAGTGATGCAACCCAGGCTGTGAGCGATGAGAATCACCGGCGTGCTGTCGGCGGCAATCGCCTCGGCCAGCGCGGCGACCCAATCTTCACGACGCGGCGTCAGCCAGTCGGCCTGCTCCACCCGCGCGCTGTTCGGCAGGCTGTTCTGCCAGTGGCTTTGCCAATGATCTTCTGGCGATCCTTGCCAGCCCGGCACAATCAGATAGCGGATTGATTCGTTGCGCATGGGGGAGCTCTCCTGCGTCGTGTCTGTTCCTGAACGAGTATAGGGACGGGATTTATATTCGTTAAGGAATAAGAAGCTATTTATTAAGACCTGAAAAGAATATTAAGTTTCAGACAAAAAAGGGGCCGCACCCTGCCAAGGAGACGGCCCCGGAAAAACGTGAAACCCTTATCGTGCAGTGATCACCGACAGTTTGGTGATGCCCGCCCGCTCAATCGAAGCCATGGCTCGCGCCACTTCGCCGTAATTCACCCCGTCGTCCGCCTGCAATTGCACGCGCACTTCCGGGTCCTTGGCCTTGGCCGACTTGAGGTTGAACTCCAGCAGATCCGGCTGGATTTCGTCCTTGTTGATAAACAGTTTTCCTGCACCGTCGATGCTTACCACCAACGGGTCTTTCTGCTCGACCGGCGCCACCGCTTCGGTCTTCGGCAGGTTGATCGGTATCGCGTTGGTCAACAGCGGCGCGGTGACGATGAACACCACCAGCAGCACCAGCATCACGTCCACCAGCGGCGTCACGTTGATCTCGCTCAGCACCTCGTCGCTGTCTTGCGTGGAAAAGGCCATATCAGGACGCCTCCTTCACTTTTGTTGCGTTGCCCTGGGCCGCAGCCTTGTGCGCGGTCGGGTGAATCAGCACGCGGAACGAACTCTTTTGCGCCAGGCTGTAGAAGTCGTGGGCAAAGTCGTCCAGGTCCGCCGCCGTCAGTTTCAGACGACGCAAAAAGTAGTTGTAAACCAGCACCGCCGGCACCGCGACCGCGATCCCCACCCCGGTGGCGACCAGCGCTGCACCGATGGGCCCTGCGACCGTTTCCAGGCTCGCCGAGCCCGCCGCGCTGATGCCTTTCAACGCTTCCATGATTCCCCACACCGTGCCGAACAGACCAATGAACGGCGAGGTGCTGCCAATACTCGCGACCACCGCCAGACCGGTTTCCAGCGAACGACGCTCGCGGACGATCTGCTGGCGCAAGGCACGTTCGAGGCGATCCTGATGGTTGATCGCCTGGCTCAGGTCATTGGCCTGCGGCGCCTCGCCCACTTGAATCGCCGCATAACCGGCCTGTGCCACCCGCGCTGCCGCGCCGGGCTGGGTTTCGCTCAACTCGGCGGCGGAGTCCAGACTCGACGCCGCCCAGAAGCGCTTGTGAAATTTGCGGTCCTGCGCCTTCAACCGACCGAACTGCAGTGCCTTGAGCAATGCCAGACCCCAAGTGGCGACAGAAAAAACCACCAGCAGCCAGATCACCGCGCTTTCGATGGATTCCAGTGGAGATGCCAGTAACGTCATGATGTGTTCCCTCGTGTAAACATTTCGCGCGAATTTGGTTTCGGTTTAGTGAATCTTGAAATCGATGGGCACGCTGACCCAGCCGTCCTGGGCGACATCACCCTGCTTGGCCGGCACGAAGCTCCAGCGCTTCACGGCGTCCAGCGCCGCGTCGTCGAGCTGTTGCCGGCCACTGCTTTTCTGAATCTGGATCTCGCCCGGTTTGCCGCTGGCCAAAACGTGCACTCGCAGCAACACCGTGCCTTCCCAACCGCGCCGCTGGGCCAGCGACGGGTATTCCGGCGCCGGGTTCTTCAGGTACGCGGCATTGGCCGAGGCCGGGGTAACCGGAGCAGGCGCCGGTGGTGCAGGTGGCGCTGGCGCGGCGACCGGAGCGGCCGGTTGTGGCGGAGCCGGTGGTTGCTCGACCGCTTTGGGCGCCGGCTTCGGTACCGGTTTGGCGACCGGTTTCGGTTTGGGAGTCGGCTTCGGTTTTGGCGGCGGCTTGGTTGCCAGTTCGTCTTCCACCGGTGGCGGTGGCTCGACCACAGGTGCCGGTGGCGGCGGTACAACCACGGGGGGTGCCGGTGGTGCCGGGCGCGAAAATTCGATGGTCATTGGTGGAATTTCCGGCGGCACGATCGGCAGCGCCGGTGTCGGATGCTGGTTGATCCAGTAGATCACCGCGCCATGCACCACCAGCGCCAGAACGCCGAGCAGAATCGTTTCGCGGCGGCTCAGAATGCCCTTGGGCGCGCGCTGCAAACGCAGCTGCCCCAACGGCACGCGATGGGGGCGGCCGAGATCGACCAACTCGCCGCTCGGCGCCTGGCGCCACAGCACCTCCTGTGCACTGGCGGCGGTCTGGACATTGCCCATTGATTTACTCCCTGCGGTCTCTTTGCGTTTTTTCGCGTAGCCGATTCGCCGCTTGTTGAATCCCCCACGGCGTGATCGATGGGTCAATCATTGGGGCTGGAAGCTTATCTCCGAAAGTAATCTTTCATGTTATGAATAGACGCTTATGGAATATAAGAAACGATCATTTCCACCAAAGCCACGGCCCGCAAGGCTTCCAGCGATTCGCCGGAATCGACATGCTTTCCCGGCATAAAAAGTATTCATCCAAGGCATCGGGTTTTCGACGCCCCGGCATTCAGTGACAACTAATACCAAGGTGATAGTTGACGAACTTTTCAAGAGGCAAATAAAAAGGCCGATGCATATTTAATGCATCGGCCTTCGACTTACAGAATTTCTTATTGCTTCACAAACTCCCCGGCCAGACCGACTACATCACCGTCAAAGTTGGTGCGCGAACCCACCGCACGAACTTTCGAGTAGTTGTGATCCGGCGAGAACAGGGTCCAGGACTGATAGCCAGTGCCGTCATTCAGAGCCGCGAAAGTAATGATCGTAGGCTGCCCGGTACTGTTCTGGAAGTGGTAGTGACCGTACGCGATGTCGTAGTTCACGCCGTTCTGGCTGAATTTGCCGCTGAAGGTGCCGTTGGAGTCGTTGCCATCGGTAATCGTCAGTTTGGCGCCAGCGTTAGCGTTTACATAGTTGCCATTAATGCTCGACATAACGAGATTTCCTTTATCGTTGGATAAGTGTCTTCCGATGAGAGCAAGTTTCCTCCTGGAAACTCACGACACTCAGAATGGTTGGACATTTACTTATTGTCCACGCGACTTTTCAACGATATTGCTATATGCACTATTCATGTCGGTCATAACTTATTTCGATTCGGAAGAGTCCTGATAACTAACGACTGGCATGGGTCTGTTGCACACCAATGGCCGGCGCAATCACTGCTGTCTCCGAGCGCGGCGTTCCGGCCGGCACCCAGTCATAACTCACAGGAAGAGCCCGATAGACCCAGTTGCTGATCGCGTCGCTGCCCGGTGCCTTGCCCAAATAGGGGCTGACGTATTCCCAGACGTTCTCGCCGCTGGCCGTCACCTGGAAAAACCGCCCGTTCATGCCCTCGTCGATCAGTGTGTTGCCGTTGGGCAAACGCCGCGCGCTGCTGATGAACGAGCTGTAGAACGCCCACCCCGGCTGCTTCGAATTGGCGGCGCTGTACTGCCAGACGATTTCGTTTTTCACCGGGTCGATTTCCAGCACCCGCGAGCCGGAAATCAGCCCCAGCGTGACGTTCGGGTAACCCGCCGAACCCTGGTTGTCGAACACCAGCAGGTTGCCGGCGCCGGGCAGTCCGGCCGGGATGATGTGCGCGTCATGTTGACCGACGAACTGGTCCACCGGACGCGGAATCTGCTGCGCGGTTTTCGGGTTGGCCAGCGGCAGGTTCGGCCCCAGGCGCCAGACCACTTTGCCGCTGTGCTTGTCGATGATCGCGATGAAATTGGCGTTGCGCGAATCGAGCAGCAGGTTGTCCGGATGGAAGCGTTTGTCGCCGGCATCGAACCACTTGTTCGGCCCGACCAGGCTGAGGTTGTTGATGTGCAGGTAATCCGGATTTTCACTGGCGCGAACCAGCTTCAATTGCTCGGCGGTGAAGCCGAATTCGTTCAAGTGATCCGACGCCAGCCACTGCCATTTCACCTCGCCCGTGGGGCTGACTTCGTAGATCGCATCGTCGATCACCTCGGGCACTTTGAAGCCTTTGACCTTGTGCACCTTGTTCGCCAGCACCACGGTGTTGCCGTTGCTCAGACGACGCTGGTCGTGATGCTGTTGCGCCGCGCCACCGGGCGCTTTCTCGCCCCACTGCCAGACGACTTTGCCATCCCAGTCCAGCTCACCGATGCTCTGATTGCCAAGGCCGTTGCCGGCGGAACCGAGCTTGCCCGGATCCTTTTCACTCAGTTGCAGAAGGACGTGACCGCGCTCGCCACCGACCAGTTTCGGATCGATGATTGCCGACGGGAATCCGGCCTGGGGCCAGTTCTTGACCTCGTTGCCGTTCATGTCGATCAGGTGCGTCTGCTTGTCGGCACCGCTGAAGATTACATATTGATTGAAGGCCTTGTCCGGGTCGTAACGAGTGACCCCGGTGGGGTAGACGCTGGGCGCGGCGAGCGCCCCGGCACTGAGCACTGCGCCGGACAACAACACCGGTAAAGCGGTTTTGATGCGCAACATGATGCAGCTCCTTGAGGGATCGATCAGAAGTCGTAGCGACCGGTGACGCCGAGGGTGCGCGGCGTACCGAGCAGGCCTTCATAGCCGCCGTTGCCGCCGGTCCACAGGGTCGTGTAGTAGGTTTTGTCGAAGGCGTTTTTCAGCCACAGCGAAACGTCCCACTGACCCTGATTGAAATCGCCGCGCAGGCCGGTGGAGAGATTGACCACCGCGTAGCTCGGGATCTGGCCGTAGTCGGAATCCTCGACCGTACCCACCGCTTTGGAGCGGAATGCATAACTGCCGGTGACGTAAGGTTGCAGCCCGTTGGCCAGATTCCATTCGTATTTGCCGTTGGCGTTACCGATCCATTTCGAGGCACCGACGACCTGATGACCGCTGAGGTCGCAAGAGGCCGGAGCGCCTGGCGCCAGACTGACTTCCGGCGGGCACGGCGCGTCCTTGTACGAGAGATAACTGACGTCGTTGAACGAGCCGTTGAAGTTCAACGTCAGACCACGAAGCGGAATCACGGTGCTTTCGAATTCCACACCTCGCGAACGCACCGAGCCGGCGTTGGTCAGGTATTGCACACGATTGACGTCGTCGTAGGCATTGGTCTGGTAGGCGTTTACCTGAGTCCAGAACAGGTTGGCGTTGAGTTGCAGGCGGCGATCCCACAGGGTGCTCTTGAAGCCGAGTTCGGCGTTGTTGGCGCGCTCGGTGCCGATCAGCAACGAATCGGCGCCAGCGGTCGGAGCCGAGCCGACCACGAGGTTGACCCCTCCGGATTTCTCGCCGTGGGACAGCGTGGCGTAGCCGAGCAGATCATCGGTGATGCGATAGCTGAGGTTGAGCAATCCGGATGGACTGGAGCTGTACTGATTCAGATCGCCGGAATCGTAGGCGCCGGTCCGGCCGCGTCGTGCAGTGGCTGCGGCCCCCGTGACAGCGGCGCCACCGACCGGCGCATCGCGATTGACCCAGGCGTTCTTCTCTTCATAGGTGCCGCGCACCCCGGCGGTGAAATCCAGACGCGGTGTCAGGTGCCAGGTGCCTTGGGCGAACAGCGCAAAACTGTCGGTCTGGATGTGGCCGCGACCGACGCTGCCGACGTTGGCCAACGCACCCCGTGGCGTGCCGTTCCAGATGTCTGCCTGGGGGCCGTAATAGGCGAACGATTTGTTGTCCAGATCCGAGCCGAAGTAATACGCGCCGAGCACGTAATCGAAGAACTCGCCCTTGGGCGACGCCAGGCGAAATTCCTGCGAGTACTGCTTGTCCTCCACCGACACGCCGGCGTTGTAGGTTGCCGCAACGTTGAGGCCATCGTCGTTGGCCGGGGTGAAGTTCCAGTAGCGATAGGAGCTGATCGAGGTCAGGGTGAAGTCGCTCGGCAGCGTCCAGTTGGCCTCCACCGACGTGCCGCCCTGATGCACCGTGACGTGCTGGTCGTTGTCCAGATTGACCTTGCGGTGCGAGCCGTTGACCAGTGTCGCGCCGGCCGCATTGGCCCGGGACTGATAGAGGTTGACGCCGTTGATGGTCGGCCCGGTGTTGTACAGCACGCGGGTTCCGGCACTGGAATCCTCTTCGTTGTAATCACCGATCCAGCGCAAATTGAAGTTTTCGTTGGGCTTGAACAACAGCTGCGCACGGAAGCCGTCGCGGGAGCCGCCGTTCAAGTCATGACCGTTGAATTCGTTTTTGATGTCGCCGTCACTGCGGGTGCGATAGGCGGAAATGCGCCCGGCCAGTTGATCGTTGAGCGGCCCGGAAAGCGTGCCCTTGGTCTGGAAATAACCGTCCTCGCCGACCGAGGTTTCGATGCTGCGCTCCGGAGTGAAACTCGGCGCGCGGGTGCTGATGTTGATCACCCCGGCGGTGGTGTTCTTGCCGAACAGCGTCCCCTGCGGCCCGCGCAGGACTTCCAGCTGTTCGATGTCCATCAGGTCGAACACCGCCATCCCCGGACGGCCCAGATACACGTTGTCGATGTACAGGCCGACGCTGCCTTCCAGGCCATCGCTGGCCGGGTTGTTGCCCAGACCGCGAATCGAAACGCTGGACTGGCGCGCATGCATGTAGGCGACGTTGACGCTGGGCACCAGTTGCTGCAGATCCTGGATGCGATAGACCCGTTGCGTCTCCAGGGTCTGACCGCTGACCACACTCATCGGCGTCGGTACATCCTGCGAACTTTCTTCGCGACGGCGAGTGGTAACGGTCACGGTTTCCAGTTGCGACGTGGCGGTCGCGGTCTTGCCTGCCGGTGCCGAGACAGGGGTCTGGGCTTCGTCGGCGTAACCCTGGTTCCAGCTGGCACTCCCCGCCAGCAACAGGGCCAGGGGCAGACGTTTGAGCCGTCGTGGCGGCGGCGGTGAAGCGAGGTTCAACGGACTCATGGGGCGGCTCCTGGTCAAAAAACATGCAGACCTCTTCCATGCTGCATATTCTTTAAAGTTATTTATTTATATTTTTACAAAGATTTACTGCATAAGAGATTGCCTTTATAAGGAGTCGACCTAATGCATATCCAATGCATTTCCCGGATATTTTTTATGTGAAAAATGCATATCGACTTGCGCCAGCTCAGACACTTCATCGCCCTCGCCGAACAGCGCAGCTTCGTCGCGGGCGCACAGGCGGTGAACCTGTCGCAGTCGGCATTCAGCCGCAGCATTCAGGCGCTGGAGCACAGCGTCGGTTGCCAGCTGGTGGATCGCGGACGCAAGGAATTGCCGCCGACCAAACAGGGCCAGGTGCTGCTTGAACATGCGCGACGGCTGGTCAGTGGTGCACAGCAAATGGCCAACGAGATCAGTCAGTTCAACGGGCTGGAGGCGGGGGAGTTGCGCTTCGGTTGCGGCCCGGCACCGGCGGCAGGATTGATCCCGCGGGCGATTGGCAGTTTCATCGGCCGATACCCGAAAGCGCGGGTGTATTACCAGGTCGATGACTGGCAGAGCCTGAGCAAGCGGCTGCTGAGCGAAGAGTTTGAATTTTTCGTTGCCGACACCCGGCATTTCGAGGCGGATCCGGATTATCTGACCCATCGGTTGCGGCCACGCAAATGGCATTTCTGCTGTCGCGCCGGGCATCCGCTGGCCGCATCGGATCGGGTCACGGCCGAGCAATTGATGAGTTATCCACTGGCCGTGAGCATTCGTCCGCCAAACCTGCGCAAGGTCATCGTCGACCTCAGTGGCCGGCCGGATTTTGTCCCGAATGTGGAGTGCGAGAACAGCGCCAGCCTGCTCGGCGTGGTGCTACGTTCGGATGCGATCGGCATCGTCGGTGCCTATTCGGATGCGCTGCATCAGGCCCGCGGAGAGCTGGTGTGCTTGAAGATCGAAGGGTTGGCGGATGATCTGGAGGAGCTTTACACCCGTTACGGAATTGTCAGCCGCACCGGGTATCGGCTGTCGCCGTTGGCCGAAGCGATGATCGAGCAGATCAAGGCGATTGATGCGGTGGATGAGGAGGTGTGCTCGCTGGCAAACCTGGCCGTCTGAGCCCATGCGTTTCATGCATCACAAGCATTCCCCGAATGCACTTGCCGAACACCCTCGCCGAAAGCGAAAAACCTCGCCTGTCTTCCTGACTGGTGAACCCCATGTCCAACCCGCAAAACCCCGTGCGCAACGTGCTGTACATCATGTGCGATCAACTGCGCCGCGATTACCTGTCCTGCTACGGCCACCCGCACCTGCACACCCCGAACATCGATCGCCTGGCCGCCGCCGGCGTGCGCTTCAGTCGCGCCTACACCCAGGGCACGATCTGTGGACCGTCGCGGATGTCGGCCTACACCGGGCGTTATGTCAGCAGCCATCAGGTGGCGTGGAACGCCGTGCCGCTGCCGCTGGAAGAACTGACCATCGGCGATTACCTGCGCCCCCACGGCATTCGTACTGCGCTGGTCGGCAAGACCCACGCCACGGCCAACGTGGATGCCTTGCAGCGGCTGGCGATCAACCCTGAAAGCGCCCAGGCCGAAGTGCTGAACGAAGTGGGCTTCGAGCCGTACTTTCGCCACGACGGCATCTTCCCCGACGATCCGCTGTTCGATGACAAACGTGAATCCGCGCCGTACATCCATTACCTGCGCGAGCAAGGTTTCGAAGGGCGTAACCCCTGGCACGACTGGGCCAACGCGGCCGAAGGCGACAACGGCGAAATCCTCAGCGGCTGGAAAATGCGCCATGCCCATCTGCCGGCGCGAATTCCCGAGCAACATTCAGAGACTGTCTACACTACAAATCGAGCCATCGACTTCATCGGTGAGCAAGGTGAAAAACCATGGTTTTTACACCTGTCCTATATCAAACCCCACTGGCCCTATATCGTACCGTCGCCGTACCACACTTTGTACAGTACGAAATCGATTCTCGAACCGGTACGTAATGCCTCTCCAAGCGACCATCCCGTCTATCAGGCCTTTTGCCAGCATGAGGAAAGCCTGAATTTCTCCAAAGACCCGGTACGAATGAACGTGATCCCGACGTACATGGGCCTGGTCAAACAGGTCGATGATCAGTTGGGGCGGCTGTTCGATTTCCTGCAGAGCAACGGACGCTGGGAAGACACGCTGATCGTGTTCACCAGCGATCACGGCGACTTTCTGGGCGATCACTGGCTGGGCGAGAAGGAGTTTTTGCTGGAGCAAGCGGTGGGCGTCCCGTTGATCGTGCGCGACCCGCGTGCGGAGGCGGATGTCACGCGGGGCACTGTGGAGGATCGACTGGCAGAAACCATCGACGGCGTGCCAACCTTTCTCGAAGCGCTGGGCGTGACGGGGGCTGATCATCGACTGGAAGGCCGCTCGTTGATTCCGCTGCTGCACGGTGAAAACCCTGACTGGCGCCGCTATGCGATCAGCGAATACGACTACGCCTTCCAGGCCCCTGCAAGGGAGCGACTGGGCCAGCCGATCGACCGTTGCCGCATGACCATGGTGCGCAGCGAACGCTGGAAATACCTGGCGTACGACGGCTTCCGGCCGCAGCTTTTCGATCTGTTGAATGATCCGCAGGAGCTGCAGGATCTGGGCGCGGACCCGGCGTATGCGGCGGTGCGCGAGGAGCATGTGGCGTATCTGTTCGAGTGGGTGCGCGGGTTGAAGCGGCGCACGACCATCAGTCATCAGGAGATTGATTTGCGGGGGCAACGGTTTCGTTATGGGGAGCCGGAGACAGAGAAAGTGGTGCAGATTGGCGTTTGGTGATTGAAAGCATCGCTGGCAAGCCAGCTCCCACAGGATTTGTGTACACCGCAAACCTGTGGGAGCGAGCTTGCTCGCGATGAGGCCCGATCAGACACCGACGATTTCAGCGCCCTTGATGGTCTGACTACGCTGCCCATTCGCCCCGACCGGCACTTCCCCTTTCAGCGTCACCCGACGCACCACGCGATCCTGAGTGCCGTAATCATCAATCGCATAATGCTGCGTCGAACGGTTATCCCAGATCGCCACATCACCGGCCTTCCAGCGCCAGCGCACGGTGTTTTCCTGACGGATCACATGGCTCTGCAACAGCCCGAACAAGTGCGCAGAATCCGCCTGTGAATAACCCTTGATGCGCTTGACGAAATGCCCCAGCAGCAAGCTCTTTTCGCCGCTGATCGGGTGCACACGCACCACCGGGTGCTCGGTCTCGTAAACGGTCGAAGTGAAGATCTTGCGATAACGCTCGAGCTTCTCCGCCGACACGTCCGGCTTCACGGCGGCGTAGTCGTACTCGTTGCTGTGCACGGCCACCAGTTTGTCTGCCAGCTCACGCAACTCAGTCGGCAGTTCGTTGTACGCGGTCGCGGTGTTCGCCCAAAGCGTGTCGCCTCCGAACGCCGGAGCCACCACCGAGCGCAAGATCGACGCTTTCGGGTAGGCATCGACGAAGGTCACGTCGGTGTGCCAGGAGTTGGCGCGCTGCCCTTCGGCGCCGTCCAGTTCCAGCAGGTACCGGGTGCCCTCGCGGGACGGCACGGTCGGGTGCGCCACCGGCTCGCCGAGCAGATGGGCGAAGGCTTCCTGACGTTGATCGTCGAGCTGGGTCTGCTCGCGGAAAAACACGACCTTGTACTGCACCAGTGCCTGTTGAATGGCTTCAACCGTTGCGGCATCCAGTTCACCGGACAGGTGCACGCCACGGATTTCGGCGCCGATACGACCGGCCACCGGATGAATGTCCAGCGCGTGGACAGCGGGTTTTACAGCGAGTGCGGCATTGCTCATGGGTAGACCCTCATCGACTGCTTGCGGTTGGACGGCAGCGAAACAACGCTCTATCTATATTCCATTTACATCTAATAGATATTAACATGCTTCGTTGACGGAATAAGAGCTTGCATTTAAAACCTCAAGCAACCTCGTCGCAAATGCCTTCGAGCTATTTTTAGGATGCCGGAAAAGCATATGGATCTTCGCCAGTTGCGCTACTTCATCGCCCTCAACGAACACCGCAGTTTTGTCCGCGCGGCCGATGCCATGGGCATCACTCAACCGGCGTTCAGCCGCAGCATTCAAGGGCTGGAGCAGGAGTTCGGCTGTGTGCTGGTGGATCGCGGCAACAAGGACCTGCGCCCGACGCCCGAAGGCCAGGTGGTGTTGCAACACGCCCTGACGCTGGTGCAGGGCGCCGCATTGCTCAGCGCCGAAGTGACGCAGATGACCAAGCTCGACGCCGGCGAACTGCACTTCGGTTGCGGCCCGGCGCCGGCGGTGAAACTGGTGCCGGATGCGGTGGCGCAATTCATCAATGCGCACCCGAAAGTGCGCACCTGTTTTCAGGTGGATAACTGGGAAAAGCTCAGCCGCGCCCTGAGCCGCGAGGAGATCGAATTCTTTATCGCCGACATCCGCCATTTCGAATCCGACCCAAACTTCCAGACCCAGCCGCTGACACCCAAGCGCGGGGTATTTTTCTGCCGGCCGGGGCATCCGCTGCTGGCCAAGGAAAGCCTGTCGACCAACGACATGTTCGACTACCCGCTGGCGACCACGCTGATCCCGCCGGGCATTCGCAAACTGCTGGCGAACCTCAGCGGGCGGATCGATTTTTCGCCGACCATCGAGACCGAGCATTTCCCAGCGCTGGTGAAAGTGGTGCTGCAATCCAATGCAATTGGCGTCGGCACTGAAGAGGCGTTTGTCGAGGACATCGCCCAGGGCTCGCTGGCGCTGCTGCACTGGCGCAATCTGCCGCAGAACCTGGAGAGCATGAATGCGCGGTGCGGGATTGTGAGCCGTACGGGATTCCGGCTGTCACCGGCGGCGCGGGCGATGATCGAGACGTTGGTGGCAGTGGATAAACAGGAAATCAGCGTCGCGGTTTGAGGGTCATTCCCACGCTCTGCGCGGGAATGACCGCATGACTCAGAGCTTCGCCGCCGCCAGCTCGGGCGCCACCCACTCGTTCACCTTGAACGGCTTGCGAATCAGCTTCTGCTGCGCCGCCAGATCGACCTTGCCCTGCAGGTTTTCGAGGAACAGCGGATCGAGTGTCGACGGGAATACTTCACTCAGATTCTGATCCTTAAGATCCTGGGTCAGGATCACCGGCGGATAACTCGCCAGCCCCGACACAAGCTGCACGTAGGCGTCCTTGTTGCTGTCCTGCGTCAACCACTCCACCGCTTGCTGTTGCGCCTTCAGAAGCTTCGCCACCGCTTCCGGATGCCCGTCGACAAACTTGCCGGTACCCACCAGCACCGACTGCACACTGCCGGCACCACCGAGATCCTTGGTGTTCAGTGGCAACTCGGCCAGACCCTTGGCCTGCAATGCTGTCAGCCCGGAGCTGCCCCACGACGCATCGATCTGCTTCGCCGCCAGAGCCGCTACCGCTGCGTTGAAATCGAGGTTGATCACCTTCACGTCCTTCTCGCTCAGGCCCACGCTGGCCAATGCGGCATCGAACGACAACTGGGTCGCGGTGCCCCGGAAGATCGCCACGCGCTTGCCTTTGAGATCCTGCAACGTCTTGATCCCGGAGCCCGGCACCACGCCGAGGTATTGCTTCACACCCCGGGCGCTGGCACTCAGCAGCCGTGTATCCAGCCCGTTGGACTTGCCGATAATGGCCGCCAGATCCCCCAGATAAGCCAGATCCACCTGGCCGTTGGCGAACGCCTCGTTGATCACCGGGCCGGCGCCCTTGAAGAAGCTCCACTGAATCTTGATGCCCTGATCGGCGAAGGCCTTTTCGAAGATCTGCTGATCGCGCAGCACGTCCACGATGCCCCCGCCGCTGTGCTGGGTGCCTGCGCTCAGATCAGGCACGGCAATCCTGATTTCCTTGAGCTCGTCGGCCTGGGCAGAGAACGCCAGCAGGCCCGCCAGCGCCGGCGCGGCAAACAGACTGATGACACGTTTGAAGGGAAGGTTCATGGGTGCGGCTCCTGATCACGGCGGGCATTGAGAGGCCGAAAGTAGGCACAATCCGTATCAGCGCTTAAATACTTAAAAAGCACATTTTTATAGCTTTTCACGCTAAGCCAGCAAAGTCGCGACATGCAGAGCTGTATGCATGGAGAGCATCGAAAATATTCTTCGAATGCATTGGATGCGTGCGGGGCTGGAGGCCTTAAATGGCGCTGCTTATCTCCAAAATGATTATTTTTTAATTCACTTATAACGATTAGTTCACCGCTAATTCCGCTGACACGATCCAACCCGACAACGGAGGTCACCCATGGCCCGTGAATCCCCGCTCAGCCTGCCACTGGCCGCACCGCCGTTGAAAAGCCGGCGCACCTGGCCAAGTCTGAGCCAACGCGTTTTACCCTGGATATTGCCGCTCGGACTGTTCGCCCTGTGGTGGCTGGCGGCGCGCAATCAATGGATGAGCGAACAGATCCTGCCGGCGCCATCGCTGGTGTGGAACAGCGCGATCGAGTTGTCCCAGGGCGAGTTGTGGAGTCACTTGTGGATCAGCCTGCAACGGTTGTTCTGGGGCTTGTTGGCGGGCGTTGCCGCTGGCGCGGTACTCGGTGCGGCGCTGGGCTTCAGTCGTCGTCTCGAACGCCTGATCTTCCCGACTTTCGCCGGCCTGGCCCAGGTGCCGACGCTGGCGTGGATTCCGCTGTTCATGGTGTTTTTCGGCATCGGCGAAACGCTGAAACTGGTGGTGCTGGTCAAGGCCATCGTAGTGCCGGTGACCTTGCACACCCTGGTCGGCGTGCGCGATGCGCAACCGAAACTGCGCGAAGCCGCCGCTGTTTTACGTCTGCCGCCACGCCTGCTGATCCGCCGACTGGTGCTGCCCGCCGCCCTCCCGGCATTCATGGCCGGCGTACGTCTGGCGCTGGCCGCGGGCTGGACTTCATTGCTCGCCGTCGAGCTGCTGGCCTCCAGCGAAGGCATCGGTTACCTGATGGTCTGGGCGCGGCAGCTGTTCATGCTCGATATCGTGTTCGTGTGCATCGTGGTGATCGGCCTGATCGGTGTGGCGATGGATCGCGGTATCGGTCTTTTGGACAGGAAACTGGTGCACTGGCCGCATCCGGCCACGGCAGAAATTCGTCGCGGCCCGCGCTACGAAGGCTGGCAGCGCGTGCAGCCGTGGCTGTTGCCGTTGGGGTTGTTTGCGCTGTGGCAACTGGCGGTCGATCAGCAGTGGGTCGACGCCAACATTCTGGTCAGCCCTTTGGCGGTGCTTGAGGCGACGAAAAACGGATTGCTCGACGGCACGTTGATTTCGGGGATGGCCCTGAGCCTCGGCCGCACACTCGGCGGCCTGTTGATTGGCGGCGGCCTCGGCCTCGTGCTGGGCTTGCTGCTGGGGCTGTCGCGTACCAGCGAACGGGTGCTCGGCCCGACCCTCGCCGCGCTGCGGCAGATCGCGATTTTCGCCTGGGTGCCGCTGCTCACCGCGTGGTTCGGTCTGGGCGAACTGGCGAAGTGGGTGTTCGTCGCTCTCGCCGCTTTCTTTCCATTGTTTGTCGCGACTCAACGCAGCGTTGCCAACCTTTCGCCGCAACTCAACGAAGCCGCGCAGGTATTGCGCCTGAGCCTCGCCCAACGCCTGCGTCGACTGGTGTTGCCGGGCGCTGCGCCGGGGATTTTCGCCGGCCTCAGATTGAGCCTGATCTACGCCTGGCTCGGCACCATCGGCGCCGAATATTTCATGCCGTCCAACGGCGGCATCGGCAGCCAGATGATCGGCGCCCAACAACTGCTGCGCATGGACCTGATCATGGCCGGGATGCTGCTGGTCGGCCTCACCGGCACCCTGCTCAACCTCATTGGCCAACGCCTGGAAATCCGCGCCACCCGCTGGAGACACGCATGAACGCACCGATTGTCAGCTTCAACCACGTAGGCAAATCCTTCGACGTCGACGGTTTCGAACTGGAGGCAATCCGCGAATTCAACCTCGACATCGCCGAGGGCGAATTCGTCGCCATCGTCGGCTCCAGCGGCTGCGGCAAATCCACCTTGCTGCGCTTGCTGGTGGGGCTCGACACGCAGTTTCGCGGGCAGATCACAGTCGATGGCAAAGCCGTCAGCGGCATTGGCGGCGAGCGCGGCATCGTGTTTCAGGAACACCGCTTGTTCCCGTGGCTGACGGTGGCCGACAACATCGGCTTGGGCCTGGTCAACGAGCCGCTGAGCGCCGCTGAAAAGCAGAATCGCGTCAACGATTTCATTGAGCTGGTGGGCCTGCGCGACTTCACCCGCGCCTACCCGCATCAACTCTCCGGTGGGATGGCCCAGCGCGTGGCGATTGCTCGCGGGCTGGTGGCGAGCCCACGCATCCTGTTGCTCGACGAACCCTTCGGCGCCCTAGACGCGCTGACCCGCCAGCAGATGCAGGACGAACTGCTGGCGATCCGTGAGCGGGCAAAGATCACCACGATTCTGGTCACTCACGATGTCGAGGAAGCGATTTTCCTCGCCGACCGCGTGGTGGTGATGGAACCGCGCCCCGGCCGGATCAAACAGGTGGTGGACATCGCCCTGCCCCATCCGCGCCAGCGCAGCAGTTTCGACTTCCATCAGTTGCGCGAAGAACTGCTGCACGAACTGACCAGTGATGACCATTATCAACCGAGCGTGCCGGTACAGATCCGTGATCTGCCGCTGTCGTTCATTGCCTGCTGAACAGGAGCCTGTTGATGCCGCAACGTCCCAACTTTCTGGTGATTCTGGCCGATGACCTCGGCTTCTCCGACATCGGTGCCTTCGGCGGCGAAATCGCCACGCCGAACCTCGATGCCCTGGCCAACAACGGCCTGCGACTGACCGATTTTCACACTGCACCGACCTGCTCGCCGACCCGCTCGATGCTGCTCACCGGCACCGATCACCACATCGCCGGCATCGGCACCATGGCCGAAACCCTGACCCCCGAGCTGATCGGCAAACCGGGTTACGAGGGTTACCTCAACGACCGTGTCGTCGCGTTGCCGGAGTTGCTGCGCGAGGCGGGTTACCAGACCTTGATGAGCGGCAAATGGCACCTGGGCCTGACCGCCGAACTGGCGCCCCACGCCCGTGGCTTCGAGCGTTCGTTCTCGCTATTGCCCGGCGCGGCCAACCACTACGGATTCGAACCGACCTACGATGAACACACGCCCGGCCTGCTGAAATCCACCCCGGCGCTGTACATCGAGGACGACACGTTCATCGATGAACTGCCGAAGGATTTCTATTCCTCCGACGCTTTCGGCGACAAGCTGCTGCAGTACCTCAAGGAGCGCGACCAGAGCCGGCCATTCTTCGCCTACCTGCCGTTTTCCGCACCGCACTGGCCGTTGCAGGCGCCCGCCGACATCGTCGAAAAATACCGTGGCCGCTACGACGCGGGGCCGGAAGTGCTGCGCCTTGAGCGTCTGGAAAAACTCAAGGAATTGGGCCTGATCGAGCCGGATGTCGAGCCGCATCCACTGATCCAGCTGACCGCACAATGGGCTGCGCTAAGCGATGAGCAGAAGCAGATTTCCGCCCGTGCGATGGAGGTCTACGCCGCGATGGTCGAGCGTATGGACTGGAACATCGGCCGCGTCGTCGACTATCTGCGCCAGCAGGGCCAGCTCGACAACACCTTCATCCTGTTCATGTCCGACAACGGTGCCGAAGGCGCGCTGTTGGAGGCCTTCCCAAAATTCGGCCCGGAGCTGGTGACCTACCTGAGTCAGCATTACGACAACAGCCTGGACAACATCGGCCGCGCCAATTCCTACGTCTGGTACGGGCCGAACTGGGCGCAGGTGGCGACCGCGCCGTCACGCCTGTTCAAGGCGTTCACCACCGAGGGCGGGATTCGCGTTCCGGCGCTGCTGCACTATCCGCAACTGCCGCTGAAGGGGCAGATCAGCCATGGTTTCGGCACGGTGATGGACATCACGCCGACCATCCTCGATCTGGCCGGCGTGCGCCATCCGGGCAAACAGTGGCACGGCAAACCGGTGGCGCCATTGCGCGGGAAATCGTGGCTGGGCTTCCTTTCCGGCGAGACGGCACAGGTGCATGACGAATACACCGTCACCGGTTGGGAATTGTTCGGACGCCGGGCGATTCGTCAGGGTCAGTGGAAGGCGGTGTGGATCCCTGGGCCGGTGGGGCCGGCGACGTGGCAGCTTTATGATCTGGGGAGTGATCCGGGGGAGATTCATGACCTGGCGTCGAGTCAGCCGCAGAGGCTTGAAGCGCTGATCGAGCATTGGCAGCGGTATGTGGAGGAGACCGGGGTGATTCTGAGCGAGTCGCCGTTTCAACCGGATTGAGGGTGGCTGATGCGGGGCTATCGCCGGTTAGCCGGCGATAGCTTCGGGTACTTTCAAGCCTGAGCAGGCTGCACTTCTTTCTGCAGGACTTCTTCCTTGCGAACAAACCGGTTCGCCCGCCCAAACGTCCCGAAATCATTGAACCGAACGCCCATCTCCCGCATCACCTTATGCGCCACCGGCACGGTCAGCTGGCGAATGTAGAACGGCTCCTTCACCACAAAATGATGAATCCCGTGGCTGCTGCCGAAGTTGAAGCAGAACGCCTGCAACGGCCAAAGCCACCACGGATTCAGCACCTGGCACTGCTGCAATACATTCCCCGGCTCCACATCACCGTAGTAATGCATGTTCGAACTGATGAAATGCAGGCAGAAGGTGCGCAACACGTTCGGCCCGATGATGACCACAGCGGCGATGTCGATCACTTGCATCACCGACAACGTGGTCGCTGACCATTCAATCGGCGAGCCCATCAGATAAGCGATGCCGTTGGCCGCATGGAACCCGAGAAACACATACCACGCGCCCCAATGCACCAGCGCCAGCGGCGCGTAGACCTTCAGCGAACGCTTGATGATGCTGAACTTGTGCGCCCAGGTCTTGGCCCGAAGCATGCGGATAAACGCCGACATCACGTTGTCGCCGACCATCAGCAACCGTGCAAAACCCCAGGGTTCGCCATTGGTGATCGCCCGTTCTTCCATGTCCGTTTCAGTGCCGGACACCTTGTGGTGATTGAGGTGCAGATGGCGGCGGATCCACGGGTTGATCGTGCTCGGCCGCGCCAGCCACACCAGGCCCATCATCAGGTTGTGCGGCACGCGCTGTTTGCGGAAATACATGCTGTGAATCAGGTCGTGCTCCAGCTCATGGGTCAGCGAGGCAAAAAAAGCGTTCAGCAACAGGCACGCCCACCACGCCATGTGCCCGCTGACGTAGAGCGTCGCCGAGCCGATCATCCCGGCCAGGGCAAACGCCAGAATCCCCGCGCCGAGGGCGTCCTGATGCTTGAGGATCGGGTAGCGCTCGCGCAGCTCGACGCCTTTGGCCAGCACCACTTCGCGAATATGCGCTGATCGCTGGGCAGCATTGTGTCGCTGGGGACTTGCAGAAGTACGGTCCATGCTTCCATCCTCTGGTTATTGATGTTCGCATCCTGCCCCGCGCAGGGTCCGGACGCGGTAGCCGAGAACGCCAACCTGTTGACCGGAAGCGCCAATCAGCATGAAGGAACCGACTTCTCTCGCCAGCTGGACCCGTGCCCTGCGCAAGCAACTCGACGCGCTGGGGCTGGACAGCACTGCCCTGTGCCAGCAGGCCGGGCTCGACCCGCAACTGATGGACGACCCGAACGCCCGCTACCCGTTGTCCGCCACCACGCGCCTGTGGGAAATCGCGGTACAGGTCAGCGGCGATCCGGCAATCGGTTTGCGCGTGTCGCGGTTCGTCAGCCCCACGACGTTTCACGCGTTGGGCTATGCGTTGGTGGCCAGCGGCAGCCTGCGAGAAGTGTTCGAACGGATCGTGCGTTATCACCAGGTGGTCAGCGACGCGCTGGAGCTGGAGCTGACCCGCAGCGAAGACCGCTACCGGTTTCGCCTGAAAATCCCGGCCGACAATCCCGCCCCGGCCTTCGAAGCCATTGACGCCTTCGCCGCGATCTACGTGCGCACCTGCCGCAATCGCCTGGGCCGCGACTACGCGCCGCTGGCGGTGTACCTGCGTCGCCCGGAACCGGCCGATGCGCATCAATGGCACAAGGTGTTCCGCTCGCCGGTGCATTTTTCCGCCGAAGAAGACCGCCTCGAATTCGCCCTCACCGACTTCGACAGCCACCTCGACGACGCCAACCCGGAACTGGCCGAGCACAACGAAGCGGTGCTCAAACGCACCCTCGCCCAGCTCAAGCCACTGACCTGGGAGCGCAAGGTACGAGACGCGATCGAAGAACAACTGCCGGAAGGCGAACCCAGCGCCGAACGCATCGCCCAGGCCCTGCACCTGAGCCTGCGCAGCCTGCAACGGCATTTGGCGGACGAGGGTTGTCGTTTCGATACGCTATTGAATGAAAGCCGCGAGAACCTCGCGCTGCTGCACCTGCGTGATCCGCAATGCTCGCTGAGCGAGGTCAGTTATCTGCTGGGTTTTGCCGATACGAGCAGCTTCAGCCGGGCGTTCAAGCGCTGGACCGGGATGACACCGGGGCAGTTTCGGGATCAGTTGCGCTGAGCGCACATGGGGCATTCAACCCTTGGTCAGACTGCGCTCGATCCCGGATTTCCACTGCTCGATCATTGCCGTACCCACCTCGGCGAACGACTGATGGGTTCGGCAATGATCGAGCATTTCCGCCATCGCCGTCTGCATGCCATGAACAACCTGCTGCAGTAGTTCATTGCACCGGCCTTCAGTGAGATTGCACGCCGTACGACCGAAGCGGATGAGCGCCTTGTGCTTGGGCCATGCCTTCGACCCGCCCAACAGCAAGGCCAGGCTGTCGTTCCTGATGTAAACCGATGTGGTGATGATGTCGTAGGCCGGGGCCAGCCGGATCGAGGCCTGCGCGCCGCAATGGTCATACAGCACACCGAAGTTCTTCAGATGCGCATCGCCGTTTTTCAGTCCCGCTGACAGCGCCACGATCTTGAAAAAGGCTTCCAGCGCCTGACTCAACAGCGCAGGCGAAACAAAGGCTTTGATCTGTCGGGCAGCGCCTTCGTAAGAACCATCGTATTTGGCTCTGGAAGGCCAGCCGTTGAGTACGCAAAAGTCCTCGAAACCCAGATAGCCATGCTCAATCAGGTCAAAACGCTCGACCACCAGAAACTTGCCCTGCTCACTCAATTCAAACTTTGGCACTTCAAGTCCGCTAAGCGCTGCGGCGCGCATACAGAAGTACTCGTTGGTCGCCAGCTCAGGAAATTCTTCGGGACGGAAAGCTTTGACCAGATGTGTGGAGCCTCGGTGAATCGGGTAAAGAGCGGCTGTCACACCATCGCGTACCAGCACCTTAGGCTGCACGCCTGAAACACCGGAATACTGGCCATGTTTATGCAACAGATCGTCAAACAAGCCATGAACGCCGTCATGTATCAAAAGATCGGACAATAACGTTTCGGGCTGATGATCTGTGACCGATTCGCAGGCTACTGCCAGCCGTCCTAGCTGACTTGAACCCACTATTGCCAGCAACGCAAAAGCATCGAAGTCACGAACTGCTTCGCCGAAGCGTCGAATCAATTCATCGCGCAATGCCCCTTCTGGCAAATTCATCTCGAAAATCGGATGAACACCTCGCTCCCAGCCGTAGTTTTCCATCCGAGCTGACATCGTTAGCGAAACAGCATTCTCAGCGTTCACGCCCTCACAGTATCTGAACACGCTCTCCATGCCGGACTGCCCACGAACGAGTGTCCCTACGGAGCTATCAGCGACGGTGATTTCCAAACCCCGAATCAAATCAATCATGAGAATTCACCCTCCTCGGTGGCTCAAGAGGGAAACCAAGCTCAAAAACTGTTCCCTTAACTTCACTACTCACCCGCACCCGCCCATCATGCAACTGCATGATCGACTGCACGATCGCCAGTCCCAAGCCGCCGGAATCTCCCGGCTCCGCGCGGGACGGGTCGACGCGGTAGAAGCGGTCGAACAGTTTGCCGAGATGCTCATCCGCGATGACCGGTCCGAGGTTGTGGACTTGCAGCCAGCACATGCCTGGCTCTTCGCGCCGGCACAGGCTGATGACCGAGCCGGCGTCAGCATGGCGTACGGCGTTGGCCAACAGGTTGCCCAAGGCGCGTTGCAGCAGTTGCTGATCTGCCAGCAACTCTCCGCTGAACGCGTTTTCGAGGCGGATTCCACGGTCGTCGGCCAAGGCTTCGAAGTAGTCGCACAACTCGTCGCCAATTTCGTGCAGCTTCAGCATGCGTAGATCGAGCGCCCGCTCGGCCTGCTCTGCGCGGGCGAGAAACATCAGGTTTTCGGCCATGCGCTTGAGCCGCTCGAACTCTTCCATGTTCGACGCCAGCACTTCCTGATACTCGGTGCTGCTACGTGGGTGATTCAGTGCCTGGCCATTGCTCGCGAGCAAGGTGTGCAGGGGCGTGCGGATTTCGTGGGCGAGGTCGGCGGAAAACTGTGAGAGACGCTGGAAGCCGTCGTCCAGCCGCACGAGCATGCCGTTCAGCGCGTGCACCGGCTCCAGCAATTCCGCTGGCGTGCCGGCGGTGGGAACCCGTTGGTCGAGGCTGCGCAGGTCGATGCCGCGCAGCGCTTCACTGAGCTTGCGCAGAGGTCGCAAACCTCGGCGCAGCAGCACCAGGCCCAGTGTGAAAGCGAGTAAGGCACCCACGCCGACGGCCAGATACAAGCGCAGGCGATAGCTGCCGAGCATCTGCTCGCGCTCGCTCAATACCTTGCCGGCAATCACGGTCAGCGATTCGCCGTTCGGGCCTTGGGCCTGACCTGACAACAGGGCGAGCTCGACACCGTCCGGCGCCTGCCAGGTCAGCACATCGCTGAGTTGCGGAGGTTGATCCCGGGGAATGGCCTGCACGGCTGGCAGTGCGCGTTGCCGAGGGTTGATCGCAATCACAGTCGAACCGTCCACGCGGCGCACCAGCAGCAAACTGTCGAGGTTGCCAAGCATGTTCTGGTACAGCCGTGGCCGCGCCTGCAAGGCGTCGAGGCTGTCGCTGTCGGCGAGCAGCGCGCGCACCTGTTCCAGACGACCGAGTAAAGCCATGTCGTCGCGCCAGGCGATTTCCGAGGCCAGCGAGCGATACAGGAACACGCCAATTGCGCTGAGCACCAAGGAACAGACTGCAGCGAATGCCAGGGCAAGGCGCCAGGCAATGGATCTAGAGCGCATCGTCAGGCGCTTCCAGTTGATAACCAACCCCGCGCACGGTGTGGATCAGTTTGGGCATATACGGATCATCGACCTTCGAACGCAGGCGGCGCACCGCGACTTCGACCATGTTGGTGTCGCTGTCGAAATTCAGGTTCCACACCTGCGAGGCAATCAGCGTGCGCGACAGCACTTCACCCTGTCGGCTGGCGAGCAAATGAAGCAGGGCGAATTCCTTGTTGGTCAGGGCGATGCGCTGGCCGCCACGGCTGACCCGGCGGCGCAGCACGTCGACTTCCAGATCGGCGATGCTGTACGACTCGGCTTCGCGTATAGGCCCGCGCCGCAACAACGTCCGTACCCGCGCCAGCAATTCAGCGAAGGCGAACGGCTTGAGCAAATAGTCGTCGGCACCCAGTTCGAGCCCGCGCACACGGTCTTCGATGGCGTCCTTCGCCGTCAGGAACAGCACCGGCGTGGCGCCGCGCTGGCGGATCAGCTGGAGCAATTGCCAGCCGTTGAGGCCCGGCAGCATCACGTCGAGGATGATCAGGTCATATGCCTGCTGCTCGATGAAGTAGCGCCCGTCGAGGCCATTGAGCGCCACGTCCACGGCGAAACCCGACTCGCCCAGTCCTTTGGCGAGGAAATTCGCGGTTTTGGCTTCATCTTCTACAACCAGCAAACGCATGGCATACCTCGATTGATCAGAGGCACAGGCTAGGCGCCTTCGGCGGCGTTGCCCATTACAAACTTGTAATCTGACTGACGAGGTTTCGACGGGGACCGGCGGATAAGGTGGCGGCCTTCGCTTTTGGAGCCTGCCCATGTCCGTCAAATACTTGATTGCCAGCCTGACAATCGGCCTCGGCACCGCCGCATTCGCTGCGCCTGAACTGCCACGCCACGCTGATCTAGATCTGAAAACTGCACGGCTGCTGGCCGACACGGCGCTGGAACACTGCACCGCCACGGTGTCGGTGCTCGACCGTGGCGGCAACCTGTGGGTGACCTTGCGCGGCGACGGTATCGGCCCGCACAACACCGTCGCCAGCCAACGCAAAGCCTACACCGCGCTATCGACGAAAACCCCGACCCGGTTGTTCGCCGAGCGCGCCCGCAGCAACCCGGAAACCGCCAACCTCAACACCCTCGATGAATTGCTGTTGCTCGGCGGCGGCATCCCGCTGTTCGCCGGCAA
This sequence comes from Pseudomonas sp. IzPS59, assembly GCF_014863505.1. NCBI lineage: Bacteria > Pseudomonadati > Pseudomonadota > Gammaproteobacteria > Pseudomonadales > Pseudomonadaceae > Pseudomonas > Pseudomonas sp. IzPS59. The sequence goes on along the minus strand of NZ_CP062251.1, from coordinate 241,783 downwards.
GGAACTGGTCGGCGCTATGGGCGTAGCCGGTTCCGGCGGCGGTGAGCAGGACGAAAACTGCGCGATCAAGGCTGCCGAAATCGTCGGCCTGTCCATCAACCGTACTTGACCCCAGGAGCATCACCATGACCCCACTGCGCATGACGTTCGCCGCGCTTGGCTTGAGCGCTTTTTCGGGCCTGGCGCTGGCCGCCGGCAACCCGCTGAGCGTACACGTACTCAATCTGGAAAACGGCCTGCCTTCGCCAGGCATCAACGTGACATTGGAGAAACACGTTGGCCAGGACTGGCAGCCGCTGGCGCAGGGCACCACTAATGAACAGGGGCGGATCGCCGAACTGTTTCCGGTGAACAAACCGTTCGAGGCGGGTGAATATCGGGTGGTGTTCAAGACCGGCGAGTACTTCGAGAAGGCGAAGCACGAGACGTTTTTTCCGGAAATTCCGGTGATTTTCAAAGTGAAACAGACGGATCAGCACTATCACATTCCGCTGCTGCTCAGCCCGTATGGCTTCTCGACCTATCGCGGTTCGTAGGCCACATACAATTCCTTTGTGGGAGCAGGCTTGCCCGCGATGGCGTCGGGTCAATCGACATAGAGGAAAACTGACAGACCTCAATCGCGGGCAAGCCCGCTCCCACAGGGATAGTGGTGGAAATTAAAGGGAGGCGAGTGCTCGCAATCGTACGGCATCAAGGATCTCGATCTCCCCGTAAGCCAACCCGATAATCCCTTGCCCCTGCAACTCCTTGAGGATCTGGTTGGTGGTCTGCCGCGACAACGACAGCATCGACGCCAACTGTTCCTGGGGCAGTTGCAGCACCCGGCGCGGTGGATCGAGCTCACCGTAGCCTTCGGCGATCATCAGCAAACGATGAGCCAGACGCGCCGGGGCCGGCAGCAGGCTCAGCTGTTCCAGATTGATGAAGGTCAGGCGCAGTTTTTGGCTCATCAACAGAGCCAGATGTCGCCAGTAGACGGGGTGTTCGTCGAGCAGTTTCAGCAGGGTGGCCTGGGGAATGTTCAGCAGGGTACAAGGCCCGACCGCGTAGGCATCGTGGGTACGTGGCTGACCATCGAACAGGCAGATTTCACCGAACCAGTGCGGCGCCTCCACCAGACTCAGCAATGCCTCCTTGCCCTGCTCGCTGACCGCGCCGATGCGCACTGCGCCGTCCAGCACCGCGTACAGCCCGCACGGCGCATCGCCGCGCTGGAACAGCCGCTGCCCCGCCGCCAGCCGCCGCTCCTTTGCCGCCGCCAGCAGACTATCCTGAAAGGACGAAGGCAGATGACTGAACCATTGCCCGGTCAGCAGGCGCTCGCGCCAGACCTTATCCATGCGTTCTCCTAAAGATTGTCGCCTGCCTGACAGAGCGAGCCGTGAACCCGGGGCATGATTCGATCACCCTACAGGAGGAACAACAATGAAAAGCCTCGTCGATCATTTGAGTCAATACGCCGCTTACCACCGTGATCCGCGCAACATCGCCAGCCACTTTATCGGGATTCCGCTGATTGTGGTGGCAGTGGCCGTGCTGTTGTCGCGGCCGGAATGGTCGGTGGGCGGATTGTGGATTTCCCCGGCGGTGATTGCCGCCCTTGCTTCGGCGTGGTTTTACCTGCGTCTGGAACTGAAGCTCGGAGTGTTGATGACCGTGTTGATGGGGCTATCGGTCTGGGCTGGGCATGTCCTGGCACAGCAGAGCACCATGGTCTGGCTGAGCGCAGGTCTGGCGATGTTTGTGATCGGCTGGGCGATCCAGTTTGTCGGGCACCACTATGAAGGGCGCAAACCGGCGTTCGTCGATGACCTGAGCGGGTTGATCATCGGGCCGCTGTTTGTGGTAGCGGAACTGGCGTTCATGCTGGGGATGCGCCATGAGCTGAAAGAGCAGATCGAGGCGCGGGCGGGTGTGGTGCGGGTCAATCCGAACAGGGCTGCTGTGTAAGCCGCTTTCGCGAGCAAGCTCGCTCCCACATTTGGAATGCATTCCATTGTGGGAGCGGGCTTGCTCCGGGCGGCGATCCGACGAAGCTTTTGATTTTAAAGGCTGGCGACTTTCTGCCAGACCTTCGGCTTGAAGAACAACGTCTCACCCTTCGCCAACCCGGTCAGGCTGTCGTGATCTTTCACCACTTCTGCCTCGATCAGGTCAGTCTGGCCTTCAACCTTCAACGTCACCCGCGTGGTCGCGCCCAGCGGCCGGATATCGCGGACTTCGGCAGCGTGGTGATCCTCCAGCTCATGCCGCGACAGCGACACTTCGTGCGGGCGGAACAGCACGTGGTTGTCATCCCCCAAATGCAGACGGTTCGAGTCGCCGAGGAAGTGATAGACGAAATCGCTGGCCGGGTTTTCGTAGACGTCGCCCGGTGAGCCGATCTGCTCGATCACACCCTTGTTCATCACCACGATGCGGTCGGCCACTTCCATCGCTTCTTCCTGATCGTGGGTCACGAACACTGAGGTCAGGTTGATGTCTTCGTGCAGACGCGCCAGCCAGCGGCGCAGCTCTTTACGCACCTTGGCGTCGAGGGCGCCGAAAGGCTCGTCGAGCAGCAGCACTTTCGGCTCTACCGCCAGGGCGCGGGCCAAAGCGATACGCTGACGCTGGCCGCCGGACAGTTGCTCCGGGTAACGATCCGACAGCCAGTCCAGTTGCACCATGTTCAACAGCTCGTGGACCTTGGTCGCGATCTGGCTTTCGCTCGGACGCTGGTTTTTCGGCTTCATGCGCAGGCCGAATGCGACGTTGTCGAACACCGTCATGTGGCGGAACAGGGCATAGTGCTGGAACACGAAACCGACGTTGCGATCCCGCACGTCATGGCCGGACACGTCTTCGCCATGGAACACGATGTTGCCGTTATCCGGGGTTTCCAGACCGGCAATAATGCGCAGCAAAGTGGTCTTGCCGCAGCCGGACGGGCCGAGCAATGCCACCAGCTCACCGCTGTGGATGTCCAGGCTGATGTTGTCCAGCGCCTTGAACGCATTGAAATTCTTGCTGACGTTACGCACTTCGATCGACATGAATTATTCCTCCGCGGCGCTGGCGCGCAGGCGGTTGATACGGTTTTCGCTCCACTGCTTGAGCAGCAGGATGAAGAGCGCCAGGATCAGCAACAGGCTCGCCACGGCGAACGCGGCCACGTGGTTGTATTCGTTGTAGAGGATCTCGACGTGCAGCGGCAAGGTGTTGGTCACCCCGCGAATGTGCCCGGAAACCACCGACACCGCACCGAACTCACCCATGGCCCGCGCGGTACACAGCACCACGCCATAGATCAGGCCCCACTTGATGTTGGGGACGGTCACGTGCCAGAACATCTGCCAGCCATTGGCGCCGAGCAGGCGCGCGGCTTCCTCTTCCTGAGTGCCTTGTTCCTGCATCAGCGGGATCAGCTCACGGGCCACGAACGGCACGGTGACAAAGATCGTCGCCAGCACGATGCCCGGCAGGGCAAAGACGATCTGGATATCGTGATCCTGCAGCCACGGCCCGAACAGGCCCTGGGCGCCGAACATCAACACGTAGACCAGGCCGGCGATCACCGGCGACACCGAGAATGGCAGGTCGATCAGCGTCACCAGCATGCTCTTGCCACGGAACGAGTATTTGCTCACGCACCACGCGGCGCTGACACCGAACACCAGGTTCAGCGGCACCGAAATCAGCACGGCGATCACGGTCAGTTTCAGCGCTGACAAGGCATCTGGCTCAAAGATCGCGGTGAAGAATGCGCCGAGGCCGTTCTTCAATCCCTGCGACACCACGATGAACAGCGGCAGCACCAGAAACAGGAAGAAAATCAGCCAGCCGAGACCGATCAGGATCCGCCGCGAAGTGGCGCTGCCACGGCGGGCGGCGTTGGCCGAGGAAGCGGCCGCAATAGACGATTGGGACATGGTTCGCGCCTCCTTATGGGGTTTCGATGCGCCGCTGCAACAAGTTGATCAGCAGCAACAGGACGAAGGAAACCACCAGCATCAGCACGCCGATGGAAGTGGCGCCGGTGTAGTCGTACTGGTCGAGCTTGACCATGATCAGCAGCGGCAGGATTTCGGTTTTCATCGGCATGTTGCCGGCGATGAAAATCACCGAGCCGTACTCGCCGACACCCCGGGCAAATGCCAGGGCAAAACCGGTCAGCCACGCCGGCAACAGCGCCGGCAGCAGGATGTGGCGGAACACCTGCAACGGCTTGGCACCGAGGCACGCCGCCGCTTCTTCGACTTCACGGGGAATGTCCGCCAGCACCGGCTGCACCGTGCGCACCACGAACGGCAGGGTCACGAAGGTCAGCGCCAGGGTAATCCCGAGCGGGGTGTAGGCGATCTTGAAACCGAGGTCGGCGGCGAATTGCCCGACCAGCCCGGTCGGCGTGTAAAGCGCCGTCAGCGCAATACCGGCCACCGCGGTCGGCAGGGCGAACGGCAGATCGATCATCGCATCGATCACCTTGCGCCCCGGGAACGTGTAGCGCACCAGCACCCAGGCCAGCAACGTGCCGATGATGCCGTTGATGATCGCGGCGCACAGCGCGGTGCCGAAGCTCAGCTTCAATGCGGCAAGAACGCGGGGCGCGGAAATGATCGTCCAGAACTGATCCCAGGTGAGCTGTGAGGCGTGGATGAACATCGCCGCCAGCGGGATAAGCACAATCAGGCTGAGGTACACCAAGGTGTAGCCCAGCGTCAGCCCGAAGCCGGGTATGACGGGGGAGATACGACGCGACATAAAAGTCCTTGGTCAAGAAACGCACAAAGCCCCGAAGGTAAATCCGGGGCTCGTTTATGGCTATAAAAACTTACTGCGCCTGATAGATCTGGTCGAACACGCCACCGTCGTTAAAGAATTTCGGCTGTGCGGTTTTCCAGCCGCCGAAGTCCTTGTCGATGGTCACCAGCTCCAGTTTCGGGAACTGCTGGGCGTACTTGGCGGCCACGTCCTTGTCACGCGGGCGGTAGAAGTTCTTCGCCGCGATTTCCTGGCCGGCCGGGCTGTACAGGTGCTTGAGGTAGGCTTCGGCGATCTGCTCGTTGCCCTTCTTCTCGGCGTTCTTGTCGACCACGGCCACCGGAGGTTCGGCGAGGATCGACAGCGAAGGCACGACGATGTCGAACTTGTCCTTGCCGCCGTCTTCTTTCAGCGCCAGGAAGGCTTCGTTTTCCCAGGCCAGCAACACGTCGCCCTGACCGTTGTTGACGAAGGTGATGGTCGAGCCACGGGCGCCGGTGTCCAGGACCGGAACGTGCTTGAACAGGGTCTGTACGTATTCCTTGGCTTTCGCCTCGTTGCCGCCGTTGGCTTTCAGGCCGTAGGCCCACGCCGCGAGGAAGTTCCAGCGTGCACCGCCGGAGGTTTTCGGGTTCGGCGTGATCACCGAGACGTCGTTCTTGATCAGATCGCCCCAGTCCTTGATGCCTTTCGGGTTGCCCTTGCGCACCAGGAACACGATGGTCGAGGTGTACGGGGTGCTCGCATCCGGCAGACGCTTCTGCCAGTCGGCCGGCAGGGTCTTGCCGAGTTTTGCGATTTCGTCGATGTCGCCGGCCAGCGCCAGGGTCACGACGTCGGCGCGCAGACCATCGATCACCGCACGGCCCTGCTTGCCCGAGCCGCCGTGGGATTGCTGGATTTTCACGGTGTCGCCGGCATGCTCTGCCTGCCAGTACTTCACGAATTCGGCGTTGTAATCCTGATACAGCTCGCGGGTCGGGTCATACGAAACGTTGAGCAGTTCGTAATCCTTGGCAACCGCAGAACCGGCAAACACAGCGCTGGCCAGGGCGGCCAGAGCGTAACGGCGAATCGACGACATGGTGAAAGCTCCTGGAATTCTTGGTGGTGGCTTTTTCTTATGTATTGCGGGAATCGGGTTGCTCATTCAGTGATCGCGCCTGCGGCAACTCCTGCGCATTGCCCCCTGCAGGAGCTGTCGCAGATGCGATCTTCAGGCCTGCTTGTTGCCCGGTTGCTGCAGACGGAATTTCTCTTTGCGTTCGATCTGGACGACTTGGGCGTTGTGCACAGTGATCTCCACCGCGCCGAAACGCAGGTCGCGCAGGGCGCTCTGGATTTCACGCAAGATGGTGGTTTCGTCCTGACCGTCAACGCTACGCAGGGATGCGCTCATGGTGCTGCTCCTTTGTATGGGATATGCCTGGCAGTGGGCGGCACTGCGTTCGGCGTGGGAGCAATATAAGAGAGGCGCAGATATTCTTAAAAAGACTATTTAAGAATGTTTATATAACTGGAAAACATTATGTGATGCAGCAAGGGTTTGCGGCGGATTTGCCCGTTCGCAAACCCGCTGCGCATATCCTTCAGCCGATTGCCGGCGCTCTGGCCCAGTCGATCTGTGCTTCAGGCACCGGCCGCCCGAACCAGTAGCCCTGCCCCAGATCACACGCCTGCTCCAGCAGGAACGCCGCCTGCTCGGCCTGCTCGATACCTTCGGCGTGCACCTGCATGCCCATGCTGCGGGCCAGGGCGATGATCACCCGGACAATGGCTGCATCGTCCTCGTCCCACGGCAGGCCGGCGACGAATCCCTGATCGATCTTCAGCTTCTGCACCGGCAGGCGCTTGAGCCGCAGCAGCGACGAATAGCCGGTGCCAAAGTCATCGATGGCCAGACGAATCCCCAGCTCGCGCAGACGATGCATCTGCTCCAGCGCCACTTCTGGATCGTCCATCACCGCGCTTTCGGTGACTTCCAGTTCCAGATACGCCGGATCGAGGCCGGTGTCGTGCAGCACCTGCGCCACCTGTTGATACAACTCGCGGCGGGCGAACAGTCGCGACGAAACGTTCACCGCGACAAACGACAGCACCACGCCGGCCTGCTGCCATTGGCACATCTGGCGGCAGGCTTGCTGCATGACCCAGGCGTCGATTTCCGAGATCATCCCGGTGCGCTCGGCAATCGGGATAAATTCCGCCGGCGACACCAGACCCCGTTGCGGGTGCTCCCATCGCACCAAGGCCTCGACGCCGATCAGGCGGCTGGTCTGCAGGTCGTGGACGGGCTGGTAGTAGACCCGCAGCTCTTGTTGCTCCAGTGCGCGACGCAATTCGAAGGCAATCTCGACCCGTTGCTGGGCGTGCGCCGTGAGTTCTTCGGTGTACAGCGCGTAGCCGTTGCGGCCGCTGCTCTTGGCCTTGAACAACGCGGCGTCGGCGTTGCGCAGCAGTTGTTCGGCGCTCAGAGCATCGCTGGGAAACAGACTGATGCCGAGGCTGGCGTTGATGAACAGTTCATGGCCGTCGAGGCAGAACGGCTCCTTGAGTGCATCGAGAATGCGTTGGGCCAGCGCTGCGGCCTGCGCTGGCTGTGGACAACTTTCCATCAGTACCGCGAATTCATCGCCCCCCAGCCGCGCCAGAGTGATGCCCGATCCGAACAGCGCCTGCAAACGCACGGCGACCGCCTTGAGCAAGCGGTCACCGATGTTGTGGCCGAGGCTGTCGTTGATCAGTTTGAAGTGGTCCAGATCGATCATCAGCAGCGCGCAGCCGCGCTTGTGGGTCTGCGCCGATGCCAGCGCCTGCTCGGCGCGATCGCTGAACAGCAGGCGATTCGGCAGGTCGGTCAGCGGGTCGTGGTGGGCCAGGTGCTTGAGCTCGTGCTCGGAGTCCTTGATCGCGCTGATGTCGGAAAACACCGCGACGTAATGACTGAGCCGACCGTCCTCGTCGCGAATCACCCGGATGGTTTGCCACTGTGGATAAATTTCACCGCTCTTGCGCCGGTTCCAGATCTCGCCGCTCCATTCATCCTTCGTCTGCAGCGTGGCGAACATCGCCTGATAGAAACCCGGAGGATGGTGCCCGGACTTGAACAGGCTCGGCTGCTGGCCAATGACTTCCTCACGCTGGTAGCCGGTGATTTCCATGAACGCGCGATTGACGTGCACGATCAGCCCCTGACGGTCCGTGACCAGCACGCCTTCGCGGGTGCAATCGAACACCGCAGCGGCCTGGCGCAGGCGTTCGCGATCGGCCTGGCGCTCACGCAACCGGGCACCGATGCCCAGGCATTCGAACAGGCGGGCCCGGGCGAGAAAGATCAAACCGGCGCTGAACACCACAAAGGCATAGCCGTTGATCAGTTGCCAACGCAACAACTCATCAGAGCTATCGAAGAAACTGTTCAATAAATAGCCAATGCCTTGTAGCCAGACAACGGCAAGAACCAGGTAAAGCAGCGCTGCACGCAAGGCATCGCGGTATGTGGCAGACATTCGGCCGTCCATGTCCCTACAAAAATGTCGGGATTATAGGTCAAGAAACATCCAGCCATCTCTTATCTGAAAGGGCGACTGGTTTTATCTGTGTGCTTGGTGATAATGCAACGGCTGTTTTTTCTCTATCGAGGGCCCTATAGCCTATGTGGTACGAAGGTTTTCTTGGCTTGTCGGCCTGGTCACTGGTCGCCGTGACCCTGCTGATGACCCACGTGACGATTGTTGCCGTCACGGTCTACTTGCACCGCTACTCGGCCCATCGCTCCCTGGAGCTGAATGCCGGGCTTAAGCATTTCTTCCGCTTCTGGCTGTGGCTGACCACGGCGCAGAATACCCGCGAGTGGACCGCCATCCACCGCAAGCACCACGCCAAATGCGAAACCGAGGATGACCCGCACAGCCCGGTCGTCAAAGGTCTGTCCACCGTCCTGCGCAAGGGTGCCGAACTGTACCGCGAAGAAGCGCAGAACCCCGAGACCCTGCGCATCTACGGCAAGAACTGCCCGGAAGACTGGATCGAGCGCAACCTCTACAGCCGCTATCGCCTGCTGGGCATCGCAATCATGGCGGTCATCGACCTGATGCTGTTCGGCACCATCGGCATCACCATCTGGGCGATCCAGATGATGTGGATCCCGGTCTGGGCGGCCGGCGTGGTCAATGGCCTCGGCCATGCCATCGGCTACCGCAACTTCGAATGCCGCGATGCCGCGACCAATCTGGTGCCGTGGGGCATCCTGATCGGCGGCGAAGAGCTGCACAACAACCATCACACCTACCCCAACTCGGCCAAGCTGTCGGTCAAGAAGTGGGAGTTCGACCTCGGCTGGGCCTGGATCCAGGTCTTCAGCTTCCTGCGCCTGGCCAAGGTGCAGCGCGTTGCGCCGATCGCCCACCGCGTCGAAGGCAAGGGCAGCCTGGACATGGACACCGCCATGGCGATCCTCAACAACCGCTTCCAGATCATGGCCCAGTACCGCAAGCTGGTGATCGGGCCGCTGGTGAAGCAGGAGCTGGACAAGGTCGATCATTCGGTACGCCACCAGTTCCACCGCGCCAAGCGTCTGCTTTCCCGTGAAACCAGCCTGCTGGAGGACCGCCACCACGCGCGCATCCAGAGCATGCTCGAGCACAGCCAGGCGCTGAAGGTAATCTACGAGAAACGCCTGGCCCTGCAGCAGATCTGGGTCAAGACCAGCGCAAATGGCCACGACATGCTCGCCGCCATCAAGGAATGGGTCCACGAAGCCGAGGCCAGTGGCATCCAGTCCCTGCGCGAATTCGCCGACCAGCTGAAGACCTACTCGTTGCGCCCTGCCGCCGTCTGATGCCGTTGATCGGTGCGCCCGGCTCCCGGGCGCACCCTTCGGAACTTCACCCCCGATCCCTTATCTCAAAGACACTTCGCCACCCCGGCGGGCTGTCCCGTGGCTGTTGTCGACTTCCCGGCACGCCCTTTGAGATCCGTGTCGATGGTCAACAACAATCAAAAAGACTCATCCCTTCCCCAGTGGCCCGAGGCCGCACAAACCCTGATGGCACTGATGCACGCCCAGGGCGAAGTCGCGCGCCTGAGCGAACGCGAACAGTTGTTCAGCTCGCTGCTGGTCAGCGTCAATGCCGTGCTTTGGGCCTTCAACTGGGAAACCCGTCAGGTGCTGTACGTCAGCCCCGCCTATGAGCGGATTTTTGGCCGCTCGGCCGCCCTGCTGCTGGCCGACTACAACCAGTGGCGTGACAGCATCTACCCCGACGACCTCGAGTACGCCGAGCGCAGCCTCGCCGAAGTGCTGCACAAGGGCGCCGTGGAAGACCGCGAATACCGGATCATCGACGCCGATGGCCAGGTGCGCTGGATCAGCGACAAATGCTTCATCAACCGCCAGGAAGAACCGGGGCAACCGGTGATCATCGTCGGCATCGCCGAGGACATCACCGAAAAGAAACAGATGGAAACCGAGCTGCAACGCCTGGCCACCACCGATGTGCTGACCCAGAGCAGCAACCGTCGACACTTCTTCGAATGCGCCAACCGCGAGTTTGAAGAGGCCCGCCTGCAGGGTGCGCCACTGGCGTTTCTGCTGCTGGACATCGATGACTTCAAGGTGATCAACGACACTTACGGTCACCCGGAGGGCGACAATGTGCTGCAACGGATCGCCGAATGCGGGCGTGCCTCGCTGCGCCGGGGAGACCTGTTCGGACGGATTGGCGGTGAAGAGTTCGCTGCGGTTTTTCCGGGCTGCGCGCCGGACATGGCGATGCAGGTAGCCGAGCGGCTGCAACAGGAAATCCAGCGTTTGAGCTTCAGCCACGGCGAACAGACGTTCGGCATCACCGTCAGCCAGGGCCTGACCAGCCTCACCCCGGAAGACGAAAGCCTCGACAGCCTGTTCGCCCGGGCCGATGCGGCGATGTACGAGGCCAAGCGTCAGGGCAAGAACCGGATCATCTCGGCCTGAACACCGCGCTGATGCAGGACAAACACTATTTGCGCATCCGCATCAGCTCCGGCAAGCCGATCTTGAGCAGGCGCGCCGTGCGGCTCTTCGCCAACTCCTCGACGCCCTCGTGCTCGGTCAGCCGCGCCATCTGCGCCGCCATGTTCATCACCAGTGCCTCACGGGAATAAACCCCGCCACCGAGCTGGTAGACCGAGGCAATCAGCTCGCGCAGCTCCAGTGGCAGGCGCCAGCGGGTACGCAACGCCGAACCGTACGCCGCACCGAATTCCGCCAGCGCATCGCCGACTTCTTCCAGTTCATCCAGCTCGCCGCCGGCCTGCTTCCACTCCTGCAAACAACGCAGCAGCGCCAGATCGCCGAGACGATGGAGCATCCCGGCGCAATAGCAGCGCTCCTGATCCAGATCGAGCAGACGCGCCAGGGTGCGCGCGTACTCGGCGGTGTGCAGCGACAGGCCCCAATAGCGCTCGGCGTAGTCGGCCAGACACGGATCGCTGAGTCGTGCACTGCGCTTGAGCGCCAGGCCAAGAATCAGGTTCATGCTTTGCCCGGTGCCCAGGCGATGCAGCGCCTGCGCTAGAGTCTGCACCGCCGCGCCGTGGTGCTGAGCGGCGCTGTTGGCCGCTGCGATCAACACTGCAGTGATCTGCGGGTCGGTGCGGATTTCCTCTTCCAGCAGCTTCAGATCCAGCCCGTTGGGGTGGAGGCTGCGTTTGACCGCCACTTGCACGTCGGTCATCAACGGCGCGCCGTCGGCCTGCTCGCGACGACGCTCGAGGAACACCGACAGGGTCATGCCCGGCGCCAGTGCGGGCACTTCGCAGAAGACTTCCTGACCGGCATTGAGCAGCAGCCCCTGCAAACGCTCGGTCAGGCTTTCCATGTTCAGAGGTTTGGCCAGATAGGCCGTGGGTGCCAGCGGCAGGGCTTCACGCACGCTGGCGCTGTCGTTGCGGCTACTCATCAAAATGAACGGCAGCGGCGGATTGCGTTTGCGCTGGCGCACACTGCGCAACACGTTCAAACCGTCGACGCCAGGCAATTCCCAGTCGACGATCGCCAGGTCATAGGGGACTTCGCCGAGCAGAGACATCGCCTCTTGGCCATCGGCGCACAGATCCAGCCGCGCATCGCAGCGCACGTTGAGCAAAACCTGTTTGAGCAGGTCACGAGACCAGGGGTCGGCCTCGGCAATCAGGACTCGGGGTACAGCGGGTAATTCGACGGCAGTCATGCTCGCCCTCCCTAGCAATGCTTGAACCTTAGCCAATGCTGGCGCTTCGATACAGCTCGAATGCGGGGTATGTGTTTCAGCAAGCGTAAAAAAACCCGCCGAAGCGGGTTTTTTGTCGATCCGATCACACAGTGCCCGGCATTACAGCTCCGAGAAGCACTCTTCGATGATCGCCAGACCTTTGTCCAGTTGCTCGTCCGGCGAGGTCAGCGGAACCAGTACGCGCAGAACGTTGCCGTAGGTGCCGCAGGACAGCAGGATCAGGCCCTTGTCGCGTGCCTTGGCCACCACCGCTGCCACGGCAGTCGGGTTTGGCTTGTGGCTGTCGCCGTTTTCGAACAGCTCGACCGCGATCATGGCGCCCAGGGCACGGACTTCGCCGATCACCGGGTACTTGGCCTGGATGGCCTTCAGACCGGTGACCAGACGCTCGCCGACAGCCTTGCAGCGATCCAGCAGTTTTTCTTCTTCGAACACTTCCATCACGGCCAGGGCCGCAGCGCAAGCGATCGGGCTACCGGCGTAAGTGCCGCCCAGGCCACCTGGCGCGATGGCGTCCATGTACTCGGCCTTGCCGCACACACCGGCCAGCGGGAAGCCGCCAGCGATGGATTTGGCGAAGGTGGTCAGGTCGGCGGCAACGCCCATCTGTTCCATGGCGAAGAAAGTGCCGGTACGGCCAGCGCCGGTCTGCACTTCGTCAGCGATCAGCAGGATGCCGTGCTGATCGCACAGGGCACGCAGACGCTTCATGAATTCTTTCGGCGCGACGTAGAAACCACCTTCACCCTGTACAGGCTCGATGATGATCGCGGCGATGTCTTTCGGCTCGGCGTCGTTTTTGAAGATGCGCTCGATCGAAGCGATCGAGTCGTCGATGCTCACGCCGTGCAGTTCGTTCGGGTACAGCGCGCGGAAGATACCGCCTGGCATCAGGCCCATGCCGGCCGAGTAAGGCACGACTTTACCGGTCAGGCCCAGGGTCATCATGGTGCGACCGTGGTAAGCGCCGGTGAAAGCGATCACGCCGGCACGGCCAGTGGCAGCACGGGCGATCTTCACGGCGTTTTCAACGGCTTCGGAACCGGTGGTCACCAGCAGGGTTTTCTTGGCGAAGTCGCCCGGTACACGAGCGTTGATTTTTTCGCACAGCTCAACGTATGGCTCGTAGGCCAGTACCTGGAAGCAGGTGTGAGTCAGCTTGTTCAGCTGTTCGGTCACGGCGGCGATGATTTTCGGGTGCACGTGGCCGGTGTTCAGTACGGCGATACCGCCGGCGAAGTCGATGAACTCGCGACCTTCAACGTCGGTCACGGTCGCGTTCTTCGCGGACTCGGCGAAAATCGGGTGAATCTGGCCAACACCACGTGGAACAGCGGCGGTACGGCGGGCCATCAAGTCAGCGTTAGTCTTGCTCATTACAGTCCTCATTCACCGCTCATCGGGCGGCGTGGTTCAAGGATTAAGCGGGAGGAATCGGCGGTGGCAGCATGCGATGATCGACTGCCACGGCGTTCCCGGCCGCAGAGAAAATTCCGGTTTGAAACGACGCAAAGGGACAGCACTCTCGTGCCCTTTGCGTTTACAGCGATCTACTACCGAGGCTTAGATGCCCAGGCAGAGGTATTTGATTTCCAGGTAGTCTTCGATGCCGTACTTGGAGCCTTCACGGCCCAGGCCCGAGGCCTTGATGCCGCCGAACGGCGCGACTTCGTTGGAGATCAGCCCGGTGTTGACGCCGACCATGCCGTATTCCAGGGCTTCGGCCACACGGAACACACGGCCCAGGTCACGAGCGTAGAAGTACGAAGCCAGACCGAACTCGGTGTCGTTCGACATCGCGATCACTTCAGCTTCGTCTTTGAAGCGGAACAGCGGCGCCAGCGGACCGAAGGTTTCCTCCTTGGCCACCGCAGCGTTTTTCGGCACGTTGGTCAGGATGGTCGGCTCGAAGAAGTTGCCTTCCATCTGCTTGCCGCCAGCCAGCACGGTGGCGCCTTTGGCCACGGCGTCAGCGATGTGTTCTTGCACCTTGGCCACGGCTTTCTCGTCGATCAGCGGGCCGGTGGTGGTGCCGTCTTCCAGACCGTTGCCGATCTTCAGTTTGGCGACGGCCGCTTTCAGCTTCTCGGCGAACGCGTCGTAGACCGAGTCCTGAATGTACAGACGGTTGGCACAGACGCAGGTCTGGCCGTTGTTGCGGTACTTGGAAATGATCGCGCCTTCGACGGCCTTATCCAGGTCCGCGTCGTCGAACACGATGAACGGCGCGTTGCCGCCCAGTTCCAGGGATACTTTCTTGATGTCCTTGGCGCATTCCGACATCAGCTGACGACCGATTTCGGTCGAGCCGGTGAAGGACAGTTTGCGCACGATCGGGTTGCTGGTCAGCTCGCTGCCGATGTCGCCGGCGCTGCCGGACACCACGCTGAACACACCTTTAGGGATGCCGGCGCGCTGGGCCAGTTCGGCCAGGGCGAAAGCGGAGAACGGGGTTTGCGACGCAGGCTTGAGCACCATGGTGCAACCGGCGGCCAGGGCCGGGCCCGCTTTACGGGTAATCATCGCCGCCGGGAAGTTCCACGGGGTGATGGCAGCGGTCACGCCGATCGGCTGCTTGATCACGATCAGGCGCTTGTCAGGCTGGTGGCCCGGAATCACGTCGCCGTAGATGCGCTTGGCTTCTTCGGCGAACCACTCGATGAACGAAGCGGCGTAGACGATTTCGCCCTTGGCTTCGGCCAGTGGCTTGCCCTGCTCCAGGGTCATCAGGCGAGCCAGGTCTTCCTGGTTCTCGATGATCAGCTCGAACCAGCGACGCAGCTTGCCTGCACGCTCCTTGGCGGTCAGTGCACGCCAGGCCGGCAGCGCTTTGTCAGCGGCTTCAATCGCGCGGCGGGTTTCGGCAGCGCCCATCTTCGGCACGGTACCAAGGATTTCGCCGGTGGCCGGGTTGTTGACCTTGATCGTCTGACCGTTGTCCGCGTCGACCCAAGCGCCATCGATGAAGGCTTGCTGGCGGAACAACTGGGTGTCTTTAAGCTGCATGTCGGCTTTCCTTAACAGCACCGCGGCCAGCGCGGAGCAAAATTATGATTGTAGAAAGGCGCCTCGCAAGGCTGCCGTCAGGGAAATCATTCACCGGGCTCAAGCACCTGAATAGTGCACGGTTGCAAACACGTGCGGCTCGGCACCCGATCAAAGAGCGTTTGAAATCTCAAACGGATCCTAGGATCAAAGGGGGTAAAGGACAATAGGTCGTTCGAAAAAAAGAACAAAAACGCCGCTTTTGCCGGACTTTTCAGATCAACGAGCAACAAGCCTGAGCCGCAACGAAACCTTAGTTCAGTCCCGCCAAAGCGCCAAGCGAGCCTTTTGCAGGACGTTACAGCTTTATGGAATGCAGCGTTTTCCACCGACACGCGCACTGACAATAAGCGCCAAAACCCGGCATGGACGCCCCGAGCCGACCTAGGTATGATGTCGCCCGCTGCACCAGTAGCTCAGCTGGATAGAGTACTGCCCTCCGAAGGCAGGGGTCGTGGGTTCGAATCCCGCCTGGTGCGCCATGAACAGAAACGAAAAAGCCTCAGGCCGAAAGGTCTGAGGCTTTTTTGTGCCTGCTGGTTGGCGAATCACTCCGTCGTCCAGTCAAACTCGTCGTATTCATCATCGTCTTCGTCGTCCTCGATCCACTCATCATCAAGAACGTCGTCCTGCAGATCTTCTTCTGCCTGCTTGGCCAGAAGAAACTCCTTGCGACTCTCGGTCACGGCTCGCCGCAGTTCCTCACCCTTGACCGGGCAGTTGAGCATTTGGGCGATGCGGTCGATTTTTTGGGCCACGGCATCCTCCAGCGCATCGGCAATGCCCCGATAGTGCGCGTTTTTGCGGGGCAATGCCAAATGGCTGGGTGATCAACCGGTCAGTTCTGGCGGATTTGTTCGAGGCGCAGGTCCAGATTCACGCTCGGGTAACGCTTGTGCAGATTGTTGTACAGGGTATCGGCAGCCTGTGATTGACCGGATTCGCGCAGGCGCAGGACTTCGCGCAGTTGCTCGTCGAGCCCATTGGCCGGTGCGGCGGCGCGCTTGCTGGCTTTGGCTTCGTCAGCCGTGTCGGCGCTGATCGATTCGCTTTGCATCGGCGCAGCCATTTCTGCCATCGGCGCAGGCGCGGACAGCGCGCCTGCGGGGGCTGACGAGGTCCGGGATTCGATGGCCTCCTTGCGGACCAATGGCGCGGCCGGTTTAGCGGCTGGGGCGAAATCGTAATGGGCCACGGGTTCCGGTGCGCGATGCACCAGCGACAGCATCAGCGCGATGCCGACCAGACTGGCGAAAGCCACCTGATAGCGCGGTCTCTGGCAAGCCTTGAGCCAGCGCTGCCACAGGCTCGGTTTCGGTGCCGGAATCTGGCGATGCGCGGCGCTGATAATCATTGCGTCGAGCTTCGCCGGCGGCTCGCCGTTCTGTTGCTCACGATAATGCTTGAGCAGTTGCTCTTCGGGTGTCTGGCGGGTGTCCGTCATGTCAGTACCTCCTCGGCCAGCAGCCGACGCAGTTTTTGCTGGGCGTAGCGCAAGCGGCTCTTGACGGTTTCCAGCGGTGTTTCGGTGAGGCTGGCGATTTGCGCCAGGTCGAGGTCGCCGTGGGCGCGCAGCAGGAACACTTCGCGCTGGTCGGCAGGCAGGGTCTGCAACGCGCGGTCCAGGCGCAGGCTGTCGTGGCTAAGACTCAACAGATGTTCGGGGTCGCTCGCATCATCACTGACCGCATGGGTCTGTTCGTCGTAGCTGTCATGCAGCGGCTGATGGGCGCCATGCTTGCGCCAGTGATCGATCAGTCGATTGCGGGCAATCTGGAACAACCAGGTACGAAAAGTCGCCCGACCTTGTGGCTGACTGGCGCTGCGGATCAGGCTCATCCAGGTTTCCTGAAACACCTCTTCGGCCAGCTCCGGCTTGCCGCTCAACCCGAGCAGAAACCGGTACAGACTCTGGCGATGACGGGCGTACAAGATCTCGAACGCCTTGCCGTCACCCTCGCGATATCGGGCCAGCAGCGATTCGTCGCTGCTGGCCTCAAGGCTGTCGGCGTTGGCAAACAGCTGACTGATAAACCCCTTCAGGCGGCTCACTATTCAATCCGTCGCTCGGTCGGCATCGTGTTGGACGCAGTCGAAGTCCGCAGGCTCTGCGCCAGTTCCACCAGTTGCACGAACTCGTTGCGAAGACCGAAGCGGTCATCGCCACGGGCACCTCGGGCCAGCGCTTCGGTGTCCTTGAGGCTGAAATCACCGGTGTAGCGGCCGTCCTTGAGTTGCTGGGAAAACGCAGCGACGGCGGCGGCAAAACGCAGGTCTTCACTGGCGGGCGCAACCTGACTGGCAATCGGCCGTTCGATCAGCAGACTTTTCCCACCTTCAGGCTTCTGATATCGCACACGCAGCATCGCCAGTTCTCCTTTCTTCTCGGAAAACACTGCATCGGTTTTTCCGTAACGCAGTGGCTCCAGCCAGCCCTTCTCGCCTGTGGGGACAATTTCATACAGCGCGGTAACCGTATGGCCTGCACCGATTTCACCGGCATCGACCTTGTCATTACTGAAATCCTCACGCTTGAGTGCGCGATTTTCGTAGCCGAGCAGCCGGTATTCGCTGACCTGCGCCGGGTTGAATTCCACCTGCAATTTGACGTTTTTCGCCACCACGGCGAGGGTCGAACCCAACTGATCCACCAAGACCTTGCGCGCTTCACGCAGGTTGTCGATGTAGGCGTAGTTGCCGTCACCGGCGTCCGCCAGTTGTTCCATCAGGTGTTCATTGTAGTTATCCACACCGAATCCCAGGGTGGTCAGGGAAATCCCGGTCTTGCGTTTATCCACAGCCATTTGCTTGAGGCTGTCGAAGTCGCTGACGCCGACGTTGAAGTCACCGTCGGTGGCCAGCAGGATGCGGTTGATGCCTTTGGGAATGAAGGCTTGTTGCGCCATTTGGTAGGCCAGTTCGATGCCGGAGGCTCCCGCGGTCGAGCCTCCTGCAGTCAACTGCTCGATGGCTGTGCGAATTTTCGCTTTTTCCCGTCCGGACGTCGGCTCCAGCACCACTCTGGATTCGCCGGCATACACAACCAGCGAAACGCGGTCCTGCTCACGCAGTTGATCGACCAGCAGCTTCAGGGTGCTTTTGACCAGCGGCAGCCCTTCGCGACGATCCATCGAGCCGGACACATCTACCAGAAACACCAGGTTGGCCGGGGCCAGTTCCGCCACCGAGCGGTCTGACGCCTTGATGCCGATGCGCAGCAACCGGGTGTGCGGGTTCCAGGGCGAAGCGGCCAGTTCAGTGGTCACGCCGAATGGTGATCCGTCAGTGGGCAACGCATAGTCATAGGGAAAGTAATTGACCATCTCCTCCAGCCGCACCGCGCCTTCCGGCGGCAGACGACCCTGATTCAGCAGACGGCGGACGTTGGCGTAGGCGCCGGTATCCACATCGGCACTGAAGGTCGAGACGGGCGTTTCGGCAACGCTGTGAATCGGGTTATCGGCCAGGGTTTCGTACTGCTCGCGCGGCTCGGCGCGATAGTCCTGTGGATAACTTTCCCCGGCGGGCATCGGTGCAAAACTGGTCATTGGCGCCGCCATTGCACTGCGCTTGGCCAAAGAATGATCGGCCATGACCCTCTCTTGTTGCGCTACGGGTTTGGAGAGGGGCTGTGCCGGTGGCCGCACGGCGGCGGATTCCGGGCTGGAGGAAATGCCACAACCGGCGATGGCCAACAGCACACCGGCAGCCAGGGGTCGCAGAAGCGTCGAAGGAAGAGACATGGGGGGCTGACCTCGAGGAAGAATTGATCCATTCAACCTCTGAGACGGACAGCCCTTTCAGTTCGGGTTAAACGCCACCGAAATTATTTTCAGCGGTGATAACGCCGTACTGCACTGCTGTTGCGCAGCACATGGCCTTTGATTTTTTCCAGCAACTGGGCGCGGGTCAGGCCGGCCGGCAAGGCGTCGGGAGCCAGATCCAGGGCGTAGATCTGGATGATGTAGTGGTGCGCGCTGTCGCCGGTCGGCGGGCACGGCCCGACATAAGTGGTCGTGCCTTTGCTGTTGGTGCCGCCCAGGCCTTCGAAGGTCGGTTTGGTGCCGCTGCCGGCCGGGATCTGCCGGGTCGTGGCCTTGATGCCGTAATGAACCCAGTGATCGACGCCCAGGCCTTTCTGGCCGTCCGGATCGTGCATAACGATGGCGTAGCTCTGGGTGGCGGCCGGGCCGGCGTTCCAGCTCAGCGCCGGTGACAGATTCTTGCCGCCACAACCGGCAGCGTCACTGGCTGCCGCCGCGGTGAACAGACGGTTGTCCGAAACACCGGGAATGCTGAGGGTGAAACGCTCCTGGGCCTGCGCCGGAAACTGCACGCAAAGGGCGACGGCAACGGCCGCCAGCCAAGGGTTGAGAGAGGTCAATCGGGTCATTCCGGGAGCACCTTGTGCAGTTGGGCCGTCTTCGGCCTGCAGACTATAGCTGTACCGTTCGTGCCGTGGCAGTGGCAAATGACGCCCATTGGTATCACCGCGCTTACAGACGGTTCGTCGGCTCACGGTTATCGTCGTCCTCGGCGTGCAGAAAAATCACCCGCGGATGCTCCAGCGGCGCCAGCGGTGGCGGCAGTTCCGCCGGCTCTACCGGCCACAGGTGCGGCACCACATGACTGACATCACCGTCCTGATTGTTGTGGATGGTGATGACGCCCGGGCTGCGAAGCTTCTGCAGGCGGTCATCGCACAGCTTGAAGCTTTTGCTCAGGCCGTCATCGTCGACCACCGGGGCGGCCAGACGACGCTGGGCGAAACTGCGGCTCTTGCGCTGTTGATAACGGGCCCAGGAAATCAGGATCACGGCGTTGACCAGCGCCACCCACATATAGATCTGCAAGGTGCCAAGGGCTTCGAACGCCGAATTGTCGATGCGCGGCCCGCCAGCGTGGGTTTCAATCAGCGGCCACAGCCCGCGCACCAGCAGATACAGCAGGCCAACCCAGGCCAGCACCGTGAGGATCACGTCGATCACCACCAGGAATGGCCGCTGGCGGGTCCGGATGATTTTCATTTGATGACCTCCTCTTCGTCGTCGCCTGCCGGTTTGATGCCCCGGTCAGGGCTGACCCAGCGCGCACGCTTCTGATGCTGGCCGAACAGCACCTTCGGAAAGCTGACCAGCGTGGTCAGCAGACTGATGAACCAGAACACCAACGGATACCAGACCACCCAGAACATGGTTCTGCCCAGACCCGGCTCATAGCGTCGGTCGATGATGATGCTGACCGCGAACTGCACCAGGCAGACAAACGCCAGCAGCAGCCCGGTAAAGGCCGGCGGCATCAGGTGATGCACGGCAATGGCTTCAGGCATGACCATGAACTTGCCCATCCCCCAGAAGATCACTGACAACAGGAAGGTGAACGCCCAGCCGGTCGAGAGGCAGTATTCGAACAGCAACGGCCACAGATAACGGTGACGGTACTGCCAGATCCCGCGAATGTTCTTGAACAGTACCTCGGCACCGCCCTGGGCCCAGCGCAGGCGCTGCTTCCACAGGCCGCGCAGGGTTTCCGGCATCAGGATCCAGCACAGGGCGCGGGGCTCGTAGAAGATGCTCCAGTGGTCCAGTTGCAGCTTCCAGCTGATGTCGATGTCTTCGGTGATCATGTCCGGGCTCCAGTAGCCGACCCGGTTCAGCGCCGTGCGACGGAACGCGACGATCACCCCGGACACAGTGAAGATCCGCCCGAACACCCGCTGGGTGCGTTTGATCAGCCCGATGATCGACGAGAACTCGCCGACCTGAACCCGCCCGACCAGCGTCGAACGTGTGCGGATTCGCGGGTTGCCGGTCACCGCGCCAAGCCGCGCATTGTCGAGCATTGGCGCGACAAGGTAAGCAGCGGTGTTGGGCGCCAGCAGCGCGTCACCGTCGATGCACACCAGATATTCACTGCGCGCAGCAATGGCGCCCATACGCAGGGCCACGGCCTTGCCCTGGTTTTCCGCCAGGTGCAGCACCCGCAGCCGTGGGTCTTCCTTGGCCAGTGCATCCAGCACCTCGGCGGTGTTGTCCTTGGAGCCGTCGTTGATCGCGATGACTTCGATGTTCGGGTAATGCTGGGCCAGCGCCGCGTGAATGGTGTCGGCGGCGTTGTCGCCTTCGTTGTAGCAAGGGATCAGGATCGAAATCAGCGGTTCGCCTTCCAGCGGTGGCGGCAGCGTGTCGTCTTTCCACGGCCAGTGCCGCTCCCAATGCAGCCAGAAATACAGGCCGCCGGAAATCCACAACCCGGACATGAACAGCGGGTAGAAGAACACGAAGTCCATCAGGAATTGCCCGGTGACCAGGAAGATCAGCCCCAGCGGGACGCCAAGGACGATCGCCAGAACAAGCAGGGCCAGCAGTCTATCCAGCATGTCATGGGTTCCATTTGTTGGAGAGCGCTGGCCGCACCGTTTCCAGGTCCGGCAGGTTCTCGAGGAAGTTGTCCGGGTAGTAGCCGAAACTCGTCGCGCCCTGACGCTTGAGACGGCCCATCCAGTCGGCCAGTTGTGCACCGTCGATGTCGGCCTGGTCCTTTTTCGTCCAGTCCCGGGCCTGCAATTCGAACACCGTGCGATCCAGCGCACCGGGGCGCTGCTTGATCTTCGCCACCAGCTCTTCCAGCCACGGGCCGGATTGCGCATGGGTCTGTTTTTCCATGAGCGGCATGGCCATCGGCGCCGTCCAGTCGTAGCTCACGAGGAAGTCGTCGAGGTTCTGCGCGAACCACGCTTCGCTCTCGGGGTTGAGAATCGGCTCGGCGAAGATGTTGCGCGCGGTGAGCACCTGCGGGCCACGGATCGCCCGGACCTTGGCGGTCAGTTCGTTGGTGAAGTCGATCAGGTAGCGGCTCTTGAATCGCGTCCAGCGCTGCATGGCCGCCGGATCGTCACGCAGGGCGGCAATCGAGCCCGGCAGACCGTGAGCGGCATAGGCCTTCAACGCTTCGGGGCTGGCGTCTTCGAAATCCGACAGCACGGCGTCGTCGTGGTAGAGAATGCCGTCGACCGAAGTCAGGCGCGCCACGTCTTCGTAGATCTCACCGATGATCCGCCGCACCTCTGGGTCGAATGGCGACAGTCGCTTGTACTGATCCGGATCGACCGACGTGGTGCCGGTCTTCGGGTCCCAGCGGGTGACCCGTGGCAGCTTCGAATCCAGCGCAAAGCTCAGCACCGGCATCCAGGCGAACACTTTCACGTGGGCCCGGGTGCGCAGCTGCCAGGCGACACGGTCAAAAATATCGGCACGCACCGGCAAGTGGCGGTTGGGGAAATACAGCGAATGCACCAGGCCATCGCCTTTCGGATCGGCGAAGGCTTGCAGGAACACGGTGTTGGCGCCCATGTCGGCCATGCGCTGGATCAGCTTGCCGAGGTTCACTTCCTGCTGCGCCGGGTCCGGGTCATAGACGTTGTCCAGATCCACATGCACCACGCGCATGGCGAAGTCGGACTGCACCGCCACGATGCTGTTGGCGAAGTGCTCGCCATCCGGGTCGGACGCGACGAGGAATCGTGGGCTGCTCATCAGGTTGTCGAGGGCATCGAGACCGTCGTCGAGGGTCAGGGCCATTTCGTAGCCCTGCTCGCTGACCACAGTCAGTGAAGTACCGTCCGCCGTGCCGTAGGGCCAGACCCAGACCCGTGGCTTCTTGCCGGTGGCCTTGCGGATTTTTTCCGAGATGGTGGCCACGTCGGTGCGAATCCGTGCCTGGAAATCCGCCTCGGATTCATAGCGCTTGGTCACCGGATCGTAACGCCGGGTCGCGGCCGCCGGCTGCAGGTTGCCTTGCGGGTTGGCGAGGATGCCCTTGTGGCTGGCGTCGGTGTGGGCGGCGATTTCCACCAGGCCGGATTGCGAGATTTCGCGCACCTGATCCCAGGTCAGGAAGTCGGAGCGCTGACGCGGGGTACCGGCAAAATCCACCGGCTGATTCAGCGGTGTGTCGATCCAGACGCCCACCGGTGCCAGCAGCGCATGCCAGTTATAGGCGCGCAGCACCGGCATCACACGGGTGTAGAAACTCGCGTAGCCGTCGTCGAAGCTGAGCAGAATGGCTTTGGGCGGCAGTTCCGGCCCACCTTTGCGCGCGGCCATGATCTGATCGACCGTCACCGGCTTGTAGTTGTTTTCCCGCAGCCACGCCAGTTGCTCGATCATGCGCTCGGTGCGCACCGCCACCACGGCCTGATCGGGATCACGGTCTTCGATGTCGTGGTAGGCAATGCCCAGCACGTGGTTTTTCGGCCATGGTTTTTCATTGGCCGCCAGCGGACGCTCGGACGGCGGCGCGAAGGCCGGAGCTTGCTGGGCGCAGGCGCTGACCAGCAGCACTCCCAGCAGAAGGATGAAACGCGAAATCAAAGGCATCTTCAAACTCTTCTAGAAGCGGAAAGTGAGGTCGACGAGCAGACGCAGATCGGTTTCCCGATCACCGTCGTAGGGCCGGTTGATCACACTGAACAAACCGCCCACCTCGAATACGTCGTTCCAGGCATAACGCTGGCCGTAGCCGAGCATCGCCATGCCGCCCGTGCCGTGGTCACGTTGGCTGTACGTACCCGCACCGGCCTGGAACTGCTGGCTCCAGGAGGTTTCGTAGCGGTGGTAGAGCACGTGGTTGACGTTGACCGTCGGCATCACGCTGAAGTCCGCCTTCGGGTTGTAGTAAGGCACGTCTTCGGAATTCGAGTTGTGGCTGGTGCTGACTTCCAGACCGGCATCGACCTGCACATGAGTCGTGCTGTAGACGCCCTCGCGTCCGGTCAGCAAGGCTTCGACGCGGTTGTTGCCGTCGCTGAAATGTGACGGGCTGACCGACAGTTTCCACTCGCGGCTTTCGTTGGCGCGCCAGCGAATGAAACCGCTGCCGCCGTTGGCCTTGATGTTGCTGTTCAACGCCCGCAACGGGGTGTCGGCCGACAGGTATTCAAGGCTGCCGCCGTACTGCCAGTTGTCGTTGATATCCCGGGCAATCGCCAGACGGGCGCCCTGCTTGTCGCCATAACCGTAGGAATGGTTGGAGACTTCCGCTTCGAGGGTCATGTCACGGGTGCGTCGCTCCAGACCGACACGCTGGAAACGGTGATTGCCGGTGCCTTCGGCAAAATCACCGGTGGCATAGCCGACGCCGGCGAAAACGCGCCAGTCTTCATCGATCGGCGGGCTGTACAGCGTGCTCTGGATGCCAAAGTCCCGGCTGCCGCTGACCGCACCGGCATTACCACCGCTGCCGCCATTGGCCTTGCCGCCGTAGGCTTCGACGCGCAGCTCGGACATGTCATGCACTTCACGCTCGCGGGCCGCTCGCTGCACCTGGCGGTTGTCCGGGAAACGCTCGACGACATCGTCAGTCAGGGCATCCATCTGCCGCCATTCCTGAAGGGTCATGGCAGTGCGGGCCTGAGCGACTTCCAGGCCCATGTCTCGCGGCACCATGCTCTCGACTTCCTTGAGCTGGCTTTCGGCGCGGCGCGGCCATTGGCGGGCCAGGTACAGATCGGCCTGGGACAGGCGCAAGCCGATATTGCCCGGCGCCTGATCGACCAGCGTCTGCAAGCGATCCTCGCCATGAGGCAGGTCAGCGCCGTAGGTGCCGGCGGCCTGGGCCGACAGCAGTTGGGCGTCCATCCAGTCGTCGCTGGGGTTGCCGATCGGCAAACCCTTGAGCTCGACGCGCGGTTTCTCGTTTTTGGCCAGGTCTTCGGCGACTTTGCGCGCCTCTTCCGCCCGGTCGCTTTCCAGCAACGAGTAGTACAGCGCAGTGGTGTCTTCGAGGCGATCGCCGGCATCGGCGTCCGGCGCCGAGAGCACCTGGCGATACAGGTCGGTGGAGACTTCCGGTTGCCGCTGATCCAGATAGGACGCAGCCACCCAGCGCAGGGCGTAGGTCGGAATCTTCACGCCTTCGGCTTGCAGCTTCTGGTATTCGGTGATGACGTCAGCGGTGCGCGCCCGGGCCTTGAGGGCGCCCATGCGGTCGATGCGCCAGCGGGTCACGTCATCGTGGGCGCTGGCGTCGGGGGTCCAGGTGGCGAGCAGTTTGTCGTAGTCGGCCAGTGCGCGGTCGGCGATCACGTAGCGTTCTTTTTCGCTGCGGGTGGCGAATTCGGCAAGGCGCACCCGTTCGGCTGCCAGATCGCCTTCGAGACGGCGCAGGGTCACCGGATCGATCAATCCCGGCCGTTGATTGGCCAGGCGCAGTGCAGGCTCGGGCAGACGGGCCTTTTGCAGGGCGACCACGTATTCACGGGCGACTTCCGGTTTGCTGCCGGCACGAGTGAAGGCTTGATCGTATTCGAACAGTGCGTCGTATTGTTTGCCGGCGCGGGTCAGGGCGTAGCCCAGTGCTAGACGGCGGGATGGATCGTCAGGCTTGGCGGCAACCAATGCCTTGGCGCGGGTCACGGCCTCATCGGGTTTGCCGGAATCAGCCTGGGTCAACGCCAGACCCAGTTGCAGGTCAGCATTGTTCGGCTCCAGCGCCAGGGCCTTGTTGTAGACCTCGGTGGCCTGATCCCAACGCTTGAGATTGCGATAGGCGCGAGCGGTGGCGGTCAGGGCCTGAACAGGCAGGACACGGTTGCGGCCCTCGGTTTCATAAACCTTGACCACTTCGGCATCGAGCCCGGCCCAACTGGCGATTTGCAGGTGATCGCTGACCTGCCCGGTGGTCGACTGGCCCGGCGGAACCTGACGCAGCACGTTCAGTGCAGGCGTGGTCTGCCCGGCACGCGCATCACGCACCATCTGATCATAGGGCGTATCGGCCAGCGCCAATGCGGGCCAGAGCAACTGGCTGCACAGCGCGACTCGAAACAAAGGGCGTAAACCACGATGTAATACGGGAACATCAATACGCGGCATTCGTCAGCATCCTTACATGGCCAGCCGGGTAGCTACGCCCCCCCTTGCCCGATTCGTGACGGAGGCCAAGTCGGTATCACTCGGCCAAGCTAATCCAAGCAGTCTTGCACGCAAGCGTAGACCAATATTCAGAACACAATATTTGTTCAGATTCGTGACTGAAAACGCGGGGGCTCGCCGCAAACGCAGATTCCAGACAGCAAAACGCCCGGCGTTTGCGGGAGGCAAAGGCCGGGCGCTGAGGTGTTGCGCGGGGTTTTACTGTTCCTGGCTGACGCTGACGCCGGCAAATTTGCTCATCAGGAAACCGACGAACTGCTCGACCGTCATTTTCTGGCCGTTGAACTCCACCTGATTGGCGGCGTAGTGCAACTTGGTCGTCACATTGGTGCCATCCAGCGTTGCCAGCTGCGAACCCACGGCCATGCCGGAGAACATGTCGGCGGCGGCGCTGGCCTGGTCAACAATGGCTTTGGCATCGGTCTGGCCGTCGATCTGGGCCTGCACGCTGAGCAGATCCACCAGCATCGGCTTGGACACCAGCACATTGAGGTCAAGCAGGGCGATCAGTTGCTTGCCCAGTTGATCCGGCGGCAGATCCATCGAGGCCGGTTTGGTCAGGTCGAGCACCAGATTGGCACGGCTTTCACCGTTGGCGGTTTTCAGCGACAGGTCTTCCAGCGCCAGTTGCGGGCCGGCGGCCAGCAGTTTCTGCATGTCAGCCTTGACCTGGGCGGACTCGGCTTCGGTCAGGTTCAGCTCGGGCGCCGGCAGGCCGGCGGCAGTGGCTTCGGCGGCGGCTTTTTCGTACGGCTGCAGCTTGGTCTGGTAAATCTGCATCAGCGACAGGGCCGACGGGATGTCGAGGTTCTTCAGGCTCATGGCCAGGTTGGCCGAGCCGATTTTCTTGTCGTTGAGGGTCACTTCACCGATTTTGTAGTCGGCACGACCGGAGGCGTTGCTGCCGTTCTCTTCGGTGAGGTTCTTCATCTCGAAGTTCTTCACGCCCAGCACCAACTGTTTAGCACCGAAAGTGGTCTTGCTGCCGGTCAGCTCGAGGGTGTTCTCGCCGGTGTAGTAGCCGTAGCTGCTCTTGTTCAGGTTGCTGGCCAGGGTCAGACCGTTGAGTTCGATCTGCACCGGCGCCTGGTCTTCAGCCACGGTGGTCAGGTGCAGGCTGTCCATGTAGCCGTTGGCCTTGACCTTCTGCGCCTGGGCGCTGGCGGAAATGTCCATGTTCAGGCCGGAAAACTTCAGGCTCGACTTGTCGTCCAGCGCGGTTTCCAGCGGCAGCAGTTCAATGTTGCCAGTGGTGGACTGGTCATAACCAATGTTGACCACACCCTTGAGCGGCGCAGCGCCCTTGGTGGCGGCGAACCATTTTTCAGTGACCGGGGTCTTTTCCAGCTCATAGTGACTGGTGGCCATGACCGGCAGCCATTTCAGCGAGACCAGACGCGAGAACGGCAGCGGGCCGTGTTCGATGTGGTCGACGAACAGCAGCTCGACCGGCGCTTCACCGAACATCTCGCCTTCGCCCTTGAGGCGATAGTGCGCGGTGCTGCTGAAGGTGTGACGCTCCAGCGATACCAGCTCCAGCGACGCACTGCCGTTGGAACCGGCCATGGCGGTCTGCAGCTCTTTGTTGGCGTCGACGACGGCGTTGTTGAGCACGCCTTCAATCTTGGTGCCCGTATACCAGGCCCCGCCGACGCTGATGGCGCCGATGGCAACAACGATTCCGAGAAGCACGCCTGCTGATTTATTCATGAATGACCTGATCGATTTCCGTGGCTGAATGTATGGTCGTCTTCCGTGAACCCGTGACCGGGCCGTGGCTCGACTCCGCTGAATTTAGCGGTGGAGATTAGCACTGGCCGCGCGGGACGGCCCAATGTTTAAAGGTTAAAGAGTGTCCACGGGACATGGACAAACAAAAAGATCGCCGGGTTTGGCGATCTTTTCGGGATCAGGAATATTGGACCTCGATCTCGTCGAGCTGATGATCGAAGCTTTTCAGCCGCGCGGTCCAGGTGTACACGAGCACCTCGAAATCCCGGTCAATCACCGCCCCGCCCGGCCCGTCGCCGCGCGGGTCACAGAAATCCAGCTGATAGCGCTCGCGGGCCATCGCGGTCGCGACGTCGGACAATTCACGGGCGTTGTTCAGCCAGTGCCAGCCGTCATCGGCGACTTGCCTGTCGAGTTCCAGGCATTGTTTTTTCAGGGCTTCGAGGCTTTTTTCCAGCGGGGTGCCGGTGAGTTCGCCCATGACCTCGGCGAAGGTGCGTCCGGGTTGCCAGTAGCTGCCCCAGAAGTAGCGATCGAACACGGTTTCGACTTTGCGCAGCGCGACTTTGGTGTCCCAGATCAGCAGCAGGGTCTTGCTTTGTTCAAGCTGTCTTTTCTTGAGCTTTTGCACCTGCACCAACGACCAGGCCACCACGACGATCGCCATCACCGCGATCAACGCGGTCGCGCTGTCGAGGAAGACCATTGCCTTGTCGATCTGATGGGCCAGCATGATGCCGTAGAAATAGGTGGCAGACAGCAGCACCAGTGCGACCAGGGCGCACCAGAAGCCGAGAGCGTAAGGGTTTTTCATTATTGGTTTCCCCTAGACCTGCGCTAGCAATGTGCACTGAAAAGGCGCCTTGCTCAGGGCGCCCCTCCAACACTTCAAAGCATAGCAATGGCCTCAGGGTTTGCTGGCGCTCGAGGCTTGCGTTCGTCCGCTTTCCCAGCCGCCGCCCAGGGCGAGGAACAAATCGATCTGGCTCATGGCAACCTGAGTGTTGGCAGCGGCCAGTTGCGCGGTGACATCGGTGTAGGTGCGAGTGGCTTGCAAGTCGGCGAGGAACGACTCGCGGCCCGCCTGGAAGAAGCGGTGAGTCTGGTCAGCCGCCAGCTTCGCCGACTGCTCGGCATCGGCCAGGGCATCGCGGCGTTGCAGCAGCGCGGTGTACTGGGCCAGACCGGTCTGGGTTTCACGGATAGCGTTGAGCACTACGCCGTCGAAATGTGCCAAAGCGCCCTGAGTCGAGGCTTCGGCTTCACGGATCCGTGCCCGGGCGCCGTTGGTCGGCACCTTCCAGCTCAGCGACGGACCGAAGCCCCAGCGGTTGGTCGACGGGTCGCCAAGGTCGGAGACAATGCCGACGGTGCCGATGGTCGCGCCGATGCTGATGTCCGGGTACAGCTCGCCGGTGGCGATGCCGATCCCGGCGGTCGCGGCCGCCAGTCGACGCTCGGCCTGGCGGATATCCGGACGGCGCTTGAGCAGCGCAGCGCCATCGCCGACCGGCACCAGTTGGGCGATTTTCGGCAGTTCGGCGCAGGTCGCGGTGCCGGCCGGTAATTGATCGACCGGTTTGGCCAGCAGCATCGACAGACGGAACAACCCGGCCTGACGCGCCGCTTCATAGCGCGGCAGGTCGGCGCGCAGGGACTTGAATTGGGTCTGCGAACGGGTGACCTGGGTTTCGTCCCCGCGCCCGGCATCGCGCAGGCGCTGGATCAGCGTGGTGCTCTGGGATTGCAGGTCGAGGGAGTGCTGGGCGATTTCCCGTTCTTCGTTGGCCGCACAGACCTGGGTGTAAGCCCGGACCACATCGGCGACCAGGGTGATGCGCGCGGTGTCGGCGGCGGCCTGGGTCGCGTCGGCGTTGGCTTTCGCCGCTTCGATCCCGCGCTGCAGGACGCCCCACAGGTCGAACTGGTAGGACGCGCTGATACCGATGTCGGCGACGTTGGCCACCGGGACTTTCTCCGGTAGCAGGAACGCCTGACCAGACTCCTGCAAGCGCTGGGCGCCCATTTTCACGCCGCCGCTCCAGCCACCGGCCGCCTCGGCTTCATCGACCTGGGCACGGGCCCGCGACAGGTTCGCCGCCGCCACCCGCAGATCGGTGTTGGAGGCCATGGCCTGCTGCACCAGTTGGTCCAGACGCGGATCGCGATACAACCGCCACCAGTCCGCCGGCACCGGAGTCGAAACCACTGGCTTGCCGGCCACCGCCAGATCGCCCTGAAAATCCTTGCGCTGAATCGCCGCGCCACCCGGCAGGTGATAGTCCGGCCCGACCATGGAGCAGGCCGACAACATCACGCCCAGACCTGCGATCATCAGGGCCCTGCTCATTTCGCGGGCTCCTGCTGATCATCGATGATCGACACCGTGGCGGTACGCCCGGCGATCATGCGGAAGTCTTCCGGCACGTCGTCGAAGGCGATGCGCACCGGAATCCGCTGCGCCAGACGCACCCAGCTGAAGGCCGGGTTGACGTTGGGCAGCAGGTTGCTGCCGCTCGAACGGTCACGGTCTTCGATGCCGGCGACGATGCTTTCGACATGCCCGCGCAAACGGGCGCGGTCACCGATCACACGGATATCCACCGACTGACCGATGTGGATACCGTCGAGTTTGGTCTCTTCGAAATAGCCGTCGATGTGGAACGAATTGCTGTCCACCACCGACAACACCGGACGCCCGGCGGTGACGAACTCTTGCGCGCGCGGCGCACGATCATTGACGTAGCCGTCCACCGGGCTGCGGATCACCGAGCGGTCGAGGTTGAGCTGGGCGCTGTCCACCGTCACCAGCGCTTCAGCCAGTGCCGATTGCGCGCGGGCGACTTTCGACTGGCTTTCTTCCAGCTGTTCCGCCGGCACCAGATTGCCCAGGCCACGGTTACGCTTGGCTTCACGCTGGGCCTGAGCGAGGGTTTCTTCGCGGTCGGCAACGGCCGCTTTCGCCTGACGCAGCGCCAGTTTGAAACGGTCCTGATCGATGCTGAACAGCACCTGGCCGCGTTTCACCAACTGGTTGTCCTTGACCTCGACCTGTTGGATCAGCCCGGACACGTCCGGGGCGATCTGCACGATGTCGGCACGGATGTGGCCGTCGCGGGTCCAGGGCGCGAACATGTAATACATCACCATGCGCCAGACCACGACGACGGCGAAAGCCACGATCAGCAAGGTCAGCATCACGCGACCGATAGTCAAAAACGGTTTTTTCATGTCATCAGGTATCGACTGAGTGAGTCCACGCCGTACAGCATCACGGCGTAGAGGGCCACGTTGAACAATGCCCGGTGCCAGACCAGACGGTAGAAATGCAGGCGTGTGAGCACGCCGTGTACCAGCACGAACAGCACGTAAGTGATGCCCATCAGCACCAGCAGGGTCGGCAGGAAGATGCCGCTGATGTCCAGGTCACCGATCATAGGGGCGCTCCTTCGGGCAGCGGTTCTTCGGGCTCGGCGCTGGAGACGAATTCGACGCCGGGCAACAGCGCCAGACGCAAACCGCTCAAGGCGTGCAATAGGTGTAGTCGGGTTTCTTCATCGCCGTGGCCGTTGAGCGCACGACGGGTGCGGTCCATGGTCATCAGCAACGGGCTCGGCGCCGGCAAGCGCTCGCCGGCCTTGAGGCAGGCGCGGAAATACTCGCCGACCTCGGCCACCACTTGCTGCAACAACGCATTCGGCGCTCCGGTCACGCGCGGGGTGTAGGCCAGCAGGTCGAGCAGGTTCAGCCCCACCCGCACTTCGCGCATGGCGATGCCGGTGTCCTGACCGGTCAGTGCCAGACGCGGCAAGTGCTGCATCAGGCGGTCGAGCAACTGCACGCCCAGTTGCCGATGCTCGGCGAGGTTCGCCGGCTCGGTCATGCTGACGATGTCTTTCCAGCTGAAACGGGTCAGGCGCTTGGCTGCCAGTTCGGCGCCGAACGGCCGGGCGATCAGGGTCCAGATAAACGCGAACAACAGCCCCAGCGGACCCGCCAGGTTGGAGTTGGCGAACGCAAAGAAGTCAGCGTCGTAGGCGCCCTGGATGCTGATGAACGACGAGGTGTTCACCAGTGTCAGCAACATGCCGAGGTAGAACCGTGGCTGCACCGTCAGCGTACCGACGCAGATGAACGGGATGGCAAACGCCAGCACTAGCATCGGGAAGTCGTGCAGGTTCGGCAGCACCAGAAACAGGTACAGACTGGCGAACAGCACCGACATCCCGGTCCAGAAAAAGAACCGGTAAATCTGCGGCGCCGGGTCGTCCATCGAGGCAAAGAAACTGCACGACACCGCCGCCAGAATCACCGCGCTGCCACCGTCGGTCCAGCCCAGCAGAATCCACAGCGTCGAGGCGACGATGATCGCCAGAATGGTCGACGCCACCGAATACAGCATCAGTCCACGGTCGAGGAACGGCGTCAGACGACCGAGGCGCCAGTGGCGGTAAACCGCGCGCCAGCTGTCCTGGCGTTCGCACAGGATCGCGTCCTGCAGACTTCGGCAGTCCTGCCACAGATCGATGAATTCGCCGAGGCGGTACAGCGCG
Organism: Pseudomonas sp. IzPS59; assembly: GCF_014863505.1. Taxonomy (NCBI): domain Bacteria; kingdom Pseudomonadati; phylum Pseudomonadota; class Gammaproteobacteria; order Pseudomonadales; family Pseudomonadaceae; genus Pseudomonas; species Pseudomonas sp. IzPS59. Next base: position 209,521 of record NZ_CP062251.1, on the reverse strand, counting down.
TTGGAAAACAGCAACTGTTTGCGATCTTCCAGGGCTTCGGCGCTCGGTTGCAGGGCTTCGAGCTGATCCCGCAGGGCTTGCCAGCGGTCGAGATCGGCGTCTTTGTAGCCGAGCCATTCGCGGGTGGCAGTGAGCAGCGGCGCGAACTTTTCCACCAGTTCCGGGGTGCGCCGTTCGAGGGCGTAGAGCGAATCTTCCAGCGCATCGATCACCGGCAGCAGATGAATCATCCGCCCGCGCAGTTCCTTGGTGTTGCGCACCGTCTGCGGCCGCGCGCCTTCGTGCGGCAACTGGCCGATCATCAATTCGAGGCTGTTGAAACTGCCGACCATGGCCATGCGCAGGGCAGTGACTTCTTCGGGATTCACGTCGCGGCTGAGGAACTTCAGGCTGTAGGTGGTCGCATCGGCAAACCACTTGCCCATCGCATCGTTGAACACCGGCGCCAAGCGTCGTGGCCAGAACATCGCACCGACCACGGCAGCGACGGCGATGCCGAGGAAGATCTCTTCAGTCCGCGCTTCCGCCACGTCCCACACGGCCAGCGGGTTATCCACTACCGGCAGGGCAATCAGCGGCAAGGTGTAGCCGGCGAGCATCAACGCATAGTTGTTGGCGGTACGCAGATGCAGAGACAGGAACAGCAGAATCCCGGTCCACAACGCGATGACCACCACCAGCACATACGGACTCTGGACGAACATCGGCACGAACAGCACCGCCGCAGCGGCGCCGAGGAACGTACCGATCGCCCGATACAGTGCCTTGGAGCTGGTCGGGCCGAGAAACGGGCTGGAAACGATGTACACCGTGGCCATCGCCCAGTACGGACGCGGCATCTGCATCAGCAAGGCGATGTACAACGCGATCATCGAGGCCGCGAAAGTACGGACCCCGTAGAACCAGTCCCGGGCCGGAGGAATGCCGGAAAAAAAGCCGTTCACGGATGGGTCACCGCTGGCGGACTGGCCGCTTCGAAAGCTCTCAATACTCGAAGCGTAGCTTCCAGATCACTCCGGTCGATGCCTTCGAGCACTTCATTACGCAGACGCACCAGCTCGCCTTCCACCGCCTGCACCAGTTCGCGGCCGGTGTCAGTCAGGCTCAGGCATTTTGCGCGGCGATCCTGCGGGTCTTCAGTGCGGCAGACGTAGCCGGCGTGGCACAACTGATCGAGCAGCCGCACCAGCGAAGGACTCTCGATCCCCGCCGCCTGTGCCACCTGCACCTGATGCACGCTCTCCCCCAGGCGCCCGATCATCAAGAGCGGGACGGCGCAGGCTTCGGAAATTCCATAGTTGACCAGCGTGGTCTGGCAGATCTTCCGCCAATGCCTGGCGGCTACCACCATGGCACTGCTGATGTTCATCTGGAGAGCGTCGAGGGTATTCGGCACGAGGGAATGCACACACTGTTAGTTTGCTAACTATCAATATGGCATTTGAAGGGAAATTCAGTCAAGTTTTGAAACAAAAACATCCGCTGGTCGCTATAGCGATCACTTGGTTCCATTTATGGAACTTACGATGTATATACCTTTTCAGTACAAAATCTCTTTTTGAGGAGTTTCGCATGTCAAAACAAGCCGTTTTCACAATGAAGCTGGAGCCGGAGTTGCGTGAGCAATTCATGGCCGAAGCTGAAGCAACGCATCGCCCCGCCTCGCAAATCGTTCGAGAAATGATGCGCCACTTTGTCCAGACTCAACGTGAGGCTCGCGAGTACGAGGCGTTTCTGCAGCGAAAGGTAGATATCGCACGAGCCGCCATACGCGACGGGGATGGCTTGTCGAATGAAGAAGTAGAAGCAGAATTCGCCGCAAGGCGCAGGCGGGCAGACAATCAAGAATGAGGATTATCTGGACGAAAACCGCCAAAAAGGATCGTGAAAAAATTTGGGATTATCTTCACTCCGTAAACCCAAAAGCCGCTGTAGATATGGATAACCGCTTCAGCGAAGCGGTTTCCCGAATTTCTCAGAATCCGGAAATTGGCCCAGTCGGTATCATTGCCGGCACGCGAGAAGTCATTCCACACCAAAGCTATCGGCTCGTATATCAATTGGAACACGATGCAGCCTGGATTCTGGCATTGGTCCATACCGCTCGATTATGGCCGTTACCACGATGACTGCTACCCCGCCCGCCCCTTCCTCAACATCACATCCAGTTGATCCACCACTTCCGCCCAATCCGCATCGTCAAGAATCTCGTCCCGCAGGAAATCCGCCTGGCTCTTGGTCCAGAAAAACGCGTCGCACAGGTGCAGTTCGGGCTTGAGCGGGGAATGGGCGGCGATGAACTGGTCGATGCTGACCGGGTCGTTGGGCAGGCCCAGTTGTTTGAACAGGGACGGGAGGCTGTGTGTTGGATTTTCCATTGTTCTGCTCCTTCGAAGATTCAGTGGATAAAAACATTTCGCGAGCAAACCACATTCCCACAGATTCATTGCAGAACCTGTGGGAGCGAGCCTGCTCGCAATCGGCGTCGGCACAGACGCTGAAAAACCTACTGACTCAACTCCCGCACCTGGGCATGCGGCACCATTTTCAGGAACTCGGGCATGCTCATGTGCAGCAGGTTGTTGTGGTTGCCGGCCTCCAGGTAAATATCTTTCTGCCGGGTCACGAGCGGGTCGATGACCATGTCCAGGCCATAGGAATCGCCCAGCGGCGGCACCGCGCCGCGTTCGCAATCATCGAACAGATGCGCCAGGGTACTTTCGCGGGTGATCTGCCACTCGCCGCTGGTGCGCACTTTGCTCAGGTCCAGATGGCGGCTGGCGGGCAGCACGGCCATCAGGTAATGCCCGTGGTGGTCGTCGAGGATCACCGACTTGGCCACCCGCTCCGCCGGAATCCCCGAAACCCGCGCCGTTTCCAGGCTGCTGCTCGAGTGCGGATGGGAGACGACGTCGTATTGGCATTGCGCCCGGGTCAGGCTGCTTTGCACTTTTCTTGCCATACGCATGATGCACCTCGGTGCCCGCCGGGCAATGCGCGGCGAGCGATGATGAACGTTGTTCCTGTTCTGGAAAGTCTAGTCGGGCAAGCCGCGAATGAAGGTAAATCCGCCCACTGGCGACGCTGGAACTGATCAGAATTCCTCCGACCGCAGGCTCAACTAGACTGATAAGAGAACCCCATGACTCTCCCGGAGGGTCACGTGAACATCCGTCGCTGTGCGTTTGTCCTGTTGATGCTGCTGAGCGGATCGTCCCTGGCTGCGGACATCCCGTTGCACGCCGTCGATCCCATCGGCCTGTGGCTGATCACCCTGGGCATCGCGTTCCTGATCGCCGAAGCCGCGCTGCCCAATTACGGCGTGATTGGCCTGGGCGGCATTGTCATGTTCGTGATCGGCGCGCTGATCCTGAGTAACGCCGAGCTGCCGGTGCCGATGATGATCGGCCTCGGGCTGGTCAGCGCGCTGCTGCTGATCGCGTTGCTGGTTCGTGCCCTGAAGACACGGCCGCGACACCCGGTCAGCGGCGACGCCGGCCTCGTTGGCAGCGTGACGGCCGTGACCGTCGTGGAGTCGCCCGACACCCGCAATGGCTGGGTGCAATTGCAAGGAGAACGCTGGCAAGTGTCGAGTGCCACGCCGCTGCACGCCGGGCAACCGGTGCGGGTGGTCGGGCGCAAGGGCTTGTTGCTGCAAGTGGCCGCGGCTGACGCGGCACCGCTCGGAGAGTGATCATGGGTCTGCAAATCGGTTTTGTCGCGCTGCTGCTGTTGCTCATTGCCCTGGCCGGCTCGACGTTCCGCATCCTGCGTGAATACGAACGCGGCGTGGTGTTCCAGCTCGGGCGCTTCTGGCAGGTCAAGGGGCCGGGGCTGATCCTGTTGATTCCGGTGGTGCAGCAAATGGTCCGGGTCGATCTGCGCACCATCGTCCTCGATGTGCCGCCGCAGGACGTGATCACCCGCGACAACGTCTCGGTCAAGGTCAACGCGGTGCTGTATTTCCGGGTGCTCGATCCGCAGAAAGCGATCATCCAGGTCGAAGACTTCCTGGTGGCCACCAGCCAACTGGCCCAGACCACCCTGCGCGCGGTACTCGGCAAGCATGAACTGGACGAACTGCTGGCCGAGCGTGAACAGTTGAACATCGACATCCAGCAAGTGCTCGATGCCCAGACCGACGCCTGGGGCATCAAGGTCGCCAATGTCGAGATCAAACACGTCGACCTCAACGAATCGATGGTCCGTGCCATCGCCAGACAGGCCGAAGCCGAGCGGGAACGGCGCGCCAAGGTGATCCACGCCGAAGGCGAATTGCAGGCTTCGGAAAAGCTCATGCAGGCCGCCGAAATGCTTGGCCGCCAGCCTGGCGCCATGCAATTGCGCTACATGCAGACCCTGAGTTCGATTGCCGGCGACAAGAGCTCGACCATCGTCTTCCCGTTGCCGATCGAATTGCTCAAGGGGATGGCGGATCTGTCGGCCAAGTCGTGAGTGCGCGCAAGCGTTCCAGCGCTTCGTAAGGTGCTCGCGCACAACGTTCCACTCGCGCCTGCAACAGCGGGGAAGCTTCGCGGCGTTTGCTTTCGCCATCGGCGACAAACGCCTGTGACGGCTGTTTCGCATGTTGTGCCGAAGCTGTCAGCGCCTGTTCGCACTGCTCGGCATTCAGCTGAAAAAACCGCGCCAGACGTCCCGTCATCGCCTCGGGCAACTCGTTGTAATTGACCGCCAGTCCGCCGAAATCAGCGCAGTGCAAGCGCGCCGCCTCCAGCAGACGTCCGAGCCTGCGGGCGATGAAATCTTCGCGCCCCTCGAATGGCAGGTCGTCGTCCAGCACGCACTCGCCAAGCAGGCCGGGCACCATGTGCATGCCCGGGCGACGCAGATGTGAAACGGCGATTTCCAGTGGGTCGCGATAGACAAACAACCACGGCGTATCAGGGAAGCACTCGTGAAGCAGAGGCCACTCGCCGATGTTCCAGGCGTCGAGCTTGATCACCAATCGTTGCTCCATCCCGCGCCGGCGCTGACCGTAGGCCGAGAGCAACCCGGCAATGGCCACACGGCGTTCGATGGCGGGCAGATCGCTGCGCAACAAGGCATCGAGGGGCGGTGGTTCCGAGATTACGATGTGATCGTCGAGGCGGGCGAGCATCTGGCTGATCAGCGTCGATCCGCAACGCGAGGCATGCAGGATGAAGGCGCTTGGCGCCAGGCCGGGGCTGAGCGCCTGCCAATCCGTGAGTGCCGACAACGGAGTTTGCCGGCGAAACGCCTGATTGAACGGCAACTGCAGCGCCTGCTCCACCGCCTCCCGAAAAAACGGCTGATGCAGCGGCGTGTCGCCAAACCAGCACCAGTCCACCTGCCATTGACCGGCACTTTTCCAGATGCGGATCGGCAGCCAGCCGTGCAGATTCAGACTCGCCATTGCTCGTTCCATGACCGGCGGCCGTTGCGCATCGCCGCGTGCAGTTCTTCCCGGGAGAATGACAAGCCGCGCTCGGCGGCCAGCGCCAGTGTCTGGCTGATGAACGCTTCGGGATCGCGCAGCGCCTGCAAGGTCGCCGACAACGCAGGATCCGCAATCAGCAAACGCTGAAACCGCTGCAACGCCGAATCTTCGGCATCAGGCTGCGGCGTACTCGGCAAACCGTCGGCAATCATCTGCTCCAGCCAGGCGCCGGGTCGGCAGTCGAGGACCAGATGAATGCGTGCCGCGCTGTCGCGATTGTCGACCCGATGCGGTCGCGCAAGATCGAGAAACCAGCACTCGCCCGCCGACATCGGCATACGTAATCCGTCGAGCCAGAAATCCACGGCGGGCGGACTGAGCAATGGAATATGCAGCCGCAGGTCGGCGTCCGGCCCGTCGAGATCGTAATCACGATGCTCATGAATCTGCCCGCCGGGCCCGAGTCGCAGCAGTCGCGCACTGACGATCTCCAGCGGCAGATCCTGCAGCCCCTGCTGCCAGCGGTGGTCATTCAACCAAGGCGCACGCTGTACCGGTTCGGCGGTGCCGGGGGACAATTCGGTTAACGCATCGGCAGCGGAAATCAGCGCCACGCCACTCCAGTCGCCGGCGAAATAGGCCGTGTTGAAATGCCCGCGCCAGGCATCGTTTTCAATCGCCGCCAGTGCCTGTAACAGCAGCGGCAGATCCACCGTCACCGGCAGTCGCGAAAACGCCGGCCGGCTCATGTCCTGGGCAACACCGCAGATTCGCCGAGCCAGGTCAGCAAACGATCAAGGCAAGCCTCGACCGTCAGCGTTCCGGTATCGAGTACCAGCGACGCCTGAGCCGGCGGCTCGTAAGGCGCCGACACGCCGGTGAACCCGGCAAGCTCACCGCGTCGCGCCCGGGCGTAATGCCCTTTCGGATCACGCTGTTCGCACACCGCCAGCGCGGCGCTGCACCAGACTTCGCGATAGTCGTCGCCCAAGCGTTGGGCGAACACCTCGCGCAACTCCACCAGCGGCGCGATCATCGCCAGAATCACGATCTGCCCGTTCTCCACCAGCAGCGCCGCCAGTTCACTGGCGCGGCGGATGTTTTCCAGCCGGTCGGCATCGGTGAATCCCAGGTCGCGGTTGAGCCCGACGCGCAAGCCATCGCCGTCGAGCACCACACTTTGCAAGCCTCGCCCAAAGAGCTCGGCATGCAGCGCCTGAGCAAGGGTCGATTTGCCCGCCGCCGGCAAACCGGTCAGCAACACGGCCGTGCCGCGATGGCCATTACGGGCCTCGCGTTGTGCACGGCTGATGCTGGCGGTCGGCGCCAGCACGTCACTTCGCGGGGGCATGGGCCACCGGCACCGAAATATCACCCGACGCCCACGCCGCTTCGCGGTTGGCCAGCGCCGTGGCGATCGACTGCACTTCGGTCGACTGCACCTGATCCGGCAGCGGATCGAGGCCGGCACTGGCGAAGATCTGGCCATAGGCATTGCGCAGATCGGCGTAGGACAGGTCACGGCGCAAGTCCGCCTGGAGGTTGTTCAGTTCACCCTGGATCAGATCCAGTTCGCCGATGCCCGCCGCCTGATGACGGTTGCGCAACTGACCGACAATCTGCCCGTCGATGTCCGACAGTTGCTGGTTGGTCTTGAACTGACGCAGCGCCTCCTGATAGTTGGCGTTGGCCACATACAACTGCGCCAGCACCGCAATCGACATGGCCTGACGGCGTGCGGTGGCGACTTCTTCGCCGGCCTTGGCCACATCAATGGCGGCCGGGGCGGAGATCACGTTGAACAGGTTCCAGGTCACCTTCACGCCGTAATCGGCCCAGCGGTCGTTCACCAGGAACGAGTTGCTGTCGTAATGCCCGCCGGCGGAAAACTCCAGGCCCGGCAGCATGCGCAGCATGGCCTTGCGGGTTTCGGCGGCGCTGATTCGGGTCTGGTAATCCTGCTCGCGCAGTTCCGGGCGGCTGGTCAGGGCTTCCTGTTCCAGTTTGGCGATATCGACCTTGAGTTCCGGGATCTGATAACCATCGTCGGTGGCCAAGGTCAGATTGGTGCCCATCGGCAGGTTGATCAGAGTCGCCAGCTCGGTCTTCGCCAGTGACAGCGCGCGGCGCTGCTCTTCCAGTTGCCGGGTGGCTTCGATCAGCGAACGCTGGTAGCCGAGGGACTGCACCGGATCGCCGATGCGCTGCTCGCTCATGCTTTCGCTGTTGCGCCGGGCAGCGTCAACCCGCGCCATCAGGCTGTCGATCTGCTTGAGCAGACGCTCGGCCGCCATCGCCCGCCAATAGGCCGAGCGCACGTCCTGAACGATGGTGTTGATCACCTTGCGCCGACGTTCCTGCACGATCAGACGCTGGTCGCCCTGCTGCTTGGCGTTGATGTAGCTGACACCGAAATCGAGGACGTTCCAGACCATCGTCAGGTCAGCGACGTTGCGGTCGCGGTCCTGGGAGGTCGACGGTTCCAGGGACTGGGTGCCGGTGCGTACGCTCTGGCTGCTGGAGGCGCTGACGTTGTTGCGCCCGACGTAGCCGGCGTCCAGCGCCATGCGCGGCAGCATGTCGAAACTGGCGAGGTCGAGCTGCCGTTTGGCCAGCGCTTCCTCCATGATCTTCAAGCGACCTTCGAGGTTGTACTTCACGGCGCGGGCCATGGCCTGGTGCAGGGTCAGCGGACCGCGCAACGGTTCCTGGCCCTTGTACATGGTCTGCAGGTCAGATTTGGCCCGTTGTTCGCTGACGCTGCGTTCGATCGGTTCACTGGTGACTGCACATCCGCTGATCGCCAGCGCCAGCAGGCTGGCGCCGAACAGTTTCTGACTTTTCTTCATCCCTGGATCGCCCCTAGGTCCCGCACATATTGAGTTGTTGTGTGTTGTCAGGCCGGCATTTCGCTGATGCCGACCTGTTGCAGAGCCGCCGCCAGGTTATCCACCCGGTGCTGCTCGCTATCCTTGATCTCTTGCAGTTGCTGGCCCAGGGTCGGCGCGCCGAACACACCGCGCAGGCCTTGGGACACGTCGCCGCCCCGGATCGAGTGGCTGTCGAAAGCGTTCAGTGAGTCCCGCTCGGCGGCGCTGTCCTGGTTGAACAGGCTCGACAGCGTGCTGATGCCGAACACCCCGCCATCACCCCCACCGAAACCGAGGAAGCCATGGCCGGAACCATCACCGCCGCTGTCGCTGCTGGTGAATACCTGAGCAATGAAGCTCGGGCTCAACGCGCCGTGGTTGATGAAAATGTCGCCCAGCGGACGGATGCCATTGCCGATCACCCGCTGCTCGAACAGCGGCGGGAAGGTCAGCGGTGAACCGAGGCCACCGGTGGGTGGCGCAAAGATGGTCGGTTGCAGCGGCACGTCGACCCGCGACGGCAAAACGACCGGAACTTCGATGCGGAACTCCGGATCCGGCGATACCACCACCAGCGGAGAGGTCGGAGGCACGGCCGGCACCGTGTTGATCACATAGTTGCCGGAATGACTGATCCCGCTGCCGTTGTTGCCCGACAGATCGCTGACCCCGGCACTGTTGACGCTGATTGCGTTGCTGGCGCTGTTGACGTTGACGTTCGGCGTCAGGGTTGCGGTCCAGGTCTTGCCGCCGTCGCTGCTGCTCAGGTTGGACAGGGTGCCGTTGGCCACGCTGAGGTCCGACAGGTCGAAACCGGTCACCGCTTCATTGAAGGTGATGATCACCTGCGAGGTCTGACCGACGCCCAGGTTCGGATTGGCGACCACCACCGTGGCAGTCGGCCGCTCACTGTCGAGGGCGTAGTTGTTCGACACCGCCACCGTGCTGCCGGCGTTGCCCGCCAGGTCGGTTACGTTGCTGGTGTCCAGGGCAATGAAGTTGCTCGGGTCGGTGACATTCGCGGTCGGCGTGAAGGTTGCGGTCCAGGTCTTGCCGCCATCGCTGCTGCTCAGGTTGCTCAGGTCCCCGTTGGTCACGCTCAGGTCCGACAGGTCGAAATTGCTCACCGCCTCGCTGAAGGTGAAAGTCACCGTGGTGGTCTGGCCGATGCCCAGATGCGGGTTGGCGACCACGATGTTCACCGTCGGCCGGGTCGCATCGAGGATGTAGTTGTTGGAGATGGCAATGCTCGCCCCGGCGTTGCCGGCCAGATCCTGAACGCCGGCGGTGTCGAGGACGATCAGGTTGGTCGCGTCGTTGATGCCGGCAGTCGGTGTCAGGGTCGCCGTCCAGGTCACACCGCCGTCGCTGCTGGTCAGGTTCGACAGCGCACCGTTGGCGACGCTGATGTCCGACAGATCGAACCCGCTAACCGCCTCGCTGAAGGTAATGGTCACGGTAGTGGTTTCACCGATGCCCAGGCGATTGTCGGCGACCACGATGGTGGCGGTCGGGAGCGCGGTGTCGATGGCGAAGTTGTTGGAATCGGTGGTACCCACGCCACTGTTGCCCGACAGGTTGGCCACCCCGGCATTGTTCAGGGTGATCAGGTTGGTGGCGTCGGTGACATTGGCGGTCGGGATGAACGTCGCGGTCCAGGTGATACCGCCGTCACCACTGCTGACGTTGGTCAGCGTGCCGTTGGCGATGGTCAGGTCACTGTTGTCGAAACCGCTCACCGCTTCGCTGAAGGTGATGGTCACCAGCGAGGTTTCCCCGGCCCTGAGCGACGTGTCGGCAACCACGATGGTGGCGGTCGGCACCTGGGTCTGGATCTGATAGTTGGCCGAACTGGTGGTGCCGGTGCCGGTGTTGCCGGCCAGGTCGGTGATGCCGGTGTTGTTCAGGACAATCAGGTTGGTGAGGTCGGTGATGCCGATGTTCGGTGTGAACGTGGCCGTCCAGGTGATGCCGCCGTCGCTCGACGAAACGTTGCTCAAAGTGCCGTTGGCGACGCTCAGGTCGGAATTGTCGAATCCGGTCACGGCTTCGCTGAAGGTGATGGTCACCAGCGAAGTTTCGCCTGGGCGCAGGTCACTGTCGGTCATGACAATGGTCGCCGTCGGCCGCTGGCTGTCGACGGCGTAGTTGTTGGAGTCGGTGGTGCCGCTGCCGAGGTTACCCGCCAGATCGGAGATGCCTGTGTTGTCCAAGGTGATGACGTTGGTGGTGTCGGTGATCCCTGCCGCCGGCGTAAACGTGGCGGTCCAGGTGATGCCACCATCGCTGCTGCTCACTGCGCTCAGTGTACCGTTGGCGATGATCAGGTCAGCGTTAGTGAAACCGGTCACCGCTTCGCTGAAGGTGATGGTCACCAGCGAGGTCTGGCCGACGCCCAGTGCCGTGTCGGCAACCACGATGGTGGCGGTCGGACGCTGGGTATCGATCGAATAATTGTTCGAATCGGTGGTGCCGAAGCCGGCATTGCCCGACAGGTTTTGAACCCCGGAATTGTCCAGGGTGATCAGGTTGGTCGAGTCGGTAATGTTGGTGGTCGGCGTGAACGTTGCCGTCCAGGTGATGCCGCCGTCGCTGCTGCTGACCGCTGTCAGCGTGCCATTGGCGATGGTCAGGTCGGCATTGGTGAAACCGGTCACCGCTTCGCTGAAGGTGATGGTCACCAGCGAGGTTTCGCCGATTTTCAGGCTTGGGTCGGAGATGATGATAGTCGCCGTCGGCACCACAGTGTCGATGGTGTAGTTGTTGGAGTTGGTCGTGCCGCTGCCGGCGTTGCCGGCCAGGTCAGTGATGCCGGTGTTGGCCAACCCGATCACGTTGGTGGCGTCGTTGACGCCGACGTTCGGCGTGAAGGTCGCGGTCCAGGTGATGCCGCCGTCGCTGCTGCTGACTGCCGTCAGGGTGCCGTTGGCAACCACGATGTCGGCGTTGCTGAAACCGGTCACCGCTTCACTGAAGGTGAAAGTCACCAGCGTCGTTTCGCCGGCCGTGAGGGTGCTGTCGGCAACCACGATGGTGGCGGTCGGACGCTGGGTGTCGATGGCGTAGTTGCCGGAATCCACAGTGCCGCTGCCGGCGTTGCCGGACAGATCCGAGACGCCGGTCTGGTCCAGGGTGATGACGTTGGTGGCATCGGTGATGTTGCTGGTCGGTGTGAACGTCGCCGTCCAGGTGATACCGCCGTCGCTGCTGCTCACCGCGCTCAGCGTGCCGTTGGCAATCGTCAGGTCGGCGTTGGTGAAACCGGTCACTGCTTCGCTGAAGGTGATGGTCACAACCGAGGTTTCGCCGATTTTCAGCGCGTTATCGGACAAGACAATGGTCGCGGTCGGACGCTGGGTGTCGATCGCGTAATTGTTCGAATCGGTGGTGCCGGTGCCGGTGTTGCCGTTCAGGTCAGCGATGCCGGTATTGTTCAGGGTGATCAGGTTGGTCGCGTCAGTGATGCTGGCGGTCGGCGTGAACGTGGCCGTCCAGGTGATGCCGCCGTCGCTGCTGCTGACCGCTGTCAGCGTGCCATTGGCGATCGTCAGGTCGGCGTTGGTGAAACCGGTCACCGCTTCGCTGAAGGTAATGGTCACCAGCGAGGTTTCGCCGATCTTCAGATTGTTGTCGGCCACCACGATGGTCGCGGTCGGACGCGCGGTATCGATGGCATAGTTGTTGGAGTTGGTGGTGCCGCTGCCGGCGTTGCCGGCCAGATCGGCGACCCCGGTGTTGTCCAGGGTGACCAGGTTGGTGGTGTCGGTAATGTTGTTGGTCGGCGTGAGCGTGGCGGTCCAGGTGATGCCGCCGTCGCTGCTGCTCAGGCCGGTCAGGGTGCCGTTGGCCACCGTCAGGTCGGCGGTGGTGAAGCCGCTGACCGCTTCGCTGAAGGTGATGGTCACCAGCGAGGTTTCGCCTGCCGCCAGATTGCTGTCGGCCACGACAATAGTCGCGGTCGGCCGCACGGTATCGATTACGTAGTTGGGCGAATCCGTGGTGCCGTTGCCGGCGTTGCCGGCCAGGTCGGCGATGCCGGTGTTGTCCAGGGAGATCAGGTTGGTGGTGTCGGTGATGCTCGCAGTCGGGGTGAAAGTTCCGGTCCAGGTGATGCCGCCATCGCTGCTGCTGACTGCGCTCAGCGTGCCGTTGGCGATGGTCAGGTCGGCGTTGGTGAAACCGGTCACCGCTTCGCTGAACGTGAAGGTCACCAGCGAGGTATCGCCGATCTTCAACGCCGTGTCGGACATCACGATGGTCACGGTTGGCCGTGCGGTATCGATCGCGTAGTTGACGGAACTGGTCGTGCCGACGCCCGCCACGCCGTCGCTGATCGCGGTCACCCCGGTGTTGTCGAGGGTGATCAGGTTGGTGGCGTCGGTGATGTTGTTGGTCGGGGTGAAGGTCGCGGTCCAGGTCAGGCCGCCGTCGCTGCTGCTCACCGATGTCAGCGTGCCGTTGGCGATGGTCAGGTCGGCGTTGGTGAAGCCGGTTACCGCGCGGCTGAAGGTGATGGTCACCAGCGAGGTTTCGCCGATTTTCAGCGCGGTATCGGACATCACGATGGTGGCGGTCGGTGGCTCCACATAAGCGGTGTTGAGGGTGCCGCCGTTGTTGTAGATCGCCGCGAAGGCCAAGGGCACAGAGCCCGTCACGCCACCACCCAGTTCTGAGCCACCGGAGCCGCTGCCCGCCGCGTTACCGCTGATGGCGCTGAAGTTGGAGGCCGTGATCAGTACCGTGCCGCCCTGGTTCCAGATCGCGCCGACACCCCGTCCGCCGTCGCCGCCGTTCAAGTTGTTGCTGCCCTGGCCACTGCCGCCGCCACCGCCGCCGCCCGCACCGATGTTGTTGCTGATGACCGAGGTGCCGACGATTTTCAGGGTGCCGGTGGAGGCGTTGTAAATGCCGCCGGCCGCGTTGCCGCCGACGCCGCCGACCTTGTCCCAGCCGGAGCCGCCACCGCCGCCGCCAATGGCAATCGTGCCGTTGTTGGCGGTGCCGCCATTGCCGCCGTTACTGTAATAGGACACGCCGACACCACCGGCGCCGCCGATGGTGGAACCGCCGCGCCCGCCCATGTGCGTCGCGTCGTAGCCGCCGCCGTAGCCGCCGACACCGCCGCTGCCGGCCTGGCCGCCCAGCGTACCGGTGCCCGGCCCGGCGGTACCGCCATGACCACCACCCTGACCGCCGAGGCCACCGCCACCGCCACCACCGCCGCCGTAGTTGGCGCCCGTGACTCCCCCGCCGCCGCCACCGCCCGCTGCCGCGTTACCAGTGACCGAAACGTTGTTCAGCGTGAGGATGCCGGCGTTGAAAATCCCGCCGCCCATGGCCCCGGTTGCGCCGTAGCCGCCATTGCCACCGTTGCCCGAGACCAGGCCCCGGGTAATCACCAGACCGTCGAGGGTCACGGTGCTGCCGGAAGTGATTTCCACCACCCGGGTCTTGTACTGGCCGTCGAGGGTGACGTCGGCGACGCCATCGTTGTTCAGGTCGCCGTCGACCGTGATGTTCTTGTTGATCAGCAATTCCGAGGTGAGCTGCACCGTCATGCCGGTGCTGAAGGTCACGATGTCGCCGTTTTGCGCCGACGCCAGCGCTGCGCGCAGCGAGCCGACCCCGGTGTTCGCGTTGTTGGTGGCGGTCCAGGTGGCCAGGCCCCACTGGTATTCGCTCATCGACAGGGCCGACAACACGTTGGCGCTCTCGATCTTGCCCGTGGCGATCTCCAGATCCCAGTCGCCGCCCACACCGGTGCGGTTGTTCGACGCCGCCACGTCGCGGCCGGTCAGTTGCGCCAGCGAATCGACAAAGCTCAGGCCACGGTCACCCTCGGCGGTGTAGCAGCCATAAATGAGGATGTCGCCGCCGACGTTCATGTCCTTGCCGATTTCCGCCAGCACCGCGCTGCGCTGCGCGACGTTGTCCGCTGACAGATAGCTGTTGCCCAACCACAGGTCACCGGCATTGCCGTGGGCGATGATTTCCACGGTACTGATGCCCTGATGCTGATCCAGGTAATCGGCGATCTGCTGCAAGCCGTCCTTGCTCGCATCGAGCTTGACCACTTGCGTGCCGGGGGCGACGCCTTTGAGCAGGCTGTCGGCATCCTTGACCCGGGCATCGACGAACACCACGGCCTGGCCCGGCACCGCCACAGGGCTGGCAGCCGGCGTGGCATCGGCCTGGCCGTGGGTGTCCTTGCTCGCCACCGGATGATCGGCGGTCGGCGCCTTGGCCGCATCGGCAGTGGGATGGCTGTCGGGCTGGGCCGCAGCGGTATCGGCCACGGTGGCCGCGACAGCGCCGTCGAACAGCATGCGCGGTTCCAGCGACATGATCAGCGGCGCAGCCAGCGTCCGTTGGCCCTCGGTTACCCGCGACTTTTGCTTGCTCCACCACATGTTGCTCACCCGGACTCGAACAGTTGTAAACGCATCAATGAAAAACGCCGCGATCAACTGATCGCGGCGTCGGACTTCATACGAATCACATTGGCAGCGCTGGCTGAGCCATCGAGCCAAAAGGACAGATCGGCGTATTGCTTGAACAGGTCCGGCGGCAGAATCGTGCGCCGGGACTGCAGGGCGACCTTGGGTTTGACCTTGTGCAGGCCGGCCACACCCAGGGCCTGGTCGAACTCCGGCGCGTCATAGGCCAGGTGCTCGAAATCGTGCTCGAACCACGGCTCGCCGATGAAGTCGTAGACCAGCCGCAGCACGCGCTCCGGGGCCTGGGTCAGCAAATCGTAATCGACGATCAGCAGCGAATCGGCGTGCTCACCGTAATAGGCTTCCTTGAGCGCCGCCCAGGCGAATCCCACCAGGCGGTTGCGCTGGGCCAGGGTTTCGCAGCGGCTGTAGACGGTGTTGCGCTCGACGGCATCGCCGAACAGCTTGGTGTTTTCGTAGGGGTTGGCGCGGTACAGCCGCTCCAGGCTGTCCATCACCCAGGCGACGTTGCGCACGCAGGCGATGACCTTGGCTTTGGGGAACAGATCGCTGATGGCCGGCAGGCGCGAGCTCCACTGCCGGTTGGTGTCGAACACCACCGGTTTGTCGGCCTTGTCGGCGTAGTAGGAATCGAACAGGCCGCGCAGCAGGCGACGGCGCATGTCGGTGTCGATCACCGCGCCGAATTCGCTGCCGGCGCTGCATTGTTCAAGGACACCGGAAAACAGTGCGCCGACCGGGCTGGTCATGCCGGCATGGAAGCGCGGATTCTGCAAAAGGATCGCAGAAAGGAGGGTCGAGCCCGAGCGCGGCAAGCCGGAGATAAAGTGGAACTGCTGCAATCCCTTCACCTTACTTTGTAAGTCCTTTTGTCCGACGAGCGTAGTCCAACAATACCCTTTCGACTAGTAGTGTTTTGACATCAACATAGAGCAAAACGGACTTGTTAGACCATTTCTTATCGCGAACAGTAAGGTGAAGCGTTTAAGTCATTCTCCGTTGGTACGATCGTCCTTTTCCAGAACGAAAAGTCGCGCTTTCGCCCCGCCAGCATTGGACTGATCACGCAACTGCCAGGTCTTGGGCAGAGGCAGGAACGGGTCCGCAACTTCCGGGTCCAGGTCACCGATCAGCCAGACCCGGGAACTGTCCTTCGGCAGATCCGCGAGACGATCCAGATAAACCTCATCGGACACCAGTGTGCCGAAACCGTAGTGGTTCGGACGCGTCGAGCGCCCGTCGGCGGCAGGCGGCGTATACAAGCGGATTTGCGCATCCGTGCGGTTGTAGTAGACGTAGCTCAGGTACCAGAGCATGTCGCTGGTGACGATCCGGTCGCCGCTGACGAAGTGGTGGTTGATGTGATCGACCATCACGTTGAACTGGTCATTCGGATCGACCGTGGCGTTGGTGTTCACCCCGACCATTTCGATTCCGACAAACGCCACCAGCACCGCCAGCGCCAATACGCGAACGCGGCTGTACAGGCGGTCGATGGCCAGCGCCGCCAGCATCGGCAGGCCCAACGCATAGGCCGTCAGATAGCGCTCGATGAACACCGGGCTGATGAACGACACCGCGAACACCAGAAACAACGGCACACCGGTATAGAGCGCCAGCAACACGCTGCCATGGTTCACGCTGCGGTCACGGGCGACGGCCACGCCCGCCAGCGCCAGCATCCCCAGCGGCATGCCGCAGAACAGCAGCAGCGGAAGATGATCGCCCTCGTTCTGGGTCAGCCACAGCCAGATCATCGACGGCAGCGAGGACAGGGTCACCGGGTCTTCCCAGCCCACATCGCCACCGACCTTGAGCTCTTCCATGTGTTGCGTCAGATCGAGCAGGTTCGGCAGCCACGGCAGGTAGAGCGCGACAATGGCCAGATTGGCCAGCCACCAGTCCTTGCGCTGGATATGCCGCAGGCGATAACCCGGCAACAGGCGGATCAGCCCCAGGTACAGCCAGTGGCTCAGCGCCGCCAGCACCGCGAAGTAGTGGGTGTACAACGCGGCGCTCATCAGCAGCGCATAGATCACCAGATACCGTCGGCGCTGCGGGCGTCTGACCCAGCAGATCAACGCCAGGGTGGTCCCGACCAGCAGCAGACCGAGCAGCGAGTACATGCGCACTTCCTGGCTGTAGCGCACCGCCGTCGGCAGCAGCGCCAGCAGCACCCCGGCGATGATCGCGGCGCGACGGGTCGCCAGGCGATCGACCAGGCACATGCCCAGGCCGACCGTGGCGATACCGGCCAGGGCACTGAGGCTGCGGATCGACAGGATCCCTTCGCCAAACAGTCCGATCCAGCCGTGCAGCAGCATGAAGTACAACGGCGGATGCACATCGAACGCCGCGTGCTCCCAGATACCGCCCAGCGTATAGCGCGCCAGCAGCAGGCTGGAGCCTTCGTCGCCCCAGATCGCGGCGGCGGTCAGGTCATAAAACCGCACGGCTGTCGCCAACAGCAAAATCGGTATCAGCCACTGCTGGCGAACCCAGCGCAGCAGACGCCGGACACCGGCATTCGGTGCGGCAAACGGGTCCTGGGTATCCCCCAGCGGAGTCTCTCGACGCGCTTCCATCAACCTTCCCTTACGGTATTCCGAGTAAAAAACAGCGCCATTCATTGCGCACACTGTAGGCCAGAGCCGAAGCCGACGCGCGGCCGCGACGACGTCCGGCAAGTCCGCCGATCCGGGTCTACGCTACGGCTTGGCGTGACCTGCCCGCGCAAATGGAAGGCGTCAGTAAAACGTTTCGACCTGCCCGGCAACACAGGCTAACGCGCGGCGCGCCAACCACATAACAGAAGGATGAGGAACCATGGAAGTCTTTATGGGTACGATTCAACCGTTCGCCTTCAACTTCGCTCCCAGTGGCTGGGCCCTGTGTAATGGACAGATCCTTTCCATTGCGCAATACAACGCGTTGTTTGCGTTGCTGGGCACTTACTACGGCGGCAACGGCACGACCAACTTTCAGTTGCCCAACCTGCAAGGTCGCGTGCCAATGGCCCAGGGCAACGGTCTGGGTCTGACGCCGCGCGTCATCGGTCAGGTGGCTGGTACAGAAAGCGTCACCGCCACCATTGCCAACATGCCCAACCACACCCACGCGATGACCGGTCTCACCGCCAACACGGCCTTATCGCTGGCGGTACCCGCCAGCAATCCGGCGACCGTACCGACTGCCACCAATTCCTACATCGGTGCCTCCGGCGGCGGCCCCGGCTCGGCGAACATCTATTCCGACGCCCAGGGCGCCACGCCGGTGCCACTCAAAGGGGTGACCACCACCGTCACCGGCGACATTTCCTCCACCGGCGGCAGCCAGCCGCTGGGCATCATGAACCCCTTCCTGGTCCTCAACTTCAGCGTTGCCCTGAACGGCCTCTTTCCGTCGCGCAACTGAGCAATCGTCCGGGGGCCCCGAGCCCCCGGACGTTTCGTTTTTTCTCTGGAGTCAGACCATGCTGCAATCGGTTCAGATCGAACATCTCCAGCCGTTGCTGGGGCAACAACGCACGCTGCACCTGCCGGATGGCACGGCGTTGCCGATTCAACTCGCTCACCTTGAAGAAGTCCCGTCGGCGAAAATGCGCTACAGCGAACGCATGCCCTTCTGCCTCGAATTCAACAGCCTGGAGCCGACCGAGTTTGTCGACGGCCTGTGCGCACTGGAGTTGCCGGAGTTCGGCCGGGTGGTGGACATTTTCGTGTCACGGGTGCCGGCGATGGGGCGGGATCCGCAGTTGGGCTATTTCTGTATTTCCTTCAACTGATACCCCCAGCAGAATCTTCGCGAAACCTTGTAGGCAAAAGATGTAGGACCAAAGCCAAGGCCTTGTAGGGCGGGCTCTTCAACCGATTTTATTGGGAAACGTCCGACATCATTTCCCGGCTCACCTTGTTAGCGTTGTTCCGAATCCGTCACAGGACGAGGAACAACGGATGTTCAATGCCAACGCACGCTTTCGCCTTACGACCGACGACTTTAAACACGATTTTCAAGTGCTGTCCTTCAGCGGCAGCGAAGCCATCAGCGAGCCGTTTGCCTTCAAGGTCGAGCTGGTGGGCACCAGACCGGATGCCGATCTTGCAGGCCTGATGCACCAACAGGCCTTTCTTGCTTTCGATGACCACGGCCACGGCATACACGGACAGATCCAGCACATCGGCCGAGGCAATATCGGCGAACGGTTGACGCGATACAGCCTGACCCTCGCTCCTTGCCTGGCCAATCTGCGCCATCGCGTCAATCAGCGGATTTTCCAGAACCTGAGCGTTGCGCGAATCATCGCGCAGATTCTCGAAGAGCATGGCATCCACGCCGATCGCTACCGGTTCCAGCTCGGCCACCCGTTGCCGGATCGTGAATATTGCGTGCAGTACAACGAGTCCGACCTGCACTTCATCCAGCGCCTGTGCCAGGAAGACGGCGTGCATTACCACTTCCGGCACAGCCGCGACCGACACCTGCTGGTCTTTGGCGACGACCAGACCGTGTTTCCCCGCCTCTCTCGGCCAACACACTTTAAACCGCACAACGCCATGGTGGCCGACAGGCCGGTGATTCAGCGATTCGACTACCGGCTCGAAACCCGACCCAACCACACCTCCAGCCGCGCCTACGACTTTAAAAAGGCGCGAATGTTGCTGGAAGCGGATGCCTACAATCCCGATCGGCACCTCCAGCCCGATCCCGGGGTTTACGAATACCCGGGACGCTACCTCGATCGCGAGCACGGCAAGCGGCTGGTCCGGCAAGCCCTGGAACATCACCGCGCCGATAGTTGCCTGGGCGAAGGTGACAGCAATGAACCGGCGCTGGTGTCGGGGCATTTTCTGTCCCTGACCGAACATCCCGATCCGGTATTCAACGACTTGTGGCTGCTGACCGAAATCCGCCATGAAGGAAAGCAACCGCAAGTGCTGGAAGAGACCGCTGATCATGCGTCAGCCGATCCCGAGAAGGACTTCATCCAGGGCTACCGCAACCACTTCACGGCAACGCCCTGGGAGGCGATCCATCGACCGCCGTTGCGCTTTCGCAAACCCCGCATCGGTTCGACCCAGACAGCGGTGGTCACCGGCCCGGAAGGCGAAGACATCCATTGCGACCCGTATGGCCGGGTCAAGGTGCAGTTCTTCTGGGATCGCGAAGGCCGCCACAACGACAAGAGCAGTTGCTGGCTGCGGGTGGCCTCGGGCTGGGCCGGTAATGCCCACGGCAGCGTGATCGTCCCACGCGTGGGCATGGAAGTACTGGTGACCTTTCTCCACGGCGATCCCGACCGTCCGGTGATCAGCGGTTGCCTGGCGAACAGCGCCAACCCGTTGCCCTACGAGTTGCCGGCGCACAAGACCCGCAGTGTGTTTCGTTCCCGCAGTTCGCCGGGCAGCACGGGCTTCAACGAGCTGATGATCGAAGACCGCGCAGGCCAGGAGCAGATTTACCTGCGCGCCCAGCGCGACCTGCGACAGAAGGTCGAGCACGACAGTCATCTGGACATCGGCAACCAACGCCGGGAAACCATCAAGGGCAACAGTTTCAGCGCACTGCACGCGGAAGAACACCGCCTCGTCACCGGTCATCGCAAGACCCATCTCAAGGCCAGCGACTACCTGCACGTCGGCGCCAGCAGCCACACCCGGGTCGGTCAATCACTGACAACCGAAACCGTCGGGCAGCTGTGCCTCAGCGCGGGCGAACATCTGGTGCTGGAGGCGGGAAAAAGCATCAGTCTGAAAGTCGGTGGCGAGCATTTTGTCCTCGATCACAGCGGCCTATTCGGCAGCAGCGACTTGCTGATCGGCGGCGTGCCCGCGCCCTTCCTGCGCGCCCCGCTGTTGCAGCCCGACGGTATTGAAGACCTGTCGGCGCCTGCGCCTTTGCCGCCATTGGTGGCGCCCTCACAACAGGCATTGATGGCCGCCAGCAAAACCCTGGGCGCGGATTTCTGCCCGATCTGCGAAGCCTGCCGCACAGGTGCGTGCCCGATCCCGGAGGCCGCCGCATGACTGACGCCCTTGTACGACGCTGGCTGATCGAACAACACCGCGCCGGTTGCCTCCTGTGCCTGGTCCTCGACTCGCAGAACGAACGCGACATGCGCCAGCGCTGGCTGAAGAGCAGCCGTTACGAGCAATACGCCAGCGTCTACGGCGAAACCGCCGTCGCCGAACTGGCCGACACCGGCCCGTTCCTCTTCACCTTCGACCAGCCCGACGACCGCCGTCTCGACGCCCTGCTCGACAGACCGGAGAGCCATTGGGGGTGGTTGGCCAGCCTGGGAAAAGGCGAGCTGAAGAGCTGGGTCCGGCACTGGCAGGAGCGGCTGATCGTCGGCGTCCGTCCGCATCAGGCGCTGTACCGCTTTCACGACAACCGGGTGCTGACCCGGGCGCTGGAGCATCTGCCGGTCGAGGCTTTGCCGGCGTATCTGGGGCCGGCGATCAGCGTTTGCCATTGGCAGGGCTCGCACTGGCAGATGACCGACAACCCTGCGCCGGGCAGCTACCCCGTGCCGGACACGCCGCCGTGGCTGCAACTACCGATGCCTGACGAACAAGCCATGGAGATTCGCCTGGCCAATGCCCACCGCTTTCTGCTGGCCGAACATGTAAAGGCTTATTCCGCGCTGGCGTGTATTCAGGATCCGCAAATCTGGCTCCGTGAACGACTGACCCAGGCCGAAGCCTGGGGCTGGCTGACACCGGAGCGGCTGGAGTTTCTGCTGATCCACAGCCTGCAAACGCCGAATCCCGCGCCCCATTGGCAAGCCCGACCGGACGAAACACCGGATGACCACTTTGATCGGGTTTACCAGCTTTCGAAGCACTGGAACGGGGAGACGCCTTCATGAAGATTCAGCTCAAAAGCCTCGGTCTGATCGGCTGTTTCGCGGCACTGGGAGGCTGCAGGACCGAACCGCCCAACACCTTCAAATTTACTGCCGATCTGCCACCGGGATTTGCCTACGTCGCAGCGGTTTATTACGTACCCGAGAAAGGCCATACCTGCACCCTCGACAGACGCGACAACCTTGCCCCGGTGTTCAACAGCAAGTGGCGCACGGACTACAAACCGGATGCCGAAATCACGATTCGCAAGATTGTTAAGGGGTGTCCGTTAGTGGTCAGAAAAATCTCCCTGGAAATCAACTCTGCGTATGGCAAGGACTGGGGAGACATCAGCGGTGATCAAGGCATGGTGATCATTCGTGATGTGCTGGAAGAACAGTACAAAAACACCTTCAACGATGCTGGGGAAAGCTTCATTTACAGCCAGTGCGAATGGTGGTTCCGCACAGTGGGGACCAACCGCCGTATCGTCAAGATTCTTGATTGCTCCTCATCCAATGCCCAAGGAACCCGAGAGCAGGGCAAGACATTTTCTGCCTTCACTCTTGAACAACTACCGGGCAAGACCATGGAATTGAAAGTCAGGTTGGCCAAGGAAGAAAAGCCTGCCATCGGCGACACATGGGTCAAAGTACCAAATGGATGGAAACGCTGTATGGGCGACAACGCTGAGGATCAGTACGCCTTTTGTTACGGCAACTACACCGACTTCAGCACTTTCACCATGCCGGATGGCCAGGTCTGCACCATTTATCCGGGTTGCACGGAATAAGGAGATTTCGCCATGACGTCTTTGGAAAAGGATCTGTACTCGCCTGCACTGACCTCCCTGAAAACCAGACTCGCGCGACGTGGTGCAACTTTGGGCTGCTGCCTCGTCTTCATCGCAGGCTGTAAGAGCGAGCCGCCCAACACCTTCAAATTCACAGCCGATCTACCACCGGGATTTGCCTATGTCGCGGCGGTTTATTACGTACCCGAGAAAGGCCAGACCTGCACCCTCGACAGACGCGACAACCTTGCCCCGGTGTTCAACAGCAAGTGGCGCACGGACTACAAACCGGATGCCGAGATCACGATTCGCAAGACGGTTAAGGGGTGTCCGTTGGTAATCAGCAGGATCGCGCTGGAGATCAACGCGAGTTACTACAAAGCACGGGGAGATTTTGGGGGTGACGAAGGCATGGTCTTTTTGGGGAACGACATAGAGGAGCAGTACAAAGGCACTTTCAATGAGGCAGGTGAAAGTACTTTTTACGGTCAATGTGAATGGTGGTTCCGGACAGCTGGCGCACAACGCCGCATCGTCAAGATTCTTGATTGCAAAACAACTGATGCCCAAGGGGTTCGTGGGACAGGCAAGACTTATTCCGCTTATGGCCTTGATCAACTACCGGGTAAGACGGTGAGGATGAAAATTGAATTAGCAAGGGAGGAAAAACCCTACTTCAGAGACACATGGGTTCAGTTTCCAAACGGCTGGAAACGGTGCATGGGCGAAAGGTTTGAAGACCAAGATGCTTTCTGCCGCGGTAACTACACCGACTTCAGCACTTTCACCATGCCGAATGGCCGTATCTGCACCATCTATCCGGGCTGCGCAGAATAAGGAGATCGCGCCATGACGTTATTGGAAAAGGATTTGGAATCACCCTTGGGCAGCCGGATGTTGACTTGCCCCACAGGCGGAAAATGGACAAGTTTTCAGCTGGTCGATGAGCACTGCTCAGGCGAACCCTATGCCGGTTTAGCCTACGTTGTAACCGACTCGGAGGGATACAAATACGCCGGCTGCCTGGATAACAAAGGAATTGGAAAAGTAGATAACCATTTCGGCGGACCGATTTCTCTACTCTTCGAGCAAGCTTACGAAGGGAACGAAAAGGTTTATCTGCGCATGATGGAAAGGCAGTATTACCCTCTCAAAATCACCGAGCTCCAAGTCCGAGCCGAGAAAACCCGCTACTTGAATCTGGGTGCCATTCGTACGCGTGAGCGACCCGAGATCGCAGACGGTGCGGACTACTTTCAAGTCGAAGTCCGTCATCTTGTCAGGCATGCCTCCCACCTGCCACCCGAGGTTTATCGCGATTACCCCCTCGATTCCGGGTGCGCTGCAATCATGCGCGAACACGGAAAACTTGGCGTAGCGCTGATGCCGCAACGTCACACCGTTCTTGAAGTGCGCCCGCTACGCGCGTTGCGGCCGATGTTATCCACAGTTCCGGCATTCTGTGCACTCAACCTGTACCAGCTCGCATTGATGGCAACCCTGAGTTACTGCCCTTTCGGCCAGGAACCCAAAGTCCCTTCCGCCGAAACCAGATCCGTTAAATTTCCGCTGCAACCCAGCGCCGGCAACTGGTTCGGCGATGCACTGGCCAAGGGAGAGGAACTGTGGAAAGTCGACAACGCTCAGACCAAAGCCTATTACCCGCTATACGAGGATGTTCCGTACTCAAGAAGGCTAGAGATCATCCCGTTTGACCCGAACCTCTATGCAGTCAACAGGTACACGCCTGAACGGGATCCGGAACACCCGGCCAGCGTCCACTTCCTCGACGACATCGGTAATAAAGACAGCACCGACACCCAAGCCTTCATCACCCACAACGACGAACTGATCCTGATCGCCGTGCGCGGCACTGCCGAGATAATCGCCGACGGTCTACGTGATGCCGACGCCCTTCAAGTGCCGTTCGAGGAAGGCGACGGCCAGGTACACCGAGGATTTTATGAAGCAGCGCAGAAAGCCTATGACTTCACCGTCAAATACCTAGAAAAGTTCTACACCGGCCAAAACCTCCTGATCTGCGGCCACAGCCTCGGAGGTGCGATCACATTACTGCTCTCGGAAATGCTGCGCCGAAGAGCCGGGTTCAACTACAACATCCAGCTCTACACCTACGGCGCCCCCCGCGCCGGCGACGCGGACTTCGTGAAGGGCGCAGCCGATCTCGTGCATCACCGCATGGTCAACCATAACGACCCGGTGCCCAGCGTGCCCGGCAGCTGGATGAACACCAAGGCTGACATCTACGGCACCGGGGCGGCGCTGACGTTCGTCAATGTGCCAGTAGGCCTGTCGGTTTTCGTCGCCGGTATCACCAACTGGACCGGGGAAGCCTACGACCACCATGGCAGCCTGCGGCACGCCATGCCGGTGGAGTTCGGGCGTCAGCAGGTGTCTTCGATCCTGTGGGAGCCGGGTTGCGACACCATTACCCAGCACGCCGCGTGCGACGTGGCGATCCGGCAGCGGCATGGTCTGCCGGATCGGCCGACGTTGCTCAAACAGATTTTCGACGCCGGGCACCACTCGATGACCGGCGCGTACATTCCGGCGTGCTGGGCGGTGTTGCGGCGTTGGCAGGAGGCCCAGGAATCAAGCCGTTCGCTGGTCACCGAACGGGAGTTTGCCGTGGTGGAGTCGGCCCTGGAACGCATCACCGACCAATTGCGCTCCCGGCGCAACAACCTGCCGGGACGCCCGGACAGTTACGTGCGCACTCAGTCCGGCACCCTTGAGGCGCTTAATCGTGAAGTCGAGAAAATCCGCGTGACACGTGAGCGCCTGGCAATCCTTCGCCATCGGCGCATCACGACTCAGGACGTTTACGGGCAACTGGCAGAACAACCGGAACGACTGGCCGAAAGCCTGCCGCGCTGGCAGCTGCACCCGGAAAACGCTGCAGCCGAACAGCTCGCCATGGCGCCGGACGCTGCCGAAGACGACCCGCTGCTGGCGACGCTCTACGGCCACAAGATCGGCGCGCCGCACACCTTCGATATCAACTCGATGATCTGACTCAACCCTGTGGATACCACACCAGACGCTCCGCCGCCGGATTGCGCTCTTCCACCGTGAATCCCAGCGCCAGGTAATGCTGGCGCGCATGGGGGTTGTTGGCCCAGACCACCGTCGCCACCGGGCAGCGCACTTGCTGCGCGGCTTTTTGTACGCCTTGCAGCACGGTTCGTCCGTAGCCCTTGCCCCGGGCCTGAGGGATGAAGGCGATGTACAACACGCGGATTTCGTTGGGGCCGAAATCGGTGCTCAGCGCGCCAATGGCCGTGCCGAGTTTTTCCACGACGTAGTGCATGGCATTCGGATGGTTTTCACCCATGCCCTGCTCCTGCACCTGAAACTGCTGGGCAACGATTTGCTGCACCTGTTCCTGCTCGCCGTCGACCCATTGCAGATCCGGCCGCGCCGATTGATACAGGCTTTGCAGAAAGGGGCCGTCGGTGGCCCGCGAAGGCCGCACCACCAATCCGTCCGCTGCCAGGTTTTCCGTCATTTTCATGCTCCCTAGAAACCGCTTTCCCTGACCCCCAGCGCCGCCAGCCGACGCCAGGCCACGCCGAGCACCGATTCGCCGCTGCCCTGCAGAACCACCACGCCGCGTAACGGCTGTACCGGCGTCGGTGGCTGATCCAGCGTAGTCAATCGCGCGCCGTATTGCGCCTGCACCGGTTCCGCCCGTTGCTGTTGATCGCGGCGTACGGCAATCGGCCCGTGATGGTCGGACGTCAGGGCTTCCTGATCGACATAGGCCACGCCATTGGTATCGATTTCATCGAGCTTCACGGTGATCGCCGGGTGCATCGGATCGTCGGCGATAAACCGCCCGGTGGCCCCCGGTTTGACCCGCCACAGTTCGGCTTCGGCCACATAACCACGCAGGCGCGAGCCGTCTTCGACCACCCGGGCCAGTGCATCCTTGCTCGACAGCCAGCGGCCCGGCGTCAGGTTCGGCAACAAGTCGCGCACAGTGCCGGCGTGGGGGGCCCGCAGCAGCAGGCGTTCGCGTCGGGCGCTCAGGCCTCGGTATTCCGCCACGGCTTCGGCGAGACGTTGCTCGACGATGCCGGCGTCGGCGGCGGTTTCGCTGCGGCCGGCCTGACGGCGCATCAGCAACTGTTGAATCTGGATTTCCCGGCGGACGATGGCCTGCCGCGAGTCGAGATCCGGAGACTCCAGTTCGATCAGCACATCGCCCTGAGCGACCTTCTGGCCATCCGCAACCTTCACCGCTTTGACCCGCGCCGCCACCGGCGCATGCAGCGCGCTGGCCCGACCGCCCTCAAGCATCGTCGGCAGTTCGACGGCGCTGCGCCACGGCACGATCAGCACCAGCAACAGGCCGAGTACCGCCAGGCTGCTGAGCAGCACGCGCGGGCCGTGAGCCTGTTCGCGGCGGCTCCACCACTGGCGCCACTCACTCATGATCGGCAGAAAGATGAACCACACCAGTTCCACCAGCATCAGGAAGATCCCCAACACCTTGAAGAACAGGTGATAGACCGCCAGCGCGATCCCGAAAAACAACGCCGCACGCCATAACCACGAGCCATACCCCCAGATCAGCAAACGCCGCTGCATCGCCGGCGACCAAGGCTCCGGCGCCGGTGCGCCATAGCCGAACAAGAACTCACGCAGGCGCCAGCGGCAAAAGGCAAAGGCCCGGCCCTGAAGGTTGTCGACCTCCCACAGATCGCTGAGCAGAAAGTAGCCATCGAAGCGCATGAACGGATTGAGATTGACCACCAGTGTGGTGATCCAAGTCGCACTGGCAAGCATGAACGCCGCCGTGCGCGCCGGGCCGTCCGGCAGCAATGACCAGACCAACAACGCGATGCAGGCCAGCAGCAATTCCGCCAGCACCCCGCCGGCACCGATCAGCAGCCGCGCACGCCGGTCGTTGACCCGCCAGGCATCGCTGACATCGGTGTAGAACATCGGCAGCAAGACCATGAACGCCACGCCCATGCTCTGCACCCGACACCCGGCACGCTTGGCCATGAACGCATGGCCGAACTCGTGGCAGAGCTTGGCGAAGAACAGCGCCACCCCGAACGAAATCGCCCCGCCGAGGCTGAACAGGTGCGGAAAGGTACCGACAAATCGCTGCCAGTCCCGCGACACCAGAAACACCCCGAGCCCAAGGGTCGCCGGAAAACCGTAGCGCAAAATCCTTGGCCCGAAGCGCCGCAGCCACGGCCACGCTCGATTGAGAAAAGCATCCGGGCGCCACAATGGAATACGAAAGAAAAGATATTGATGGAGCAGGATTTTCCACAGGCTCTGGCGTTGCGCGAGGGCCTTGAGCTGATAGCTGGCACGTTGCTGTTCGTCGACGGCGCTGATCAGGTCATGCCCGCGCAGGAACGTCAGCAGTTGCTCCAGTTCGACGCCATCCAGCGGCAAGCCCGGTTCGCGGTTCGCGGCGCGCAGCACTTGCTCGGGGTCGCCCAGCGACCAGTGGCGCAACAGGCGCATCGCCGCCGTGCCGAGTTTGAAATAGCGCCCGCGCACCGGGTCGGCCAGGGTCCAGCGCGGCGAGCCGTCCAGCGCCGGCGCCGCGGGCGACAGTTGCAGGTCGGCACGCAGGCTCGGCAGGTTCATTTACAGGCCCACGCTCTGACGCAGACCGGCCAAAGGGCGACGCAGCAGATACAGCGCCAGCGGCGCGCGGTCGCCGAAGATCTTCGCCGTGCCGCGCAGACCGATACGCGGCGGTGCGTCGGTAAAATTCGCATCCAGCCGATAGGCCAGTTGGCCGCCAGCGGTGGGCTGCGCTTCATAGGCCGAACGTTCAAGTCGGGCGACGTGGCGTTGCAAGGGATCGCTGTCGAGGAACAATGCAATGTCGGCGCCCGGCTCCAGCGAAATCGCGTCGCCCACCGCCAGCTCGATGCGCAATTCGGCCTGGTTCGGGTCGGCGATTTCCATCAGCCGTTCGCCGGTCTGCACCGGCTTGCCGGTCCAGCGCTCGGCGTCGGCGAACACCGCAATGCCGTCGCGCTCGGCGCGCACTTCGCTGCGGTTGAGCAGTTCCCGGGCGTAATCCCGTTCGGCACGTTTCTGCTCGACGCGGGCGGCCAGCAGATCCACCCGCGAACTGGATTCGGCGTCGGCGAATGCACGTTGGGAATTGGCTTTGAGTTCGGCCTCGGCCACACCGAGCGCACGCTCGGCGACATCGGCCTGGGCCTTGAGGGTGGTGCTTTCGAAGCGCAGCAGCAGATCGCCGGTCTTCACATTCTGATTGGGTTTGACCAGAAACTCGGCGATCACCCCGTCCAGCGGCGCCGCCACCACGCGTCCACCCAAGGGCACCACTTCCGCCGGGGCCAGCACCGACTGGCGCACCGGGATCAACAAGCCAAGCAGCAGCACAGCGACCAGCGCCACCTGGCGTTTGCGGGTCCAGCGCAGCCGCCACGGCTTGCGCGGTTGCAGGGCCAGCCAGGCGTGGCTGTAGGTGTCGCCCAGTTGCGACAACAGCACCTGTTCGGAAGGATTCCACGGCACGTCGCGGGCCAGCCACAAGCCGCCGAACACCTGACCCTCGCGGTCGATCAGCGGCAGCCAGAAAACCTGCAGCGCCGACAGACTGCGCCAGTCGCTCTGGATCGATTCACTGACCATTTCGGGCGAGATCACCCGCGCCACCTTCAGTACATCCTGCTTGAACAGCTGCGCCACCGCCTGCTCGACGAACGCCACGAACGGCGCATTCGGCTCCACCGCGCTGACACCGGTCACGGCCTGCACCTTTCCGGCGATCAGTAGCGCCGCATGGCGATAGCCGAACAGCGGCTGCCCGTCATTGACCAGGCTGTAGGCCAGTTGCGAAGCATCACGGGCGGCGCGGGTCTGCCGTTCGAGATCGAGAAACCGCGCGAACACCTGCTCGGCGCCGCCGCTCACCGGGGCGTTCATTTGAGCTCCGGAAAACGCGCAGTGCCGCTCATGCCGGCGAGCAGGCCTTTGGCTTCAGGGAGTGTGGCGACCAGCAACAGCGTCTGGCTGCCCTCATCGATCCGCGCGCCAAGACGTTTGACTGTGGCGTCGATGGGCTGGCCGGTTTCATCGGGAACGAAACTGAAGGTCTGGCCGGGCTTGAGCTTGGCCATCCAGCGCGACGGCACCAGCAAATGGATTTCCAGGGTACGGTTGTCGACCACATCGAGCAGCGGCGCCCCGGCCGACACGCTTTCGTAGCGTTGCACCTTGCGCTCGACCACTTGCCCGTCGAACGGCGCGACCACACTGCAACGTTTGACCTGGACTTGATAAACCTGAGATTGCGCCTGGGTCTCGCTGACCTTGGCCTCGGCCCGGGCCACTTCGAAACGCCCGACGGAATTGAGCGCCGCCAGTTGCCGGTTGTGCGCCAGCTCTTCGCCGGCGCCACGGCTGGCGGCTTGCGCGGCATTCAACTGAGCCTGATAGGCCGAACAGTCGAATTTCGCCAGGGTATCGCCCTTCTTGAACGACTCGCCTTCGCTGAACGGCAGCTCGACAATCCGCCCGGACAACTCGCTGGCCAGTGTCGCCTGATCCCGAGCCCGCAACACACCCCGTGCTTCGCTGCTGGCCGAGGCATTGGCGACCCCGGCGTTATCCTGCAGCGGATCGTCTGGCACAGGCGTTTGCGCCTGAACTGCACACGTTACAAAGGTCAATCCGACAACCCAACCACGAAAACGCCGCATAACCGTTACTCCCTGACGGATGAGCGGAGTCTACGACAGCGGGGTTTAGCGTCAAGCGAAAGGCCATCATTCGAGTGCGAGAATCAACGCTGCGCCATCTCCTCCACCGGATACACCGACTCCCATCCCCCGCCCAACGCCCGGTACAGCCCGACCATCGCCAGCGAAACGCCGGTGGAGCTTTCCACCCATTGTTCCTGGGTGGCGAGCAGTGCGCCTTGCACGGTCAGGACGTTGACGAAGTCGGCCACGCCTTCGACGTATTGCTGTTGCGCGGTGCGCAGGGCGATCTGGTTCTGGCGTACGGCTTCGGCGAGGCTGTCGCGGCGGCGCTGGCTGGCGTTGTAGGCGGTCAGTTGATCGTCGATTTCGTGCCAGGCGCGCAGCACGGTTTGTTGATAACCGATGGCCGCTTCCTGCTGCTGGGCTTCGCGCAGTTGCAGCACGCCGCGCAGGCGGCCGCCGTCGAACAGCGGCAGGCTGAATTGCGGGCCGATGCCGAAGGCGCGCGAGCCCCATGAACCGAAATCACTGAGCTGCATGGCTTGCGAGCCGAGGTTACCGGACAGGGTGATGCGCGGATAGAAATCGCCCTTGGCCACGCCGATGTTGGCGGTGGCGGCATGCAGCCGGGCTTCGGCCTGGCGAATATCCGGGCGGCGCTCGGCCAGTTGCGACGGCAGGCCGATAGCGACTTGCGGCGGCGACTGCGGCACTGGCGCGTCTGTGGATAATTCTTTGGCCAACGCCTGCGGCGGCTCGCCCATCAACAGGCTGATGGCGTTGATCAGTTGCGCCTGACGTTGCTCCAGCGCCGGCAGCCGCGATTCGATGGCCGCCACTTGCGCGGCGGCTTCGGCCACGTCGAGATCGGTGGCCACGCCGTCATTGAGCCGCAGTTGCGAGAGTTTCAGGCTGTGCCGCGCGACATCGAGGTTCTGCTCGGTGACCGCGCGGGTGTTCTGCACGCCGCGCAACTGGATGTAGTTCTGCGCGGTGTCCGCGAGCACCGCCAGCAGCACGCCGCGACGGTCGTTTTCCGCCACTTCGAGGTTGGCATCGGCCGCTTCGGTTTCCCGGCGCACCCGGCCCCAGAAGTCCAGCTCCCAGGAAGCAGAGAAACCGGCATCCCACAGGTTGAAAGCGGAATCGCCGTTGTGCCCGGACGGGTCGTTCAAGCCTTCGCCGCTGTTGCGTTTGCGGGCATAACTGCCGGTGGCGGCGGTCGTTGGATAACGGTCGGCGGTGATCACCTGACGTGCGGCGCGGCTTTGTTGCAGACGGCTGCTGGCCAGTTTCAGGTCGAGGTTGCTGCTCACGGCGCGCTGGGTCAGGGCGGAAAGTTGCGCGTCGTGGAAGACTTCCCACCAGCGCTCGTTCAGGGGTTCGCTGACGGCCTGGCTGGGTGCGGATTTGCCGGGTTTGGCCCACTCGGCAATCTGGGTGGCTTCGGGCTTCTGAAAGTCCGGGCCGACGGTGCAGGCCGCCAGCGCCGAAAGGCTCAGGACAATCGTCATGGACTGAATGCGCTTCATCGCTGCGTCACCTCACGCACCGATGTCGCCGAGCTTTTGGTATCAATGCTCGCCTCCACCGACATGCCTACCCGCAGGCGCTCGGCCAAAGGCTGTCCCGGCTCCAGCAGGATTTTCACCGGAATCCGTTGCACGACTTTGGTGAAGTTGCCGGTGGCGTTGTCCGGTTTGACGGCGGCGAAGGTGACGCCAGTGGCCGGGGCGATGCTTTCGACGCGACCGCTCAGGGCTTCGCCGCCGAGACTGTCGACCCGCACGACAACGTCCTGTCCGGGTTGCACATCGGTGAGCTGGGTTTCCTGAAAGTTGGCGACTACATAGGCCTGCTTTAAAGGCACCACCGCCAGCAGTTTGCTGCCCGGCGTCACATAGGCGCCGACCCGCACGGCACGTTCGCCGATCATGCCGTCCTGAGGCGCAGTGATGCGCGTGTAGGACAGCTCGAAACTGGCGATTTCCAGCGCCGCCTGTGCCTGTTTCAGGCTGCCTTCGGCGGCATCGCGCTGCGCCGTCAGAATCTCGACCTGTTTGCGCTCCGCCGCCAGTTTGGCCGTAGCGGTGTCCAGCCGCGCAGTCGCCTGATCGATGCGGGTACGTGCCTGTTGCGCGTTCTGCACGGTGCCGGCCCCGACGCCAGCCAGATGGTTGTAGCGGTTCAATTCCTGTTGGGCGAAGGCCATTTCAGCCTTGGCCGAGACCACCGACGCCTGCGCCTGAGCGATCACCGAGGTCTGCCGCTCCAGGGTGGCCTTGGCGTTTTGCAATTGGGCGCGGGCGACCACGGTGTGCGCGTCGGCGGCTTCGGCGGCCGCGCGCAGATCCCGATCATCGATCAGCGCCAGCAATTGCCCGGCCTTGACCTGCTGGTTGTCATCCACCAGCACTTCCTTGATGAACCCTGCCACACGCGGTACTACCAAGGTGAAGTCGGCGGAGACGAACGCGTCGTTGGTGTTCTGCTGGGTGCGCTTGCCGAACAGGCCGGGCATCGCCAGATACACCAGCACACCGACCGCCAGCGCGGCCGCCACGGCCACCGCGAGTTTTTGCTTTGCTTGAGTCGTCATAAAAAACCTTCTGTTTCAGTCAGGTCGGCGCGCGAGGCGGATAGATCCGCGTCGGCAGCCAGAAAATCAGCAGGATCAGCGCCACCGCGACGCCGGCCATGCACAGATAAAGATCCGAAGAAGTCAGCACCACCGCCTGTTCGTGCAGGCGATGGGCGAGGCCAGGGTCGTTGCTTGCGGCCAGCGGCGAGTTGCCGAGGCGATCGACCAGCATCGTCGAGTGAAAATGCAGGCGCGCGGTGGTCAGCGCCTCAATGACCCCGGTGGCGACCACCGCCGCCAGGCCTTTCACGGTATTGAACCAGGCCGAAGCGAACGGCCCGTCCTGGGGCTGGATGCTGCCGGTCGAGAGCATCAGCAACGGCAGCACCGCCATCGGCTGACCGAAAATCTGCAGCCATTGCAGGACGTAGAAATTGTCGCGAATCCACACCGAGGTCAGCTGCGATCCGCCCAGGCAGGACAGCACCAGCATGCTCAGCCCGATCCCGAGCACCCAGCGGCAATCGACCCAGCG
This sequence comes from Pseudomonas sp. IzPS59, assembly GCF_014863505.1. Classification (NCBI taxonomy): domain Bacteria; kingdom Pseudomonadati; phylum Pseudomonadota; class Gammaproteobacteria; order Pseudomonadales; family Pseudomonadaceae; genus Pseudomonas; species Pseudomonas sp. IzPS59. The sequence continues at coordinate 176,284 of NZ_CP062251.1, read as the reverse complement.
CAGGTTGCACAGCGCCGCCACCAGCGGCAGCGCGACCAATTGCGGCAATGCCGCCAGCAGCATGATCGGCGCGGTCTGCACCGGCCGGTAACCCTGCACCTGAGCCAGATAACTCGATGGAATCAGCACCACCGCCAGCAACACCACCAGCACCCCGGCCAGGGTCATCAGGGCGAACGACAGGTTGCGGATGCCGAGCATCTGCAACTTGAAAAACGGAATCGGCTGCGACCATTCATGGATCAGAAACGCCACCAGCAGCAGCGAACCGGCACCCAGCAGCGCGCAAATCAGATTCGACTCGAACCAATCCAGACGATTGCCCTGCAACAGACCGATCACCAGCATGCAGATCGCCGGAAACCCCAGCAGCAGGCCTTTCCAGTTGAAGGTCTTGAGACGCTCCAGCCGCAGCGGATCCTGAGGAATGCCGTACGCCACCATCGCCATGGCGATCAGGCACGGCACGATGATTTGCCAGAACGTCCATTGCCAGCCGACGTATTCGGTCCACAACCCGGCCAGCGGTGTACCGAGACCTGGGCCAAACGTGGCGGTCAGGGCATAACCGGCGAGGCCGTACAGTTTGAAATTGGCTGGCAGAAACCGCAGCGCAACGGTCATCAGCATCGGCGGCAACGCACCGCCGGCCAGGCCTTGCAGGATGCGCATCAGCAGCAGGCTTTCGTAGTTCGGGGCGAACGGACAGAGCACCCCGAGCAGGGTGAACAGACCGATGGCGCACAGAGTGAAGCGGCGCAGGGAAAAGGTCACCGAACACCACGGCGCAAACGCCATGGCCGCCACCGAGGTCGCGGTGTAACTGGCGACCAGCCAGGTGCCTTCGTCGTAGCCGATGCTCAAGGCGCCGCGAATGTCGGCCAGGGCGACCTTGGTCACCATCTCGTTGAGACCCGACACCAGCACCGCCAGCAGCACGCCGACCAGGCCGATGATGATCCGCGCCCCGAACACCGGTGGCGCGGCTGCCATCGGAGCGGCAGCGGCAATCGGCGCCGTGACCGTCAGGGATGTCATGCAGGCAAACTCCGGAGGGAAAAATACCGGAGCATGGTAGTAGGGCTTAGTGCTGACGAAAATTGACTTCTTGGCAGTTTATAAGTGCATCAGACGCAATCGTCAGGGCTGCGCCGCCAGCCAGGTTTCGTCGCAGCAAGTCTTCAGGGTTTCCCGCAACCAGCGGTGCGCCGGGTCCTTGTCGAAACGCGGGTGCCAGGCCTGGGTCAGCATCAGTGTCGGCAACGGGATCGGCAGGTCGAACGAACGCAGTTTCAAGCCCAGCCGTCGCACGCTGAGCAACGCTTCCTTGGGCACCGGCAGGATCAGGTCTGAGTCCGGCAGGGCGAACATCGCCGCGTGGAAGCTCGGCGCGATCACCGCCACCCGCCGTTCCAGGCCCAAAGCGTTCAGCGCCGTGTCGATTGGACCACGGGCGATGCCCCGACGGGACATGCTTATATGGGAAAACCCGGCATAGCGTTCGGCCGTAATCTCGCCATCCAGCAGCGGATGATCCTCCCGCACCAGACCGACGAAGTGGGTGGAAAACAGGTTCTGTATTTTGACTTCCGGCGTCACCGGACGGGTGTTGCTGACACTCAGGTCGATCCGCCCTTCGCGCAGGGCTTCATCGTCGCCGTCACCCTCGGGAACGAAGCGCAACTCACAGTGCGGCGCCAGTTGATCGAGGGTGTCGAACAGCTTACCGCCGTACACGCCAACGAAAAAGTCGTTGGCGCGAATGCTGAAACGCCGGCGCAACGTGCCCAGTTCCACGGCATCCGCCGAGCGAAACAGCAACGCCGCCTGCTCGACCACATCGCGCACCTGCTCGCGCAACTCCAGCGCCTTGGGCGTCGGCACCAGACCGCGACCGGCACGTACCAGAATCGGATCGCCGATGGCTTCGCGGATCCGCGTCAGCGTGCGGCTCATGGCCGCCGGGCTGAGGTTCATCCGCCGCGCGGCGCCGACCACGCTGCCCTCGTCGAGCAAGGCGTCGAGGGCGACCAACAGGTTCATGTCCGGGAGTTGCATGCTGAGCACTCGTGACTGATCAGGATTGATTCGCACGCAATGCTAGCAGATCAAATATTCAGCGCTGCATGCCCCAGCGCTTCACCGTCACCCGCTCCAGCGTGTCGAACACCAGATTCTCCACCAGCAGACCGATGAGGATCACCACCGCCAGACCGGCAAACACCTTGTCGGTGTACAGCTCGTTGCGGTTCTGGAAGATGTACCAGCCCAGGCCACCCTTGCCGCTGGTGGCGCCGAATACCAGTTCGGCGGCGATCAGGGTGCGCCAGGCGAAGGCCCAGCCGATTTTCAGTCCGGCGAGGATCGACGGCAGCGCCGCCGGAATCAGGATGAACAGCACGAAGCGCATGCCCTTCAAACCGTAGTTTCGTCCGGCCATGCGCAAGGTTTCCGAGACGCCGAGAAACCCGGCGTAAGTGTTCAGCGCCAGCGCCCACAGCACCGAATGCACCAGCACAAAAATCAGGCTGTTCTGGCCCAGGCCGAACCACAGCAACGCCAGCGGCAACAACGCAATCGCCGGCAGCGGGTTGAACATCGAGGTCAGGGTACTCAGCAAGTCCCGGCCGAACTGGGTCGAGACCGCCAGCGTGGTCAGGGCGAAGGCCAGGACGATGCCGATCAGGTAACCCTTGAGCAACACCACCAGCGAAATCCACACCTTGCCCAGCAGTTCGCCGCTGAGCAGGCCGTCGTACAGCGCATGACTGGTCTGCAAGAAACTCGGCAGCAGCAGGTCGTTGTTCTGCACCCGGGCAACCACTTCCCAGAGCACGGCGAGCAAAATCAGGATCACGCTTTTACGCAGCCAGCCCTGCTGCCACAGGCGCTGGCCCACCGGCAGCTCGCGCTCCACCGGGACGCTGGTCAGCGGTTGCAGATCGTTTTCGAATTCTTGACGTACGGATGATGAATGGCTCATCGGGCGATCCTCCGGGTGGCTCAATAAGCGATGCGAATGTCGTTGAAATCGTGCTGGCGCTCGGTTTCCGGCGACTGCCCTTCATCGAACAACAACCGATGAATACGCCGCGCCGATTCCTGAAACGCCACGCCACCGAGGCTTTGCAGATCGTATTGATGACTGTGCACTTCCGCCCTCACCCGGCCCGGATGCGGCGACAGCAGCAGGATGCGATTGCCCACCACCAGCGCTTCTTCAATCGAGTGGGTGACGAACAGCAAGGTGAAACGCACCTCCTCCCAGAGCAGCAGCAACTCCTCCTGCATCTTGCGACGGGTCAGGGCGTCCAGCGCGGCGAACGGCTCATCCATCAGCAGGATTTTCGGCTGCATCGCCAGCGCCCGGGCAATCGCCACCCGCGCCTTCATGCCGCCGGACAAGGTGTGCGGATAAGCATCGGCGAATGCCGCCAGACCGACCTTTTCCAGATAGTGCAGCGCACGCTCCTCGGCTTCCTTTTTCTTCAAGGTGCGCGAAGCCAGCAGCGGAAACATCACGTTCTGTTTGACGGTTTTCCACGGCGGCAGTTGATCGAACTCCTGAAACACCACGATCCTGTCTGGCCCCGGCGCGTCGACGCGCTGACCTTGCAGACGGATCTCGCCCTCGCACGGCGCAATGAATCCGGCGACGGCTTTGAGCAAGGTGGATTTACCACAACCGGACGGTCCGAGCAGCACGAAGCGATCCTGTTGATCGACTTCGAAACTGACCTGATGGGTGGCACGCACGACACGTTGTGGCGTGCGGTATTCGAGGCTGACCTGATCGACCGCCAACAGCGCCTGCGCCGTGGCGATCGGGTTGCTGGCCGCGTGGCCTTGCAAAGGGGCGTTCATCTCGATCAGCTCCCTTGCAGCGGTTTAGCGTCCTGGAAGAAGTAGTCCTTCCACGATTCGGGTTTGTTCTTGATCGCACCGACGCGGTAGAGGAATTCGGCGAGCGGGTAGGTGTTTTTCGGTGTGACGCTGAATTCGAACTGCGGGTTGTCGATGATTTTCAGCAGCTCGGCGCGGTCGATCTTGGCCTTGGTCACGCGGATATAGGTGTCCGCCGCCGCACCTTTGTCGTTCTGCGCAAATTGCGCGGCTTCGGTCAGGGCTTCGACGAAGGCTTTATAGGTTTTCGGGTTCTCGTTGCGGAATTTCTCGGTGGCGAACAACACAGTCGGCGAGTTCGGCCCGAGCACGTCATAGGAATTGAGCACCACGTGCACGTTCGGGTTCTGCAGCGCCTGATCCTGGAATGGCGGGTTGGAGAAATGCCCGGTCAGCTCGGTACCCCCGGCGATCAACGCGGCGGTGGCGTCCGGGTGCGGGACGGCGATGGTGTACTTGTCGAGGCGATTGAATTCCTTGTCGCCCCACTGCTTGGCGGCCGCGTATTGCAGGAAGCGCGACTGCACGGAAACGCCGACCGCCGGCACCGCGATGCGGTCCTTCTCGGTGAAATCGGCGATGGTTTTGACCTTGGGATTGTTGCTGACGAGGTAGTACGGGAAGTTGCCCAGCGAGGCCACGGCTTTGACGTTCTGTTTGCCGTGAGTGCGATCCCAGATCGTCAGCAACGGCCCGACGCCGGCGCCGGCAATATCGATGGAACCGGAAAGCAGCGCATCGTTGACCGCCGCGCCGCCCGACAACTGGGTCCAGTCGACCTTGATGTCGAGCCCTTCCTGTTTGCCGTACTTCTCGATCAGCCCCTGATCGCGCACCACGTTGAGCAACAGATAGACAATGCCGAACTGTTCGGCGATGCGGATTTCACCTTCGGCGTGGGCCACGGTCGGCGCCACCAGGCTGCCGGCGATCAGGCTGAAACCGAGACCGATGGCCGCCGCCAGCGGCGCGAATGGAAGACGTTTGGACATGATCGGATCTCCGGCAAATCAGAAAGGCGCGTCGCCCTGGATGGTGGTGCGATACAGCTTGCGGCGCAGATGCGCCGGGCAGCCGGCGGCAAGGTGGATCAGCGAACGGTTGTCCCAGAACACCAGGTCGTGGGGCTGCCATTGATGGCGATAGATGTTCTGCGGCAGCACGCTGTGGGCGTAGAGCTCGTCGAGCAGTTGTTTGCTCTCGTCTTCCGGCAGACCGACGATGCGGGTGGTGAAGCCTTCACTGACGAACAACGCCTTGCGGCCGTTTTCCGGGTGGGTACGGACGACCGGGTGCACGACTTCCGCGACCTGAGCCAATTGCTCCGGGGTCAGGGTCGGGCGCCAGTTGCCTTCGAATTTTGTTTCGCTGTAACGCGCGGTGTAGGAATGCGCAGCCGAGCGGCCTTCGACGGCTTTGCGCAACGCGTCGGGCAGGCTGTCCCAGGCTTTGTGCATGTCGGCGAACAGGGTGTCGCCGCCTTCGGACGGCAGCTCCTGGGCATGCAGCATCGAGCCGAGGCTCGGCAGTTCTTTATAGGAAAGGTCCGAGTGCCAGAACTTGCCGGCATCACCGAGGCCGATGTTCTGGCCGTTCTCGACGATGTTGGAAACAATGAGGATTTCCGGGTGATTGGCCAGCAGGAACTGCTTGAGCACGTGGATCTGCAACACGCCGAAACGGCGGCTGAAGTCGATCTGCTGTTGCGGGGTGATGCGCTGGTCGCGGAACACCACGACGTGATGATCTAGGTGCGCGCGGTGGATGCGGGCGAAGTCCTCGTCGTTGACCGGACGGGTCAGGTCGAGGCCGATGATTTCGGCACCGACGGCACCGCTGAACGGGCGGATCTCGAAGGTTTGCGGCGCGGCAGTCGCGGCGCTTGGGGTAGCAGTAGCTGCGGACATCAATCAATCTCCCACGCACGGCACGCTCAAGGGCGCGCGCGTCGATCAGAAACTCACGCTGGATTGCGTGTGGGTTCGTGTCGTGCGGCGCGCCGATTGGTCGGCAGGTACGCAGGAGGCTGACTTTATAGCTATAAGAAGCGGAATTTAAATACCGTTAGCGAATAACGATATGGCGATTGTTAAGGAATGGACTGGATGGTGAGTGACTATTTGTGTCACTTACTGACAGTGATGCAGTGTTCAAACTGGCCCCATCGCTGGCAAGCCAGCTCCCACAGGTTCCGCAGTGAACACATAATCGTGTTCCACCAGAGAGCCTTGTGGGAGCGGGCCTGCTCGCGATGGGGCCAGTCAGGCCAATAAAGACTTACCGCTCGTGCAACGCCTCGGCCCGCGCCCGGATGATCGGCTTGAGCAGGTAACTCAGCACGGTCTTCTTGCCGGTGATGATGTCCACCGATGCCACCATCCCCGGGATGATCAGCAGCGGCTTCTCGTCAGTGCCGAGGTGGCTGCGCTCGGTGCGCAGCTTGATGATGTAGTAAGTGGTTTTCTTGTCTTCGTCGGTGATGGTGTCGGCGCCGATCTGCTCGAGTTTGGCCTTCAGGCCGCCATAGATGGTGTAGTCATAGGCAGTGAATTTCACCGTCGCGTCCTGCCCCGGATGCAGGAACGCGATGTCCTGCGGGCGGATCTTCGCTTCGACCAGCAGGGTGTCGTCCAGTGGCACGATTTCCAGCAGGTCGCTGCCCGGCTGGATCACGCCGCCGATGGTGTTGACCAGCATCTTGTTGACGATGCCCCGTACCGGCGAGGTAACGAGCGTACGGCTGACCCGGTCTTCCAGCGCCTTGCCGGTGGCCTGGGCCTTGTTCAGGTCGGTGCGAGCTTCGTTGAGCTGGGTCAGGGCGTCGCTGCGGAATTTGCCGCGAGTCTCGTCGATCTTGCGCTGGACTTCCTTGATCGCCGATTCGGCACGCGGGATCGCCAGGGTGGTGGCGTCGAGCTGGCCACGGGTTTCCACTTCGGCACGCTTGAGTCGCAGCACTTCCACCGGCGACACCGCGCCCTGGGCCACCAGCGGCTCGGACATGTTGATTTCCTGGCGTTGCAGGCCCAGTTGCTGGCGGTACTGCGCCTGCTTCGAGGTGAATTCGCGCAGTTCTTGCTGACGCTGAATCAACTGCTCCTGCAAGCCGCCGACTTCATCGTGCAGTTGCTGGCGACGGCTGACGTACAGCGACTCTTCACTCTTGGCCTGACCCGGCACGGCTTTGAGCACGTCCTCGGGGAAATTCAGCGGCCGGTCATCGACCTCGGCGCTCAGACGCTCGACCCGCAGCAGCATCGACAGGCGATCGGCCTCGGTTTCGCCGACGTTGGAGGCGAACCGCGTGTCGTCCAGGCGAACCAGCGGTGCGCCGGCCTCGACGATCTGACCTTCCTTGACGAACAGCTCGGAGACGATACCGCCCTCGAGGTTCTGGATTTTCTGGATCTTCGACGAGGGAATCGCTTTGCCGTCGCCCTTGGTCACTTCGTCGATCACGGCGAAGTTGGCCCACAGCATCAGGAACACGAAGAAACCGATGATCGCCCAGATCGTCAGGCGCACCACACGCGGCGCATCCTCGATCAAGGCCTTGTTGACCTCCGGCAGCGGCTGGCCCTGCAACGAGGCAGAGCCCTTGAAGTAGCGACGGATCGAATCCTTGAAACCCGACTTAAGCAACACTGATCTGCCCCTTCTTCAACGCTTCCATCACGGCGGCTTTCGGGCCATCGGCGAGAATCTGTCCACGGTCGACCACCAGCAGGCGATCCACCAGCGACAGCAGTGATGCCCGGTGCGTCACCAGCACCACGGTCTTGTTTTCAACGACTGCAGCGAGGCGTTGCTTGAGGCGTTCTTCGCCGGTGTTGTCCATGGCGCTGGTCGGTTCGTCGAGCAGCAGGATCGGCGGATTGAGCAGCAGCGCCCGGGCCAGGGCGACGTTCTGCCGCTGGCCGCCGGACAGGTTCTGCCCGCGCTCGCCGACTTGCAGTTCATAACCCTGCGGGTGCAGGCGAGCGAATTCATGCACGCCGGCCAGTTCGGCGGCTTGCAGCACCAGCTCATCCTCGACGTAACGGGCGCCGGAAATCAGGTTGTCGCGCAGGGTGCCGGCCAGCAGCTGGATGTCCTGCGGCACGTAGCCGATGTTGTAGCGCAGCTCGCTGACGTCGATCTGGCGGATGTCGACGCCGTCCACCAGCAACGCGCCATCGTCCGGCTGATACAGGCCCACCAGCAATTTCGCCAGCGAGCTTTTGCCCGAGCCGCTGCGGCCGATGATGCCGATCTTCTCGCCGGGACGGATCACCAGGTTGATGTTTTTCAGCGCCGGGTTCTGTTGATCGGGGTAGGTGAAGTTGAGCTGACGGCATTCGATCGCACCTTGCAGGACCTTGCGGCTCAGCGGGCGTTCTTCGAAATTGCGCTCCTGCGGCAGCTCCATCATCTGGTCGACCGAGGTCATGGTCACCCGCGCCTGCTGGTATCGGGTCAGCAGACCGGACAGCGACGCCAGCGGGCTGAGGGCGCGGCCACTGAGCATGTAGCAGGCAATCAGGCCGCCCATGCTCAGGTTGCCGGCGATGATCTGGTACACGCCGAAAACGATCATGATCACCCCGGCCAGTTGCTGGATCAGCAGGGTGATGTTCATCGCCAGACCCGAGAGCATTTTCACCCGCAGTTCGAGGCGGCTGAGGGTGCCGATGGTCTGCTCCCACTGGTACTGACGTTCACTTTCGGCGTTGTTGACCTTCACCGCGTCGAGGCCGGCGAGGGTTTCGATCAGGCTCGACTGACGCTCGGCGCCCAGCGCCATGGTGCGCTCCATGGTGGCCACCAGCGGCTTCTGCAAGGCGTAGCCGATCAGCAGGGCAATCGGGAAGGCCAGCACCGGAATCCACACCAGATGCCCGCCAAGAATGGCGATGACGATGAAGATCAGGATGGTGAACGGCAGGTCGATCAGGCTGGTCAGGGTCAGCGAGGCGAGGAAGTCGCGCAGGCTCTGGAACTCATGGATGTTCTGGGCAAAGCTGCCGACCCGCGCCGGGCGGTACTTCATGGCCATGCCGACGATGCGTTCGAACAGCGTGGCGGAGATGATCAGGTCGGTTTTCTTGCCGGCCAGATCCAGGCACAGACTGCGCAGGCTCTTGAGGATCAGGTCGAACAGATAGGCACCGGTGATGCCCAGTGCAAGTACCCACAGGGTCGCTTCGGCCTGGTTCGGCACCACGCGGTCATAGACGTTCATCACGAACAGCGGGGCTGCCATGGCGATGATGTTGATCAGGAAACTGGCGGCGATGGCGTCGGCATACAGCCAGCGCGAACGCTTGAGGGTGTCGCGGAACCACGAGCGGGCGCGCGGGATCAGCGTGCCGTGGTTGACGTCGAATTTGTGCTGGGGCTGGGCGAAGAACACTTTGCCGAGGTAGTCGTCGGCCAGCAGCTCACGATTGACCAGGGACTCGCCGCCATCGCTTTCGCTGAGCAGCACCCGGGCTTCGTTCTCTCCCTGCCAGCCGAGCAGGACGGCACTGCGGCCATCCTTGAGCAGCAACAGCGCCGGCATGGCGATGGCCGGAATCTCTTCCAGCTTGCGTTGCAGCACCCGCCCCTGCAGCCCGGCGCGTGCCGCTGCACGGGGCAGCAGCTCGACGCTCAGGCGTTGCTTGGGCAGCGGCAGGCCGGTGGTCAGCATCGCCGCGCTGGCGGGTTTCTGGTGCAGCATGCAAAGGGCGAGCAGACCATCCAGTAACGGATCGTCGTGCAACGCGCGTGGATCATGACTGAGATGAACTCGACTGACTTCTGATTCCACGCTCGACACTCTTTAACAGTTGAAAAGGGACAACTCAATTCATCCCGGGCAGTTGAACCTTGGGCTTCACGTCGTTCTGCACAACGGATGCCATCGGTGCGACCACTCCCTGGCTCTTGAGCAACTCGCCCATGGTCGCCTTGATTCGGTATTGAGTAAATAACTGAATGTTCTTGATCTCGGCCAGACGGCGCGAAGCGGTGAACAGTTCGTTTTCACTGTCGAGCAAATCCAGCAGGGTTCGTTCGCCGAGGCTGAACTGACGCTGGTAAGCGGTACGCACTGCGGTGCTGTGATCAACGTACTGCTGAGCAATCGGCACCTGGGCGTTGGCGTTGTTCAAGGCGTTCCAGGCCAGGCCCAGTTCTTCGTTCAACTGGCGCAGGGCGTTGTTGCGGATGTCCAGCGCCTGGTTCGACAGGTACGACTTGGATTCCAGGTCAGCCTTGTTGCTGCCGCCGGAATACAGGTTGAAGCGCATGCGCAGCATGGCCTGCCATTCATTGTTGTGACCGTTCTGGCCATCGAGGTCGTTGTCGGCGGTGCGGCCCAGCTCGGCGTCGAAACGCGGGTAGAAGGTCGACTTGGCGGTTTCGTACTGCTTTTCGGCAGCGGCGATGTCGGACTCGGCCGAACGCAGGATCGGGCTGTTTTCCAGCATCTGCGCGCGGGCCTCATTGAGGTTGGCCGGCATCATCGCCATGAACGGCGCCGGACGCTCCAGTTGATCGGGCATCTGGCCGACGGCGCTGAGGAAGTTGGTTTCCGAGTCGGCCAGGTTGGTCTGCTCGGTGATCAGGTTGTTGCGGGCCTGGGCCATCCGCGCTTCGGCCTGGTCAAGGTCGGCACCGCTGCCGACGCCGCGCTGGGTGCGCAACTGGATCTGATCGTAGATGCGCTGGTGGCTCTTGAGGTTTTCCTCGGCCAGGCGCACGAATTCGCGACGGGTCAGCACATCCAGATAAACCTGGGCCACGGTCAGCGCGGTGCGCTCGGAAGTGCCAAGCAAGGCATAGGCGCGGGAGTTGACGGTGGCTTGTTGACGCCCGACTTCGCTGGACGTCGCAAAACCGTCAAAAACCATTTGCGACAGTCGCACACTCGACTCGCCACGGTTCAGGGTTTCCCAGTGATTGCCGCCGCCGTTGGCACGGGTGGTGACGCTGTCGGTGCCTTCACGGCCATAACCGCCGAGCAGGTCGACCTTGGGCAGGTATCCACCTTTGGCAGCCTTTAACTGATAATCCGCAGCCAATCGACTGTTGACCCCTGCCTGGATTTCCGGATGGACATCCAGTGCCTGTTGCATGGCTTCCGGTAAGGATTGTGCTTGAGCAAAAGACGCGGCGAGAGCGAAAGGTAGAGCCTTGAACAGGGGCGAACGCATGGTAAGGAATTCCCAAAACTTCTTGTCGTGAATCACAGCAAATAAGGGTGCTGCGTCGGATGATGGCAACCGGAATGACCGTATGTCGGAAAGTTTAAAACCGGAACTGGATCACATGCTCAAGGGCAAGTCGCCGCGTAAATATCAATGTGACATTAGTGGGGCGATTGTTTAGGATGGCATCCATAAGGTCAATAGTTTGGCATAAAGTTAATAGCGAAAGATTCTAGCCAAAATATTGACGAAGATCAGCGTCAAACTTGATTCACATTTTTTTAAAAGTACGTCCAGACTGAATCGGCGCAGAAAAGCCATCAGGTCTATGGAAGTCAACTGAACGTGACACCCGGAGAGTCTTCAATGAGCAGTGTTGTGGCCATCGTCAAAAGCATTGTCGGTCAGGTTTTCGTGGTGTCCCCAGAGGGCGTCCGTCGCGTACTCGTTGAAGGCGACCGCTTGTTCGCCGGCGATCAGGTCGATACCGGCGTCTCCGGCGCGGTGTCCCTGGAACTGGCTGATGGCCGCACCCTCGATCTGGGTCGTGACACTCAATGGAGCGCCGACACTCCGGACTCCGTCACCGACCTGGCCGAGGCCACTGCACAAGCTGCACCGTCCGTTGAAGAACTGCAGCAAGCCATTGCCGCCGGTGTCGACCCGACTACCGCCCTTGAGGCAGCAGCAGCCGGCCCGACCGCCGCTGGTACAGGCGGCGCCGCCGGTGGCGGCCACAGCTTCGTGATGCTCGATGCGACCGCTGGCCGCGTCGATCCGACCATCGGCTTCCCGACCGCGGGCATCAACTCCGGCGGCCAGGCCGCCCAGAACATCACCGGTGGCCAGACCACCGACACCACCACCAACGCCCTGCGCGACTCGACCCTGAGCCTCAGCGCCACGCCGACCATCACCGAAGCGGGCGGCGTGCTGGTGTACACCGCGACCCTGACCCAGGCGCCGCTGACCGACCTGACCGTCACCCTGTCCAATGGCGCGGTGATCGTGATTCCGGCCGGTTCCACCACCGGTACCGTCAACGTGCCGCTGGCCCCGAATGATACGGTCTACAACGACCCGACCCAGATCAACGTGACCGTCACCGGTACAACCGGCGGCAATGGCATTACCGTTACCGTGCCGACCACTCCGGCCGTGACCCAGGTCACCGACACCATCGACACCACCACCGTCACCCTGACGGCGGGCAGCAGCGTCACCGAAGGTGACCAGATCACCTACACCGCGACCCTGACCAACCCGGCGCAGACGCCGGTCACCGTCACCCTGTCCAACGGCGCGACCATCACCATCGGCGCCGGCCAGACCACCGGCACCGTCAACGTGCCGACCGCACCGAATGACGTCTACAACAATGGCAGCACCGTCACCACCACCATCACCGGTGCCACGGGCGGTAACTTCGAGAATCTGGTGCCGAACCCGACGCCAGCCGTCACCAATATCGTCGATTCAGTCGACACCACTAACCTGACCCTGACCGCGACCGGCACCGTGGTCGAGGGTGGCCAGATCACCTACACCGCGACATTGAACAACCCGGCGCAGACGCCGGTCACCGTCACGTTGTCGAACGGCTCGACCATCACCATCGAAGCCGGCAAGACCAGCGGCAGCGTCAACGTGCCGACCGCGCCGAATGACGTCTACAACAACGGCGGCACCGTCAGCACCACCATCACCGGTGCTACCGGCGGCAACTTCGAGAACCTGGTGCCGAACACCACGCCGGCGACCACAACGGTCACCGACTCCATCGACACCACCAATCTGTCGCTGAGCGCCACCGGTTCCGTGGCCGAAGGCGGCTCGATCGTTTACACCGCGACCCTGACCAACCCGGCCGGCACCCCGGTGACCGTGACGTTGAGCAACGGCTCCGTCATCACCATTGAAGCGGGCAAGACCACCGGCACCGTGACCGTTCCGGCACCGGCCGATGACGTCTACAAGGATGCCGGCAAAGTCGAAGTCAGCATTACCGGCACCACCGGCGGCAACTTCGAGAACCTGGTGCCGAGCACCGTTCCCGCCGTGACCGAAGTCACTGACACCATCGACACCACCACGGTCAAACTGACCGCGAGCGAAACCGCAGCCGAAGGTGGCACTGTCACCTACACCGCCACTGTTGGTGCGCCGGTAACCGGTTCGCCCGTGACCGTGACCCTGGCCAATGGTCAGCAGATCACCATCGAAGTCGGCAAGACCACCGGCACCGTCACCACCACCGCGCCGAATGACGCGCTGACCGGCAATCCGCCCCTGACCAACTCGATCACTGGCGTGAGCGGCGGCAATTACGAAAACCTCGTGGCCGACAAGACCCCGGTTTCGACCACGGTCACCGACACCGTCGACACCACCAACCTGACTCTGAGCGCCACTGGCTCCGTGGCCGAGGGCGGTTCGATCGTCTACACCGCGACCCTGACCAATGCCGCCGGCTCGCCAGTCACCGTGACCCTGTCCAATGGCGCGGTGATCACCATCGAAGCCGGTAAAACCACCGGCACCGTGACCGTTCCGGCTCCTGCCGATGACGTCTACAAGGACGCCGGCAAAGTCGAAGTCACCATCAAGGATGCGTCCGGCGGCAATTTCGAGAACCTCGTTCCGAGCACTGTCCCGGCGGTTACCGAAGTGACCGATACCATCGACACTTCGACCGTGAAACTGACCGCTGACACCTCGGTTGCTGAAGGCGGCACCGTTACTTACACCGCCACCGTTGGCGCACCGGTGACCGGTTCACCGGTGACCGTGACGCTGGCCAATGGTCAGCAGATCACCATCGAAGTCGGCAAGACCACCGGCAGCGTGACCACCACCGCACCGAACGATGTGCTCAACGGCCACGCGCCGCTGACCAACTCGATCACTGACGTGAGCGGCGGCAATTACGAAAACCTCGTGGCCGACAAGACCCCGGTTTCGACCACGGTTACCGATACCGTCGACACCACCAATCTGACGCTGAGTGCGACCGGCTCCGTGGCTGAAGGCGGCTCGATCGTCTACACCGCCACGCTGACCAATCCCGCGGGCACTCCGGTGACCGTGACCTTGAGCAACGGCTCGGTCATCACCATCGAGGCTGGCAAAACCACTGGTACCGTGACTGTTCCGGCTCCTGCCGATGACGTCTACAAAGACGCCGGCAAGGTTGAAGTCACTATCACCAATACCGCTGGCGGCAACTTCGAGAACCTGGTGCCAAGCACTGTTCCGGCCGTCACTGAAGTGACTGACACCATCGACACCACCGCGGTCAAACTCACCGCGACCGAGTCGGCAGCTGAAGGTGGCACTGTCACTTATACCGCCACTGTTGGCGCGCCAGTGACCGGCTCGCCAGTGACCGTGACCCTGGCCAATGGTCAGCAAATCACCATCGAAGTGGGCAAAACCACCGGCACCGTGACCACCACCGCGCCGAATGACGCGTTGAACGGTCACGAACCACTGACCAACTCGATCTCTGACGTGAGCGGCGGTAACTACGAAAACCTCGTGGCCGACAGGACGCCGGTCAGCACCACCGTGACCGACACCGTCGACACGACCAACCTGACCCTGAGCGCCACTGGCTCCGTGGCCGAAGGCGGTTCGATCGTTTACACCGCGACTCTGACCAACCCGGCCGGTACGCCGGTGACCGTGACTTTGAGCAACGGCTCGGTCATCACCATCGAGGCTGGCAAAATAACCGGTACCGTGACTGTTCCGGCTCCGGCTGATGACGTCTACAAAGACGCCGGCAAGGTCGAAGTGACCATCAAGGATGCGTCCGGTGGCAACTTCGAGAACCTGGTTCCAAGCACCGTTCCGGCCGTCACCGAAGTCACCGACACCATCGACACCACCACGGTCAAACTGACTGCGACCGAGTCGGCTGCCGAAGGTGGCACTGTCACTTATACCGCTACCGTTGGCGCGCCAGTGACCGGTTCGCCGGTGACCGTGACCCTGGCCAATGGTCAGCAGATCACCATCGAAGTCGGTAAAACCACCGGCACCGTCACCACCACTGCGCCGAACGACGCGTTGAACGGTCACGAACCGCTGACCAACTCGATCACTGGCGTCACTGGCGGTAACTACGAAAACCTCGTAGCGGACAAGACCCCGGTCAGCACCACCGTGACCGATACCGTCGACACCACCAACCTGACCCTGAGCGCCACTGGCTCCGTGGCCGAGGGTGGTTCAATTGTTTACACCGCCACGCTGACCAACCCGGCAGGCACTCCGGTGACCGTGACGTTGAGTAACGGCTCCGTCATCACCATCGAAGCGGGCAAAACCACCGGCACCGTAACTGTTCCTGCGCCGGCCGATGACGTCTACAAAGACGCCGGCAAAGTCGAAGTCACCATCAAGGACGCCTCTGGCGGCAACTTCGAGGCCCTGGTGCCGAGCACAGTCCCGGCAGTCACTGAAGTGACTGACACCATCGATACCTCGACTGTGAAGCTGAGCGCCGATACATCGGTGGCCGAGGGCGGAACTGTCACCTACACCGCGACGGTCAGTGCGCCTGTGACCGGTTCGCCAGTGACTGTCACTTTAGCCAACGGCCAGACCATCACCATCGAAGTCGGCAAGACCACCGGCAGCGTGACCACCACCGCGCCGAACGATGCGTTGAACGGTCATGAACCGTTGAGCAACTCGATCACCGGCGTAAGCGGCGGCAACTACGAAAACCTGGTAGCCGACAAGACTCCGGTTTCGACCACGGTCACCGACACCGTCGACACCACCAACCTGACGCTGAGCGCGACCGGCACCGTGGCCGAGGGCGGTTCGATTGTTTACACCGCGACTCTGACCAATCCGGCCGGCACGCCGGTGACCGTGACGTTGAGCAACGGCTCCGTCATCACCATTGAAGCGGGCAAAACCACAGGCACCGTGACCGTTCCAGCACCTGCGGACGACGTTTACAAGGACGCGGGCAAAGTCGAAGTGACCATCAAGGATGCAACCGGTGGCAACTTCGAGAACCTGGTGCCAAGCACTGTTCCGGCGGTCACCGAAGTCACCGACACCATCGACACCACCACGGTCAAACTGACTGCGACCGAATCCGCAGCTGAAGGTGGCACCGTCACTTACACCGCCACTGTTGGCGCACCGGTGACTGGTTCGCCAGTGACCGTGACCCTGGCCAATGGTCAGCAGATCACCATCGAAGTCGGCAAGACCACCGGTACCGTCACCACCACCGCACCGAACGATGCGTTGAACGGTCATGAACCGTTGAGCAACTCGATCACCGGCGTGAGCGGCGGTAATTACGAGAATCTGGTTGCCGACAAAACCCCGGTTTCGACCACGGTCACCGACACCGTCGACACCACCAACCTGTCGCTGACCGCGACTGGCTCCGTGGCCGAGGGCGGTTCGATTGTCTATACCGCGACTCTGACCAACCCTGCGGGCACGCCGGTGACCGTGACGTTGAGCAACGGCTCCGTCATCACCATTGAAGCGGGCAAAACCACAGGCACCGTGACCGTTCCAGCACCTGCGGACGACGTTTACAAGGACGCGGGCAAAGTCGAAGTGACCATCAAGGATGCAACCGGTGGCAACTTCGAGAACCTGGTGCCAAGCACTGTTCCGGCGGTCACCGAAGTCACCGACACCATCGACACCACCACGGTCAAACTGACTGCGACCGAAACCGCTGCTGAAGGTGGCACCGTCACCTACACCGCCACTGTTGGCGCACCGGTGACTGGTTCGCCAGTGACCGTGACCCTGGCCAATGGTCAGCAGATCACCATCGAAGTCGGCAAGACCACCGGTACCGTCACCACCACCGCACCGAACGATGCGTTGAACGGTCACGAGCCGCTGACCAACTCGATCACCGGCGTGAGCGGTGGCAACTACGAGAATCTGGTGGCCGACAAGACTCCGGTCAGCACCACCGTGACCGACACCGTCGACACCACCAACCTGACCCTGAGCGCTACCGGCTCCGTGGCCGAGGGCGGTTCGATCGTTTACACCGCGACCCTGACCAACCCGGCGGGCACGCCGGTGACCGTGACCCTGTCGAACGGCGCGGTGATCACCATCGAAGCCGGTAAAACCACTGGCACCGTAAGCGTTCCGGCTCCAGCCGATGACGTCTACAAGGACGCCGGCAAGGTTGAAGTCACGATCAAGGACGCGTCCGGCGGTAACTTCGAGAACCTGGTGCCTAGCACCGTTCCGGCCGTGACTGAAGTCACTGACACCATCGACACCACCACGGTCAAACTGACCGCGACCGAATCCGCAGCTGAAGGTGGCACCGTCACCTACACCGCGACTGTGGGCGCACCGGTGACCGGTTCCCCGGTGACCGTGACCCTGGCCAACGGTCAGTCGATCACCATCGAAGTCGGCAAGACCACCGGTACCGTGACCACCACGGCACCGAACGACGCACTCAACGGTCACGAACCGCTGACCAACTCGATCACCGGCGTGAGTGGCGGCAACTACGAAAACCTCGTGGCTGACAAGACGCCGGTCAGCACCACCGTGACCGACACCGTCGACACCACCAACCTGACGCTGAGCGCGACGCCGGAAGTCAACGAAGGTGGCCAGATCACCTATACCGCGACCCTGACCAACGCCGCCGGCACTCCGGTAACCGTGACCCTGAGCAATGGCGCAGTGATCACCATCGAGGCCGGCAAAACCACCGGCACCGTGACCGTCGACGCACCGAAGGACGACGTCTACAAGGACGCCGGCACCGTGGAAACGACCATCAAGGGCGCCACCGGCGGCAACTTTGAAAACCTGGTCACCAGCACTGCCCCGGCGGTCACCACCGTTCACGACACCATCGACACGTCCACCGTGTCGCTGACCGCTACCGCCAACGTCGCCGAAGGCGAAACCGTGGTCTACACCGCGACCGTGACGGCGCCAGTGACCGGCTCGCCGGTCGTGGTGACCCTGTCCAACGGCCAGACCATCACCATCGCCGTGGGCGAGACCACTGGCACCGTGAACTTCGTCGCGCCGAACAGCCCGCTGGCGGGCGGCAGCTCGCTGAGCGTTACCATCGACAAGGCCACCGGTGGCAACTACGAAAACCTGGCGGTCGACAGCAAACCGGCCAACACTTCGGTTTCGGACACGGTCGACACCACCAACCTGAACCTGACCGCCACCGATTCGGTGGCCGAGGGTGGTTCGATTGTTTACACCGCGACCCTGACCAACCCGGCCGGCACCCCGGTGACCGTGACCCTGTCGAACGGCGCCGTCATCACCATCGAAGCCGGCAAAACCACTGGCACCGTGACCGTTCCGGCTCCGGCCGATGACGTCTACAAGGATGCGGGCAAGGTCGAGGCGACCATTTCGAGCGCCACTGGCGGCAACTTCGAGAACCTGGTGCCGAGCACCGTTCCGGCCGTGACCAACGTCACCGATACCATCGACACCACCACGGTGAAACTCACCGCGACCGAAACCGCTGCTGAAGGTGGCACCGTCACCTATACCGCTACCGTCGGCGCGCCTGTCACCGGTTCGCCTGTGACCGTGACCCTGGCCAATGGTCAGCAGATCACCATCGAAGTCGGAAAAACCACCGGCACCGTGACCACCACTGCGCCAAATGACGCGCTGAACGGTCACGAGCCGCTGACCAACTCGATCACCGGCGTGACCGGTGGCAACTACGAGAACCTCGTCGCCGACAAGACTCCGGTCAGCACCACCGTGACCGACACCGTCGACACCACCAACCTGACCCTGAGCGCCACTGGCTCCGTGGCCGAGGGTGGTTCGATCGTCTACACCGCGACCCTGACCAACCCGGCGGGTACTCCGGTGACCGTGACCTTGTCCAACGGCGCTGTGATCACCATCGAGGCCGGCAAGACCACCGGCACCGTAACCGTTCCGGCTCCGGCCGATGACGTTTACAAGGACGCGGGCAAAGTCGAAGCCACCATTTCGACGGCCACCGGTGGCAACTTCGAGAACCTGGTGCCAAGCACCGTTCCGGCCGTGACTCAGGTCACTGACACCATCGACACCACCACGGTCAAACTGACCGCGACCGAGTCGGCGGCTGAAGGCGGCACCGTCACCTACACCGCGACTGTTGGCGCACCGGTGACCGGTTCCCCAGTGACCGTGACTCTGTCCAACGGTCAGCAAATCACCATCGAAGTGGGCAAGACCACCGGCACCGTGACCACCACCGCACCGAACGATGCGTTGAACGGCCATGCACCGCTGACCAACGCGATTACCGACGTCAGCGGCGGCAACTACGAGAACCTCGTAGCGGACAAGACGCCGGTCAGCACCACCGTCACCGATACCATCGACACCACCAACCTGTCGCTGACCGCGACCGGCACCGTGGCCGAAGGCGGCTCGATCATTTACACCGCGACCGTGACCAACCCGGCCGGCACTCCGCTGACCGTGACGTTGAGCAACGGCGCCGTCATCACCATCGAAGCGGGTAAAACCACCGGCACCGTGACCGTTCCGGCCCCGGCCGATGACGTCTACAAAGATGCCGGCAAAGTCGAAGTCACCATCAAGGATGCAACCGGTGGCAACTTCGAGAACCTGGTGCCTAGCACCGTTCCGGCCGTCACCGAAGTCACCGACACCATCGACACGACGACCGTGAAGCTCACTGCTTCCGAAACTGCCGCCGAAGGTGGCACCGTTACTTACACCGCGACTGTGGGCGCTCCGGTGACTGGCTCGCCGGTGGTCGTGACCCTGGCTAATGGTCAGCAAATCACCATCGAAGTCGGTAAAACCACCGGCACCGTGACCACCACGGCACCGAACGACGTGCTGAACGGCCATGCGCCACTGACCAACGCGATCACCAACATTTCCGGCGGCAACTACGAAAACCTCGTAGCGGACAAGACTCCGGTCAGCACCACTGTGACCGACACCATCGACACCACCAACCTGTCGCTGACCGCGACCGGCACCGTGGCCGAAGGCGGCTCGATCGTCTACACCGCGACCCTGACCAATCCGGCCGGCACGCCGGTGACCGTGACACTGTCGAACGGCGCGGTGATCACCATCGAAGCCGGCAAAACCACTGGCACCGTGACCGTTCCAGCCCCTGCCGATGACGTCTACAAGGACGCCGGCACCGTGGAAGCGACGATCAAGTCCGCCACCGGTGGCAACTTCGAAAACCTGGTGACCAGCAACACGCCAGCCGTGACCAATGTCACCGACACCATCGACACCACCACGGTCAAACTGACCACGACCGAGTCGGCAGCTGAAGGCGGCACCGTTACTTACACCGCGACTGTTGGCGCTCCAGTAACCGGTTCGCCAGTCACCGTAACCCTGTCCAACGGTCAGTCGATCACCATCGAAGTGGGTAAAACCACTGGCACCGTGACCACCACCGCGCCGAACGATGCGTTGAACGGCCACGCGCCGCTGACCAACGCGATCACCAACGTTTCCGGTGGCAACTACGAGAATCTGGTCGCCGACAAGACCCCGGTTTCGACCACCGTCACCGACACCATCGACACCACCAACCTGTCCTTGAGCGCCACCAATTCGGTCGCCGAGGGCGGTTCGATCATCTACACCGCCACACTGACCAACGCTGCGGGCACTCCGGTGACCGTAACATTGAGCAACGGCGCCGTGATCACCATCGAGGCCGGTAAAACCACTGGCACCGTGACGGTTCCGGCACCGGCCGATGACGTCTACAAGGACGCCGGCACCGTGGAAGCGACGATCAAGTCCGCCACGGGTGGCAACTTCGAAAATCTGGTGACCAGCACGGTTCCTGCGGTGACCCAGGTCACTGACACCATCGACACCACCACGGTCAAACTCACCGCGACCGAGTCGGCAGCTGAAGGCGGCACCGTTACGTACACCGCGACCGTGGGTGCACCTGTCACCGGCTCGCCAGTGACCGTGACCCTGTCCAACGGTCAGACCATCACCATCGAAGTGGGCAAAACCACCGGCACCGTAACCACTACCGCGCCTAACGATGCGCTGACCGGCCACGCGCCGCTGACCAACGCCATCACCAATGTTTCCGGTGGCAACTACGAAAACCTGGTCGCCGACAAAACTCCGGTCAGCACCACCGTGACCGACACCATCGACACCACCAACCTGTCGCTGACCGCGACCGGCACCGTGGCCGAAGGTGGCCAGATCACCTACACCGCGACCCTGACCAACGCCGCTGGCTCGCCAGTGACCGTGACGTTGAGCAACGGCGCCGTCATCACCATCGAAGCGGGCAAAACCACCGGCACCGTAACCGTTCCTGCACCAGCCGATGACGTCTATAAAGACGCCGGCACCGTACAGGCCACGATCAAATCCGCCACCGGTGGCAACTTCGAAAACCTGGTGACCAGCACCACGCCAGCCGTGACCAACGTCACCGATACCATCGACACCACCACGGTCAAACTGACCGCGACCGAAACCGCTGCTGAAGGTGGCACCGTCACCTACACCGCTACCGTGGGTGCACCGGTCACCGGCTCGCCAGTGACCGTGACCCTGTCGAACGGCCAGACCATCACCATCGAAGTCGGCAAAACCACTGGCACCGTCACCACGACGGCGCCAAACGATGTGCTGACCGGCCACGCGCCGTTGACCAACGCCATCACCAACGTTTCCGGCGGCAACTACGAAAATCTGGTCGCCGACAAAACCCCGGTCAGCACCACTGTGACCGACACCATCGACACCACCAACCTGTCGCTGACCGCGACCGGCACCGTGGCCGAAGGTGGCCAGATCACCTACACCGCGACCCTGACCAACGCCGCTGGCTCGCCAGTCACCGTGACCTTGTCGAACGGTGCTGTCATCACCATCGACGCCGGCAAAACCACCGGCACCGTGACCGTTCCGGCACCGGCCGATGACGTCTACAAGGACGCCGGCAACGTACAGGCCACGATCAAGTCGGCTACCGGTGGCAACTTCGAAAACCTGGTGACCAGCACCACGCCAGCGGTGACCAGCGTCACCGACACCATCGACACCACCACCGTGAAGCTGACGGCGACCACGACGGCGGCCGAAGGTGGCACCGTCACCTACACCGCCACCGTGGGTGCACCTGTCACCGGCTCGCCAGTGACCGTGACCCTGTCGAACGGTCAGTCGATCACCATCGAAGTCGGCAAGACCACCGGCACCGTCACCACCACCGCGCCGAACGACGTGTTGAATGGTCATGCGCCACTGACTAACGCAATCACCGGTGTAAGCGGCGGCAACTACGAGAATCTGGTCGCCGACAAGACTCCGGTCAGCACCACCGTGACCGACACCATCGACACCACCAACCTGTCCTTGAGCGCCACCAACTCGGTCGCCGAGGGCGGTTCGATCATCTACACCGCCACACTGACCAACGCTGCGGGCACTCCGGTAACCGTGACCCTGAGCAACGGCGCCGTGATCACCATCGACGCTGGTAAAACCACCGGCACCGTGACTGTTCCGGCTCCAGCCGACGACGTTTACAAGGACGCCGGTACTGTTCAGGCAACCATCACCAACGCCACCGGTGGCAACTTCGAAAACCTGGTGACCAGCAACACGCCAGCCGTAACCAACGTCACCGACACCATCGACACCACCACCGTGAAGCTGACGGCGACCGCAACAGCGGCCGAGGGTGGCAACGTCGTCTACACCGCGACTGTCGGCGCGCCGGTGACTGGTTCGCCAGTGACCGTGACCCTGTCCAACGGCCAGACCATCACCATCGAAGTGGGTAAAACCACCGGCACCGTGACCACCACCGCACCGAACGATGCGTTGAACGGTCACGCGCCGTTGACCAACGCCATCACCAATGTCAGCGGCGGCAACTACGAAAACCTTGTAGCCGACAAGACCCCGGTTTCGACCACCGTCACCGACACCATCGACACCACCAACCTGTCGCTGACCGCGACCGGCACCGTGGCCGAAGGTGGTTCGATCGTCTACACCGCAACGTTGACCAACGCCGCCGGCACTCCGGTGACCGTAACCCTGAGCAACGGCGCCGTGATCACCATCGACGCCGGCAAAACCACCGGCACCGTGACCGTTCCGGCGCCAGCCGATGACGTTTACAAAGACGCCGGCACCGTTCAGGCAACAATCAAGTCGGCCACCGGTGGCAATTTCGAAAACCTGGTGACCAGCAATACACCAGCGGTGACCAACGTCACCGACACTATCGACACCACCACCGTGAAGCTGACCGCGACCGCAACCGCGGCCGAGGGCGGCAACGTCGTCTACACCGCGACTGTCGGCGCGCCAGTGACCGGTTCGCCTGTGACCGTGACCCTGTCCAACGGCCAGACCATCACCATCGACATCGGCAAGACCACCGGCACCGTCACCACGACGGCACCGAACGACGTGTTGAACGGTCACGCACCACTGACCAACTCGATCACCAACGTCAGCGGCGGCAACTACGAAAACCTCGTGGCCGACAAGACGCCGGTCAGCACCACCGTGACCGACACCATCGACACCACCAACCTGTCGCTGACCGCGACCGGCACCGTGGCCGAAGGTGGCCAGATCACCTACACCGCGACCCTCACCAACGCGGCAGGCACGCCGGTGACCGTGACCCTGAGCAACGGCTCGGTGATCACCATCGAGGCCGGTAAAACCACCGGCACCGTGACCGTTCCGGCACCGGCTGACGACGTCTACAAAGACGCCGGCACCGTGCAGGCAACCATCACCAACGCCACCGGTGGCAACTTCGAAAACCTGGTGACCAGCAACACGCCAGCGGTGACCAATGTCACCGACACCATCGACACCACCACCGTCAGCATCACCGGCAGCACCTCGGTGACCGAAGGCCAGACCGCAACCTATACCGTGAGCCTGACCCACCCGGCGCAAACCGAAGTGACCCTGAAAATCGTCTACAGCGGCACCGCCGCCGACGGTTCGGACTTCACCGGCGTGTACACCGTGAAGATCCCGGCAGGCGCCAGCAGTGCGCAGTTCAACGTCGCGACCATTGACGACAAGATCACCGAGGGCACCGAGAACTTCGTGGTCAAGATCGACTCGGCCACCGGCGGCAACTTCGAGAACCTGGCGGTCAGCAGCACCAACGGCAGCGTCAGCACCTCGATCATCGACAACGATGCGCCTCCGGTCATCGACCTCGACGCCAACAACTCCAGCGGCGCCACCGGGGCCGACTACAAGGTGACCTTCACCGAGAACACTCCGGGCGCGGGCGTGTCGATTGCCGACACCGACATCAGCATCACCGACCCGGACAGCACCATGCTGACCGGCGCCACCATCGTGCTGACCAACCGTCAGGACGGCGATGCGCTGAACCTGGGCAACAGCGTCAACGGCATCACCATCAATGCCAACAGCACCAATGGCACGATCACGCTGACGCTGTCGGGCAACGCGACGCTCGCCGACTACATGCAGGCGATCAAGAACATCAGCTTCACCAACAGCAGTGAAGACCCGAGCACCGTGCCACGGATCATCACCGTGACAGTGACCGATGGCGGCAACTACTCCAACGTCGCCACCACCACGGTCAACGTGGTGGCGGTCAACGACGCACCGGTCGCAGCACCGGTCAACGTCACCGGCACCGAAGACACCCCGCTGA
This sequence comes from Pseudomonas sp. IzPS59, assembly GCF_014863505.1. Taxonomy (NCBI): domain Bacteria; kingdom Pseudomonadati; phylum Pseudomonadota; class Gammaproteobacteria; order Pseudomonadales; family Pseudomonadaceae; genus Pseudomonas; species Pseudomonas sp. IzPS59. Next base: position 151,492 of record NZ_CP062251.1, on the reverse strand, counting down.
TCCTCGGCTGGTCGACCTTCGGCGTCACCGACGTGGACAGCCCGGCCTCGAGCCTGGGCGTGAAAATCACCCAGCTGCCGGGCGAAGGCAAACTGCAGTATCTGGACGGCTCGACCTGGAAAGACGTCGCCACCAACCAGACCTTCAGCAAGGCCGACATCGATGCCGGCAAGCTGCGCTTCCTGCCGGATGCCAACGAATCGGGTGTGAACGGTTATGGCGGCACCGGTCTGGGCAACAACCAGGCTGACTACGCACAGATCAAGTTCCAGCCAACCGACGGTCAACTGCTGGGCAACACCGGCACCATCAAGATCGACATCACGCCAGTGGCGGATGCGCCGACCCTGTCGGTGGCCGACAACAGCGTGAAGTCCACCGGGCTGGTCAAGGACGTCTGGACCGGTCTGTCGGGCCTGGGTACCGATGGCAGCGGCGCCAACTCGACCACCCTGAAAAACGTGATCGACGGCGCAGGCAAACCGAACACCAGCGGCACCGTGACCAATGTGCAGTCCGACGGCAGCGTAGCCGCCGGTACTGCGTCGAAGACGTCCGGCCTGATCTACCTCGAAGCCGGCAAGACCTACACCTTCACCGGCACCGGCGATGACAGCCTGCTGGTGAACATCGGTGGCAAGAACGTAGCCTCCACGACCTGGGGCGCGGGCGGCAACCTCAACGGTTCGTTCACCCCGACCACCAGCGGCTACTACACCCTGGAGATCTACCACCACAACCAGAGCGGCCCGGGCAGCTACGACGTCAACCTGTCGGTCAACGGCGGCACGGCGATCGACCTGAGCAGTGCCGGTGTGCCGATCTACACCGGCGTACAGGACCTGGTGAACTCCGGTGTAACCGTCTCCGACCTGCACGGCACCAATGGCGAAGGCTATTACGACGGCTACAAGCTCAACACCGGCGCCGAAGGCACCACCGTGAAACTGTCGTCGATCAGCACCGCGCTGACCGACACCGACGGTTCGGAAACCCTGAGCATCAAGATCAGCGGCGCACCGGTCGGTTCGGTGCTCAGCGATGGCGCGGGCCACAGCTTCACCGTGACCGCCACCAGCGGCGACGCCAACGTCACCGGCTGGAACCTCGGCAGCCTGACCGTGACCCCGCCGGCCTACTACAACGGCCAGTTCAACCTGACCGTGACCTCGACTTCGACCGAAGCTCTGGGCGGCTCGGCCAGCACCACCGCGACCATTCCGGTCTCCGTGGTGCCGGCGGTCTACAACTCGATTGTCGCCACTTCGGCTGACGACACCGTCACCGGCACCGACGGCAACGACATCATCGTCGCCGACATCGGCGGCCTGACCGTGGTGCCGGGCACCAACTACAACATCGCGTTCATGGTCGACAGCTCGGGCAGCATGAGCACCTCGTCGATCAACGCCGCCAAAGACTCGCTGACCTCGGTGTTCAACACCCTCAAGCAGAGCATGGGCAACAACTCGGGTACGGTGAACATCTTCCTGGTGGACTTCGATACCCAGGTCAACAAGTCGGTGTCGGTGAACCTCAACGACCCGAACGCGCTGACCAAGCTCAAGGCAGTGCTGGACTCGATGACCTCCGGCGGTGGCACCAACTACGAAGACGTGTTCAAGGCTACGGCCAACTTCTTCCAGAGCGCCGAAGCCGTGGCCAACACCGGGGCGAAGAACCTCACGTACTTCATCACCGACGGCCAGCCGACCTACTACCAGAGCGGCGAGCAGACCAACCCGACGCTGTACGGCAACGTGAAGCTCGACGACGTGGTGAAGACCAGCAATTACAAGCTGGGCGACAGCTTCAGCACCTACATCGACAGCACGCACTACCTGACCATCAGCACGGCGGGTGCCGTGGTCCTGCAGACGTACAAGAACGGCAGCTGGAACTGGAGCAACGTGGGCACCATCCACGCCCAGGGCGACGGCACCTACGAGCTGTCGAGCCTGGCAGGCTCCGGCAGCAGCACCAGCCAGGCCACCACTGACAACGCCAACAGCGCCTTCGCACTGCTGGGCAACCTGTCCAATGTGGAAGCCATCGGGATCAACAGCGGTGTCAGCCTCAATGACCTGAAACCGTACGACACCGATCACAACCCGCAGACCAACATCGATCCGAAGGACCTGGCCAACTCGATCATCGGCCACACCGAAGCGACGATGCCGGGCAACGACACCGTCAACGGCGGCGACGGCAACGACATCCTGTTCGGCGATCTGGTGAGCTTCAACGGCATTGCCGGCGAGGGTTACCAGGCGATGCAGGCGTTCGTTGCGCAGCAGACCGGCGTCGATGTCAGCAAAGTCACCACCAGCAACGTGCACCAGTACATCACCGAGCACTATCAGGCGTTCGATGTGTCCGGTGCCCACGACGGCAACGACACGCTGCTGGGTGGCGCGGGCAATGACATCCTGTTCGGCGGCGGCGGCAATGACGTGCTCGACGGCGGCAAGGGCAATGACATCCTGCTCGGCGGCTCCGGCAACGACACGCTGATCGGCGGCCAGGGCAACGACATCCTGATCGGCGGTTCCGGTGCCGACACCTTCGTCTGGAAAGCAGGCGACACCGGCAACGATGTGATCAAGGACTTCAACGCCAGCGAAGGTGACCGCATCGACCTGCGCGACCTGCTGCAGGGTGAGTCCGGCAGCACCATCGACAACTTCCTGAAGATCACCACGGTCGACGGCGTGTCGTCGCTGCAGGTCAGCTCGGCGGGCAAGTTCAACTCCGCCGATGCGGCTGCCGCGACACCGGACGTGACGATCAAGCTGGAAGGCAACAACTGGTCCACTGCCAACATTCACAACCTGATTGCCGGCAGCGATCCGACCATCAAGGTCGACCACAACAACAGCTGATGCGTGAACAAAACGGCCGCCCCAATGGGGCGGCCGTCACGTTTGCGTCTTTCTTCCCGGTGACGATTGCGTCGCCGCACCGCATACTCCCGTGCAGTTGGCTATGCTGCTGACAGCATGACGCCGGTCCATTTCCGAGGGATGCTCAATGTTTTACGTGCAACGCGATGCACAGGGTCAGTTGGTTCGCGTGGAAGCTGCGGCCTGGGCCGAGGCCACGGAAACGCTGCCCGCCGACCACCATGAAATCCAGGCCTGGTTTGCCAACGCGGCCGTGGAAAACAGCCTCAAGCAGCTCAAGCAGAGCGACCTGGAGATGATCCGGGTACTCGACGACCTGATTCAGGTCCTGACCCAGAAAGGCGTGATCCGCGTCACCGACCTGCCGCCGGCAGCCCAGGCCAAGCTGATGGACCGTACCCAGGCCCGAGAAGCGTTGGGCGGGTTGAGTCAGTTGATTGATGATGAAGAGACCGGGTTGATCTGATCTCTTTTGTCTTGCCCGTTCCCGCGTTGCGCGTGGGAGCGGGCAATTCATCACCAGGGTTTCGGCTCACCGAAGAGCTGCCCCTGAACCCCGTACAAGCCCATCTCGCGAATCACCGACAACTCCCCTTCCGTCTCGACCCGCTCGGCAATCAGCGGCAGATCGATGCTGTGCGCCGCCCGCTGGATGGCCTCGATGAACAGGCGCTTGTCGCTCTCCTGGTCGATCGCGCGGATGTAGCTGCCATCGATCTTCAGGTACGCCAGCCCCAGCCGCGCCAGGTTGCCGATCATGCTGAAGCGCCCGCCGAAGCGTTGCAGGCTCAGGGAGAAACCGAGTTCGCGCAAACGTCGGGTCAACTGCTCCAGCACCGCTTGTTCCGGCAGTTGCTCCTCGCCGATTTCCAGGGTCAGACGCGGCCCCAGATTGGAATGCGAGCGCAGAATCTCGAAGACTTTGTTCAATGCCTGCGGATCCGCCAGGGTCGCCGAAGACAGGTTCAGCGCCAGGGATTCTTCATGCCCGGCCATTTGCTCCAGCACTCGCTCGAGCATCAGCCGGTCCAAGCGTGCGGTCCAGCCAAAGCGCTCCAGCCACGGCAGGAAACGCCCGGCGGGAATGGTCTGGCCCTGTTCGTCGAGCAGGCGCGACAGCACTTTGTAATGCAGCACCAGTTGCGTGTCCTGCGCCGCCACCACCGGCTGGAAGAACAGCTCGAAACGCCGCTGGTTCAGCGCCTGATCGAGCAGGCGATGCCAGGCGTGGTGATCGTCGCCGACGTCCGCCACCAGGCTCTGGTCAAGGCACGCCCAATTTTGTTCGCCCTGACCTTCGGCCTGAGCCAGGGCCTGATCGCCGAGGCTGAGCACCGCTTGTGGGGAGTCGCCGTGGGCGAACGGTGCCACGCCGATGGAGGCCACGGCGGCCACGTCGGTGGCGCCCGTCGCATGCAGGCTGCCCAGGGCGCTGTCGAGATTCTGCGCCAGTTGCAGCGCCTCTTCGCGGGTCAGCCCCGGCGCCAGCACGGCGAATTCACCGCCACGGATACGGGTCACGAGGTTTTGGGTTTCCGGGTATTTGGCGCATTCGCGAGAGAGTTGCTGACCGACCGCTTTCAACAATTCATCGGTGCGCTGACCGCCGAGACGCTGGTTCAAACCCGCCAGATCCTTGACCCGCAGCAGCAACAGATAGCCGGAACTGGCCTGCTCCGGGTTGCTCACCCGGGCGTTGAGTTGCATCTCGAAATAGCGCCGGTTGGCCAGCCCGGTGAGGTTGTCCTGATAGGACTCGGTGCGCAGTTTTTCACTGCGCTCGGCCTGCTCCTGGAACAACGCCTTGAGCTTCTCGACCATCTGGTTCATCGCCAGCACCACGCGACGCAGCTCAGGCGTGCGCGGCAGGTCCGGCAGGCTGAGGAATTCGCGACGGGCGATGGCGTGGGATTGCTTGACCATGTAGTCCAGCGGCCGTAATTGCCGGCGCAGCAACAGCGCGCCCAGCACCGCGCTCACTGCACCGCAGACCAGCAACCAGCCCAGGCTGCCGAGTGCGCTCTGCCAGAGTTTGGCCAGGGCGAACATCGGGTGGCTGACCACCTCGACCCGCGCCGCCTGTTCCCAGCCACGGCTGACCAGCGCATCGCCGCCGGCCGGCTCCAGGCCGATCAGTTTGACGAACCAGTCCGGCACGTTGGTGACGGCGGGAATGCCACTGCGCTCGACGATGGTCTGGTCGGTCTTCAGATCGACCACGCGGATGCTCGCGTAATAACCGCTGTCGAAGATCGAACTGACCAGCAGCTCGACCATCGCCGGGTCGTCGATGTTCGGAGTCAGCGACAACGCCAGCGCCGTGGCGGCGTCCTGGGCGTGGGAACGCAACTGGTTGACGTACTGGGTACGCGAGCTCTCCAGGCTGACCATGAAGCTGCCGGTGAAGGCGACCACGAGGAACAGACAGATTGCGATCAACAGCTGTTTGAACAAGGACATCTGAGCGCGTGCTCCTAGTTAGTCGTCTCGACCGGGAATCCTTCGGCCTGCATTTTCTTCAACACATCCTGCCAGCGTGACAGGCGTTTGGTGTCGCCGACCTTTTTGTTGCCCTTGGCCCCCGGCAGGTACAGACCTTCGGCATTGAAAGAGTAGACCGGCAGCAAATCGGTTCGCTCGGACGCCGGCCTGATCGGGTCGATCAGGCTGTCGAGCACCAGCGGCATGGCGTCGGGACTGGAATAGTAGGTCAACACCATGTGCGCGCGGTTCTGGCGCAGGGCCTTGACGTAGGTGATGCGCAACTTGTCACTGGCCACGCCGAGGTGGCGCAGGCTGAAATACTTGGCGATCGCGTAGTCTTCACAGTCGCCGGCGCCTTTCCACAAGGCTTCGATGGGGGTCTCCCAATAATCGACCTGGCCCCACAGGTCGATGTCCTCGACGTAGCGCATCTGTTTGTTGAAAAACAGGTTCACCACTTTGAGCTTTTCCATCTCGCTGACCTGTTTCTGGGTGGCCAGCAGATTCTGCCAGGCATCGATCCGTTGTTGCCCGGCGCCCAGCGGTCCGTACAATGCCGTGGCCTTGCGGCTGATCGCGGAAAAATCCCAATCGGCATGCAGGCCGCCCAGCATGACGCCGGCCAGCAGCAGCGCGCAGGCAAACCAGCGCGCAATCCGGGGAATCGCGAAACGTACCGCCAATGCAAGGCATCCAGGGCAGGAGGAAAGGCGTTTGATGGTGAAGGTTAGCCGAGCAAAAAACAATGGCACCCTGAGATCATCGCGTGCGCGCTAAACTTCAGATGTGACAGGGTTCTTCTACACGGTTTGACAACCTGTAGAGCAATCACTAGTGTCCTTTGGATCCAAATTCCGCAGTCAACAGGGTGTGCAGTTGTGACCCAGAAGCCCAAGCCACTCCACAGCATCAAAGTCGAAGGCCCGATTCCCGCGCATCTGGCGCGCTCGGTCATCGAAGAAACCCTGCGCTCGGCGATTCTCGACGGGCGCTTGCCGTGCGGCACCGCGGTCCGCCAGCAGGATCTGGCGGACCTGTTCGGCGTCAGCCGCATGCCGGTACGCGAAGCGTTGCGTCAGCTCGAAGCCCAAGGCCTGCTGAGCGTGGTTGCCCACAAAGGCGCCGTGGTAGCGCCGCTGATCCAGGGCGACGCGACCGAAACCTACGAACTGCGCATCCTGCTGGAATCCGAAGCCCTGCGTCAGTCGATCCCGCTGCTGACCAGCGCCGACCACGAACGCGCCGCCGGTTACATCGAAGAGCTGGAAACCGAGCACGACTACACGGAGATCGGCCGGCTCAACCGCCTGTTCCACATGACGCTTTACAGCAAATCCCCGAACGGCCGTCTGCTGCGGCTGGTCGAGGACGGTTTGAACGAAGAGGAACGCTTCCTGCGCTTCAACCTTGAGGCCATGGGCCTGGGCAAGATCTCCCAGGACGATCACCGCGCTCTGCTGCAAGCCGTGCAGCAACGTGACACCCCGCTCGCAGTGGCATTGCTGGAGCAGCACCTCAACCGCGGTGTCGAGGTCATCACCCGTTACCTCGCCAGCCCCGCCGCACAAAACCGCAAGACAGCTCGCTGACTCCCCCTTCCGGGTGAGCTCCCGCTCACCCGGCGAATAACCCGCTTACAAATCCCCACGCCGGTCACGCTCAATTGCCGTGGCACTTCGGCGCCTTCGCTCTAACCTCCCCCCTGCTTTGGACAGCCCGGAAATTGCACCGCAAGGAAGTCATTTTCGACGATAGCCGCGGCGCCGATTTACGCGCACCCTTGAATCGCCAACCCAAATAGAACGGGGACGCGCCGCCCCGGCAGCAGTCTCCGCAACAGGAACCTACGGAAGGAGCCTTGTCACGGGAAAAGGAAGATTCGCCGCCGTATCAGGCCAACTTCATCCCCTCAGATCATTTCAATTACTTACTTCAAAAGTTGCTTTGAGTGAGGCATTCACTCTTGTTATTCAATTTTGGCCTTTAAAGGCCGAAAGGAGCAACTACGCCCAAATAAAACTTAACTTAAAAGTTTTATCAGTCTCGCTCATACTTGAAAAACAGCAAACTTAAATTAATTAAAAATATACTTGTTAAGTTGTTTTGCGATGTATTAGTTTTTCTACGCCGGGTTTTGTACCGAACCGAAAAGCCGGCAAGCTCCAACAACATGGCCCGCTGCACGTCAGTCTTTACTGACGTTCCGATGTAGCAGGCCTCTCCATACAATTTCAACTTTCATCGAAACGAATGAGGCTATCGCTCGCCTGGAAACTATATCCAACGTTGTTAGCCATTGATTGAGCAGTCCCTATATCCCTATAAGCCAGAGGCTCGCATCATGCCAACTAAAGAACAACTCGCCCAAAAGAAAGCCGAACTCAGCGTTCACCCGATCTTCTCCGAAATCGATTCGCTGTCGGTGTTGCGCCGCTTCATGGAATCCCATGTATTTGCCGTATGGGATTTCATGTCGCTGACCAAACGCCTGCAACAGGAACTGACCTGCACCCGCCTGCCGTGGCTGCCACCGCGCGATCCCCATGCCGCACGATTGATCAATGAAATCGTGCTCGGCGAAGAGTCGGACGATCGGCTGTCTCACGGGCATTACAGTCATTTCGAGTTGTACCTGGATGCGATGCGCGAAGTCGGTGCGAGCACCTCGGCGGTGGAGCGCTTTGTCGCGCTGCAACAGGAGGGCGTGAGCTATGACGTGGCGCTGCAAAGTGTCGATGTCGACCCGGCTGCCGCGCAGTTCGTCCGCGACACCTTGCACACCGCGCTGCATGCACCGGGGCACAGTGTCGCCGCCGCTTTCCTGCATGGCCGCGAGAGCGTGATCCCGACCATGTTCCAGCGCATGCTCGATGCCTGGGGCATCGGTGTCAAACAGGCGCCGACCTTCCGTTACTACCTGGAGCGACACATTGAGGTCGACTCCGAAGACCACGGCCCGGCTGCCGAGCAACTGCTGGAGCGTCTGGTCGATGGCGATCCGCAGCGTGAGGCCGAGGTCTATGCGAGCGCCATTGCCGCCGTGGAAAGCCGCATCGCTTTGTGGGACGGCCTGCGCCTGAGCATGCGCGAGCCGCTGGCGGAGGTGGCCGAATGAACGCCGCCGACTACCAATCTTTCGCCGACGCCTGGGAAAGCCGCGCCACCATCCGCACCCGGCCGCGCCGTGTGCTGGAGGACGACGCGCGGCTGATCTATCCGCTCAGTCGTCAGCCCTTGGTGCTCAGTGAAACCTTCCTGCGCGAATGCCCGGAACAGCGTGATTTTGCCCTGGTGCAGACGCTGTACAAGTTCATCAACGACGTGGTGATTTTCGAGACCGAGATCGTCGACAAGACCGCCCGCAGCATCGCCAAGAACCGCTTCGCCGTGGCGTTCCCGTTCGCATGTCGCTACGACGCCATGACCGTGGTGGTGGACGAGGATTACCACGCGCTGGTGGCAATGGATTTCATGCAGCAGACCGTAGCCATGACCGGCATCGAGCCCATCGAGCTGCCAAATGAAATCGAACTGAGCCGGGCGATCCCGGCTGCCGTCGAACTGGCCCCGGAACACCTGCGCAGCGCCGTGGAGCTGATCTGCGTGGCCATCGCCGAGAACACCGTGACCGGCGATGTCGCGGCGTTCGCCCGGGACGACACGGTCAAGCCGTCGATCAAGGGCCTGATGGCCGACCACTTGCTCGACGAAGGTCGGCACTCGAGTTTCTGGGCACGGATGGTGCGCATCTACTGGCACACCGCGAGCGATGCGGATCGCGAATGCATCGCGCAGATCCTGCCGGTGTTCATCGGCCACTACCTGACCAATGACATTCAGAAAGCCTTCGACCTGCGCCTGATCGATGCCTTGCCGGTCAACGATGCCACCCGCCGCGCACTGAAGGACGAGATGGCCGGGCTGGCCTTCCCGATCAATCGCCACCACCCGCTGGTGGGCAACATCGTGCGGTTTTTCCACAACAGCTCACTGCTCGATACACCGTGCGTACAGCACGCCCTGCGCGACTACCTGGTTTGACACGGAGGCTGACATGAGACGTCTCGACATTTTGCTGAAGGGCCGCAGCCAGGCCTTGACCGACCTGGCGCTGGAGCTCGAACAACACGGTCATTCATTGCTGTCGGAAGCGGCTCTGTCGATGGATCTGGTGATCGACGACGGCAGTCTTGCGCCGCAGGACCACGGCACGACACCGCACCTGACCTTGCGTCTGGGCATCGGTGCAACGGGCGTCGGCGGTTTGCCGGTGCTCGATCTGCTGTGCCTCTGCAACTCGACACTGCTGAGCCGCGTACCCATCGCCGACGAACCGTCCGGCAACGGTCAGGCCCTGCGCCAGCGAACACTCGCACTCGTGGTGGACGAAGTGGCACTGCTGGTCAGCCGATTCTCCCGCGATGCCGAATATTTCCAGCACGCGACGACGGCCCGCGCACCGGACTTCGAGCAGGTGGAAAACCTGCTGTTTCTCGACAGCCTGGCCTATGTGCATCGCTTCAACGCCACGGCCAATCCGGCCTTGTTGCAACGGGCGCAGATCCCGGTGATCGAGCGCCTTCAAGAAAGCCTGATCGAGCATGCCGACCGCCCGGCGCTGCACCTCGCCGAGCAGTCGATCAGCTATCGCCAGTTGCATGATCACAGCCGTGCGATCCAGCAGCGGTTGCTGGCAATGCTGGAGACACAGCCGCAACCGTGGGTAGTCGGGATTTGCCTGCCGAAATGCGATCCGCTGTTTGCTTCGATTCTGGCGGTTCTCGGCAGTGGCGCTGTGTATCTGCCGCTGGAGCCAAGCCATCCGCTTCAGCGCCAGCAGTACATCCTCGAAAACGCCGGCGCGGTGTTGTTGCTGCACGATGGCGAACATCCGCTGAGCGATTCGATGCCGGGGCTGGATGTCTGCCGCATTGACCGCACTGAAGTCGATCCGGCGCTACCGCTGATGCTGCGCCGCCCCGAGCTTGACTCACCCTGCATGGCGCTCTACACCTCCGGCACCACCGGCCATCCGAAGGGTGTGCTGCTCAGTCAGGCGAATCTCGCGCACTTCACCGCGTGGTACGCCGACTACGTACAGTTGCACGCCGAGAGCCGGGTGCTGCAGTTCTCGTCGCTGAGTTTTGACTCGTCGCTGATCGACATCTTCCCGACTCTGCTCGAAGGCGCGGAACTGGTGGTGCCCGATGACAACCAGCGCCGCGATCCGCTGCAACTGGTGGCGTTGATCCGCCGCCGACAGTTGACTCACGCGTTCCTGCCGCCAGCACTGCTGAGCATCCTGCCGCTGGAGCAACTGCAAAGCGTCGGGCAAATCATGACCGGCGGCGATGTCTGCGAGCCGTTCGTGATCGAGCAACTGACGCGCCAGGGCAAACTGCACAACCTCTACGGCCCTACCGAAGCCACGGTGCTGATAACCGCGCGGCAGCTGCAACCGGGCGACAGTAACCGCACCCTCGGCGGGCCGATTGCCAACAGTCAGGTGCTGATTCTCGATGACGATCTGCAACCGGTGCCGGAGCAGACCGTCGGCGAACTGTTCATCGTCGGCCCCGGTGTGTGCCTGGGTTACCTGAACAATCCACTGCAGACCGCCGAACGCTATCTGGACCTGGCGTTGCCGGACGGCCAGCGTCTGCGCGCCTACCGCAGCGGTGACATGGCCAAGTGGGGCGAAGACGGCATCGAGCTGTGCGGGCGCCGCGACAATCAGGTGAAGATCCGCGGCTTCCGGGTCGAGCCGGAAGAGATCGAACGGTGCCTGCGCGAGAGTCAGCTGTATCGGCAGATCGCCGTGGTGATCGACAGTCAGCGGCGGATTCTGGCGTTTCTCGCCCAGCCGCAATCGGACGCCGCCCGCGATGCGTTGAAGACACATGCCCAGCAGTTCTTGCCCGACTACATGCAACCGGTGGCATGGACGGAACTGCCGAACATGCCGTTCGCCGCCAACGGCAAAGTCGATCGCAAGGCGTTGCTGGAGCTGCCGGTCAGCGTGCAGGACAGCGGCCCCAAATGCCTGCCCGCCAACGCCGATGAAGCGTTGCTGCTGGAGATCTGGGGCGAACTGCTGGAGCTGCCGACCAGCGACATTTCCACCGATGAAAGCTTCTTCAATCTCGGCGGTCACTCGATTCTGCTGTCGCGCATGCTCCTGCGTCTGCGGGAGGAATTCGGTCGCAGCATCTCGATCAACCGCTTCATCGAACTGCCGACCATCGCCAAGCTCGCCACGCTGGTGCGCGGCACCGATGACAGCGCAGTGCTCAGCGCCCAGGCCATGGCCGACGCCGAGCGACCGCTGGATATCGAGCCATTGCCGATCAGCCGCATGGGCGATTTGCACAAGGTAATCGTCACCGGCGCCAACAGTTTTGTCGGCGTGCACATCGTCGAGGCGCTGCTGGGATGGGGCGCCAGCGAGGTGGCGTGCCTGGTGCGCGACGGCGGCGGGCAAACGGCGGCGCAGCGATTTGCCCAATCGTTGCGAGAGAACCGGCTGGAGCATCTGGACCTGAGTCGGGTGCGGGTCTATTCGGCAGACATCACCCGGCCGCAACTGGGCCTGGCTGATGCGGACTTCGAGCGACTGGATCGCGAGTTCGGCGCGCTGGTGCACAACGCGGCGAACGTCAATCACGTCCTCGATTACGAGTCGCTGGCGGCGGACAACGTCGAGCCGGTTTTCGAACTGCTCAGGTTGTGCGAAGGCCGCAGCAAGAAGGTGTTCAATTTCATCTCGACGCTGTCGGCCTCCAGCACTGTCGACGACGCGGGCCGGGTGCTGGAATTGCCCGCTGCACCGACGCCGCCGATCTACATCCGCAACGGCTACAACCTGTCGAAATGGGTCGGCGAACGAATCCTCGAACGGGCGCGGGAGCGTGGGGTACGGGTCAATCTGTATCGGCCCGGCAACATCAGTTTCAACAGCCTCAGCGGCGTCTGCCAACCGCACAAGAACCGTTTGATGCTGATGCTCAAGGGCTCGATCCAGCTCGGCCAGGTGCCGGCCTTCGCGCTGAACTTCGACCTGATGCCGGTGGACTTTCTCGCCCGCTTCATCGCCTTCCACGCCAGCCGTTACTCGCCCGAACGAGCGGTGTTCAACCTGCATAACCCGGAGCCCCTGAGCTGGGATGCCTACGTCGCGTCGTTCCGCGAAACCGGCAGCGAGTTTGCGCTGGTCAGCGTCGCCGACTGGCAACAGCAACTGGGCCGGGTCGATGCCGACAACGCGCTGTTCGGCGTACTCGGTTTCTACCTCAACGGCTTCGAGGAAGACATCGGCGACATCTCCCTGATCGGCCACGCCAACGCCCAGGCCGGCGTGCAACAGATGGGCGCGCACTACCCGGAAAAATCCCCGGCGCTGCTGCGTCGCGGCTGCGACTACCTGAAAGAAATCAACTTCATCTGACTCAACCACCAAGGAGCAACACCATGAGCAATCTGCAACCCGACACCCTGATCAAAAACCCTCACGGCTGCCACGTCGTGTCTTCGGTGGAAGTGCCGGTGGACGCCAGACAAGCGTGGGCGGTGGTCGGAAAATTCGACGGCTTTGATCGTTTCATTCCGGCCCTGTCGCACATCGAGATGACCGGCGAAGGCGTGTCTTCGCTGCGCAAGAAATTCTTCAAGGATGGCAACGTGGTGGTCGAGCAACTCAACTCCCGGGATGAGCAGGCGCTGAGCATGACCTGGACCACGATCTACAACACCTTGGGCGTGGCCAATTTGTGGGCGGCGATGAATGTGGAATCGCTGGGCGCGGGCAAATCGCGGGCGACCTGGACGATCATCGCCGAGCCGGCCAGCGGTGGGCCGGAAGCGCTGCCGGGGTTCAAGGATTTCGTCCAGGGGTTTGCCGATGATGCGATGGGCAATGTGCTGAAGCTGTTTGTGTAAGGCATGAAAAAGCCCGCTGCGGATCACTCCGCAGCGGGCTGCTTTTTGACCGCAGGCAATCAGATCTTGAAGCTGTCGACCAGTTGTTTCAAACGGTTGGCCTGCTGCGACAACGCATCGCAATCCTTCAACGTTTCATTGAGGTTGGCCACGCTCTGCTGGTTCAGCAGGTTGATCTGGTTGACGTCGACATTGAGGGTTTCCACCACGGCGGTCTGCTCTTCGGTCGCCGCTGCCACCGATTGGTTCATGCCGTCGATTTCGCCGATGCGCTGGGTCACGCTGACCAGACGCAGACCGGCCTGGTTCGCCACTTCCACGCTCTCTTCGCTGGACGCCTGACTGGCGTTCATGGTGGTCACCGCTTCACGGGAGCCGACCTGCAGCGAGGTGATCATCTTGTGGATTTCTTCCGCCGACTCTTGGGTACGGTGAGCGAGGTTGCGCACCTCGTCCGCCACCACCGCAAAACCACGTCCTGCTTCACCGGCACGGGCCGCTTCGATGGCCGCGTTGAGCGCCAGCAGGTTGGTCTGCTGGGAGATGCCTTTGATCACATCGAGAATGTGGCCGATGTTGTCGGTGCTCGCATTCAGGGTTTCGATCTGGGTGCACGACAGGCTGATCTTCTGCGACAGCTCGGTCATCGCCTGAATCGTCTGCTCGACCACCTGACGGCCGTCATCGGCCTGCTCGCTCGCGCCGCTGGCGTGTTGCGAAGCATCGGCGGCGTTACGGGCGATTTCCTGGGTGGCGGCACCCAGTTGATTGATCGCGGCAGCCACGCTGTTGGTGCGGGCGCTTTGCTCGTCGGAACCGATGATCGAGGCGTTGGACGATGCCATCACCCGTTGCGACAGGTCGTGTACATGACGAGTCGCGGAAGACACTTCGGAAATGGACGCGTGAATCCGCTCCACGAACTGGTTGAATGAACTGCCCAGCTCGCCAAACTCATCCTTACTTTCCACTACCAGACGACGGGTCAGGTCACCTTCACCCTGGGCAATGTCCTGCATCGCGCGGCCCATGGTGATCAGCGGACGCATCAGCACGGTGATCAGCAGACTCAGGAAGACTGCAATCGCACCCACTGCGACGAACATCGCGATCAGTGCCGAAGTACGGAACTGGCTGAGTGCTGCGTAGGCCTTGTCGCGATCGATCGACAGACCGATGTACCACTCGGCATTCGGCAGACCCGTGACCGGGGTGAACGACAGGATGCGCTCCTGGCCGTTGAGCACCACATTCTGGTTGCCCTTCTGGATGCGCACATCGGCGTTCGGGTAGATGTCCTTGAGGTTCTTCATCACCTGATCTTTATCCGGGCTGACGATCACCTGACCGTCACCGCTGACCAGGAACGCGTGGCCCAGGCCACCGAAGTCCACCGAGTTGATGATCTTCACCAGGGTTTCCAGGCTCAGGTCACCGCCCACTACGCCGAGCAGCTCGCCGTTCTTTTTCACCGGCATGGCGATGGTCACCACCAGACCGCCAACGGCGGCCATGTATGGCGGGGTCAGCATGGTCTGGTCAGCGGCCACGGCCTGCTTGTACCAGGGACGCTGACGCGGGTCGTAGCCGTCCGGCATCTTCGCGTCAGGGCGCTGGGTGAACACACCGTTGGCCTGGCCGACGTAGGTGAACTGGAAGTTCGAGGTGAAGGCCGGTTGATCGACCAGCCCCGGGAAGTCGGCGTTCTTGCCTTGATGGGCAACGTTCTGCGCGAGGTTTTCCAGCACCAGAATCCGCCCGCTCATCCAGTTCTGCACACTGCTGGCGGTCAGGTCGCCGGCCTGCTGGACGGAGGACTGCAGGTTCTGGCGAATGGTGTTTCGCTGCAGATAGTCGTTGTACAAAGTGAACAGCGCGAACGCCAGGACCACGACGCCCGAGGCGGCCAACAGGATTTTATGGCTGAACTTGAGATTCATTTCATGGGACTTCTTATGCCAAAAGTGGGGATGCGTTCCGGATGCAACATTCCATGTACAGCGCAGGCAGCGTTCTAATGGCTGCTCTACTTTGGTGCACGCATGTCTCACCAGTCTGTCGGCACGACTCGGAGAAAACTTAGCGTTTTGTAGGAAATGGACGGCATTTCTGCCAGCTTCCCGCCGAACGGCGTGCCAGAGCGTTCGCCTGTCATTTTTTGATGACTGTTTTGCAGCGTCGGTTGCAAATTCTGTAACCCTTGATGACAATGCGACTAATTATCATTTGTGACGTTCGGGCTGTCGCGTTCATGTCCTCACCTGAGTTTGCAGTACAGGCGCTTTACAGTAGTCATCACGGCTGGCTCAACGGCTGGTTGCGCGCGCGACTGGGCAATGCGGCCGATGCGGCGGATCTGGCCCAGGACACTTTCGTGCGCCTGCTGCAACGCACCGAACGTCTCGAACTCAAGGCGCCCCGCGCGTTTCTGCGCACCATCGCTCGCGGGCTGGTGATCGACCATTGGCGACGCGAGGAAATCGAGCGCGCGTACCTGGAAACCATCGCTCACTTGCCCGAAGCCGAGACACCCAGCGCTGAAGCCCGCGCGCTGGTGATCGAACTGCTGGAAAGCATTGCCCGCATGCTCGAGGGGCTGAAGCCCAAAGTGCGTCAGGCATTTCTGCTGGCGCAGTGCGAAGGTTTGACCCACAAGCAGATCGCCGAGCAGATGGGCCTGTCCTTGCGCTCGGTGGAACGCTACGTCGCCGATGCGCTGTATCACTGCTACGTGTTGCGGTACGAAAGCTGATGCCGGTGGATAACTTGTCAGTCGTCCGCAGCGCCGAGCCACAGCAGAAAGTGGTCAAACAGGCGATCCACTGGCTGCTGCGTCTGCGCAATAACCACGGCAATCCGCGCCTGAACCACCAATGTGAACAATGGCGCGCCGAGCACCATGATCACGAAGTGGCCTGGCAACGGGTGCAGTCGTTGCAAAGTGAGCTGACCCGAAATCTGCGCGCCGTTCCGGGTGCGCAAGTAGCATTCAACACACTGGAAAACAGTGCGCAGAGCCTGGGTCGCCGTCAGGCGTTGAAGCTGTTGTCCGGCGCGTTGTTGATGGGCTCCGCCGCGTGGCTGGCCAAAGACACGTCAGCCTGGCAGCAGTGGAGCGCCGATTACGCTACCGCCACCGGCGAGCGCCGCGGATTCCAGTTGCGCGACGGTACGCGGATCGAACTGAACACGGCCAGCGCCGTGGACCTCGATTACACGGCGCAACAGCGGCTGATCAAACTGACTCGGGGCGAGATCATCGTAACCTGCGGCGCCGGCGGAGGTTCGGTGGTCGATCGACCGCTGCGAGTGCAAAGTCGTCATGGCACCTATGAGCCGTTCGACGCGCGCTTCATCCTGCGTCAGGAAGGTGCTTGCACGCGCCTGAGCGTCACCAGTGGCCGGGTCGCAATTCTTTCGCCGCGGACGAGTGCTGGCGCTTCCACCGAGGTGCTTGCCGGTCAGAGTTATTTGATCGACCACCATCAAGTGCGTCCCGCTCCACCGCTGGACATGGATGCCGGCGCCTGGATCGACGGACTTATCGTGACGCGCAATATGCGCCTGGGCGATTTCCTCAATGAGGTTGGCCGCTATCGTCAGGGCTTCCTGAATTGCGCTCCGCAAGTGGCGGATCTGCGCTTGTCCGGCGTGTTCCGTCTCGATGACACCGACAAGTTGCTGGCGATTTTGCCGCAGACGCTGCCGGTGCAATTGCGCTATCGCACCCGCTGGTGGGTAACGCTGGAACGAGCGGTCTGAATTTTTTTGGCGGGTTTTCGCGGCACAGCCGGCTTAGTCAGTAAGCACTTCAATTCAGCCTTCGCGACTTGCCACGGAAACCTACAATGACTGCGCGCGTTACCTGTAAGAACCCTCTGAATTTCACTGCCGAAACGGGCCTTCTGCGCCAAGCGATTCGGGCCGCGTTGTTCTCCACCGCACTGGGCGTCGGCCTGCTGCCGAACCTGAGCGTCGCGGCGAGCGCCAGTGAGGTCGGCAGCCACCGCTACAACATCGCCGCCGGGCCAATGGGCGAGGCGCTGAATCAGTTTGCGCGCCAGGCCGGCATTACCTTGTCGATGACCCCGCAGCAAACTCAGGGCCGACAATCACCCGGCGTGCAGGGCGAGTATTCGACCGATCAGGCGTTGAGTCATCTGCTGGGCGGCTCAGGTCTGGAGGCGGTCAGCCAGGACGGCAGCAGCTACGTCCTGCGCTCAATTGCGGAAACCGAAGCACTGGCCCTGCCAACCACCGATATCAAAGGCTTCGCCCTCGGCAACGCACTGGGCAGCATGGACGGCTACAACGCGACGCACAGTCAGATCGCCACCAAAACCAGTACCGCGCTGCTGGAAACGTCGCAAAGCGTGTCGGTGGTCACCCGCGAACAAATGGATGATCAGGGCTCGCAAACCGTGTCCCAGGCCATGCGCTACACCCCTGGCGTGCTGACCAACCCCTATGGCGCCACGCACCGTTACGACTACGTGGCGATGCGCGGTTTCAACGATGGCTCGGTGGATAACATCTACCTCGACGGCCTCAAGTCGATGGGCGACAGCGGCACCTACAGCACCATGCAGGTCGATCCGTATTTCCTCGAGCGCGTCGATATCCTGAAGGGCCCGTCGTCTGTGCTCTATGGTCGTAGCTCGCCGGGCGGGCTGGTGGCGTTGACCAGCAAGAAACCGTTGTACGAGGCCTATCACCAGGTTCAAGCCACGGTTGGCACTCAGGGCCAACGCGGTGTCGGTTTTGACTTCAGCGGCCCGGTCGATGACGACAAGCGCATCGCCTATCGTCTGATCGGTTTGACGGATCAGTCCGACACGCAATTCGACCACAACAAGGAAAAGCGCTTCGCTCTCGCGCCGACGGTCAGCATCGATTTCAACGAAGACACTTCGCTGACCCTGCAGGCGTATCTGCAGCATGACCCGGATGGCGGCTATCACGGTGGCGTGCCGGCCGACGGCACGATTCATCAGCGCAACGGCAATCGCATCTCGTCGCATTTCTTCGAAGGCGAACCGGGGGTCGATGGTTACTCCCGCGATCAGCAGTCGTTCGGCTATCAGTTCGAACATCGCTTCAACGACGTCTTCACCGCGCGGCAGAATTTCCGTTACCTCGACTCCAAAGTGAACATGGATCAGGTGTACGCCTATGGCTGGACGTCGCCGACCAGCAATGAGCTGAATCGCTACTACACCGGCGGTGACGAACGCCTGCACGCGTTCATCGTCGACAACATGCTCCAGGCCGAATTCTTCACCGGTGCGACCAAGCACACGGTGCTGATGGGGGCGGACTATCAGCGGCGCAAAACCGTGGTCGACTGGACCAGCGGTGGCCTGGCACCAATCAATGCGTTCAATCCGGTGTACGGCAACGCCGCCATCGATATGTACGGCGAGACCAGTTATCTGCGTCGTCTGGAGCAGACCGGGGTTTACCTGCAAGACCTGATTGAAATGGACAAATGGCGCTTCTCGCTGGGTCTGCGTCAGGACTGGGTAGAGACGTCCGAGGAGAACCGGATTGCCGAGGCGGGCCGCCCGGTCGGCACCGAGGTCAGCGACAAGCGCACCAAACTGACTGGCCGTGTCGGGGCACTCTATCTGTTCGATAACGGCCTGGCGCCGTACATCAGCTACTCGGAGTCATTCAACCCGAACTCCTATGCCGACAGCGCCGGTAATCCGCTGGCCCCAACGGATGGCACGCAGTGGGAAGCGGGTCTGAAGTATCAGCCACCTGGCACCGACAATCTGTTCACGGCCTCGCTGTTTCGCATCGATCAGGAAAACCTGGCAACCAAGCTGCCGCAGGAAAATTTCTATCGCGCTGTAGGCGCTGTTCGCTCCCAGGGTCTGGAACTGGAAGCGCATATGCAGCTCACCGACAACCTGAAAGTGCTCGGGAGCTACACCTTCACTGACATCGAGTACTCGAAGTCGATGGTCAGCACCCTGAGCACCCCGACCAACGTGATCGAGAACAAAGGCAACTCGCCAACCCAGGCACCGCGACACATGGCTTCGCTATGGGCGGACTACAAGTTCGACAGTGCGGCGCTTGATGGCGTACGAGTGGGCGGCGGCGTGCGTTACGTCGGTTATAGCTGGGCGGATGCTGAGAACACCATGAAGGTGCCGTCCTACACATTGTTCGACGCGTCGATCGGTTATGACCTGGGCAAGGTTGGCTTGAAGGGCATCGATGTACGCCTGAATGCCAATAACCTGACCAATGAATCCTACGTGGCTTCCTGCGCCAGTCTGAACTTCTGCTACATGGGCGAAGAGCGCAACGTCGCTGCCACGGTCAGCTACCAGTTCTAATCCTTTGTCTTGTGCATAAAAAAGCCAGTTCCTGAGATTCAGGGACTGGCTTTGTCGTATTCGTGGGGAAATTTTCATGCGTTCGTTTCTGGTTTTACTGCACCGGTATATCGGGTTGGCCACGGCTGTGTTTCTGCTGCTGGCGGGAATCACCGGGAGCATTCTGGCGTTCAACCATGAGCTGGATGAGTGGCTGAACCCTGGGTTTTACGCGGCGTCGGCCGAGGGGCAGCGTTTACCGCCAGGTGAGCTGGTCGATGCGGTGCAATCTGCACATCCGAGGCTGCAGGTCTGGTACATGGAGTATCCGAATGAGGCAGGTCACACAGCCTTGCTGGCGGCGGTGCCACGTAATGATCCGGCGACGGGCAAACCGTTCGATGAGCGTAATCAGGTGTTCTACCTGGACCCGGTCAATAGCGAGCAAAAAGGCCAGCGCTACTGGGGCGAGTGCTGTTTTCAGCGAGAGAACTTCATTCCTTTCATTCTTGAGTTCCACTACAACCTGACGCTGCCCGGGAATTGGGGTTTGCTGCTGATGGGGCTGGTGGCCATCGCCTGGGTGATCGATTGCTTCATCGCTCTCTGGTTGACGTTACCGCGAGGTAAACCCTTTTGGAGGAAGTGGTCGAGCGCCTGGAAGATCAAGGGTGGGCATGCCTATCGGCTCAACTTCGATCTGCATCGAGCGGGGGGACTGTGGCTGTGGTTGTTATTGCTGCCGATAGCCGTCAGCAGCGTCGCCATGAACTTGCCGAGCCAGGTCTTCAAACCGGTGGTGTCGCTGTTTTCTCCGATTGAGCCGAGCGTATATGAGGCCCGAGGTCGAATGCCTGCCGATGAGTTGGGGATCACTCGCTTGAGTTATCAACAGGCCTACGAAAGGGCACAGCAGGAGGGAAAAAAATTGGGGCTTACAGCGGCTATCGGGGAGTTGTATTACAGCTTTGAGTACAACTTCTACGGCGCAGGGTTTGGACAGCATGACACCGAGGCCCACGGCAAATCCTGGTTGTTTTTCCACGGTACCGACGGACGATTACTGGGGCAGGAGATCGCAGGAGAAGGGACGTTGGGAGAGCGGTTTTATCGGTTGCAGCTGCCGATACATGGGGGGCGGATCATCGGCTTTACCGGACAAGTGATGATCGCGGTATTGGGTATTCTGATTGCGGGGTTGTCCGGGACTGGCGTCTACATCTGGTGGCGCAAATGGCAGGCTCGTCGAAGCAGCAAGGCACGCAGAGCGGTTTGAAGATGGGCTTTTTCAGGCTCTGAAACGACAAAACCCCAACTGCTTTCGCAGTTGGGGTTTCGGAATTTAATCTTGACGATGACCTACTCTCACATGGGGAAACCCCACACTACCATCGGCGATGCATCGTTTCACTTCTGAGTTCGGGATGGGATCAGGTGGTTCCAACGCTCTATGGTCGTCAAGAAATTCTGTGACCAGCCCGTTACCGCAGTAACGTACCGGCAAAAATCGGTGACTTCTACTAAAACAAAACCCCAACTGCTTTCGCAATTGGGGTTTCGGAATTTAATCTTGACGATGACCTACTCTCACATGGGGAAACCCCACACTACCATCGGCGATGCATCGTTTCACTTCTGAGTTCGGGATGGGATCAGGTGGTTCCAACGCTCTATGGTCGTCAAGAAATTCGGGTACTGACTCGTGGCCGGATGGCCTCGCTTCAGCAAATTGGGTATGGATAGTTTTCGGTGCTTTGTGAGCGTCGAACTTTCGGTTCTTTCGTCTTCACACACCGCAATCTGGCTTTTAAGCGCAAATTGCTTGGGTGTTATATGGTCAAGCCTCACGGGCAATTAGTATTGGTTAGCTCAACGCCTCACAGCGCTTACACACCCAACCTATCAACGTCGTAGTCTTCGACGGCCCTTCAGGGAACTCAAGGTTCCAGTGAGATCTCATCTTGAGGCAAGTTTCCCGCTTAGATGCTTTCAGCGGTTATCTTTTCCGAACATAGCTACCCGGCAATGCCACTGGCGTGACAACCGGAACACCAGAGGTTCGTCCACTCCGGTCCTCTCGTACTAGGAGCAGCCCCTCTCAAATCTCAAACGTCCACGGCAGATAGGGACCGAACTGTCTCACGACGTTCTAAACCCAGCTCGCGTACCACTTTAAATGGCGAACAGCCATACCCTTGGGACCGGCTTCAGCCCCAGGATGTGATGAGCCGACATCGAGGTGCCAAACACCGCCGTCGATATGAACTCTTGGGCGGTATCAGCCTGTTATCCCCGGAGTACCTTTTATCCGTTGAGCGATGGCCCTTCCATACAGAACCACCGGATCACTAAGACCTACTTTCGTACCTGCTCGACGTGTCTGTCTCGCAGTCAAGCGCGCTTTTGCCTTTATACTCTACGACCGATTTCCGACCGGTCTGAGCGCACCTTCGTACTCCTCCGTTACTCTTTAGGAGGAGACCGCCCCAGTCAAACTACCCACCATACACTGTCCTCGATCCGGATAACGGACCTGAGTTAGAACCTCAAAGTTGCCAGGGTGGTATTTCAAGGATGGCTCCACGCGAACTGGCGTCCACGCTTCAAAGCCTCCCACCTATCCTACACAAGCAAATTCAAAGTCCAGTGCAAAGCTATAGTAAAGGTTCACGGGGTCTTTCCGTCTAGCCGCGGATACACTGCATCTTCACAGCGATTTCAATTTCACTGAGTCTCGGGTGGAGACAGCGCCGCCATCGTTACGCCATTCGTGCAGGTCGGAACTTACCCGACAAGGAATTTCGCTACCTTAGGACCGTTATAGTTACGGCCGCCGTTTACCGGGGCTTCGATCAAGAGCTTCGCGTTAGCTAACCCCATCAATTAACCTTCCGGCACCGGGCAGGCGTCACACCCTATACGTCCACTTTCGTGTTTGCAGAGTGCTGTGTTTTTAATAAACAGTCGCAGCGGCCTGGTATCTTCGACCGGCATGGGCTTACGGAGCAAGTCCTTCACCCTCACCGGCGCACCTTCTCCCGAAGTTACGGTGCCATTTTGCCTAGTTCCTTCACCCGAGTTCTCTCAAGCGCCTTGGTATTCTCTACCCAACCACCTGTGTCGGTTTGGGGTACGGTTCCTGGTTATCTGAAGCTTAGAAGCTTTTCTTGGAAGCATGGCATCAACCACTTCGTCGCCTAAAGGCAACTCGTCATCAGCTCTCGGCCTTAGAATCCCGGATTTACCTAAGATTCCAGCCTACCACCTTAAACTTGGACAACCAACGCCAAGCTGGCCTAGCCTTCTCCGTCCCTCCATCGCAATAACCAGAAGTACAGGAATATTAACCTGTTTTCCATCGACTACGCTTTTCAGCCTCGCCTTAGGGACCGACTAACCCTGCGTCGATTAACGTTGCGCAGGAAACCTTGGTCTTTCGGCGTGGGTGTTTTTCACACCCATTGTCGTTACTCATGTCAGCATTCGCACTTCTGATACCTCCAGCAAGCTTCTCAACTCACCTTCACAGGCTTACAGAACGCTCCTCTACCGCATCACTTGCGTGATACCCGTAGCTTCGGTGTATGGTTTGAGCCCCGTTACATCTTCCGCGCAGGCCGACTCGACTAGTGAGCTATTACGCTTTCTTTAAAGGGTGGCTGCTTCTAAGCCAACCTCCTAGCTGTCTAAGCCTTCCCACATCGTTTCCCACTTAACCATAACTTTGGGACCTTAGCTGACGGTCTGGGTTGTTTCCCTTTTCACGACGGACGTTAGCACCCGCCGTGTGTCTCCCATGCTCGGCACTTGTAGGTATTCGGAGTTTGCATCGGTTTGGTAAGTCGGGATGACCCCCTAGCCGAAACAGTGCTCTACCCCCTACAGTGATACATGAGGCGCTACCTAAATAGCTTTCGAGGAGAACCAGCTATCTCCGAGCTTGATTAGCCTTTCACTCCGATCCACAGGTCATCCGCTAACTTTTCAACGGTAGTCGGTTCGGTCCTCCAGTCAGTGTTACCTAACCTTCAACCTGCCCATGGATAGATCGCCCGGTTTCGGGTCTATTCCCAGCGACTAGACGCCCTATTAAGACTCGCTTTCGCTACGCCTCCCCTATTCGGTTAAGCTCGCCACTGAAAATAAGTCGCTGACCCATTATACAAAAGGTACGCAGTCACAGAACAAAGTCTGCTCCCACTGCTTGTACGCATACGGTTTCAGGATCTATTTCACTCCCCTCTCCGGGGTTCTTTTCGCCTTTCCCTCACGGTACTAGTTCACTATCGGTCAGTCAGTAGTATTTAGCCTTGGAGGATGGTCCCCCCATATTCAGACAAAGTTTCTCGTGCTCCGTCCTACTCGATTTCATGACCAAGAGATTTTCGCGTACAGGGCTATCACCCACTATGGCCGCACTTTCCAGAGCGTTCCGCTAATCTCAAAGCCACTTAAGGGCTAGTCCCCGTTCGCTCGCCACTACTAAGGGAATCTCGGTTGATTTCTTTTCCTCAGGGTACTTAGATGTTTCAGTTCCCCTGGTTCGCCTCTTGCACCTATGTATTCAGTGCAAGATAACCATCTTGTGATGGCTGGGTTCCCCCATTCAGACATCTCCGGATCAAAGTCTGTTTGCCGACTCCCCGAAGCTTTTCGCAGGCTACCACGTCTTTCATCGCCTCTGACTGCCAAGGCATCCACCGTATGCGCTTCTTCACTTGACCATATAACCCCAAGCAATCTGGTTATACTGTGAAGACGACATTCGCCGAAAATTCGAATTTCTCAACTAAGAGAACTCACAAATTTTACCTTAGCCTGATCCGTTACCAGTGAAAGTAACGTTCAGTCTATCTTTCTATCACATACCCAAATTTTTAAAGAACGAACTAGTCAAAGACTAGAAATCAACATTCACCATCAACACAATGGAATGCTCATTTCTAAGCTCTTACTTCAGAAGCAGTAGTGGTGGAGCCAAGCGGGATCGAACCGCTGACCTCCTGCGTGCAAGGCAGGCGCTCTCCCAGCTGAGCTATGGCCCCGTATTTCTACAGGCGTTTCCCACACAAAATTGGTGGGTCTGGGCAGATTCGAACTGCCGACCTCACCCTTATCAGGGGTGCGCTCTAACCAACTGAGCTACAGACCCAATTTCGGGCTGCTTCTTTCGTCTTCTTCAATGAATCAAGCAATTCGTGTGGGAACTTATGGAGCAGCTGATGTCGTCGATTAAGGAGGTGATCCAGCCGCAGGTTCCCCTACGGCTACCTTGTTACGACTTCACCCCAGTCATGAATCACACCGTGGTAACCGTCCTCCCGAAGGTTAGACTAGCTACTTCTGGTGCAACCCACTCCCATGGTGTGACGGGCGGTGTGTACAAGGCCCGGGAACGTATTCACCGCGACATTCTGATTCGCGATTACTAGCGATTCCGACTTCACGCAGTCGAGTTGCAGACTGCGATCCGGACTACGATCGGTTTTATGGGATTAGCTCCACCTCGCGGCTTGGCAACCCTTTGTACCGACCATTGTAGCACGTGTGTAGCCCAGGCCGTAAGGGCCATGATGACTTGACGTCATCCCCACCTTCCTCCGGTTTGTCACCGGCAGTCTCCTTAGAGTGCCCACCATAACGTGCTGGTAACTAAGGACAAGGGTTGCGCTCGTTACGGGACTTAACCCAACATCTCACGACACGAGCTGACGACAGCCATGCAGCACCTGTCTCAATGTTCCCGAAGGCACCAATCCATCTCTGGAAAGTTCATTGGATGTCAAGGCCTGGTAAGGTTCTTCGCGTTGCTTCGAATTAAACCACATGCTCCACCGCTTGTGCGGGCCCCCGTCAATTCATTTGAGTTTTAACCTTGCGGCCGTACTCCCCAGGCGGTCAACTTAATGCGTTAGCTGCGCCACTAAGAGCTCAAGGCTCCCAACGGCTAGTTGACATCGTTTACGGCGTGGACTACCAGGGTATCTAATCCTGTTTGCTCCCCACGCTTTCGCACCTCAGTGTCAGTATCAGTCCAGGTGGTCGCCTTCGCCACTGGTGTTCCTTCCTATATCTACGCATTTCACCGCTACACAGGAAATTCCACCACCCTCTACCATACTCTAGCTCGCCAGTTTTGGATGCAGTTCCCAGGTTGAGCCCGGGGATTTCACATCCAACTTAACGAACCACCTACGCGCGCTTTACGCCCAGTAATTCCGATTAACGCTTGCACCCTCTGTATTACCGCGGCTGCTGGCACAGAGTTAGCCGGTGCTTATTCTGTCGGTAACGTCAAAATTGCAGAGTATTAATCTACAACCCTTCCTCCCAACTTAAAGTGCTTTACAATCCGAAGACCTTCTTCACACACGCGGCATGGCTGGATCAGGCTTTCGCCCATTGTCCAATATTCCCCACTGCTGCCTCCCGTAGGAGTCTGGACCGTGTCTCAGTTCCAGTGTGACTGATCATCCTCTCAGACCAGTTACGGATCGTCGCCTTGGTGAGCCATTACCTCACCAACTAGCTAATCCGACCTAGGCTCATCTGATAGCGCAAGGCCCGAAGGTCCCCTGCTTTCTCCCGTAGGACGTATGCGGTATTAGCGTTCCTTTCGAAACGTTGTCCCCCACTACCAGGCAGATTCCTAGGCATTACTCACCCGTCCGCCGCTGAATCCAGGAGCAAGCTCCCTTCATCCGCTCGACTTGCATGTGTTAGGCCTGCCGCCAGCGTTCAATCTGAGCCATGATCAAACTCTTCAGTTCAAACATCTTTGGGTTTTTAAGAAACCCTAAACTTGGCTCAGCAATCGTTGGTTACATCTTTGATTTCTCGCGGAGTAACTTGTGATGCTGATAATCTTGTTGACTATCAGTCTGACTCCACAAGCACCCACACGAATTGCTTGATTCAGTTGTTAAAGAGCGGTTGGTTAAGATCTTTCATCTCAACCGAGGCGCGCATTCTACAGCAGCCTCATTTGCTGTCAAGTGATTATTTTCAGAAGTTTTCGAAGATTTCTTCAACAACTTCAACCACTTGCGCTTCCGATCTCTCGTTGGCGGGAGGCGAATTCTACAGCGTTACACGCTGCTGTCAACACCTCTTTTTCTCCGCTTTCGATCGAGAAGACCGAACCGTTGAAAGCGCCAGACAAACCGGCATTTCCAACTCCTTCCAGACTTCGATGATCTGAAGCTATCCGCTATCGAAACCTACTTAACTCATTGAATCTCAAGGAGTTTTCCGTTTCGACTGCGCCGGAAGTGGGGCGAATTATAGAGACTCAGAATCTGCCGTCAACCCTTAATTTGGTTTTCTTTCAATAACTTGCAGATAGGCCAAAAAACGCTCAATACCCTCTATTATAGAAGAAGGACTCAATACCCCTTCTATATAGAGAGAACCTTCAGAGCACCCCATCCTCCTTCATCGCAGCCACCGTACCCGCTCCCAGCCCCAGCACCCGCTGCAAAACCTCCAGCGTATGCTCGCCCAACAAAGGAGGCGCACGACGATACTCGACAGGCGTCCGAGACAACCGAATCGGGCTGGCCACCTGCGGCACCATCCCTGCCAACGCATGAGGCAACTCAATCGCCAACCCGCGAGACTTCACCTGCGGATCCTCGAACACCTGCGACAGATCATTGATCGGCCCACACGGCACACCCGCCTGCTCCAGCTGAGCGACCCACTCGGCGGTCGTCTTGAAGACTGTCGCCTGACGGATCAACGGAATCAGCACCGCCCGGTTCGCCACACGCAGTTTATTGGTCGCGAAACGCGGATCGTCCGCCCACTGCGGCTGCCCCGCCACCTCGGCAAATTTGCGGAACTGCCCGTCATTACCCACTGTGAGAATGAAGTCACCATCAGCCGTAGGAAAGTCCTGGTACGGCACGATATTAGGATGCGCATTGCCCAGCCGCTTTGGCGCATTGCCCGTCGTCAGGTAGTTCATTGCCTGGTTAGCCAGGCACGCCACCTGCACATCCAGCAGCGCCATATCAATATGCTGACCGCCACCATCGTGATCACGGTGAGCCAGCGCTGCCAGGATCGCCACGGTCGAATAAAGCCCCGTCAAGATATCTGTGAGCGCCACACCCACTTTCACCGGCCCGGCACCCTCATCACCTTCGGGGCGCCCAGTAAGGCTCATCAGCCCGCCGAGCCCCTGGATCATGAAGTCATAACCCGCGCGTTTGGCATACGGCCCGGTCTGACCGAAACCGGTGATTGAGCAGTAGATCAGATCCGGATTGATCGCCTTCAGCGACTCATAGTCCAGACCATAAGCCGCCAACCCACCGACCTTGAAGTTCTCGATCAGGATGTCCGACTTGGCTGCCAGCTCCCGCACCAGTTTCTGACCTTCGGGACGCGTGAAATCAATCGTCACCGATTGCTTGTTGCGGTTGGCCGACAGGTAATAAGCCGCCTCGCTGGTGTTCTCACCATAAGCGTCTTTCAGGAAGGGCGGCCCCCAGGCGCGAGTGTCGTCACCATTGCCCGGGCGCTCGACCTTGATCACTTCCGCCCCAAGGTCGGCAAGAATCTGCCCGGCCCATGGGCCAGCCAGCACTCGCGATAAATCCAGTACCCGCAGATGCGACAGCGCGCCCATGGTCGCTCTCCTGTTAATAGAACGCCTGCAGGCCGGTCTGCGCACGACCAAGAATCAGCGCGTGAACGTCGTGAGTACCTTCATAGGTATTCACCACTTCCAGGTTAACCAGATGACGTGCCACCCCAAATTCATCAGAGATCCCGTTGCCGCCCAGCATGTCACGGGCCATGCGAGCGATATCCAGCGATTTGCCGCAGGAGTTGCGCTTCATGATCGAAGTGATTTCAACCGCAGCAGTGCCTTCATCTTTCATGCGACCCAGACGCAGGCAGCCTTGCAGTGCCAGAGTGATTTCGGTCTGCATGTCAGCCAGCTTCTTCTGGATCAACTGAGTAGCGGCCAGCGGACGACCGAACTGTTGGCGATCCAGGGTGTACTGACGAGCGGTATGCCAGCAGAATTCAGCCGCACCCAGTGCACCCCAGGAGATGCCATAACGTGCAGAGTTGAGACAGGTGAACGGACCTTTCAGACCACGCACGTCCGGGAAGATGTTTTCTTCCGGTACGAACACGTTGTCCATGACGATTTCGCCGGTGATCGATGCCCGCAGGCCGACCTTGCCGTGAATCGCCGGAGCGCTCAGGCCTTTCCAGCCCTTCTCCAATACAAAGCCGCGAATATCGCCGGCGTCGTCCTTGGCCCAGACCACGAACACATCGGCGATCGGACTGTTGGTGATCCACATCTTGGCGCCGGTCAGGCTGTAGCCGCCTTCGACTTTGCGTGCACGCGTAATCATCGCGCCCGGGTCGGAACCGTGGTTCGGCTCGGTCAGACCGAAGCAGCCGATCCACTCGCCGGAAGCCAGTTTCGGCAGATACTTCTGTTTCTGTGCTTCAGTACCGAATTCGTTGATCGGCACCATCACCAGCGAGGACTGCACACTCATCATCGAACGGTAGCCGGAGTCCACGCGCTCGACTTCACGGGCAATCAGGCCGTAGCTGACGTAGTTGAGACCGCTGCCACCGTACTGCTCGGGGATGGTCGCGCCCAACAGGCCGACTTCACCCATCTCACGAAAGATCGCCGGGTCAGTCTTCTCATGGCGGAAGGCTTCAAGAACGCGTGGCGCGAGGCTCTGCTGGGCGAATTGCTCGGCAGTGTCGCGGATCATGCGTTCTTCTTCAGTCAGCTGTTGATCCAGCAGCAGTGGATCGATCCAGTTGAAGCTAGCTTTACCGCCCATGAGTGAGTCCTCGCAAATCGGGTGAATTAACGTGGCATTGATCCTAGGCGCGCTTCGCCCTCCCGGCAAACGAGGATTTCGCATCCTGTTGTGCTAATTTCTCACTCCGAAACGTCGCCAAGTGCCTTATATGCGACGTATTAGTGAGGTTGACGTACATGCGCCGCAAGATACCCAGCACCACCGCCCTGATCAGCTTCGAGGCAGCCGCTCGTCACGAGAGCTTTACCAAGGCCGCCGAAGAACTTTCCCTCACCCAGGGCGCCATCTGCCGACAGATCGCCAGCCTTGAGGACTTCCTCAGTGTCGAACTCTTCCGACGCTCGCGACGCGGAGTGAAGCTGACCGAAGCGGGTCTTTCCTACAGCCGCCGGGTTGCCACCCAACTCGATGCCGTGGAGCGCGACACCCTGTCGGTGATGGGTCAGCAGGGCACCAACGTGATCGAGCTCGCTGTGGTGCCCACCTTCGGCACGCAATGGCTGCTGCCAAGACTGAAGGACTTCCAGCTCAAGCACCCGGAAGTGACGGTCAACCTGACCAACCGAACCCGCCCCTTCCTGTTTGCCGACACCGACTTCGATGCCGCCATCTATTTCGGCGATGCCGATTGGTCGGGTACCGAATCCCACAGGCTGATGGGTGAGAATCCGATGCCGGTGTGCAGTCCCGCCCTGCTCGGCAACAAGGCGCACCTGACACCCGATGAAATCGCCGATCTCCCTCTCCTCCAGCAAACCACCCGCCCCTACGCCTGGCGACAGTGGTTCAACTCGCAACACCTGAATATCCCCCGCGACATGACAGGTCCGCGCTACGAGCTATTCTCCATGCTGGCCCAGGCAGCCATGCACGACATGGGCATCGCGCTGATCCCACCGTTCCTGATCCAGCGCGAATTGGCCGAGAAACGCTTGGTGATAGCCAACCCGAACGCACTCTCCAGCATCAAGGCGTATTACCTGATGATTCCGGAGCGAAAGGTCGAATCCGCGTCACTCAAGGCATTTCGCGACTGGCTGGTAAATCAGGCACACAGCTACAACCTAGAAGGATAAAGGCTTTCAGCGATTGCTAACCCCGTAGTCAGGATATTCAAAGCCCTACAGATATAACTATTTGTCGCAAATCGACAGACTGTATCCGAAAGTCGTACAGACGTCCCACAAGCGCCTGCCGACGTGGCTTTGAGCCCTCATTCGCGACTCATTGCGGCCTATTCACGTCACCGATGAGAAAATTCTTCAAATTCATCCAGACTCCTTGAAAGGCACGGCCTGTAAGGGATTCAGCTGGCTATCTGCGACATTCGGTCACGGGATGACTTGTAGTTAATTTTCCGTCACCCGTCATAATCCCTTGAAGGGCATAAACTTCGCCTGCAAAATGCCGCGCCCCGCCCTGATTTGGCGGGATCGTGCTGATCGGCCGCCCCAGTCGCACCATCCGTAGTGCATGGGTTTACTCAATAAGATCACGCAGGAGATTTGACGTGCACATTGGTGTTCCTCTCGAAACCCAGACCGGTGAAACACGGGTTGCTGCAACCCCGGAAACCATTAAAAAGCTGATCAGCCAAGGTCATAAGGTCACTGTGCAAACCGGCGCCGGCGTAAAAGCCAGTGTTGTGGACAGTGCCTATGAAGCGGCAGGCGCAACCATTGGCAGTGCCAATGACGCGTTTGGCGCCGAGCTGATTCTCAAAGTGGTCGCGCCAAGCGATGCCGAACTGACGCTGATCAAGCGCGGAACGGTGCTGGTGGGCATGCTCAACCCGTTCAACAACGACACAATCGCGAAGATGGCCGAGTGCGGGATTACCGCGTTCGCCCTGGAAGCGGCGCCACGTACGTCCCGGGCCCAGAGCCTCGACGTACTGTCGTCCCAGGCGAACATTGCCGGCTACAAGGCCGTGTTGCTGGCCGCCCACTACTACCCGCGCTTCATGCCGATGCTGATGACCGCTGCGGGCACCGTGAAAGCGGCACGCGTGCTGATTCTGGGGGCAGGCGTGGCCGGGTTGCAGGCGATTGCCACGGCGAAACGTCTGGGTGCCGTCATCGAAGCGTCCGACGTACGTCCGGCCGTGAAGGAACAGATCGAATCCCTCGGCGCCAAGTTCGTCGACGTGCCTTACGAGACCGATGAAGAACGCGAATGCGCGGTCGGCGTCGGCGGTTATGCACGCCCGATGCCGGCGAGCTGGATGCAGCGTCAGGCCCAGGCCGTGCACGAGCGCGCCAAGCAGGCTGACATCGTCATCACCACCGCACTGATCCCGGGCCGCAAGGCACCGGTGCTGTTGAGCGCGGACACTGTGGCGCAGATGAAACCCGGTTCGGTGGTCATCGACCTCGCTGCTGCCCAGGGTGGCAACTGCCCGCTGACTGTGGCCGATCAGGTCGTGATCGAGAACGGCGTGACCATCGTCGGCCCGACCAACCTCGCCGGTGAAGTCGCCGCAGACGCTTCGGCGCTGTACGCACGCAACCTGCTGGACTTCCTGAAGCTGGTCTTCACCAAAGAAGGCCAGTTCGAAGTGAACCTCGAAGACGACATCGTCGCCGCGTGCCTGATGTGCCGCGACGGCCAAGTCATCCGCAAAAACGCCTAAGCAGGGATTCAGACGATGGAAGAGCTTATCTCCCCCGGTATCTACAACCTGATCATCTTCGTGCTGGCGATTTATGTCGGTTACCACGTGGTCTGGAACGTTACACCCGCGCTGCACACGCCGCTGATGGCGGTGACCAACGCCATTTCGGCGATCGTGATCGTCGGCGCCATGCTCGCGGCCGCCCTGACCGTCACCCCGCTGGGCAAGACCATGGGCACCCTCGCCGTGGCGCTGGCCGCGGTCAACGTGTTCGGTGGCTTCCTGGTCACCCGCCGCATGCTTGAGATGTTCAAGAAGAAAGCCCCGAAAGCAAAAGAAGAGGCGCCTAAGTAATGAGCATGAACCTCGTCACGACGCTCTACCTGATCGCGTCGATCTGCTTCATCCAGGCCCTCAAAGGCCTGTCGCACCCGACCACGTCGCGCCGCGGCAACCTGTTCGGCATGCTCGGCATGGCGTTGGCGATCCTGACCACCATCGGCCTCATCTATAAGCTCGGGGCTGAATTGGCGACTGCCGGCATCGGCTACGTGATTGTCGGTCTGCTGATCGGCGGCACCGCCGGTTCGATCATGGCCAAGCGCGTTGAAATGACCAAGATGCCGGAACTGGTTGCGTTCATGCACAGCATGATCGGCCTGGCAGCAGTGTTCATCGCTATCGCCGCTGTGGTTGAGCCTCAGTCGCTGGGCATCGTCAAGCAACTGGGCGACTCGATCCCGGCGGGCAACCGTCTGGAGCTGTTCCTCGGCGCGGCCATTGGTGCCATTACCTTCTCCGGTTCGGTGATCGCATTCGGCAAGCTGTCGGGCAAGTACAAGTTCCGCCTGTTCCAGGGTGCACCGGTACAGTTCAGTGGTCAGCACAAGCTGAACGCCGTGCTGGGTCTGGCGACGCTGATCCTCGGCATCACCTTCATGCTCACCGGCAACCTCGCCGCGTTCGCACTGATGCTGGCCCTGGCGTTCGTCATGGGCGTGCTGATCATCATCCCGATCGGCGGCGCCGACATGCCGGTGGTGGTGTCGATGCTCAACAGCTATTCCGGCTGGGCGGCGGCAGGTATCGGTTTCTCGCTGAACAACTCGATGCTGATCATTGCCGGCTCCCTGGTGGGTTCGTCCGGTGCGATCCTCTCGTACATCATGTGCAAGGCGATGAACCGTTCCTTCTTTAATGTACTGCTCGGCGGTTTCGGCAATACGGCGGACGCCGGTCCTGCCGGTGAGAAGGAAGCCCGTCCGGTGAAATCCGGTTCGGCTGACGACGCGACCTTCCTGCTGACCAACGCCGACACCGTGATCATCGTTCCGGGTTACGGTCTGGCGGTAGCCCGTGCACAGCACGCCTTGAAAGAGCTGACCGAGAAGCTGACCCACCACGGCGTGACCGTGAAGTACGCGATCCACCCGGTGGCCGGTCGGATGCCTGGCCACATGAACGTGCTGCTGGCCGAGGCCGAAGTGCCGTACGACCAGGTGTTCGAGATGGAAGACATCAACTCCGAATTCGGTCAGGCCGACGTGGTACTGGTGCTCGGCGCCAACGACGTGGTCAACCCGGCCGCCAAGAACGATCCGAAATCGCCGATTGCCGGCATGCCGATCCTCGAAGCGTTCAAGGCCAAGACCATCATCGTCAACAAGCGCTCGATGGCCAGCGGCTATGCCGGTCTGGACAACGAACTGTTCTACCTGGACAAGACAATGATGGTGTTCGGCGACGCGAAAAAAGTCATCGAAGACATGGTCAAAGCGGTCGAGTAAATCGCTCGCTGCTGTACCGGACGCCCCGACTTGTCGGGGCGTTTTTGTTTGCAAAAACCGTCGGACAATTTGCCGCGTTGTTGCAGATCCGGTAACGGTGTTTTACTTGAAACCCGCTAAATAGACGCCTCGTTTGCGACCTTGGTAGCGGGACAGGCGCCCGCGAAATTCACTAGACTGCGCATCCTGCTACTCGCTGCCCGAGAAAATAATCCATGTACCGTGACCGTATTCGCCTGCCTTCGTTGTTGGAAAAAGTGATGAGCGCCGCCGACGCCGCTGCGCTGATTGAGGACGGCATGACCGTCGGCATGAGCGGCTTCACCCGCGCCGGCGAAGCCAAGGCCGTTCCCCATGCACTGGCCGAGCGAGCCAAGGTCACGCCGCTGAAGATCAGCCTGATGACCGGTGCCAGCCTGGGCAACGACCTCGACAAGCAACTGACCGAGGCCGGCGTCCTGTCCCGACGCATGCCGTTCCAGGTCGACAGCACCTTGCGCAAGGCGATCAACGCCGGCGAAGTGATGTTCATCGACCAGCATCTGTCGGAAACCGTCGAACAACTGCGCAACCAGCAATTGAAGCTGCCGGACATCGCGGTGATCGAGGCCGTCGCCATCACCGAGCAAGGCCACATCGTGCCGACCACCTCGGTGGGCAACTCGGCGAGCTTCGCGATCTTCGCCAAACACGTGATCGTCGAAATCAACCTGGCGCACAACGCCAACCTCGAAGGTCTGCATGACATCTATATCCCGACCTATCGCCCGACCCGCACGCCCATCCCGCTGGTAAAGGTCGACGACCGCATCGGCAGCACCGCGATCCCGATTCCGCCGGAGAAGATCGTCGCCATCGTCATCACCCAGCAGTCGGATTCGCCGTCTACAGTGTCGTCGCCGGATGTCGACACCAAAGCCATCGCCGATCACTTGATCACCTTCCTCAAGCAGGAAGTCGATGCCGGACGCATGACCAACAAACTCGGCCCGCTGCAGGCCGGGATCGGCAACATTGCCAACGCGGTGATGTGCGGGCTGATCGATTCGCCGTTCGAAGACCTGACCATGTACTCCGAAGTGCTGCAGGACTCGACCTTCGACCTGATCGACGCCGGCAAGCTGAGCTTCGCCTCGGGCAGTTCGATCACCCTGTCGGAACGGCGCAACAGCGACGTGTTCGGCAACCTGGAGAAGTACAAGGACAAACTGGTGCTGCGCCCGCAGGAGATCTCGAACCATCCGGAAGTAGTTCGGCGCCTGGGCATCATCGGCATCAACACGGCCCTGGAGTTCGACATCTACGGCAACGTCAACTCTACCCACGTCTGCGGTACGCGGATGATGAACGGCATTGGCGGTTCCGGCGACTTCGCGCGCAACGCGCACCTGGCGGTGTTCGTGACCAAGTCGATCGCCAAGGGTGGCGCGATTTCCAGCGTGGTGCCGATGGTCAGCCATGTCGACCATACCGAGCATGACGTCGACATCCTGGTGACCGAGGTGGGTCTGGCCGACCTGCGCGGCCTGGCGCCACGGGAACGCGCCCGGGTCATCATCGACAACTGTGTGCACCCGGACTACCGCCAGGCGCTGAATGACTACTTCGACAAAGCCTGCACCATCGGCGGCCACACCCCGCACATCCTGCGTGAGGCCCTGAGCTGGCACATCAATCTGGAAGAAACCGGACGCATGCTGAAGGCTTGATCCGCACAGATATTCCGCTGGCGCAAACACAGTTTCGTCAGCGGAAATTTGAAAACCTCCAATCCCGTCAAAAACTGTACTGCTGTACTGGTCTTTTCCTACAGCTTTTACCTACTCGATTCATCGAATCGAGCAAAAATGCACCAAATAGGCGCAGACAGGTACAGTTTGCGCGATTTTGACCCGTACACCCCCTATAAACAGTTAA
The DNA here is from genome assembly GCF_014863505.1 of Pseudomonas sp. IzPS59. Taxonomy (NCBI): domain Bacteria; kingdom Pseudomonadati; phylum Pseudomonadota; class Gammaproteobacteria; order Pseudomonadales; family Pseudomonadaceae; genus Pseudomonas; species Pseudomonas sp. IzPS59. The sequence continues at coordinate 115,711 of NZ_CP062251.1, read as the reverse complement.
CTGGTCACTCACAATACAAGTGAACTGTATCTAGAGAGTCTGGCCAAACGAGAGGATCATGGGCACCAGTTAAACCACTACCTGATCCCGCCACAAGCGGAAGGATGTCAACCATGGAACGTACACTCAGTTCCGAACTGTTCTTCGAAGACAAAGCTGCAAAAACCCAGGCTTCCCTGCCTCTGCGCGTTATCGCCAACCTGATGTTGTGGCAGCGCCGCATCTCCAGCCGCCATCAACTGGCTCGTCTGGATTCGCGTCTGCTGGCTGACGCCGGTATCAGCGAAGCACAACGCTACGAAGAGCTCAGCAAGCCGTTCTGGCGCTAAGTAGCGTCGCTGGCTCTGGTCGCCAGACCCACCGCCAGCAACCCGAATTGAACAAACAAGACCCGTCGCGGGAAACCGCGACGGGTCTTGTCGTTTTGGGGTCGGAAAACATGCGATACAGGTGCCCGTATCGCAGACAGGTACAGTTCCATCACAACCAAAACTGGACCAGTACAATTTTGCCGCAGTGTATCTGCCGTGCTCACTGCATTCAGCTCAACATGACCTTCCGCCCCCACTGACTTAAGGAAGACGTCATGAATCACTTACAGGATGTTTCAGCTGTTACAGTCGAACGCTCTCCCCACTGCGGTCTTGTACGGCGGCTATTCAAAAGCTTCTGGCAAGGCCTGGAACGCACCAGGACACGGCGCCTGCTGGCTCAACTCGATGGGCGGGATCTCGCCGATCTCGGCCTCAGCCACGCGGATCGACTGAACGAGCTGGAGAAACCCTTCTGGCGCTAGCATTTTGCCCTCTGTGCGAAACCTCCCACACAGGCCTAATATCCGGGCAGAACGTGGCGAATGCCGTGCGACTGGCGTCTGACTCCCCAGACACCAAGCCACCTCTCAATACGAAATTTCCAGAGGAGTTACACCATGTCCCGTCTTCGCCTGCTCAGCGCTGCCGCCCTGCTGGCTGTGGCTGCCAATGCCAGCGCTACCAGCTTCATCGTGACCACCGACGCCGTTGTTGGCGCACTGAAGTCCTCTTCGGACGCGACTTCCGACGTCAGCTCTTCGCTGCGTGACAACAAAGTCGTGATCGCTGCCCGTGACGACGCTGCCAGCTTCGTAGCCAGCAAAGGCCAGATCCGCGGCGTAAAACTGGAAAGTGCCCTGGACCTCATTCGTCATCAGGCCCCGCAGCTGAATGCGACCGACGCACAACTGGCACAAGCCATCCTGGCGATCTGATCCGACGTTGCTGGAAGGGACACGCCAGCCGTGTCCCGATGTTTCGCCGCTGGCTCTGGATCGGGCATTGCGCTAGCCTTGGGACTCGCTAACAGCTCCTGAGACTCATGCGTTTTTATCAAAATCTGCTTATCCCTTCTGTTCTGCTCACTGCCTGCTGGGCGACCTCGGTCGATGCCTTTGACGTCTCGACGCAAAACACCGTCGTCAGCGGTTACGCCACCAGCATGGTGTCTTCCGCGCCTTTCGACCGTAAACTGTTGTTCGCCGCCCACGACGATGCCGCGGCATTCGTTGCCAGTGACGGCCAATTGCGAGGCGCCCAGCTGGAATCCGCACTGCATTACCTGCGTAAATCCCGGCCAAAACTTCATGTAAGCGACCTTGAACTGGCACAGGCAATTCTCGTCCAATAGTTATTCTTGCCCCCTCCGGAGTCGTTCCATGCGTAGCCCGCTGATTGCTGCCGCCCTTGGCCTGCTGTTGTTGGCCGATATGGCCCAGGCGCACACCCTGGTAGCCACCAGTAACATCATCGTTCGTGCCTCCCAGCGCACCATCGATTTCACGTCCGACACCACCACGTCGATCCGCGATTCGAAAATCATCCGCGAAGCCCACGACGACGCCGCCAGCTTCGTTGCCAGCAACGGTGATATCCGTGGCGCGCACCTGGAAGCCGCCCTCAATACCTTGCGCACCCGCGTGCCGGAAGCCCGCGACGCCAGCGACCAGGTACTCGCCGAAGCCATCCTCGCATTGTGAAGTCTCTCAGCGCCTGGCTGCTGGCCGGGGCGCTGCTGCTGATCGGCAGCAACGCCCACGCCAGCCTGCAACTGCGGCTCAAGACCGAGGGTCTGAGCCCCGCCCAACAACAGGCCAGTCAGGCGCTGCTCGATGAAGCAATGCAGAAACTGCCGCCCAGCTTCATCGAACGTCTGGATCGACGTATCGATGTCGGCTGGACCGACGAGATGCCCGACAATGCCTACGGTGAGGCGGCTCTTGTTTCCGAGCTGGACCTGAACCGCAAACTGCTCGCCAGTCTCACCGACGGCAGCGCAGCCAAACAAAAGACCAGTCGCCCCCACGGCACTGTGCGGCAGGAATTGCTCGCTACGGTGCTGCACGAAATCACCCACATTTATGATCGCGCACGCCTGTGGCCAGCCGCCGAGCGCACGCTGATCCAGCGCTGCACCCGCCGCAACAACAGTGCCGGACTGATCGGCCTCCCGGACGAGTGCCGTGGCCAGAACGACCGGCGCTTCACCCTCAGCGATGACCCGCGCCTGCTCGACCTCGCTGGCTGGCAGCAATACGTCGGCCGCCGTGGTGAACGTGAACAGCACAACCGGCAGATCGCCCGCAGCCCGGACCTGTACGAAATCTCCAGTCCGAAGGAGTTCGTCGCGGTCAACATGGAGTACTTCCTCCTCGACCCGAGCTACGCCTGCCGCCGCCCGGCGCTGTACCGCTATTACAAGGAACACTTCGGCTGGGCGCCGCCGGAAAAAGACACCTGCGCCAAATCCTTCGCGTTCCTGAATGCCGGCAATGACTTTGCCAAGCAACCACTGGGGCAGGTCGATCCGGAACGTGTCTACGCCATCGACTACCTGCTGGCCGAAGCGAATCAGAACTGGGTCAGCCGCTGGGGACACAGCATGTTGCGCCTGGTGATCTGCGCACCGGGCCGGCCACGCGGGCCGGACTGCCGACTGGATCTGGACCAGCATCTGGTGCTGTCCTACCGCGCATTCGTCGGCGATGTGCAGCTGTCGAGCTGGGACGGACTGGTCGGCAAATACCCGTCGCGCCTGTTTGTTCTGCCGTTGGCTCAGGTGATCGACGAGTACACCAAGACCGAGCTGCGCAGCCTCGCCTCGGTGCCGCTGAACCTGTCGCGCAGCGAGATCGAAGACGTGGTCGAACACGCCGCCGAAATGCACTGGAGCTACGACGGCAACTACTTCTTCCTGTCCAACAACTGCGCGGTGGAAAGCCTGAAGCTGCTGCGCAGCGGCAGCAATAATTCGCAGCTTGTCGGCCTCGACAGCATCATGCCCAACGGCCTGCTGGAAGTGCTCAAGGGCCGGGGCCTGGCGGATACCAGCGTGCTGGACAACCCCAAAGAGGCGTTGCGTCTGGGGTATCGTTTCGACTCGTTCCGCGATCGTTATCAGGCAATGTTTGATGTGCTGAAGAAGCAGTTGCCGATCAAGCAGACCAGCGTCGAGGAATGGCTGTCGCTGTCGGCAGAAGAACGACGGCCCTGGTTCGAACGCGCGGACCTGCGTACCAGCGCTGCGTTGCTGTTGTTGGAGCAGGCGAGTTTCCGTCGCCAGTTGCTGCTGGCCCAGGATGAGGTCAAGCAACGCTACCTCGGTGCCCGGGAGCTGGAAAACGGCGGAATGGATAAAGCCAACGCGACCTTGCAGCAAATCCTCGCCAACAGCGGCTTCCTCAGTCGCCCGGCAGAACTGCTCGATTCTCGTGGTTACGGCCTGCCGCAACCCAGCGAATTCAGCCGGCTGGAAGCCGAAAGCAGCCAGCGCCAGAAACAGCTTTTGGTGCTGAGCGGTGATCTGGACAAGGAAGTGCGTGCGCTGCTGGAACCGAAGCGAGCGGCAGAGATTGCCGCCAACGAGGCCAACGTGAAGCAGATCGGCGAGCATTTGCGCAAACTGCACAAAGCTTCGGGCGGCCTGGAGTTGCCCTGAAAAACAACGGCCCTGAAAAACAAAAGACCGCAGCCTGTGCAAGGCTGCGGTCTTTTTTATTGCCTGTAAATCAGTACAGAACGCCATCCAGAATTTCGTAGACGATCCCGGTACCCACTGCGATCAACACGATATCGCCACCGGCTCGACGCCACTCATAGCCCGGATACACCGGCAAGCGCCCCAACGCCCGGGGATCCAGCCGCTCGCCATAGTAGCCGTGGGGCAACGGCCGACCGCGTTCCAGGCGAATGCCCGGCGGTGGCGGTGCACCGCGAACGAAGTAGCCGTGATTGTCACGGATCACCTGACGCACCGGCCCGAAGTCTCGAGGTGGCGGGCCGCCCCGATGGCTGCTTTGCCAATCATGGTGGTCGCCACCGCGATCGTCGTAGTGGCCCTGTTGCGGGCCGCCGTGGTCGTGATCGTCGCGTGGGTCGGCGCTGGCCAGCAGCGGCGTGGCGCTGATCATCAGCACGCCCAGACTGGCAATCAGACGTTTCGGCATTTTCATGGGTTTTCCTCACTGCACTGACAGCAAAAAGGGATTCAGAACGTGGTCCTGAATCCCTCGGTCTTGCTGAATTAGTCTGTGCCGCGAGGCGCTAATTCCTCTGTATCAGGAACTTTACCTTCAGCTGACGCGGGCCTTACGCACGCCTTCGGACAACGCCGAGCACAGGCTCAGCACGCCGTCGATGGCCTGGTCCGGAGTTGTCGCATTGGCGATGTGATCGATCAGCGCCGACCCCACCACCACGCCATCGGCCAGACGCGCGATGGACGCAGCCTGCTCCGGCGTACGGATACCGAAACCGATGCTGATCGGCAGGTCGGTATGACGACGCAGACGCGCCACCGCTTCCTCGACGTGTTCCAGAGTCGCCGCACCGGCACCGGTCACACCGGCGACCGACACGTAGTAAACGAAGCCGGAGCTGCCGTTCAGTACTTTCGGCAGACGCACATCATCGGTGGTCGGCGTGGTCAGGCGGATGAAGTCGATGCCTGCAGCCTGGGCCGGGTCGCACAGCTCCGAGTTGTGCTCCGGTGGCATGTCGACCACGATCAGGCCATCAACGCCGGCTTCTTTGGCTTCGGCGATGAAACGCTCGACGCCGAACTTGTGGATCGGGTTGAAGTAGCCCATCAGCACCAGCGGCGTGTCGCTGTTGTCCTTGCGGAACTCGCGAACCATTTGCAGGGTTTTGATCAGGTTCTGCTTGGCACCCAAGGCACGGATGTTCGCCAGCTGAATCGCCGGGCCGTCGGCCATCGGGTCGGTGAACGGCATGCCCAGTTCAATCACGTCGGCGCCGGCTTTCGGCAAGCCTTTGAGAATTGCCAGCGAAGTGTCGTAGTCCGGGTCACCGGCAGTGACAAAGGTCACCAGGGCGGCGCGGTTCTGTTCCTTGAGTTCGGCAAAGCGGGTTTGCAGGCGGCTCATCAGTGTTTCTCCTGCTTGGAGGTTTCCATGTGGTGCATGACGGTCTGCATGTCTTTGTCACCGCGGCCGGACAGGTTGACCACCATCAGGTGATCCTTCGGCAGCTTCGGTGCGCGTTTGAATACTTCGGCCAGGGCATGGGCGCTTTCCAGTGCCGGGATGATGCCTTCGAGGCGGCAGCACTGGTGGAACGCAGCGAGGGCTTCGTCGTCGGTCACCGAGGTGTACTGGACGCGGCCGATGTCATGCAACCACGCGTGCTCGGGACCGATGCCCGGATAGTCGAGGCCGGCGGAAATCGAGTGGGCGTCGATGATCTGGCCATCGTCGTCCTGCAGCAGGAAGGTGCGGTTGCCATGCAGTACACCCGGTACGCCGCCGTTGAGGCTGGCCGCGTGTTTGCCGGTCTCGATGCCGTAACCGGCGGCTTCGACGCCGATGATTTCCACGCTCTTGTCGTCGAGGAACGGGTGGAACAGGCCCATCGCGTTGGAGCCGCCGCCGATGCACGCCACCAGGCTGTCCGGCAGGCGACCTTCCTGGGCTTGCAGCTGCTCGCGGGTTTCCTTGCCGATCACCGCCTGGAAGTCGCGAACCATCGCGGGATAAGGGTGCGGGCCGGCCACGGTGCCGATCAGGTAGAAGGTGCTGTCGACGTTGGTCACCCAGTCACGCAGCGCTTCGTTCATCGCGTCCTTCAGGGTGCCGGTGCCGGCGACCACCGGGATCACTTCGGCGCCTAGCAGTTTCATGCGGAACACGTTGGCCTGCTGACGCTCGATGTCAGTGGTGCCCATGTAGATCACGCAATCCAGGCCGAAACGCGCGGCTACGGTGGCGGTGGCCACGCCGTGCATGCCGGCGCCAGTCTCGGCGATGATGCGTTTTTTGCCCATGCGCCGCGCCAGCAGGATCTGGCCGATGCAGTTGTTGATCTTGTGCGCGCCGGTGTGGTTCAGCTCTTCGCGCTTGAGGTAGATCTTGGCGCCACCGCAGAACTCGGTCAGGCGCTCGGCGAAATACAGCGGGCTCGGACGGCCGACGTAGTCGCGCTGGAAGTAGGCCAGTTCCTCTTTGAACGCCGGATCTTCCTTGGCCGCTTCGTATTCGCGGGCCAGATCGAGGATCAACGGCATCAGGGTTTCGGCGACGTAACGGCCGCCGAACGAGCCAAACAGGCCGTTGGCGTCAGGGCCGTTACGCAGATCGGAGGTGTTCGAAGTCTGGGTCATGGTTCGCTCCAGCGGATTTCACGAGAAGACAATGGCGTTCACTCTACCCCTGACCTTCCAGACTGAAAACCGATAAGATCGCCACAACCTGTCAGGAAAACTCACAGATATCATGAGCCATGACCTTCCTCCGCTGAACGCCCTGCGTGCCTTCGAAGCCACCGCCCGACTGAACAGCGTCAGTCAGGCTGCCGAGCAGCTGCACGTCACTCACGGCGCGGTCAGCCGCCAGCTCAAGGTGCTGGAAGAGCACCTCGGTGTCAGCCTGTTCGTCAAGGATGGTCGCGGCTTGAAACTCACAGATGCCGGAATCCGTCTGCGGGACGCCAGCGGCGAGGCGTTCGACCGCTTGCGCAGCGTCTGCGCCGAGCTGACCCAAAGCACCGCCGACGCGCCGTTCGTGCTCGGCTGCTCCGGCAGCCTGCTGGCGCGCTGGTTCATTCCGCGACTGGGAAGGCTGAATGCCGATCTGCCGGACTTGCGTCTGCACCTGTCGGCCGGTGAAGGTGATCTCGATCCGCGCCGCCCCGGACTGGATGCGCTGCTGCTGTTCGCCGAACCGCCATGGCCGGCCGACATGCAGGTGTACGAGCTGGCCAGCGAGCGAATCGGGCCGGTCATGAGCCCATTGTTCAGTGGTTACGAGCGCCTGAAATCAGCACCGCCCGCTGCCCTGCTCGACGAGCCCGTGCTGCACACGACTTCGCGCCCACAAGCCTGGCCGAGCTGGGCGCAGCAAAGCGGCCTCGACGCCAAGGCGTTGAAGCTGGGGCAAGGTTTCGAGCATTTGTATTACTTGCTGGAAGCGGCTGTCGCCGGTTTGGGAGTGGCGATTGCGCCGGAGCCATTGGTGGCTGAAGACTTGAAGGCCGGGCGCCTGGTCGCGCCATGGGGCTTTTGCGAAACCCCGGCGCAACTGGCGTTGTGGCTACCCAAGCGCGCCGCCGACGGGCGCGCCCGGCAATTGGCGCAGTGGCTCAGGAACGAGCTGCGCCAGGCAGATCACTCGCCGCGCTTGAACAGCAAGTAAGCGGCCAGCAGACCCAGCGCACCGACCGCCACACCGGCGGTCGTCCACGGATGTTCCTGCGCGTAGTCACGGGTGGCGATCCCGGTCTCGCGGGTTTTGACTTTGACTTCTTCGTAGGCATCGCTGAGCAGGCTGCGCGAATGTTTCAGTGCACTTTCGGCGTTGCCCTTGAGCGCCTTGAGGGTCTTGCGCGACTCGTCCGAAGCGTCGTCTTTCAGGCTTTCCAACGACTTGAGCAGACTCTCGATCTCCGCTTCCATGCTTTGCAACGAGGCTTTGCGTAACGAGGTGTTGGCCATGGTGGCTCTCCTGCATTGGTGATGAGTGGCGTGTGTTGTTTGGGACTTCACCGGTTCTGGAAAGTGCAGAAAATCTGAACTCGACTTTCTCCCGGCGACCGAAATCAACAGCGCAAATCGCTGCTAGGCTCAATTCCACACGTCAAGGAGATCGCCATGAGTGACCATCACACCTACAAGAAAGTCGAGTTGGTCGGTTCGTCCACCAGCAGCATCGAAGACGCCATCAATAACGCGTTGGCCGAGGCCAACAAGAGCATCAAGCATCTGGAATGGTTTGAAGTGGTCGATACCCGCGGCCACATCAAGGACGGCAAGGCTGCCCACTTTCAAGTGACCCTGAAAGTCGGGTTCCGGATTGCCAGCAGCTGAGTTTGGGCTACGCTTCTGAACTTGCGCGCTGGCCGAATGCCATAGGAATGGCAAAGCGCTACAGGGTGGACGCATCGAGTGAACTCGATGCCCGCCTCTTTTAATCCGACCAGGGAGTGCGACCGATGAAGAAGTTCATATTGGCAGTAGGTTTGTTGAGCCTTGCGGGTGGTGCGTTTGCTGCCGGCAAGCCTTGCGAAGAAGTGAAAGCCGAGATCGCGGCGAAACTGGACGCGAAACACGTCTCCGGTTATTCACTGGAAATCGTCGATAAAGGTGCAGCAGCGGGCGGCAAGGTCGTCGGCAAGTGCGAGGGCGGCACCAAGGAAATCGTCTACAAACGCGGTTGATCGCGCCTGAAATGCAAAAGCCGACGCAATGCGTCGGCTTTTTTGTACCCGGCTATCTTTTACACAACTATCAGACCTCAGCCCTTCATCACCTGTGCCAGCAATTCGTAGGAATGCAGGCGATCGGCGTGTTCGTACAGATCGCAGGTAAAAATCAGCTCATCAGCCTGGGTCTGTTCGACCAGCACTTCCAGCTTCGCGCGGATTTTCTGCGGGCTGCCGACCATCGCCAGACCGAGGAAATCGCCCACCGCCTCACGTTCGTGTGGCAGCCACAGTCCGTCCATGGTTTTCACCGGCGGACGCTGCACCAGACTTTGCCCACGCATCAACGCGAGAATTCGCTGGTACACCGAGGTCGCCAGGTAGTCGGCCTGCTCGTCGGTGTCGGCGGCCACCAGCGGCACGCCGAGCATCACGTACGGCTTGTCGAGCACCGCCGAAGGCTTGAAGTGATTGCGATAGACGCGGATCGCCTCGTGCATGAAGCGCGGTGCGAAATGCGAGGCAAAGGCGTAGGGCAAACCGCGCTCGCCGGCCAGTTGTGCACTGAACAGACTGGAGCCGAGCAGCCAGATCGGCACATTGGTGCCAGTGCCTGGCATCGCGATCACCCGTTGATCCGGTGTACGCGGGCCAAGGAAGCGCACCAGTTCGGCCACGTCTTCCGGGAAATCGTCGGCGCTGCCGGAGCGCTCACGGCGCAGGGCGCGGGCGGTCATCTGATCGGAGCCGGGCGCACGGCCCAGGCCTAGGTCGATCCGCCCCGGATACAGGCTTTCAAGGGTGCCGAACTGCTCGGCAATCACCAGCGGCGCGTGGTTGGGCAACATCACGCCGCCAGAGCCGACACGGATGGTCGACGTACCGCCGGCCAGATAGCCCAGCAACACTGAAGTGGCCGAACTGGCGATGCCATCCATGTTGTGGTGCTCGGCGACCCAGAACCGGGTGTAGCCGAACTTCTCGACATGCTGCGCCAGGTCCAGCGAGTTGTGCAGCGACTGGGCCGGGCTGCCGTTCTCGCGCACCGGCACCAGATCGAGGGTGGAAAACTTTACGTCGGACAGTTGCTTCATGAACCTGCATCTCCGATTGAGGGCGCCGGTTTGTTCCTGACGAACGCAAACCTGCCCAATTCATAAGCGTGTTCTCTGCAATAAGGGCATATACCCGAGTTTCAATAGCCGATCCGAAATTTCCTACTAAAAAAGTCAACGATTCAGCCGGGCTGAACTTTGTTCCGGCGTCTATCCTCAGAAGCCTTGCAGGCAAAAACCACGACGGCGCGGCGTTTCGCGCCCGAATTGAAGGAGGCACACATGGCTATCGTGAAGAAGGCATCCGCACACTGGGAAGGTGACCTGAAAACCGGCATCGGCTCAATCTCCACCGAAACCGGCGTCCTGCGGGAAGCGCCGTACGGCTTCAAGGCCCGCTTCGAGGGCGGCAAGGGCACCAACCCGGAAGAACTGATCGGCGCGGCCCATGCCGGCTGTTTCTCCATGGCATTCTCGATGATCCTCGGCGACGCCGGGCTGAAGGCCGACAGCATCGATACCCAGGCCGAAGTCACCCTCGATCAGGTTGACGGCGGTTTCGCGATCACTGCAGTGAAGCTGATTCTCAAGGCGAAGATTCCGGGCGCCACTCAGGCGCAGTTCGAAGAACTGAGCAACAAGGCCAAGGAAGGGTGTCCGGTGTCGAAGGTCTTGAATGCGAAGATCAGTCTGGATGCGTCGCTGGTCAGCTGATCGACTTGAGCAGAATCAGAACCCGCCAGGCAAAAATGTGGTCGAATAAATGACAGCAGCTTTCGCGCATCGTCGTGCGCACTGCTCCCAGGAGCTTCAACCATGAAACGTTTTGCTTTGGCGGTTATCTGTGGCGTGCTGGCAACTTCGGCCTTTGCGGCACCCAAAGATTGCGAAGAACTCAGGAAAGAGATCGAAATCAAGATTCAGGCGAATGCCGTGCCTTCCTACACGCTGGAGATAGTCTCCAAAGAGGAAGCCGAAAAGCACGACGTCGCCATGATCGTCGGCACTTGCGAGAACGGCACCAAGGCCATCATCTACCAGAAGAACGACAGCTGATTCAGGCTAGATGGCGCAATAGGTGTCGCGATCCTCGGCGACGATTTCCCGCTTGGCGTTATACAGCCGGGCACTGGGCGTAAACATCAGGGAGCGACCCTCCAGCACGTACCGCTGACCCGCTTCGAAATGGTCGAAGCGGATGGTCAGGTAGCACAGGCGCTCCACAGGGTCGTTCAACATGCCAGCTCCTCCACCGGGTGCCTCGAAATCGAAACGCACCAGCAACTCATGGCTGCCGGGCGTTACCTGGAAAAAACGTCCGTCAGTCAGGCGCTGCTTGTCGAGACGTTCGGCCATCAGCAGTTTTCCGCCCGGGGTCGGCGTCGAGAACTCGACCCAGGCCATGTTGGGGTCGACCGGGGGCATCGGCGTCTGACAACCGGCGAGCACACCGGCAACCAGCAACAGCATTGACTTGCGCATGATGAATGTCCGTGGATTCGGACATCCAGCATAACGCCGATCAGGTGCGCTGACAGCCTGCCGGTTTGCCCTGGCCGACTACATTTTTCTGCTGGTCATAGAGCTTGGCCCACGGCCGGAATCCGATATAGCCCGCCTGGAGCTGATAGCGCTGGCCGGCGTTGAAGTCCGTGAATTTCAGGCTCAACTGGCAATCGCGCCACAGGGGCTCGGCGTCCGGACCGATGTTGCTCGCCTCCACCGGAAACTGGTAGCGCACCTTCAGTTCATGACTGCCGGGCTGTACCTCGAAGTAACGTTTGTCGACGGCGGCCTTCCTGTCGACTTCCAGCGCTTGCAGCGCCGTGTCCTGTTGCCGGGCGTCCAGATCGATCCAGGCTTGTGTGGGGTCTGGCGAAGGCATTCCGAATCCGGCACAACCGGCCAGCGTCAGCAGGCCTCCCGTCAGTATCAAGATGCGCATGGCGAAGCTCCAATGGGCGGGATAGTCTTGCGATCAGACTTTCCAGGGATGTTCTTATTGTGATCAGGCCGTTTCCAAGCCTTGGGTTACTTGATCGCGTTTTGCGGGTTTTGTTTCCGGGTGTGTTGTTTTTGTTGCTCAACGGTTGTTCCAGCGTCAGCTATTACAGCCAGCTGGCCAGCGGTCAGCTGCAATTGCTGCGGGCGCGGGAGCCGGTGGCCAAGGTGATTGCCGACCCGAACCGCGACGCAACGCTGCGCACCCACCTGGCCCAATCGCAAAAGGCTCGGGATTTCGCCAGCCAACACCTGCACCTGCCGGATAACCAGAGTTATCGCCTGTACGCCGACATCCACCGGCCGTACGTGGTGTGGAACGTGTTCGCCACCCCGGAGTTTTCCCTGAGCCCACAGAACCACTGCTTCCCGATTGCCGGGTGCGTGGCCTATCGCGGCTACTACAGCCAGAGCGCCGCGCGGGGTGAGGCGGCAATTCAGCGCCTGCAAGGCATGGATGTGTCGATTGGCGGCGTCGAGGCCTATTCGACCCTGGGCTGGTTCAACGACCCGATCCTCAATTCGATGATGGGCTGGGGCGATGAACGGTTGGCCACGCTGATCTTCCATGAGCTGGGCCACCAACGTTTCTATGTGAAGGACGACACCGAGTTCAACGAGTCCTACGCCACGTTTGTCGAGCAGGAAGGCACCCGGCAGTGGCGGGCGTTTCGTGGCCTGCCGCCAGAGAACGATGCCCAGATCAAACGTCGCGACCAGTTCATTCAACTGATCCTCGATACCCGCGCCCGGCTCGAAAAGCTGTACACACAACAGATGCCCGTCGAGCAGATGCGCGAACGCAAGGCCGCCGAGTTCGAACGGTTTCGCCGGGATTATCGGGAGATGCGCGACAGCCAGTGGGCCGGGGACAAGCGTTATGACGCCTGGGTCAATGCGCCGTTGAACAATGCGCGATTGTTGCCGTTCGGGCTGTATGACCAGTGGGTGCCGGCGTTTGCTGCCCTGTTCAGGCAAGTGAAGGGAGATTGGCCGCAGTTTTATTCACGGGTTGAACAACTGGGTGGATTGCCGACGGAAAAGCGAAAGGCAGCGCTGCGTGAGCTGGCCGCCCTTCGCTCCGATTGACGATCAGCGCTGCAAAAACGCCTGATGCAACTCAGCCAGGGTTTCAAAATGATAAACCGGCGCCTCGGCGCTCAGCTCTTCATGACTACCGAAGCCATAACCCACGGCTGCCGCATCCAGACCGTTGCTGCGGGCGCCGATCAGGTCGTGTTTACGGTCACCGATCATCAGCGTGGTAGCCGGATCCAGCCCTTCTTCGGCGATCAGGTGGGCAATCAGCTCGACCTTGTTGGTGCGGGTACCGTCCAGTTCGCTGCCGTAGATCACCTTGAAGTGTTTGGCGAAATCGAAGTGCCGGGCGATTTCCCGGGCGAACACCCACGGCTTCGACGTCGCGATGTACAGCTGCCGGCCCTGGCCATTCAGGGCTTCCAGCAACGGCGTGACGCCCTCGAACACCCGGTTCTCGTAAAGACCGGTGACCTTGAAGCGCTCGCGATAGAAATTCACCGCCTCCCACGCCTTGGCTTCATCGAAACCATAGAACTGCATGAACGCCTGCAACAGCGGCGGGCCGATGAAGTGTTCGAGTTTGGTCAGGTCCGGCTCATCAATGCCGAGTTTGGCCAAGGCGAACTGGATGGAACGGGTGATGCCCTCACGCGGGTCGGTCAGGGTGCCATCGAGGTCGAACAGTACGGTCTGGTAATGCATGAAAAATCCCGGGCAATAGAGAGAAAAGTCAGAGCTGGTCGTAGCCTTCGGCCAGATGCAGGTCCTTGAGCTTCACGTAATTCGCCGCGCTGTAGGTGAAGAAGGCGTTTTCCTTGTCGGTCAGCGGGCGAACCTGTTTCACCGGGCTGCCCACGTACAGGAAACCGCTTTCCAGGCGCTTGCCCGGTGGCACCAGGCTGCCGGCGCCGATGATCACGTCATCCTCGACCACCGCGCCGTCCATGACGATGCTGCCCATGCCGATCAGCACGCGGCTGCCGACGGTGCAGCCATGCAGCATGACCTTGTGGGCGATGGTCACGTCGTCACCGATCAGCAGCGGGAAGCCGTCCGGGTTGAACGGGCCGGCGTGGGTGATGTGCAACACGCAGCCATCCTGCACGCTGGTGCGCGCACCGATGCGGATGCGGTGCATGTCGCCGCGGATCACCGTCAGCGGCCACACGGAGCTGTCTTCGCCGATTTCGACGTCGCCGATCACCACCGCGGAGCCGTCGACAAAAGCGCCTTGGCTCAAGCGTGGGGTGTGATTCTGGTACTTGCGAAGGGACACGATTAGTTCTCTCTCTGTCGCCGATAGCTGCGGTGGGTGTCGATTGTAATTAAGATGGGCGCATGTTTCTTCCAGCCAAGGTGCAACCGTGAGCGTGAACAACCCTCTTCTGCAGTCCTACGACCTGCCGCCGTTCTCCGCGATCCGTGCCGAACACGTGCAGCCGGCCATCGACACCATCCTGGCCGACAACCGCGCCGCCATCGCCGAGATCCTCAAGACCCAGGGCCAGAACCCGACGTGGGCCGGGCTGGTGCTGGCGATGGACGAACTCAATGATCGCCTGGGCGCTGCCTGGAGCCCGGTCAGCCACCTCAATGCCGTGTGCAACAGCGCCGAACTGCGCGAAGCCTACGAGTCGTGCCTGCCGGCCTTGAGCGCCTACTCCACCGAGATGGGCCAGAACCGCGAGCTGTTCCAGGCCTATGAAGCCCTGGCCAACAGCCCGGAAGCCGCCGGTTTCGACGTGGCGCAGAAAACCATTCTGGAACACGCCCTGCGTGACTTCCGCCTGTCGGGTATCGACCTGCCGGAAGCCGAGCAGAAGCGCTACGCCGAAGTGCAGAGCAAGCTGTCCGAGCTGGGCAGCCGCTTCTCCAACCAATTGCTCGACGCCACTCAGGCGTGGACCAAGCACCTGACCGACGAAGCCGCCCTCGCCGGCCTGACCGATTCGGCCAAGGCGCAAATGGCTGCCGCCGCACAGGCCAAAGGCCTCGACGGCTGGCTGATCACTCTGGAATTCCCGAGCTACTATGCGGTGATGACCTACGCCCAGGACCGTGCGCTGCGTGAAGAAGTCTACGCCGCCTACTGCACCCGTGCGTCGGATCAAGGCCCGAACGCCGGCCAGAACGACAACGGCCCGGTGATGGGCGAAATCCTCGACCTGCGTCAGGAGCTGGCCAAGCTGCTGGGCTTCTCCAGCTTCTCCGAGCTGAGCCTGGCGACCAAAATGGCCGAGTCCAGCGATCAGGTGCTGAGTTTCCTGCGTGATCTGGCCAAGCGCAGCAAACCGTTTGCCGCCCAGGACCTGCAACAGCTCAAGGCGTACGCCGCCGAACAGGGCTGCGCCGATCTGCAAAGCTGGGACAGCGGTTTCTACGGGGAAAAACTCCGTGAACAACGCTACAGCGTCGCCCAGGAAACCCTGCGCGCCTACTTCCCGATCGACAAAGTG
Organism: Pseudomonas sp. IzPS59; assembly: GCF_014863505.1. NCBI lineage: Bacteria > Pseudomonadati > Pseudomonadota > Gammaproteobacteria > Pseudomonadales > Pseudomonadaceae > Pseudomonas > Pseudomonas sp. IzPS59. The sequence goes on along the minus strand of NZ_CP062251.1, from coordinate 100,471 downwards.
CTGGGCGGCCTGTTCGCCATCGTTCAGCGTCTGTACGGCATCGAAATCGCCGAACTGAAAGGCTTCGATACCTGGCATCCGGACGTACGCCTGTTCGAGATCAAGGAAAACGGCCAGCACGTCGGCCGCTTCTTCTTCGACCTGTACGCCCGCGCCAACAAGCGCGGCGGTGCCTGGATGGACGGCGCCCGCGACCGTCGCCGCACCCGCGACGGCGTGCTGCAAAGCCCGGTGGCCAACCTGGTGTGCAACTTCACCCCGGCCGACAGCGGCAAGCCTGCGCTGTTGACCCACGATGAAGTGACCACCCTGTTCCACGAATTCGGTCATGGCCTGCATCACCTGCTGACCCGCGTTGAACATGCCGGCGTATCCGGCATCAACGGCGTAGCGTGGGACGCGGTCGAGCTGCCGAGCCAGTTCATGGAAAACTGGTGCTGGGAGCCGGAAGGCCTGGCGCTGATTTCCGGCCACTACGAAACCGGCGAGCCGCTGCCGCAGGATCTGCTGGAAAAAATGCTAGCGGCGAAGAACTTCCAGTCCGGCCTGATGATGGTCCGTCAGCTGGAATTCTCGCTGTTCGACTTCGAACTGCACGCCACTCACGGTGACGGCCGCAGTGTCGCGCAGGTTCTGGAAGGCGTTCGGGATGAAGTCTCGGTGATGCGTCCTCCGGCCTACAACCGTTTCCCGAACAGCTTCGCGCACATCTTCGCCGGCGGTTACGCGGCGGGTTACTACAGCTACAAGTGGGCGGAGGTGCTGTCGGCGGATGCCTTCTCCAAGTTCGAAGAAGATGGCGTACTCAATGCCGACACCGGTCGCGCCTTCCGCGAAGCGATCCTGGCCCGTGGCGGCTCGCAGGAGCCGATGGTGCTGTTCGTCGACTTCCGTGGTCGTGAGCCATCGATTGACGCACTCTTGCGCCACAGCGGCCTGAGTGAGGACGCAGCAGCATGAGTGAGGCACCTGTGAAAACGAAAAAACGCTTTATCGCCGGGGCGGTCTGCCCGGCGTGCAGCGAGCCGGACAAGCTGATGATGTGGAGCGAGGACGATGTTCCGCACCGCGAATGCGTGGCGTGCGGCTACAGCGATACGCTCAATGCTCAAGGGCTGTCGGTCCCGAAGGAACTGGGCACGCGCGTCAACACCAGCGCGCTCAAGCCTGTTCCGGACAAGACGGTTCAGGCGGTGCAGTTCTTCCCGAACCCGAAGCTGAAGAAAAAGCCCGACGAGCAACACTGATCCGGCACCACCTTCCACCGATTTCCGGTGGAAGGTGGTATTGGCTTAACACCTGTCCCCTGCACTTGCTTCGTAGGCTGGCCGTTTCCGCCATGCCTCGAAGGAAGTTGCCATGCCTGACTCCAATCCCCTCCTGCAACACTGGACCCTGCCGCCCTGGCCGGCGATTCGCGCCGAGCATTTGCTGCCGGCGATCAACAGCATCATCGACGACCACCGACGAATCATTGCGCAAGTGCTCGCCACTCAGCTGGAGCATCCCGGCTGGGACGATCTGGTACTGAGCATCGACGAAGCCGATGCCCGCATCGGTGAATTCCGGTCAATTCTCGAAACACTGTCCATGGTCAGATCCGAGGATGCCGACTGGCTCGTGGAAAGCGCCAAGGCTCAGCTCTCGATCAACCAGTACCGCTCCGAAAAAAGCCGCAATCGCCCGTTGTACGAAACGTATCAGCGATTGTCGCAGAGCTCGATTGCGGCCAGTTTCGATGAATCACGCAAGACCGTGCTGGCGCGGATACTGCACAAATTCAGGCAGTCGGGCATCGAGCTTCCCACCGCACAACAACAGGAACTGGCCCGGTTGAACCTTGAGATCGGCGGACTTGAATCCAGGTTCTTGACCCACCTCGAACACTGGACCGAGACCTGGAGCAAACGGGTCGACGATATTGCACAGCTTGCGGGTCTGTCCCCGTCGATGATAGATCGCCTGGCGCGCGCCGCACGCGTGGCCGGGCATGATGGCTGGCTGATTCGCCTGGACCAGAACACCTGCCAGCACATCCTCAAATACGCCGAAAATCGTACGTTGCGCGAGGAATGCTGCGTGGCGTACGCGACCCGCGCTTCCGATCAGGGGCCACTGGCCGGGCGCTTCGACAACGGTCCGGTGCTGACGAAGCTGCTTGCCTTGCGCCAACAGAAAGCCCGCTTGCTTGGCCACGAAAACGCCGCGCAACTCAGTCTGGCAAAAAGCAGGGCCGGAACGACAGCGTGGGTCAGGGATTTTCTCGAGTGCCAGGTTGCGCAATTGACCTCTATCCTGGAGCAGGACGCAAAACAACTGGCTGCCTTCGCCCGGCAACAGGGAATCGACCGGGTCCAACCATGGGATGAAGAATTTCTCGCCGAGCAATGGCGGCAGCAACAGTTCCCCGGAGCCCTGGATAACCTGCGCGACTACTTCGCGTTCGATGGCACCCTGCGCCGGCTCTGTCTGTTCTGCGAACGCATGTTCGGGATCCGTATCGTCGAACAGGTCGGTGGGAAACACTGGCATGACGATGTGCGGCTGCTGGAAATCAGCGAGCATGAGCAGGTCATCGGTTACATCTACCTCGACCCGTTTCATCGCGATAACGCTGCTGATTTCGCCGGAACATCCACACTGCGCAATCGTCGGATCAATGCCGAAGGCCGACCGGCTCTACCCATTGCCGTGCTGTACAGCAATTTCACACCAGCCACCGACGGCCATCCTTGCCGCCTCGAACTCAGTGAGTTGCGGGTACTTTTTCATGAATTCGGCCACTGCCTTCAGCACGTATTGACGCGCTCGCCCCATCACACCCTGTCCGGCATCCAGCAGTTGGGGCATGAGGCGGCGGAGTTTTCCGGGCAATTGTTCGAGCAGTGGTGTCAGTCGCGGGAGTTCGTGCTGTGGCTCGGTGCGCATTTCCAGACTGGCGAGCGCTTGAGCGCTGCACGGGTCGATGCGGCACTCTCGGCCACCGAGGCCCACTCCAGTCGGCAACAGGCCTTGATACTGATGGGAGCGATCATCGATTTCGAACTGCACGCCACCCACGGCGACGGGCGATCTATCGAAGAGGTTTGCGCCGACGTGCAGCGCACAATGGCTCACCTGCAACTGCCCGACAGTCACCGGTTCGCCAATGGTTTCGATTACTTGGTGACCCAGTACGACGCCTCGGTTTACGCCTATGTCTGGTCGGGGGTGCTGGCTCAGGAAGCGTTCAAGCGCTTCAGTCGTGACTGGGTGTTCAACGCGCAGACCGGCCGGGCGTTCCGGGAAACGTTCTTTGCACCCGGAGCCGGGCGCCCGTTGCTGGAAGCGGTGGAGGCGTTCGTTGGCCGGTCGGTCAGCGAAGAGCTGCGCCCCGACCGGCCGATCAACCGGCGGGTTACTTCAGATTGACCGTCTGGAACCAGCTCTTCATCGAGCAGGTAGCGAACGCACTGGTGCTGCAATCGCCATTGGCCAGCGCGGTACGCAGCTTGTCGACGTCGGCCTGCATCACGTAGCGCACGCCGTCCTTGAAGTGGCCGCTTTCACCGAAACCGCCCTGGGTCATTTCGTTCAGGGCGTCTTCCTTGCTCCAGCCCTGCACCACGATGCGGTACATCGCGGCCATCAGGCCGGTGCGGTCGGAGCCGTGCTTGCAATGCATCAACACCGGGCCGTTGGCTTCGGCGGTCTGGATCGCACGCAGGGTCTTGAGGACATCGGCGTCATCGACATGATTGGTGCGATACGGCAATTGCACCTGGTTGATGCCCGGGGTTTTCAGCCAGCTCGAGTCCGCTTCCGGCAGGAAGTTGATGACCGTGGCCACTTTCAGGTTTTGCAGCAACGGCACGGCACCGGCGTCAGGCAGCGCACTGCGATAGAGCGTGGGCGACATCTGGAAGAAGTTGTATTTCATTTCGACCGGTTGGGCCCACTCCGGAGGGCGAGAAACCGGCGCGTCTGCGGCGTGGGCCGAGATCGAGCCAAGCAGGGCAAACAGCGAGAAACAGATCGCAGAGGAAAAACGCTTCAAGGACATGCTGTGCGGTGACCGTATGGGATTCGTCAGTGAGGGCGGCAGCTTGCGGGTTGTCCAGTCAAATCCCTGTGAGGCGATTGTCAAAGAAACGTGAAGCCGGAGAGTTCCTTCGTCGCAATCCTGGGCTTTTTTTCGGCTGAATCGATTCATCCGGTTGGTTAGGCTGCTACCATTTGTCACATCATGTTGCAGACGCGTCCCCCTTTTCCGGGTCATTTCTCGCCACGTCGCAACCGACCACTCCAAAGCCGTCCCCAGAAACGGCTGATAACCATCAATGCCAGATGAGGTGCACCCCATGTCTGATCAAGATCGAGACAACCCGCGGCGTGAGTTCTTGCGCAAATCCCTGACCCTGATCCCGGTGGTCACCCTCGCCGGCACCGGCCTGGGCAGCAGCGTGCTGCAAGCGGCTCCCGAAAGCTCGCCAGCCCCGGCCCCTGCCAAAGCGATTGCCGCAGATACCAGCGCCTACCAGCCGAGCTACTTCACCGCCGAAGAGTGGGCATTCATCAATGCCGCCGTCGCGCAGTTGATCCCCAACGATGCCCAGGGCCCCGGCGCTCTGGAAGCTGGTGTGCCGGAATACATCGACCGTCAGATGAATACGCCGTACGCCTCTGGAGCCCTGTGGTACATGCAAGGCCCGTTCAACGCTGACGCTGCACCCGAGATGGGCTGGCAGAGCAAACTGGTGCCAAAAGAAATCTATCGCCTCGGCATCGCCGCCACGGATCAGTGGACAAAATCCCTCAACGGTAAAACATTTGCCGAGCAAGACAGCGCTACCCGAGACGATCTGCTCAAGCAGCTTGAAGCCGGAAAACCGCAATTCGACAGTGTTCCGGCGAAGATTTTCTTCAGCCTGCTGCTGCAAAACACCAAGGAAGGGTTCTTCTGCGACCCGATCCACGGTGGCAATAAAGGCATGGTCGGCTGGACCATGATCGGCTTCCCCGGCGCCCGCGCCGATTTCATGGATTGGGTGGAACGCAACGAGCAATACCCCTTCCCGGCAGTTTCGATTCGCGGCGAGAGGGCGTGAGCATGGCAACGGTAATGAAGAAGGTCGACGCGGTGATCGTCGGTTTCGGCTGGACAGGCGCAATCATGGCCAAGGAACTGACCGAGGCTGGCCTCAACGTGCTGGCGCTGGAGCGCGGGCCGATGCAGGACACCTACCCTGACGGCAACTACCCCCAGGTGATCGACGAACTCACCTACAGCGTGCGGAAAAAACTCTTCCAGGACATCTCCAAAGAGACCGTCACCATTCGTCACAGCGTCAACGATATTGCTCTGCCGAACCGCCAGTTGGGCGCGTTCCTGCCGGGCAACGGCGTGGGCGGCGCCGGCCTGCACTGGTCGGGCGTGCACTTTCGTGTCGACCCGATCGAGTTGCGCATGCGCAGCCACTACGAAGAGCGCTACGGCAAAAGCTTCATCCCCAAGGACATGACCATCCAGGACTTCGGCGTCAGCTATGAAGAACTGGAACCGTTCTTCGATTTCGCCGAAAAAGTCTTCGGCACCTCCGGCCAGGCCTGGACCGTGAAGGGTCAACTGGTCGGTCAGGGCAAGGGCGGCAACCCGTACGCGCCGGATCGCTCGAACCCGTTCCCGCTGGAAGCGCAGAAGAACACGGTTTCCGCACAGCTGTTCGGCAAAGCGGCCACAGAGGTCGGTTACAAACCCTACAACCTGCCTTCCGCAAATACGTCAGGGCCGTACACCAACCCTTACGGCGCACAAATGGGCCCGTGCAACTTCTGTGGTTTCTGCAGCGGCTACGTTTGCTACATGTATTCCAAGGCCTCGCCGAACGTGAACATTCTGCCGGCGCTGAAACCGCTGCCGAATTTCGAACTGCGGCCCAACGCCCACGTCCTGCGGGTCAACCTCGACAGTACGAAAACCAAAGCCACCGGCGTCACCTACATCGACGGCCAGGGCCGCGAGATCGAACAACCGGCGGATCTGGTGATTCTCGGTGCGTTCCAGTTGCACAACGTGCGCCTGATGCTGCTCTCCGGCATCGGCAAGCCGTATGACCCGATCAGCGGTGAAGGTGTGGTCGGGCGTAACTTCGCCTACCAGAACATGGCGACCATCAAGGCGTTCTTCGACAAGGACACCCACACCAACAACTTCATCGGCGCCGGCGGCAACGGTGTGGCGCTGGACGACTTCAACGCCGACAACTTCGATCACGGGCCGCACGGCTTCGTCGGCGGCTCGCCGATGTGGGTCAACCAGGCCGGCAGCCGACCGATTGCCGGCACCTCCAACCCGCCGGGCACACCGGCCTGGGGCAGTGCGTGGAAACGCGCGACCGCCGATTACTACACCCACCAGGTGTCGATGGACGCCCACGGTGCGCATCAGTCCTACCGTGGCAACTACCTCGATCTGGACCCGGTGTACCGCGATGCCTACGGCCTGCCGCTGCTGCGGATGACGTTCGACTGGCAGGAAAACGACATCAAGATGAACCGCTTCATGGTCGAGAAAATGGGCAAGGTCGCGCAAGCCATGGGCCCGAAAGCCATTGCCGTGCTTGGCAAGAAAGTCGGCGAACACTTCAACACGGCGTCCTACCAGACCACCCACCTCAACGGTGGCGCGATCATGGGTACTGATCCGAAGACCAGCGCGCTGAATCGCTACCTGCAGAGCTGGGATGTGCATAACGTGTTCGTTCCGGGTGCGTCGGCATTCCCGCAGGGGCTGGGTTACAACCCGACCGGGCTGGTTGCTGCACTGACCTACTGGTCGGCGAAAGCGATCCGCGAGCAATACCTGAAAAACCCCGGCCCGCTGGTTCAGGCTTAAGGAGCGATGACCATGAAGACTTTCGTTATCGCGACCCTGGCGCTGCTTGGCAGCGTTGCCGCTCACAGTGCCGAAGTTGATCAATCCTTGATCAAAAAAGGCGAATACCTCGCCCGCGCCGGGGACTGTGTGGCTTGCCACACGGCCAAGGACGGCAAGCCGTTCGCCGGCGGCCTGCCGATGGAGACCCCGATCGGCACGATCTATTCGACCAACATCACCCCGGACAACACCGGGCTGGGAGGCTACAGCTTCGAGGAGTTCGACCAGGCCGTGCGTCATGGTGTCGCCAAAAACGGTAGTACCTTGTACCCGGCGATGCCATACCCGTCCTACGCCCGCGTCAGTCAGGATGACATGCAGGCACTGTATGCCTACTTCATGCACGGCGTTGAACCGGTGGCACAGGAAAACAAGGCCAGCGACATCCCATGGCCGTTGAGCATGCGCTGGCCGCTGATGGGTTGGCGCTGGCTGTTCGCGCCGAAGGTCGAGGACTACAAACCCGCGTCGGACGATGCCGTCGTCAGCCGAGGGGCGTATCTGGTGGAAGGCCTCGGACATTGCGGCGCCTGCCATACACCACGGGCCCTGACCATGCAGGAAAAATCCCTGAGTGCGGCCGAAGGCAGCAGTTTTCTGTCGGGCAGTGCACCGCTGGAAGGCTGGATCGCCAAGAGCCTGCGCGGCGACCACAAGGACGGCCTCGGCAGCTGGAGCGAAGAGCAACTGGTGCAGTTCCTCAAGACCGGCCGCAGTGACCGCAGCGCGGTGTTCGGCGGCATGAGCGACGTGGTCACCCACAGCATGCAGTACATGACCGATGCCGACCTGACCGCGATTGCCCGTTACCTGAAATCGCTGCCGGCCAACGATCCTGCCGACCAGCCGCATCAGTACGACGAGAAAGCTGCCAAGGCCTTGTGGAACGGTGACGACAGCCAGCGCGGTGCCTCGGTGTACATCGACAACTGCGCGGCCTGCCACCGCACCGACGGCCATGGCTACACCCGGGTGTTCCCGGCGTTGGCGGGTAATCCGGTGCTGCAATCGGAAGATCCGACGTCGCTCATCCACATCGTGCTTAAGGGCGGCACATTGCCCGCGACGCACACGGCACCGTCCACCTTCACCATGCCGGGTTTCGCCTGGCGTCTGTCGGATCGGGAAGTGGCGGATGTGGTGAGCTTTATTCGTGGAAGTTGGGGTAACAAGGGCTCCGCCGTCACTGCGAAAGATGTTGCCAGGTTACGTACCGACGATATGACTACAACATCAGCCGGTGACCTTGGACAAGTAACAAGTCACAACTAAACGCATTAACCCCTGCATGATCAGTCATGCAGGGGTTATTCATTAATAGTTGTTACGGATTGGTAATACTGGCATAGGCTTTGGCCAGGGCAACCAGTTTGGCCCGATCCTGCTCACCGATTTCACCGTCACGATCCACATCGTGCTCCAGACGGCCAATGCTGAAGGTATGGCCACCATCCCTGGAGGTTGCGGTTACAAAAATCGGGTCAACCAGCCTTTCAGTCTGCTCGCCGGCCTCGGCATCCCAGCCCATTTCCTTACGTGCAAGTTGCATGGAAACCAGTGTATTGGGTTCCGACGGGCCGGGCTGCATCAGTTGCAGAAAAATACCGCGCGAATTAAAAAACGACATCATCAATTCCTTTTGTCTTTTATATATTCAAGTGCTGTGAAGCGAGATGAATACTACGAACTTGAATAGCAAACGAACAGCCGACTTATGTTTCTTTAATTTGCACCACTACAACTTAACATCTAAACAAACTTATAACTAACCGCGCATTTTATTGATGGACGGCCGAACGGTAGTGGATCATCCGCAACCTTGCAGATACTGTATGCATATACAGACAAAGGACACCCGTGATGACCAGCCCCTTGCCCCCGCGCGGCCGCGGCACCGCCACCAATCCGCATAACCGCTTCGCGCCGAGTCGCTCGGTGGCCGAGGACGACGGCTGGTTTCAGGAAGTGCCCCTGACCCAGGGCACCGAAGTCAGTTTCGAGACGGCGAAAACCATCATCACCCGCAACACCTCGCCGGACCTGCCCTTCGACCGCTCGATCAATCCCTATCGCGGATGCGAGCATGGCTGCATCTATTGCTATGCACGACCGAGCCACGCCTATTGGGACATGTCGCCGGGGCTGGATTTCGAAACGAAGCTGATCGCCAAGACCAATGCCGCCCAAGTGCTGGAGGAACAGCTTGGCAAGAAAGGCTATCAATGTGCACCGATCAATCTCGGCTCAAACACCGACCCGTATCAACCGATCGAACGTGAACACAAAATCACCCGCCAGACCCTCGAAGTGCTGCTGCGTTATCGACACCCGGTGACCATCGTCACCAAGGGCTCGCTGATCCTGCGCGACCTCGACCTGCTCACCGAACTGGCGCAGCAACGGCTGGTGGCGGTGATGATCAGCCTGACCACCCTGGACGATGAGCTCAAACGCATCCTCGAACCCCGGGCCGCCGCGCCCAAGGCCCGGTTGCGGGCGATCCGGGTGATGCGCGAGGCGGGGATTCCGGTCGGCGTGCTGTGTTCGCCGATGATTCCGATGATCAACGACAGCGAAATCGAAAGCTTGCTGACCGAAGCCCACGCCGCCGGTGCCCAGAGCGCGGCCTACATGATGCTGCGCCTGCCGCTGGAAGTGGCGCCGCTGTTCGAGGAATGGCTCGGGGCGCATTACCCGCAGCGCGCCGCCCACGTGTTGAGCCTGATCCGCCAGAGCCGTGGTGGCGAGCTGTACGACAGCCGTTTTGGCGCACGCATGCGCGGTGAAGGGCCGTTCGCCGACCTGCTCGCCCAGCGATTCGCCAAGGCGTTGAAACGCCTGGGACTCAATCACCGCGAAGGTTTCAATCTCGACTGCACAGCCTTTTGCCCGCCGGGTCGCCAGATGGCACTGATTTAAAGAGGAAATCACTGACCAGGTTCACCCCAGTCACGTTTTTTGTGACCTGGAACACACGTTCTAGAGCCTTTGATTCAGTTTGAGTTAAGTTTCGGCAGTTACCTTGTTCATCGAGTGACTGACGGGTCAGGACGGCCCGGATGTTTGAAACAGCCACTGGCTTCATACCGGAATACACGGGAATGACTCCCCGAATCCGTCAAAGAGGATGAATCATGAGTGACAAGGATAAACAGCCGTTGGCTGCGTCGGCGCAAGCCGTCCCCGGGGCGGTTTCCGCCGATGCAGCACTGCGACATATCGTTGACGGCTTTTTGCATTTTCATCATGAGGTCTTCCCGCAGCAGGAAGAACTCTTCAAGAAACTCGCCACGGCCCAGTCGCCACGGGCGATGTTCATCACCTGCGCCGACTCGCGCATCGTTCCCGAACTGATCACCCAGAGCTCCCCAGGCGATCTGTTCGTGACCCGTAACGTCGGCAACGTGGTTCCCCCCTACGGCCAGATGAACGGCGGCGTTTCCACCGCCATCGAATACGCGGTACTGGCGCTTGGCGTGCAACACATCATCATTTGCGGCCATTCCGACTGCGGCGCCATGCGCGCAGTGCTCAATCCGGGCAGCCTGGAAAAGATGCCGACGGTCAAAGCCTGGCTGCGCCACGCCGAAGTCGCGAAAACCATGGTGCATGACAACTGCAACTGCACCGACGAAAAAGAAAGCATGCCGATCCTCACCGAGGAAAACGTCATCGCCCAACTGCAGCACTTGCGTACCCATCCTTCGGTAGCCTCGCGCATGGCGAACGGTCATCTGTTCATCCATGGCTGGGTCTACAACATCGAAACCAGCGAAATCAAAGCTTACGACGCGGATCAGGGACGCTTCCTGCCGCTCGACGGCAGCCATCCGATTCCGGTGGCGACGCCCAAAGCGCGCTTCTGAATCCTCCTAAAAATCCGTGTGGTCTGACGCCGGTCGCTGTTCAAGCGACCCGGCTTCGCCACGCCTGAAGAAAACTTCGGGAGAGTCATCATGCGTGCGGCTCAATTGAAAGCGGTGTTGCCACGGGAGCTGCTGGCTTCGGTGGTTGTGTTTCTGGTCGCCCTGCCACTGTGCATGGGCATTGCGATTGCTTCAGGGTTGCCGCCGGCCAAAGGCCTGATTACCGGGATTATCGGTGGACTGGTGGTGGGTTGGCTGGCGGGGTCGCCGCTGCAGGTCAGCGGGCCGGCGGCGGGGCTGGCGGTGCTGGTGTTCGAACTGGTGCGCCAGCACGGGATCGAGATGCTCGGGCCGATTTTGCTGCTGGCGGGCTTTCTGCAACTGCTGGCCGGGCGTCTGAAGCTCGGTTGCTGGTTCCGGGTCACGGCGCCAGCGGTGGTCTACGGCATGCTCGCGGGGATCGGCGTGCTGATCGTGCTCTCGCAAGTGCACGTGATGCTGGATGCCGCGCCGAAACCCTCCGGGCTGGACAACCTGACGGCGTTCCCCGGCGCAGTGGCGCAGGCCTTGCCGTCCTTTGGCTGGCAGGCCGGGTTGCTCGGGCTGTCGACCATCGCCGTGATGTGGCTGTGGGAGAAATTCCGTCCGCACTCGCTGCGTTTCATTCCCGGTGCGCTGCTCGGTGTCGGGCTGGCAACCGGCGCCAGTCTGCTGCTGGCATTGCAGGTCAAACGGGTTGAAGTACCGGCGAATCTGGCCGAAGCCATCGACTGGCTGAAGCCGACGGATCTGCTGAGCCTGGCCGACCCGACGCTGCTGATCGCCGCGTTCGCCGTGGCCTTCATCGCCAGCGCCGAAACCCTGCTGTCCGCCGCGGCGGTGGATCGCATGCACAGCGGCCCGCGTTCGGACTTCGACCGTGAACTGTCGGCGCAAGGAGTCGGCAACATGCTCTGCGGGCTGGTCGGCGCGTTGCCGATGACCGGGGTGATCGTACGCAGTTCGGCCAACGTCCAGGCCGGCGCGACCACGCGCTACTCGACGATTTTCCATGGTCTGTGGCTGCTGGCCTTCGTGCTGTTGCTGTCGAGTCTGCTGCAAAGCATTCCGGTGGCGAGTCTGGCCGGGGTGTTGGTCTACACCGGTTTCAAACTGGTAGATCTCAAGGCGTTTCGTGGTCTGGGGCGTTATGGCCGGATGCCGATGTTCACCTACGCGGCGACAGCGCTGGCGATCATTTTCACTGACCTGTTGACCGGCGTGCTGATCGGTTTCGGTCTGACCCTGGTGAAACTGGCGTTCAAGGCTTCGCGACTGAAGATCAGCCTGATCGATCTGCCGCAGGACGGGGAAATGGAATTGCGCCTGGTGGGCGCGGCGACATTCCTCAAGGTACCGGCGCTGACGCAGGTGCTGGGCAGCATTCCGCCGGGCACGACGGTACATGTGCCGCTCAACAACCTGAGCTACATCGACCATTCCTGTCTGGAATTGCTGGAGGAGTGGGGCCGGGCCAATGCGGCCAAGGGTTCGAAGCTGTTGATCGAGTCGCGCGGACTGAAACGCAGGCTTGAGGGGAGAATCCGCACCACCACCGGCATCGGTGCGGCAGGCTGAAAAAACCTGGGGGAACAGAGCAATCTGTTCCCCCAATCGTTTGCGCCGAGATCAAGCCGCAGGCTGATCCAGCTCCAGACCCACGCCCAGACGGCGGCTCATGCACGGCCAGCGTTTCCACGCCGCACCGGTGTCCGGGCTGCTGAGTTTCTCGCGGTAGGCTTCCACCGACTCCAGCGCAAAGCTGTCGTCGTCGAGCATGCTGTCCACTGCGTGGTGGACCACTTCATCAAGTTGATTGGCAAATTCCTCACCGAGCAACTGGTGAGCAATCAGATTGGCGACCGTCATGTCCAGGGGGATCAGTGGCTGGCCGAAATGCTTGATGTACAGGTCGTTGACCTCTTCGACAAAACGGTGGGCCAGATAGGCCTCGTCCAGCAGACTGTCCAGGCCGACCGGCGGCTGGAGAAAGTACTGTTCGGCGATTTTCAGCACCGGTTTGATCTGTGACTCGATTCCCGCTTCCCTGGCGACTTCATTGGCTGCATCCAGCAGGTCTGGCACTTCATCGATGTAGGCGGCGACAAAACGCGTCAGCACGCCGTTGGCGTCGGTTTCCGGCAACTGGATCGCCGGATGCAGGTGTTGCAGTTGATTTTCGAGCTGACGGGTCAGCTTTCCGGTTTCGATCTCGTGTTGTCGGGCTATGTGGATCTGCTCGCGCAATGCGGCGGTGTTCATGAAAACTCCAGGGAACAAGGCAATGAAATAGGGAAGACATAACTTAGCTGGCTTACGAAAAATGCTAAGACGCATTTGTCATAATTATTTCATCCTTGATACACCTGCGTTATATCGGTTTGCCACCACTCGTCTGCATCCTTCTCCATTCGTGCCCTGGAACGCAAGTGCCAGCTGTTTCATTCGATTTACGTCCGCACATTGCATTTTTCCGCCGCTGTCTATACTCGCCATTGAATGGAGTTAGCTGATGACGCCCGACTGCACCCGCAGCAAGGCCCGGCGATTCAAGTTCGTAGTCTGATGCAGCCGCTCCCTTGCCGCAGGCGAAAGCCGGCGGGATAACAAGAACGATAAGGGGAACCCGCAATGATGCGACATCCACACGTCTGGATGGGCCTCCTGTTGTGGTCGATTTTCAGCCAGGCCAACGCCGCCTGGACTGTGAATATGGCGCCTGGAGCGACTGAAATCAGTCACGCAGTATTCGACCTGCACATGACCATTTTCTGGATCTGTGTGGTGATCGGGATCATCGTCTTCGGCGCCATGTTCTGGTCGATGATGGTGCACCGCCGTTCTACCGGGCAGGTCGCCGCAAAATTCCACGAAAGCACCACCGTCGAAATTCTCTGGACCGTCGTCCCGCTGCTGATCCTGGTGGCGATGGCCGTTCCGGCGACCGCCACGCTGATCCGCATGTACGACACCAGTGAGCCGGACATCGATATCCAGATCACCGGCTACCAGTGGAAGTGGCACTACAAATACCTGGGCCAGGACGTCGAGTTCTTCAGCAACCTGGCCACCCCCGCCGAACAGATCCACAACAAGGAAGCCAAGGGCGAGCATTACCTGCTCGAGGTCGACAAGCCATTGGTGCTGCCGATCGGCGCCAAGGTGCGCTTCCTCGTTACTTCCGCCGACGTGATCCACTCCTGGTGGGTGCCGGCCTTCGCGGTCAAGCGCGATGCGATTCCCGGGTTCGTCAACGAAGCCTGGACGCGCATCGACAAGCCCGGCATCTACCGTGGCCAGTGCGCCGAGCTGTGCGGCAAGGATCACGGCTTCATGCCGATCGTGGTCGACGTCAAGGAAAAGGCCGACTACGAAAAATGGCTGGCCGACCGCAAGGCCGAGGCTGCGCAGCTCAAGGAGCTGACCAGCAAGGAATGGACCCTCGACGAGCTCAAGGAACGCGGCGACAAGATCTACCACACCACCTGCGTGGCCTGTCACCAGGCCGAAGGCCAGGGCCTGCCGCCGATGTTCCCGGCACTCAAGGGCTCGCCGATTGCCACCGGGCCGAAAGCCGATCACCTGCACCGCGTGTACTTCGGCAAACCGGGCACCGCCATGGCGGCGTTCGGCAAGCAACTCTCGGAAGTCGATATCGCAGCGGTCGTGACCTACGAACGTAACGCCTGGGGCAACAACAAGGGCGACATGGTCACGCCAAAAGAAGTGCTGGAGCTGAAACAGGCGGAAAGCAAATGAGCCGGTCTATTGCGTACTTCGTGAACCGGCCGGGGCGCCTTGCCCCGGCCTGCCAAGTCCACTCACTTGAAGGAGACCGGCCATGAGCGCTGTCATCGATGACCACGGTCATGCCGACCACGCCCACGGCCCCGCCAAAGGCCTGATGCGCTGGGTGCTGACCACCAACCACAAGGACATCGGCACGCTGTACCTGTGGTTCGCGTTCTGCATGTTCCTGCTCGGCGGCTCGTTCGCCATGGTGATCCGTGCCGAGCTGTTCCAGCCCGGCCTGCAGATCGTCGAACCGGCGTTCTTCAACCAGATGACCACCATGCACGGTCTGGTGATGGTGTTCGGTGCGGTGATGCCGGCGTTCGTCGGCCTCGCCAACTGGATGATCCCGTTGATGATCGGCGCGCCGGACATGGCTCTGCCACGGATGAACAACTTCAGCTTCTGGCTGCTGCCGGCGGCGTTCCTGTTGCTGGTGTCGACCCTGTTCACCCCCGGTGGCGGGCCGAACTTCGGCTGGACCTTCTACGCGCCGCTATCCACCACCTACGCACCGGAAAGCGTGACCTACTTCATCTTCGCCATCCACTTGATGGGGATCAGCTCGATCATGGGCGCGATCAACGTGATCGCCACCATCCTCAACCTGCGCGCCCCCGGCATGACGTTGATGAAAATGCCGTTGTTCGTCTGGACCTGGCTGATCACCGCGTTCCTGCTGATCGCGGTGATGCCGGTGCTGGCCGGGTGCGTGACGATGATGCTGATGGACATCCACTTCGGCACCAGTTTCTTCAGTGCCGCCGGTGGCGGTGACCCGGTGCTGTTCCAGCACGTGTTCTGGTTCTTCGGCCACCCCGAGGTGTACATCATGATCCTGCCGGCCTTCGGTGCCGTCAGCCAGATCATCCCGACCTTCTCGCGCAAACCGCTGTTCGGCTACACCTCGATGGTCTACGCCACGGCGAGCATCGCGTTCCTGTCGTTCATCGTCTGGGCGCACCACATGTTCGTGGTGGGCATTCCGCTGGTGGGCGAGTTGTTCTTCATGTACGCGACGATGCTCATTGCGGTGCCGACCGGGGTGAAGGTGTTCAACTGGGCCAGCACCATGTGGCAAGGCTCGCTGACCTTCGAAACGCCGATGCTGTTTGCCGTGGCGTTCGTGATCCTGTTCTCCATCGGCGGTTTCTCCGGGCTGATGCTGGCCATCGCCCCGGCGGACTTCCAGTACCAGGACACCTACTTCGTGGTGGCGCACTTCCACTACGTGCTGGTACCGGGGGCGATCTTCGGGATCTTCGCCTCGGCCTACTACTGGCTGCCGAAATGGACCGGCCACATGTACGACGAAACCCTGGGCAAGCTGCATTTCTGGCTGTCCTTCGTCGGCATGAACCTGACCTTCTTCCCGATGCACTTCGTGGGACTGGCGGGGATGCCACGGCGGATTCCGGACTACAACCTGCAGTTCGCCGACTTCAACATGGTCTCGTCGATCGGCGCGTTCATGTTCGGCGCCACGCAGATCTTCTTCCTGTTCATCGTGATCAAGACCATTCGTGGCGGAGAGCCGGCACCGGCCAAACCGTGGGATGGGGCCGAAGGTCTGGAGTGGAGCGTGCCGTCGCCGGCGCCGTATCACACCTTCACCACGCCGCCGGAAGTGAAATGAACCCTGTAGCCCTTGAGGGCCGCCGCCATGGCTGACTCGATTTCGCTGAAGAAACTGGTGACCCGACTGCTGGGCGTGGTGGTGGCGATGTTTGTTTTCGGTTTTGCTTTGGTGCCGATCTACGACGTGATGTGCAAGGCGTTCGGCATCAACGGCAAGACTGCCGGGCAGTACGAGGGCGAGCAGGTTGTGGATAACTCGCGACAGGTGCGGGTGCAGTTCCTGTCGATGAACAACGCCGACATGCCCTGGGAGTTCTACCCCAAAGGCGAAGAGCTGGTCGCCCATCCGGGTGGGGTGAACGAGATGATCTTCATCGCCCGCAATCCCACCGACAAACCGATGAGCGCCCAGGCCGTGCCGAGCATCGCCCCGAGCGAAGCGGCGGCGTATTTCCACAAGACCGAATGCTTTTGCTTTACCCAGCAGGTGCTGCAGCCCGGTCAGCAGATCGAGATGCCGGTGCGCTTCATCGTTGACCGCGACATGCCCAAGGACGTGAAGCACCTGACGCTGTCCTACACGCTGTTCGATATCACCGCCCGACACCCTCCGGTGGCTGCAAACACTGGCGGTTAAGCGTGCCCGATAAGGAGAACAATAAATGGCAACTCATGAGCACTATTACGTACCGGCCCAGAGCAAGTGGCCGATCATCGCCACCTTCGGCATGGTCATCACCGTTTACGGCCTGGCCACCTGGTTCAACGATCTGAAGGCGGCACGCCCGGAATCCCACGGCCCGTACATCTTTTTCGTCGGCGGGCTGTTGCTGGCGTACATGCTGTTCGGCTGGTTCGGCGCGGTGATCAAGGAAAGCCGTGCGGGGTTGTACAGCCCGCAGCTGGATCGCTCGTTCCGCTGGGGCATGAGCTGGTTCATTTTCTCCGAGGTGATGTTCTTCATCGCCTTCTTCGGCGCGCTGTTCTACGTGCGGCACATTTCCGGCCCGGCGCTGGGCGGCGAAGGCACCAAGGGCATTGCGCATATGCTCTGGCCGAACTTCCAGTTCACCTGGCCGCTATTGCACACGCCGGATCCGAAACTGTTCCCGCCGCCCAAGGAAGTCATCAGCCCTTGGGGCCTGCCGCTGGTCAACACGATTCTGCTGGTGAGTTCCAGCGTAACCATCACCATCGCCCACCATGCGCTGAAGAAAGGCCATCGCGGGGCGCTGAAAATCTGGCTGGCGATTACCGTGCTGCTGGGTTGCGGCTTTCTCGCCTTACAGGCCGAGGAGTACATGCACGCCTATCACGAACTGGGCCTGACCCTCGGTTCAGGGATCTACGGCGCGACGTTCTTCATGCTCACCGGGTTCCACGGCGCCCACGTGACCATCGGCACGATCATCCTGTTCGTGATGCTGATGCGCATCATGAAGGGCCACTTCGACAACGAGCACCAGTTCGGCTTCGAAGCCGCGAGCTGGTACTGGCACTTCGTCGATGTGGTGTGGATCGGCTTGTTCATCTTCGTTTACGTGCTCTGAAGGACAGAGCTACCAGGGCGCGTGCGACACCAGTTGGCCGCTGTAGAAACCCCAGGCAATCAAGCCGACGGTGCAAGCGGCCAATGCCACCCGAACACTCAAGGCGATGACCAGGCGATTTGAACTGCTGTCGTCCTTGACCAGGAAAAACAGGCCGCTGAACAGGCTGATCACCGTGGCAATCAGCATCAGGACGATAGCTGCTTTGAGCATGGGAAGACTCCGGGGGTACAGGCGATGCAATCAAGTATAGCGGTCGCATTCACTGCTTTTCTGGCGCGGCCATGAAGCGCTTCCGGCCGGGCGTCGTGCCGACGCTGGTGGTCGCCTTGCTGCTGCCGCTGCTGATTTCGCTGGGCTTCTGGCAACTGGGCCGGGGCGCGGAAAAAACCGCCCTGCTCGCCAGTTACGCCGAGCGCCGGGCCGCCGAGCCGATGGCCAGCACCGAGTTGCTGCACAGTGCCGATCCGGCCTTTCGCCGGGTGCATCTGCATGGCCAGTTCGATGCGGCGCACAGCCTGCTGCTGGACAACCGGCAGCGGAACGGCAAGGTCGGCGTCGAATTGCTGCAACCGTTTCAGGATCAGCGCACCGGCTTGTGGCTGCTGGTCAATCGCGGCTGGCTGCCGTGGCCGGACCGCCGCGTAACCCCGCAATTCAAGACACCGGCCGATGCCGTGAATGTCGATGCCTGGGTGTACGTCGCCCCCGGAGCGACCTTCCAGTTGCACGCCGACCCGGTCAGCAGCACCTGGCCGCAAACCGTCACCGCCGTCGAACCGGCCAAATTGTGGAAAACCCTCGAGCGCGACGGCTTCGCCTATGAATTGCGCGCAGAACCCGGTCCCGCCAGCTATCAGGCCGACTGGCCGGTAGTCGCCATGGGCCCGGAAAAACACCTCGGCTACGCCGTGCAGTGGTTCGCCATGGCCACCGCCCTGTTCGGTCTCTACATCTACCTCGGATTGCACAACGCGAAGGAGAAACACCATGGGAGCGGCCATGAATCCACCCAGCATGTCTGAAGCCAAGGCCCCGGCCGGGCGCCGCCGCGGGCGCATTCAACTGCTGTTGATCCTGCTCGGCGTGATCGGCCCGATGATCCTCGCCACCGGCATGTACAAGTTGCAGTTCTGGGTCCCGGAAGGTCGCAGTTATCACGGCGAACTGATCGGCAACGGCCAGAGCCGCGCCGACCTCGGCGTGAAGGCTGACGAAGAACGCTGGCAAATGCTGGTGACCGCGCCGAAAGACTGCGCAGTGGACTGCCAGCAACTGGTGTACCTGGCGCGGCAGATCCAGATCGGCCTCGGCCGCGATGCCGGCCGCGCCAGCCACGCCCTCGCCGCCGCACAACCGTTGAGCGCCGACTACGAAGCCAAACTCACTCGCGAATATCCGCAACTGCAACGCTATCCGCTGGACGCCGCCGCATTCAGCAAGGCCACCGGCGACAAGGCCACGCCGCAGCTGTGGATCATCGATCCCCACGGCAATCTCGTATTGCGCTACGACCCGAGTGTGAAGGGCAAGGATCTGCTCAACGACCTGCGCCACCTGCTGAAACTGTCGAACATCGGATAAGGGCATCGTCATGGCCAAACCTGGATTTCGCCTCGCGCTGTTTGCCACCCTGCTGGCACTGATCGTGGTGCTGCTCGGCGCCTACACCCGCCTGACCCACGCAGGCCTCGGCTGCCCGGACTGGCCCGGCTGCTACGGGTTTATCAGCGTGCCGAAAAGCGAAGCCCAACTGGCCCATGCCGAACTGCATTACCCGGACTCGCCGGTGGAGGCGCACAAAGGCTGGAACGAGATGATCCACCGCTACTTCGCCGGCACCCTGGGCATGCTGATTTCGATTCTGGCCGGGCGTGCGTGGGTCAATCGTCGTCATCCCGGACAACCGTTGAAACTGCCACTGTTTCTGCTGGCGGTGGTGTTCGCCCAGGCTGCGTTCGGCATGTGGACGGTGACGCTCAAGCTCTGGCCGCAAGTGGTGACCGGGCATTTGCTCGGTGGCTTCGCGACCTTGAGCCTGCTGTTTCTGCTGACGCTGAGGCTGTCTGGCGTGCTGCCGGCGCTGACCGTGCCCAAGCGTCTGCAATATTGGGCCACCGCCGGACTGCTGCTGGTGATCGGCCAGATCGCCCTCGGTGGCTGGGTCAGTTCCAACTATGCGGCGGTGGCCTGTATCGACTTCCCGACCTGCCACGGCCAATGGCTGCCGCCGGCGGACTTCGCCAACGGCTTTCACCTGACCCAGCACATCGGCCCCAATTACCTCGGCGGGCAACTCGACAGCGATGCGCGCACGGCGATTCACCTGACCCACCGCATCGGCGCCCTGCTGGTGACGATTGTCCTGCTAGGTCTGGCCTGGCAACTGAAAGTCGTGGGCATGACACGACTGGCCGGGCTGGTGCTGATCGCCCTCGGCGTGCAGATCACCCTCGGCATCAGCAACGTGCTGTTTCACCTGCCGCTGCCGGTGGCCGTGGCGCACAACGCCGGCGGCGCAGCGCTGCTGCTGACCATGGTGCTGGTCAACTATCACGCGCGAACCAGTCTGGTCCGGGTCAAGCAACCGATGCTCGCGCGCTGGCGCCTGAGCCCGCGTAAACCCTCGGCGGCGCCCATCACCCTAAAAGGAGAGACGCCATGGCGATTCTGATCGGCGAACGTCCCGCACAGGCGTTGTGGCGAGATTACCTGGAGCTGACCAAACCGAAAGTTGTGGTGCTGATGCTGATCACCTCGCTGGTCGGCATGTTCCTCGCGACCCGCGCTGGCGTGCCGTGGACGGTGTTGGTGTTCGGCAACCTGGGGATCGCGCTGTGTGCCGGTGGTGCGGCGGCGGTCAATCACGTGGTGGATCGGCGCATCGACGCCGTCATGGCGCGCACCCACAAACGGCCGCTGGCCGAGGGCCGGGTCTCGCCCACGGCGGCACTGACCTTTGCACTGGTGCTGGCGCTGCTCGGCCAGGCCTTGCTGCTGACCTTCACCAATCCGCTGACCGCGTGGCTGACCCTGGCCTCGCTGCTCGGCTACGCGGTGATCTACACCGGTTTTCTCAAACGCGCGACGCCACAAAACATCGTCATCGGTGGTCTCGCCGGCGCCGCACCGCCGCTGCTCGGCTGGACCGCCGCCACCGGCCATATCGGTGCCGAACCACTGCTGCTGGTGCTGATCATCTTCGCCTGGACCCCGCCGCACTTCTGGGCGCTGGCGATCCACCGCAAGGAGGAATACGCCAAGGCCGACATCCCGATGCTGCCGGTCACCCACGGCGAGCACTACACCAAGGTGCATATTCTGCTGTACACCTTCGCCCTGCTGGCGGTCAGCCTGCTGCCGTATGTAATCCACATGAGCGGCGCGCTGTACCTGATCTGCGCCCTCGGGCTGGGCGCGAGGTTTCTGCAATGGGCCGTGGTGCTGTACCGTGGCACTCGGCCGCACGCGGCGATCAACACCTTCAAGTACTCTATCTGGTACCTGTTTCTGCTGTTCATCGCCCTGCTCGTAGACCACTACTTACTGTTGAACCTATGACTCGAACCCAGAAAACCGTCTTCATCCTCGTGGCCGTGATCGCGCTGATCCTCGGCCTGACCGTCAACAAAGTGCTGAGCGGCAAGGGCCAGGGCGACCCGACCGCGCTGATCGACGCCGGCATCATCCTGTTGCCGCAAAGCCGCAACCTGCCGGACGTGACGATGACCAACCAGGACGGCCAGCCGGTCACGGTCAACGAGCTCAAGGGCAAGTGGAGCCTGCTGTTCTTCGGCTACACCTTCTGCCCGGACATCTGCCCGACCACCCTCGCCCAGCTGCGCCAGATCAAGAGCGAACTGCCGAAGGATGCTGTGGATAAATTGCAGATCGTGCTGGTCAGCGTCGACCCGAACCGCGACAACCCTGCGCAGTTGAAGCAGTACCTGGGCTACTTCGACCCGCAATTCATTGGTCTGACGCCGAAGTCGATCGAGGAGCTGCAGAAGGTGGCGAACGCGGTGAGCATTCCGTTCATTCCGGCGGATACCAGCAAACCGAATTACACGGTGGATCACAGCGGGAATCTGGCGGTGATCGGGCCGGACGGGACGCAGCGTGGGTTTATTCGGGCGCCTTTGAATAATGCCAAGTTGGTTGCGCAGTTGCCGGTGATGCTGAACCGCAAGTAAGAAGATCAAAAGCGCCCTCACCCTAACCCTCCCGAAACGTCGGACCGCCCGGAGGGAGAGGGGACTGACCGAGTGATATTAAAGAATTACGCCGACGTGAAATTGCTGCTTGGAATCCATAATCGACTCAATCTTTCAGGTCGATGTAAGGCTCAAGACACCTCGGTCGGCTCCCTCTCCTGGGGGAGAGGGCTGGGCGGGCGGCGTTCCGATGAGGGGAGAGCTCACCGCAGGTCCAAAGCCGAACTCTCGGCCACAAAAAAGGGGACGCCAATGGCGTCCCCCTTTTCATTGCAGCTATCTGAATCAGAACGCCGGCAACACCGCACCTTTGTACTTCTCGGTGATGAATTTCTTCACTTCCGGGCTGTGCAGTGCAGCGGCCAGTTTCTGCATGGCGTCGCTGTCCTTGTTGTCCGCACGGGACACCAGGATGTTCACGTAAGGCGAGTCGTTGCCTTCGATGACCAGCGCGTCCTTGGACGGATCCAGCTTGGCTTCCAGCGCGTAGTTGGTGTTGATCAGCGCCAGATCGACCTGGGTCAGCACGCGCGGGATGGTCGCAGCTTCCAGTTCACGGATCTTCAGGTCTTTCGGGTTCTCGGCGATGTCTTTGACAGTCGACAGGATGTTTTTCGAATCCTTCAGCTTGATCACGCCCGCCTTGTCCAGCAGCAACAGCGCACGGCCGCCGTTGGTGGCGTCGTTCGGGATCACCACGTTGGCGCCGCCTGGCAGGTCTTCGATTTTCTTGATCTTGCTCGAGTAGGCGCCCAGCGGCTCCAGGTGCACACCGGTCACGGCGACCAGGCTGGTGCCCTTGGCCTTGTTGAACTCATCGAGGTACGGCTGGTGCTGGAAGAAGTTGGCGTCCAGACGCTTCTCGGCCACCTGCACGTTCGGCTGGATGTAGTCGGTGAAGACTTTGACCTTCAGATCCACGCCTTCTTTGGCCAGGACAGGCTTCACGAATTCGAGGATTTCCGCGTGCGGCACCGGGGTGGCAGCAACGGTCAGGGTTTCAGCGTGAGCCGAAAAAGCGGCTACGGCAGCGAAAGCAGCGATCAGTTTTTTCATTCAGCTAACTCCTTTTGAGGTGCCCGTGTGGCACCTGCCAGCGAATGGCCGGCTCATTTTTTGATTACCAAACCGGGTTATTTGCGCGAGAAATGCACGACCAGTCGGTCGCCGACCATTTGCAGCACTTGCACCAGAATCAGCAGCAACACCACGGTGACGATCATCACGTCGGTCTGGAAACGCTGGTAACCGAAACGGATCGCCAGGTCACCCAGACCACCGGCGCCAACCACACCGGCCATCGCCGTGTAGGAAACCAGTGTAATCGCCGTCACCGTAATCGCTGCGAAAATGCCCGGACGAGCCTCCGGCAGCAAGGCGTTCATGATGATCTGGCGAGTGGTCGCGCCCATGGACTGGGTCGCCTCGATGATGCCGCGATCGACTTCACGCAGGGCGGTTTCCACCAGACGCGCGAAGAACGGCGTCGCACCCACCACCAACGGCGGAATTGCACCGGCCACGCCCAGCGAGGTGCCGGTGATCAGCACGGTGAACGGGATCATCACGATCAACAGAATGATGAAAGGCAACGAACGCAGGATATTCACCACCAGCGACAGCAAGGCGTACACGCCTTTGGCTTCGAGCAACTGACGCGGGCTGCAGAGGAACAACAGCACGCCCAGCGGCAGGCCGAGCAACACGGTGAACAGCAGCGAACCGCCAAGCATCATCATGGTGTCGCCGGTGGCCAGCCAGATTTCGTACCAGTCGATATTGGTGAAGAAACTCATCAGGTCTGCCATTAGCGCAACACCTCCATGTGAACGTCAGCGGCGGTGAAGCGGGCAAAGGCCGCTTCCATATCGCCACCGGTGACGGCGAGGGTCAATTGCCCGTAAGGAATGTCTTTGATGCGGTCGATGCGACCGGCCAGGATGCTGTAGTCCACGCCGGTTTCCCGGGCGACGGTGCCCAGCAACGGCGCGTAGGTCGCTTCGCCCTGGAAGGTCAGACGCACGATGCGGCCCGGCACGTGAGCGAAGTCATCGCGCTGCTCGCTTTCGTCGATCTGCTCGTCTTCCTGCACGAAACGCTTGGTGGTCGGGTGCTTCGGATGCAGGAACACCTCGGCCACCGAACCTTGTTCGACGATCACGCCGGCGTCCATCACCGCCACCTGATCACAGACACGGCGGATCACGTCCATCTCGTGGGTGATCAGCACGATGGTCAGTTTCAGCTCGCGGTTGATCTCGGCCAGCAGTTGCAGGACCGAAGCGGTGGTCTGCGGATCGAGGGCGCTGGTGGCTTCGTCGCAAAGCAGGATTTTCGGCTTGGTCGCCAGGGCGCGGGCAATGCCGACGCGCTGTTTCTGACCACCGGACAACTGCGCCGGGTACTTCTTCGCGTGATCGGACAGCCCGACCCGCGCCAGCAATTCGGCTACACGCTGGTCGATCTCGGCGCGGGACAGTTCACCGGCCAGGGTCAGCGGCAGCGCGACGTTGTCGGCCACGGTCTTGGACGCCAGTAGGTTGAAGTGCTGGAAAATCATGCCGACCTGCTGACGGAAACGGCGCAGGCCGTTGGCGTCCAGCGCGGTGACTTCTTCGCCGTCGACGATGATCTTGCCGCCACTGGAATCTTCCAGGCGATTGATCAGACGCAGCAGGGTACTTTTTCCCGCGCCGGAATGGCCAATCAGGCCGAACACCTGACCGTTCTCGATGGAGAGACTGGTCGGATGCAGCGCGGTGATGTCCTTACCGGCGACGCGGTAAGTCTTATGGACGTTTTGAAACTCGATCACGTAGCGAACCTTGTGGGGCGCGTTGGAAAAGGATCAGCGGTTAGCCGGGCGCGCATTTTAGCCTGTCCGTATAGAGGTTCTTAGCATTTATTTCGCAATTAACCTTCGATTTGGCAATAACAGGATCAAAGGTCATAAAAAAGGAACGCCCAAAACCCTCGTCAGTCACTAGGTAAGCGACTTGAAAACCCTGGGTGCCGTGCCCGGGAACCACTCGAGCGTCCCGGCGCAACGCCGGGGCAGACAGGAGTTCACGACTGATGAGTACGAAAAAACCTGCCACAGACAAAAGCCAGATGGCCGGCACCGACACCCCGGATCGAGCCAACACCAACGCCAAGCTCGACAGCCTGGAAAAATTCCGTTCCGACGCCACCGGCCAGGCCCTGCGCACCAATCAGGGCGTGAAGGTCGCGGACAACCAGAACACCCTCAAGGCCGGGCCGCGCGGGCCGTCGCTGCTGGAAGACTTCATCATGCGTGAGAAAATCACGCACTTTGACCATGAGCGGATTCCCGAGCGCATCGTCCATGCCCGCGGTACCGGCGCCCATGGTTTCTTTCAGACCTACGAGAATCATTCGGCGCTGACCAAGGCCGGTTTCCTGCGGGATCCGGGGAAGAAAACGCCGGTGTTCGTACGCTTTTCCACGGTGCAGGGGCCACGGGGCTCCGGCGATACCGTGCGTGACGTACGCGGTTTTGCCGTGAAATTCTTCACCGACGAAGGCAACTTCGACCTGGTCGGCAACAACATGCCGGTGTTCTTCATCCAGGACGCGATCAAGTTTCCCGACTTCGTCCACGCGGTAAAACCCGAACCGCACAACGAAATGCCTACCGGGGGTTCGGCCCACGACACGTTCTGGGACTTCGTGTCGCTGGTGCCGGAATCGGCGCACATGGTCATCTGGGCCATGTCCGACCGGGCCATCCCGAAAAGCTTGCGCAGCATGCAGGGGTTCGGCGTGCACACCTTCCGGCTGATCAACGCCGAGGGCAAATCGCGCTTCGTCAAATTCCATTGGCGCCCCACCGCCGGCACCTGTTCGCTGGTGTGGGACGAAGCGCAGAAGCTTGCCGGTAAAGACACCGACTACCATCGGCGCGATCTCTGGGAGGCCATCGAGACCGGGGACTACCCGGAATGGGAACTTGGCGTTCAAGTCATCGAGGAGGAAAACGAGCACAACTTCGATTTCGACATCCTTGACCCGACCAAGCTGATTCCCGAGGAAATCGTCCCGATCACACCGCTGGGCAAGATGACCCTCAACCGCAACCCGGACAATTTCTTCGCCGAAACCGAGCAGGTCGCGTTCTGCCCCGGCCATATCGTGCCGGGTATCGACTTCTCCAATGACCCGCTGCTGCAAGGTCGGCTGTTTTCCTACACCGACACGCAGATCAGCCGACTCGGCGGGCCAAATTTTCACGAGCTACCGATCAATCGCCCGGTCGCGCCCTTCCACAACGGCCAGCGCGATGCCCAGCACCGTACGGTGATCGACAAGGGCCGTGCGTCCTACGAGCCGAATTCCATCGATGGCGGTTGGCCGAAAGAAACACCACCGGCCGCGCAAGACGGCGGGTTCGAGAGCTATGCGGAGCGCATCGACGCCAACAAGATCCGTCAGCGCAGCGAGTCGTTCAGCGATCACTTTTCCCAGGCGCGGCTGTTCTTCAAGAGCATGAGCAAGCACGAGCAGGAACACATCATCTCGGCTTACAGCTTCGAACTGGGCAAGGTTGAGCGCGAGCACATTCGGGCCCGGGAAGTGAACGAGATTCTGGCCAATATCGACCTGGAACTGGCCAAGCGCGTGGCACACAACCTTGGGTTGCCGGAGCCAGCCAAAGGGACGGTCGAGGTGCGCAAGACATCTCTCGACCACTCACCGTCCCTGAGTCAGGCCAACCTGTTGCCGGAGAACATCAAGACGCGAAAAGTGGCGATTCTGGCAGCCAACGGCGTCGATGGTGCCGCGATTGATGCGATGAAGAAGGCTCTGGCGGCGGAAGGCGCGCATGCCAAACTGCTCGGCCCGACATCGGCGCCGGTGAAGACAGCCGATGGCAAAAGCCTGGCGGTGGATGCGTCGATGGAAGGTTTGCCTTCGGTGGCGTTCGACGCGGTGTTCGTGCCAGGCGGCGCAGCGTCGGTCAAGGCGTTGAGCGGTGATGGCGTGGCGCTGCATTACCTGCTGGAAGCGTACAAGCACCTGAAGGCGATTGCCCTGCAAGGCGAGGCCAAACAGTTGCTGGGGGTGTTGAAGCTGGAGGCGGATGCCGGATTGATCGAAGGCAAGGATGTGAAAGCGCTGACCAAGCCGTTCTTTGCGGCGATCGGGCAGCATCGGGTCTGGGATCGGGAGGCGAAGGCCAAAACGATTCCGGCCTGATGGTTATGTAGCGTTTGATAAATAGTCATCGCGGGCAAGCCCGCTCCCACAAGGATCACGCTGTACCTGTGGGAGCGGGCTTGCCCGCGATGCTTTTTAAGGTTTACGCGGGCTCAGAACCATCTGTGCCGGGACTGTGCGCAAGATCTGCTTCTCGATCTGCAGATCGAATTCCGGATCAAGCTTCTTCACACGCTTGGTGATCAATGTCGCCAGCCATGGATAATCATTGGTACGCGGCGCCTGAATGCTCACGGCACAGTCGTAATTCACCACATCGGCGGCGATCGCGTCGAGTTGACGGCGAAGTTTGCGACTATCGTTGATATTCAGCGCAACCGTGGTGCTCTCGGCGGTCGGATCGATCACCTTGGCTTTCGGCTTGGCTTCGGCGGCCAGGAGCGCTGCTTCGGCTTTTTCCAGCTCAGCCTTGCGCGCCTCGGTGATGGCGCCGTTGACGCCACCAGTCAGCGCCGGAGCCTTGGGCATCAGCGCGCGAGCCCGGGCCAGAGCGGTTGCGGCAGCATTCACATCGCCCTTCTGCAGGACGATCTGGCTGCGGCGCAGATAGGCTTCGGCCAACTGG
This sequence comes from Pseudomonas sp. IzPS59, assembly GCF_014863505.1. Classification (NCBI taxonomy): domain Bacteria; kingdom Pseudomonadati; phylum Pseudomonadota; class Gammaproteobacteria; order Pseudomonadales; family Pseudomonadaceae; genus Pseudomonas; species Pseudomonas sp. IzPS59. The sequence goes on along the minus strand of NZ_CP062251.1, from coordinate 72,713 downwards.
CGCTGGTATTGCTCAAGGGACTGATCGTTGGGCGTTTCGGCCTGCAAGGCTGCCAACTGGTCTTCGGCAGTGGCCAGTTCGCTGCTGGCCAGGCTTTGCTCCAGCTGTGCGATGGCCGTGGCCCGCGCATCGGGGGCTTCGGCCACCGGCGGCGTGCTTTGGCAGGCGCCCAGCAGCACTGAAAATGCGACAAGGAGCAGATAACGGGAGGCGAACGGCTTCATTCCTGCGACTCTCTATTTGCGCAAAAAACGAGCAAGTCTACACCCCTCGACGGGGCAGAACAAAACTCAGCAGAAACAGTGCGGCCGCCGTCACAACGATTGACGGGCCGGCCGGGGTGTCCTTGAACCAGGACAGCGCCAGCCCGCCACACACGGCGAGCATGCCCAGCAGGCTCGCGCCCAGTGCCATTTGCTCCGGCGAACGGGCGTGACGTTGTGCCGCAGCTGCCGGGATGATCAACAGCGACGTAATCAGCAACACACCAACGATTTTCATCGCCACCGCGATCACCACCGCGATCAACAGCATCAGCGCCATACGCAAACCGGCCACCGGCAGGCCTTCGACCCGGGCCAGCTCTTCGTGCACAGTGATCGCCAGCAGCGGCCGCCACAGCGTCACCAGCAACACCAGCACCGCCGCGCTGCCGCCGAGGATCCACGCCAGATCGGTCGGACTGATCGCCAGCAGGTCGCCGAACAGATAGGCCATCAGGTCGATCCGCACTTCATGCATGAAGCTTAGTACCACCAGGCCGAGAGAGAGCGTGCTCGGCGCAAGAATGCCCAGCAACGTGTCGGACGCCAGCGGCTGGCGCTGTTGCAGGGTCACCAGCAGCACCGCCAGCAGCAGGCAGCCTACGGTGACCGCGACGGTCGGGCTGACATCCAGCAGAAAGCCCAGCGCCACGCCGAGCAGCGCGGCGTGGGACAGGGTGTCGCCGAAATACGCCATGCGCCGCCAGACCACGAACGAGCCCAGCGGCCCCGCGACCACCGCCAGCGCCAGACCTGCAAGCAGGGCGTAGAACAGAAAATCAGCCATGCTTGCAGCTATCTCCGTGAACGTGAGGTTGGCCTTTCACAGGCCCTTTGACCACCGAACCGTGCAGGTCGTGGGCGTGGTCGTGATGGTGGTGATAGACCGCGAGGCTCGGCGCGTGGTTGCCGAACAGCTCGACGAAAGCCGGATCGCCACTGACCTGCTCGGGATGCCCGGAACAGCAGACGTGACGGTTTAGGCATACCACCTGATCTGTAGTGCTCATCACCAGATGCAGGTCGTGGGAGACCATCAATACGCCGCAACCATGACGGTCGCGCAGCCGGGTGATCAGGCTGTACAACTCGGCCTGCCCGGCGACATCGACGCCTTGCACCGGCTCGTCGAGCACCAGCAGTTCCGGCTCGCGCAACAGCGCTCGGGCCAGCAGTACGCGCTGCATTTCACCGCCGGAAACACTTTGCACCGGGCTGTCGATGACGTGTTCGGCGCCGACTTCCTTGAGTGCCGCCAGCGCACGCGGGCGATCAACGCCCGGCACCAGCCGCAGGAAGCGCAGGACGGACAGCGGCAGGGTCGGATCGACGTGCAGTTTTTGCGGCATGTAACCGACGCGCAGTTTCGGCTTGCGCCAGACGCTGCCGCTGTCGGGTTTCAGCAGCCCGAGCACGGCGCGCACCAGCGTGGTCTTGCCGGCGCCGTTGGGGCCGATCAGGGTGACGATCTGCCCCGGCTCGACGCTCAGGTGAATGTTGTCCAGCACGTTCTGCCCGGCAAACCGGACAGCCACCTGCTCAAGACGGATCAACGCATCGCTCATCAAGCCCCCCGGCAGCCGGAGCAGAGGCCGACCACTTCGACAGTCTGGGCCTCGACGATGAAGCCGACGTCCTTGGCGCTGTGGACGATGGCGTCGCTGATGGTTTTTTGCTCGAGTTCGATGGCGGCGTGGCATTCACGGCAGATCAGGAACTGGCCCTGGTGCGAATGCTTCGGATGAACGCAGCCGACAAAGGCGTTCAGCGAGGAGATGCGGTGCACCAGGCCGTTTTCCAGCAGGAAATCCAGCGCCCGGTATACGGTCGGCGGCGCGGCGCGGCGCCCGTCCTGCTCGCTGAGCACCGCGAGGATGTCGTAGGCACCCAGTGGCTTGTGGCTCTGCCAGACCAGTTCCAGCACCCGCCGACGCAATGCGGTCAGGCGCAGGCCTTTCTGTGCACACAAGGCATCGGCCTCGGACAGGGCGCTGTGGACGCAATGAGAGTGGTCGTGGGGACGGCTGGCAATCGGGGTAATAGGCATGAGCGGCGACGAGTTTGGTTAGAGACGTTATTATGTTACCCGTTCTCGCCTCCTTGAGTGGTCATCGTGTCCCGACTTTTTTCTGTTTTTGTGGCCTTTGTCGCCAGTTTTCTGCTGATCGGTTCGGCTCAGGCCGAAGTCAGAGTCCTCACCAGCATCAAGCCGCTGCAACTGATTGCCGCTGCGGTGCAGGACGGCGTGGCGATTCCGGAAGTGTTGCTGCCGCCGGGGGCTTCGCCGCATAACTATGCGTTGCGCCCGTCCGACGTGCGCAAGGTGCAATCGGTGGATCTCTTGTACTGGATCGGCCCGGACATGGAAGGTTTCCTGCCTCGCGTGCTGAATGGTCGTACGCTGCCGAGCGTCGCCGTGCAGGACCTGCCGGGCATGAAGCTGCGCCGCTTCGCCGAAGACAGCCACTCCCACGCCGAAGACGCCGACGAGCATGATCACGATCACCGCCCAGGCACCCTCGACGCGCATTTGTGGCTATCGCCAGTAAACGCGCGGGTGATTGCCGACAAAATGGCCGCTGACCTGAGCGCTGCCGACCCGGCCAATGCCGAGCGCTACCAGAGCAACGCCAAGGCGTTCGATGAGCGTCTGGATGCACTGGATCAACGCTTGAAGAAGCGTCTGGCCAGCGTTGAAGGCAAACCCTACTTCGTCTTCCACGAAGCCTTCGACTACTTCGAAGATGCCTACGGCCTGAAACACACCGGTGTATTCAGCGTGGCGGCGGAAGTGCAGCCGGGCGCTCAGCATGTCGCGGCAATGCGCGCGCGGTTGCAGGAGGTCGGCAAGACCTGCGTGTTCAGCGAGCCGCCATTGCGCCCACGCCTGGCGGAAACCCTGGTGGCGGGCCTGCCGGTGAAGCTGGCGGAACTGGATGCGTTGGGCGGGTACACGCCGGCGACGGCTCAGGGTTATGAGCAAGTGCTGGAGAAGCTGGGGAATGATCTGGCGGGTTGCCTGGAATCGCTCTGATACAAAAAAACCGCAGCCTGCACAGGCTGCGGTTTTTTTCTTTTACAGGGCAAATGGCAGCGGTGTGTTGACCTGCTGACGCTGCGCCAGGCGCTGTTCGAACTCTTTCGGATCGTGAATCAGCACGTCCTGCCCGGCGAACGATTCCGCCGCGATCAACCGCGACAGCCAGAACCGTACGCACGCCACGCGCAGCATGGTCGGCCACAGTTCGGCCTCCGCCGCCGTGAACGGACGCAGTGCCGCATAGGCACCCAGGAAGGCCCGCGCACGAGGGCCGTCGATCAGGCCGTCATCGTCCGAACACCAATCGTTCAAGGCAATCGCCACGTCGTAGAGCATCGGTCCGGAACAGGCGTTGTAGAAGTCGATCAGCCCGGTCAGGTGCGTGCCTTCGAACATGGCATTGTCGCGGAACAGGTCGGCGTGGATATTCGCCCGCGGCAGCGCGAGAATTTTTTCTTTCTGCTGGGTGATTTCTTCCAGCGCCTTTTGCAGCAGCACACGCGGCTCGTCGCTCAGGTGCGAGAGAAACTCGGTCCCCTCTTCCAACATCCAGTCCAGGCCACGATCGGTCTTGCGCTTGATCATGTTGCCGCCCTGGGTCGCCAGGTGCAGGTGCGCCTGCAAGTCACCGACCTGCGCGCAATGCTGGGCGTTGGCTTGTTTGATGTGCTTGCCGGCCAGACGCGGCTGCAGCAGCGCCGGTTTGCCTTTCAGCTCGCGCAGGGCCACGCCATCGGTGGTGCGCAGCGCGTAGGGCACCGGCAGGTCGGCTTCGTGGAGGACGTCGAGCAGGTCGATGAAGAACGGCATTTCCTGCACCGGGCCGCGCTCGACCAGGGTCAGGACGAACTCGCCCTTTTCCATGCTGATGAAGAAGTTGGTGTTTTCGCTGCCGGCGGCGATCCCCTGGAAATCGAGCAGACGGCCGAGCCCGTATGGGGCGAGAAAGGTTTCCAGCTCGGGCCGAGCCAGGGGGGTGAACACAGACATGGTTAAAAACTGCTCAGTTCTGGCGCCGCCATCGAGCCGGCGCCGGTTGAAATTAAGAAACTACTTCCACTCGAAAATCTTCCACGCCGGGATCAGCATATCCGGCTGGTCCGAGCGGATGAAGTTTGCATCAGTACCGTCCGCACGCACCAGAAAATAGGGCGGGAAACCCTTCTTGGTCACCTTGATCGCGTACAGGAAACCGTTCTGCCGGTACTCCTGGATGGTTTTGTCACCCTCGGTGCGGATGGTAACTTCCGGCTCCGCTGACGGCGCATCATCCGCCGCGATCGCAGGCAACGGTGAGACAGCAATCAAACTGACCAGCAGCAAGCGATTTAACGTACGCATGATAACCTTGTCCCTTTGTCGTCAACGGTCCCGCTATTCTAGCGCCGGACCCGCCGAAAAGGTTGATCCTGCTCATGAGCCAAGCCCCCCTCGTCCTGGTGGACGGTTCGTCTTACCTGTACCGCGCCTTTCACGCGCTGCCACCGCTGACCACGTCCAAAGGCCTGCCGACCGGTGCGGTCAAGGGCGTGCTGAACATGCTCAAGAGCCTGCGCAAGCAGTATCCGGACAGCCCCTTCGCTGTGGTGTTCGACGCCAAGGGCGGGACATTTCGCGATGAGATGTACGCCGAATACAAGGCCAACCGCCCGAGCATGCCCGACGACATGCGCCTGCAGATCGAGCCGCTGCACCAGAGCGTGAAAGCCCTCGGTTTCCCGCTGCTGTGCGTCGAAGGCGTCGAGGCCGATGACGTGATCGGCACCCTGGCCCGCAGTAGCGCGGCCGCCAACCGCCCGGTGATCATCTCCACCGGTGACAAGGACATGGCGCAACTGGTCGACGGCCACATTACCTTGGTCAACACCATGTCCGGTAGTTCGATGGACGTGGAGGGCGTGAAGGAGAAATTCGGCGTCGCTCCGGAGCAGATCATCGATTATCTGGCCTTGATGGGCGATTCTTCCGACAACATCCCCGGCGTTCCCGGCATCGGGCCGAAAACCGCGTCCGGCCTGCTGGTCGGCGTCAACGGCGGCCTGACCGAGCTCTACGCGCAGCTCGACATCGTGCCGACCCTGCCGATTCGTGGAGCCAAGACCCTGCCGGCCAAGCTCGAAGAGCACAAGGAGATGGCGTTCCTCTCCTATCAACTGGCGACCATCAAGGTCGACGTGCCGCTGGACATCGGCCTCGACGACCTGCAAATGGGCCCGGAAGATCCGGCCAAGCTGCTTGAGCTTTACACCCTGCTGGAGTTCAAGAGCTGGATCAACGATCTGGAGCGCGATGCCAAGCGTCTGGAGCTGAGCAGCGCTGCTGCGCCTGAGCCAGCCGTTGACCTGTTCAGCGCACCTGCGGAAGAAGCACCGGTCGCTCCGGCCGAGGCCGCGTACGAAACCATCCTCGATCAGGCCCGTTTCGATGTCTGGCTGGAAAAACTGAAGAACGCCAAGCTGTTCGCCTTCGACACCGAAACCACCGGCGTCGACGCGCAACAGGCGCAACTGGTCGGTCTGTCCTTCGCAGTGCAGGCCAACGAAGCGGCCTATATCCCGCTGACCCACTCCTACATCGGCGTGCCGGAGCAGCTGGATCGCGACACCGTGTTGCGCGCGCTCAAGCCGATTCTGGAAGACCCGAACAAACTCAAGGTCGGCCAGCACGCCAAGTTCGACATGAACATCCTGGCCAACTGCGCCATCGGTGGCGACCAGAACGAAGGCATCACCGTACGCGGTATCGCCTTCGACACGATGCTTGAGTCCTACGTGCTCAACTCCACCGCCACCCGTCACGACATGGACAGCCTGGCGCAGAAGTACCTGGATCACACCACCGTGAGTTTCCAGGACATCGCCGGCAAAGGCGCCAAGCAACTGACCTTCGACCAGATCGCGCTGGAACAGGCCGGCCCATACGCCGCCGAAGATGCCGACGTGACCCTGCGCCTGCATCAGACGCTGTTCGAGAAGCTGAGCGCCATCCCGAGCCTGGCCAGCGTACTGACCGACATCGAGATCCCGCTGGTGCCGGTACTGGCCCGCATCGAGCGTCAGGGTGCATTCGTCGATGCCGCGCTGCTGGGCGTTCAGAGCATCGAGCTGGGCGACAAGATGGTCGCGCTGGAGCGTGAAGCCTTCGAGATCGCCGGTGAAGAATTCAACCTGGGCTCGCCGAAACAACTGGGCGTGATCCTCTACGAAAAGCTTGGCCTGCCGGTTCTGAAGAAGACCGCCAAGGGCCAGCCGTCCACTGCCGAAGAAGTGCTGGCGAAGCTGGCCGAAGACGATCACCGCCTGCCGAAAGTGCTGATGGAACACCGTTCCATGAGCAAGCTGAAAAGCACCTACACCGATCGCCTGCCGGAGCAGATCAACCCGCGCACCGGGCGTATCCACACTTCGTACCATCAGGCCGTCGCGTCGACCGGCCGCTTGTCGTCGAGCGATCCGAACCTGCAGAACATCCCGGTGCGCACCGCCGAAGGCCGGCGCATCCGTCAGGCGTTCGTCGCGCCGAAAGGCTACAAACTGCTGGCGGCGGACTACTCGCAGATCGAACTGCGGATCATGGCCCACCTGTCCCGCGACGAGGGCCTGATGAACGCCTTCCGCAACAATCTGGACGTGCATACCGCAACTGCCGCCGAAGTATTCAAGGTCGAACTGAACGAAGTGACGTCTGACCAGCGCCGCGGCGCCAAGGCGATCAACTTCGGCCTGATCTACGGCATGGGCGCGCAGAAGCTGGGCAAGGACATCGGCGTCGATACCAAGACCGCCAAGGCCTACATCGACACCTACTTCGCGCGCTACCCGGGCGTTCGCGAATACATGGATCGCACGCGCGCGCAGGCAGCGGATCAGGGCTACGTAGAAACGATCTTCGGTCGTCGCCTGTACCTGCCGGACATCAACTCCAACAAGCCACAGGAACGTGCCGCCGCTGAACGCACGGCGATCAACGCGCCGATGCAGGGCACCGCAGCGGACATCATCAAAAAAGCCATGGTGGCGGTGGACAACTGGCTGAGTGCTTCCGGGCTGGACGCCAAAGTCATCCTGCAGGTGCACGACGAACTGGTGCTGGAGGTTCGTGAGGATCTAGTGGATCAGGTTCGCGACGAAATTCGCGTCCACATGAGTGAAGCGGCGAAGCTGGATGTGCCGTTGCTGGTGGAAGTGGGAGTTGGCAACAACTGGGACGAGGCCCACTGAGGCCTCTGGAACGGGGTTTTGCCGCGACATGACGTCGCGGCAAAGGCATCGAATGGCGCTTAGTTCTGATTGTTCTTGAGCTTATTCCAAAGTTTTTTGAAAAGAATCTGAACTAATCTTGCGACAGGCCACTCAGAGATACTGAATGGCTGGTGAAGCCCTTCGATGCTCCTATGTTGTGTTAAGTGTTGGCAGATATCTGAACCCCGCCCTAGCGGTTCGGAACTTGAACCCCGGAACTTCTCCCTCCCCATATGAAGTCCGGGGCTTTTTTTTGCCCCAAAACTGGCTGTGGCGCCGCCAGACTGCGTTAAAAGCGGGGCTAAAAATGCTCATTTAGGTCCCCTAAACTCCGCTTTTTAGCCCCGCTTTTGCCTTGCCTGGCAGCACCACAGACAGTTTTGAAATCCCCTTATTCTGCCTCGGTCGCCACTTCTGCGCCTTTGTCTGCCAGTTCCATCCAGCCCGCCAGCTTGGTGTAGGCCTCTTCCAGGCCCATGCGTTTTGGTGCGGAGAACAGCTGGATCGTCACCAGATCGCCCCACCCCTTGCGGATTTCCGACTGCACCTTGAGCAGCGTGTTCTTGGCTGCGCCGTAGGTCAGCTTGTCGGCCTTGGTCAGCAGGATGTGCATCGGCATGCCGGCCGCAACGGCCCAGTCGAGCATCAGCAGGTCGAAGTCGGTCATTGGATGACGGATGTCCATCATCAGAATCAGCCCCTTCAAACTCTCGCGGCCACCGAGGTAAGCCTCGAGGTGACGCTGCCAGTGTTGCTTGAGCGGGATCGGGACTTTTGCATAACCGTAGCCCGGCAGGTCGACCAGACGCCGTTCATCGTCTAGCTTGAAGAAGTTCAACAGCTGTGTGCGACCCGGGGTTTTCGAGGTGCGCGCCAGGCTGGCGTGAGTCAGGGTGTTCAGCGCGCTGGATTTACCGGCGTTGGAACGACCGGCGAACGCCACTTCGAAGCCTTCGTCGTCGGGGCACTGATCGACTTTGGCGGCACTGAGCATGAACGTGGACTGTTGGCACAGGCCGAGGATGGGATTCTTGAGTTGCATGGGATTTCCGATGTGGGCGGCGCCGGGATTGGGCGCGGAACGCGGTGTCGCTTCCGTTTCAGTGACGCCAGTATATAATGCCGCAGATTTTGTGTGTGCTTTGTCCCAGCGAAGGATGAAGTTCACGAGAGCGACAGACATTGATTGCGCAACAGAACGCAGATCGCTCTCAACCCTGAAAAGGTCGTTTTATGACGAAATGGCTGCTGGCTGCCGGAGTTCTGATGCCGCTTTACAGCGCACAGGCTACACAGGATCCGGAAGCCGTGTACAACCGTGTTTGTGGTGCCTGTCATTCCGGCCAACTACCCATGGCGCCCAGAAGAGGCGATCAGGAAGCTTGGACGCCGAGGTTGGCGAAAGGTATGGAGACGCTGGTGCAACACGTAACCCAGGGTTTCAAGGCGATGCCGCCGCGTGGTTTGTGCATGGACTGCAGTGCCGAGGATTACCAGGCCATCATCCTCTGGATGAGCGGAAGTAAACCCGGTCCATAACTCTTAACCCTTAGCCGTAGTTGGATTAGCTGATGAACAAACTGATCGTGAGTCTGCTGTTGACCGTGGGAATCTCAGGTTTCGCCCATGCTGCAGGCGATGCCGCCGCAGGCCAGGCGAAGGCTGCCGTATGCGGGGCCTGCCATGGCCCGGATGGCAACAGCATGGCGCCAAACTTTCCGAAACTGGCCGGCCAGGGTGAACGCTACCTGACCAAGCAACTGCATGACATCAAGTCGGGCAAGCGCACCGTTCTGGAAATGACCGGCCTGCTGACCAACCTGAGCGATCAGGACCTCTCTGACATCGCCGCCTATTTCGCCAGCCAGAAAGGCAGCGTCGGCGCCGCCGATCCGAAGATCGTCGCTCGCGGTGAAGCCCTGTTCCGTGGCGGCAACCTGGAAAAAGGCCTGCCAGCCTGCACCGGTTGCCACTCGCCGAACGGCGCGGGCAATGCCGCCGCCGGCTTCCCGCACCTGGGTGGCCAGCACGCTCAATACATCGCCAAACAGCTGACCGACTTCCGCAAGGAAGAAGCCGGTCGCAACAACGATGGCGATGCCATGACCATGCGCACCATCGCTCGCAAACTGAGCGACGAGGACATCGCGGCGGTCTCCAGCTACATTCAAGGCCTGCACTAAGGCCAGGCCTGCGATGGTGATTCGAGCGTTGCGCGCGAAGGACAACTCCCGCCACGTTAACGCTCGATTAATCCGTTGCATGAAGTATAAAAAGGGTGGCTTTGGCCGCCCTTTTTTGTGGCCGCTGCCGTTACACTACAGAACTCATGCCCGCCAGGATCTGTCTGAAAACAGCCCGCGCGAGGCGAACAAAATTGTCCAGGAGTAAAGCATGCGTAATCTGATCATCAGCGCCGCTCTCGTCGCTGCCAGCCTGTTCGGCGTGACCGCCCAGGCTGCCGAAGCACCTGCTGCCCCGTACGTCGAGCTGAGCAATCCGGTTCCGGTTGCCGTGCCTGGCAAGATCGAAGTGGTGGAGCTGTTCTGGTACGGCTGCCCGCACTGCTACGCCTTCGAACCCGTGATCAATCCTTGGGTTGAAAAACTGCCTTCCGACGTCAACTTCGTGCGCATTCCTGCCATGTTCGGCGGCCCTTGGGACGCACACGGTCAGATGTTCCTGACTCTGGAAGCCATGGGCGTCGAGCACAGCGTTCACGCTGCCGTGTTCAACGCGATCCAGAAAGAACACAAGAAGCTGACCGACAAGAACGACATGGCCGACTTCCTCGCCACCCAGGGCGTGGACAAGGACAAGTTCCTGGCCACCTTCGACTCCTTCGCCATCAAGGGCCAGATCGTCAAGGCTCGCGAACTGGCCAAGAAGTATGAAATTTCCGGCGTTCCAACCATGATCGTCAACGGCAAATACCGTTTCGACATCGGCTCTGCCGGTGGTGCCGAAGAGGCTCTGAAACTGGCTGACCAACTGGTCGCCAAAGAGCGAGCGGCCAACAAGGCAGCCGCCAACTAAGCGCGGCAATCGCCATGCGCCGCTGGGGAACCGAACGTCTCGTCGGCCTGCATGATCCGCAGGTCAACGAGCATCACCTGGAATCCACGGGCCTGCCCGCAGACAGCCGTTTGCGCTTGCTCAGCTTCAATATCCAGGTCGGCATCAGTACCGAGCGTTATCGGCACTACCTGACCCGCAGCTGGCAGCATCTGCTGCCGCATCCCGGCCGCTCGGGCAATCTGCAGAAGATCGGCAATCTGCTCGGCGACTTCGATCTGGTCGCCCTGCAGGAAGCCGATGGCGGCAGCCTGCGCTCAGGCTACGTCAATCAGGTCGAACACCTGGCCCATCTCGGCGCCTTCCCCTACTGGTATCAACAACTCAATCGCAACCTCGGCCGACTGGCCCAGCACAGCAACGGCGTGCTCAGTCGCCTGCGCCCGTGGGCGATCGAGGACCATCCGCTGCCGGGGCCGAAAGGTCGCGGGGCGATCCTGGTGCGCTTTGGCGAAGGTCCCGAGGCGCTGGTGGTGGTGATGATGCACCTGGCGCTCGGCGCCCGGGTACGCACCATGCAACTGGCCTATATCCGCGAGCTGATCGGCGGCTACAAGCATCAGGTGCTGATGGGGGACATGAACACCCACGCCAGCGACCTGCTGCAACACTCGCCCCTGCGCGACCTCGGCCTGCTGGCCCCGCAACTCGAAGCGACATTCCCCAGCTGGCGCCCGCAGCGCTGCCTGGACCATATTCTGCTCAGCCCGACCCTGACGCTGGAAAAGGTCGAAGTGCTGGCCCAACCGATTTCCGATCACCTGCCCGTCGCGGTAGAGATTCGTCTGCCGGGTTCGCTCACGGCCGATGCATTGCCCGCGTTGAGTCCTGCCCCTCGCGGAACGCCTGAATGAGCGACGAAGCCCAGCGCTGGAAAGAGAAATACCTCAAAAGCATCGAACAACAGGAAAAGCTCGAACGTCGATGGGACGCCCGGCTCGACCTGCTGCGTCGCGGCCTGGTGCGTAGCACGCTCGCGGCGGAAGGCACCGATCGCGTGGTCGATCAGTGCATGAAGGAAATGCGCGATGTGGTGCGCACCGACGACATGGATGCCGGCCTTGCCGCCCTGTTGCCGCGCCTTGAAAAAGCCGTGCTCGACTCCGAGCAGCGCCGTGAAACCCGGATCGAGCAGGTCAGCACCGCGCTGAACTCGCTGGTCACTCAGTTGCAAGCGCTGCCGCTACCCCGGGAAGTCGCCCAGCCGTTGAAGAAATTCGCCAAGCAGCTCGACGGGCGAGTCAGTCAGGCCCGGGAAATGCCGTTATTGCTGAGCGAACTCAGCGGTTTGCAGGGCAAGGCCCTGAGCCAACTGGAGACGCCGGCGGAGCCGGGACGCCCGGGGTTGTTACAACGCCTGTTTGGCAGCCGCGACAGCGAGGAAACGCCTGCACCTGTAGCTCAGCCTGCCGTGATCACTCCAGCCGCTCAGCCAGAGCAACCGCCCGCCGCGCCTGAAAGCGCGCCAATGCCAGAAGCGCCTGCCGCAATCGCCGAACCGGCAGCCATTACCGCCGTCAGTGAAGCACCGGTCGCCGCACCGCTGGTCGCGCCACTGCAAGCTTCAGCACCAATAGCAACACCCGAGCCTGTTGCAGAGCCGGAAGTGGCTGCCTTCGAGCCTGCCCGGATCATCAAAGAAGTCGTTACGACTCCCGACGAACCGGAACTCTCCGGGCCAGAACCCGAGCCGCAATCTTTCACGCCGCCTCCGGTCTTTGCGCCATCGACACCGATCGCCATCAACCCTGACGAACTGATCCACCCCGGCGACAACCCGCCTCCGCTCTTCCTCGACAGCCTGCCCCTGCCCGAGCCCATCGCGCAGGCCCTGGCGGCCATCGACCCGGAGCACCCCGAGCAAGACATTCTCTATGCCCTGCCGGATTCACCCGAACCCTCCTACAGCTCGGTGGCCAAGCACATCGAAGACACGCTGATCGGCCTGCTGGACGACCTGACCCTGCCTGAGCGCCACCGCCCGCAAGCCGAAGCCATGCGCGACCGGCTGAAAAACGGCCTCAACTGGTACGAACTGCTACCGATCCTCGACGATCTGGCGACCTTGATGCTGGCCATCACCGACAGCGGTCAGCACGAGTTCGAAGCCTATCTGCAGCAGCTCAACGAGCGCCTCGAAGCGTTCCAGAGCAACCTGCAGGCTGCCAGCGAAGGTCACGCCGACAACAGCTCGGCGGCGCGAGCGATGGACACGCAGATCCGTGAACAGGTCGATGGCCTGCAGACCAGCGTGCAGGAAGCGGCGGATCTGGAAGACCTCAAGCAGGTTCTGGAAAACCACCTCGAAGGCCTGCTCGGCACGATGGACCAACACCAGAAGCAGCGTGACGCCCGGGAACAGGAAGTAGCCGGACGCTTGAAGAGCCTGGCCGAACGGGTGGCGCATATGGAGCAGGAAGCCCTTGGCTACCGCGAGCACCTTGAAGAGCAGCGCCAGAAAGCCCTGATCGATCCGCTTACCGGCCTGCCCAACCGCGCTGCCTGGAGCGAGCGGCTCGACCACGAAATCGCCCAGTGGCAGCAGCACGGCAACACCCTGAGCCTGGCCATGCTCGACCTCGATCACTTCAAGCGGATCAACGACAACTACGGCCATCTGGCCGGCGACAAAGTGCTGAAGATCATCGCCACGGTGCTGCGCAAGCGCCTGCGCGGCAGCGATTTCATTGCCCGGTTCGGCGGCGAGGAGTTCGTCCTGCTGCTACCGGCGACTCCGCCGGCCGTCGGCGCCAAACTGCTGGAAACCCTGCGCGCGTCCATCGAGGCCTGCCCGTTCCACTTCAAGGGTGAGCGCGTCACGATCACCATTTCCATGGGACTGGCGGCATTCAGGCCGGGAGAACACAGCGATCTGGTGCTCAAAAGAGCCGATCAGGCGTTGTACCGGGCCAAAAACGCAGGTCGCAACCGGGTGGAACTGGGCTGAAGACAATTGTTCCATTTCATTTAAATCAGCCCTTTCGCCGTTCGCACGCAAGTCAGTACGTTACACTGTTGCATTACTGACTCGCGTGTACTGCCATGAAATTCCTTGCCCTCATCACGTCGCTGCTCATTCTGGCCGGTTGTGCCAGCGGACCGCGCTACGACACCAGCCATCCTTCTGCCAATCACGACAGCCGCGCGCAATTCGTGATCGTGCATTACACCTCCGCCTCTCTTGAGCGTTCACTGCAACTGCTGACCCACGGTGAAGTCAGCAGCCACTACCTGATCGGCGACGACAAGAACGGCACGATCTACAAGCTGATGGACGAAAACCTGCGTGCCTGGCATGCCGGAGAGAGCGAATGGCAAGGCCGTACCTGGCTCAACTCAAGCTCCATCGGCATCGAAATCGTCAACCCGGGCTTCAAGGACACTCCGACCGGGCGCGTATGGTATCCGTACAGCGAAGCCCAGGTGCAGTCGCTGATCGTCCTGCTCAAGGACATCAGCAAGCGCAACGGCATCAGCCCGGACCACATCATCGGTCACAGTGATATCGCACCGCTGCGCAAGCTGGATCCGGGTCCATTGTTCCCGTGGAAGCGCCTGGCTGCCGAAGGCCTTGGCTTGTGGCCAGATGAGCAAGCCGTTGCCCGCCAGCAGGTGCGATTCGACGTCGAGTTGCCGAGCATCAGCTGGTTCCAGGCGCAACTGGCGCGCCTGGGCTACGCAACGCCGCAGAACGGCGAGCTGGACGTGGCGACCCGCCATGTCCTCGCAGCCTTCCAGATGCACTTCCGCCCTTCCCGCTTCGACGGTGCTCCGGATGCGCAAACGGCAGCGTTGCTGTTGGTGTTGAATCAGACAAAATAATGACGCCCGCCCAGCGGTCAGGGCGAAAACGCAATCAGCAGCTATAACTCATTGGTAATTCTTCGGATATCCATATGGTTGCTACCCGAGAGACGCTGCGTAGCTGGTTTTATCGTCCGTGGTTTCTGGCGATGCTGGCGGCTGTCCTCAGTGCAGGCCTGTTGATCACCGGCGGGCTGTTCGTAGCCATGCATCAGGTTGAACAAAGCGAAAGTCAGGAAATGAATGCCCAGGGCGAGCGCTTCCTGGCTCGCCTGGAGCAATTGTTCGGCCAGTTGCGTGAAAGCCTCGACGATCTGGAAGCCCAGCCATTGCGCAGTTGCGATGACGAAATGATCGCCACGCTGCAGCAAGTGACCTTCAACTATCGCTTCGTCTATGAAGCCGCCTATATGGATGCCTCGCGCATCTGCTCCAACCGCCCGCGCCAGGAAGGACTGTCAGTCGTCCGCCCGCCGGACATCAAGGGCCCGACCTACAGCTACTGGCTGAACACCACCACCGAACCCGATGAAAACCGCGCGGCGCTGATGCTCGGCCGCGGCAACTTTCGCGTGGCCACCTCTCGCGGACACCTGACCGACATGGTCGACCTGTCTCCCGACAGCAGCCTGCTGGTGGTGCTGGATCACGGGACCCGGGCGATTCCGGTGCTCGGCGTGCCACAGGCCTGGCCACCCACTGAACCGTGGCCGCCGAAATCCACTGACGCGTTGCAAGTCACCCAGACGCGTCTGATCTATCGCATGCCCACCGACAACCCGGAATACCAGTTGGTGCTGATCAGTCCGCGCACGGGCATGCACATCCCGGAGCTGTGGTGGTGGATGGTGCCGTTCTGTCTGGTCCTCGGAGCACTGGTGGGCGTTCTGGTGTTCTGGATCGTTCGCCAGCGTCAGTCGCTGGACGCCGAGCTTCACGGAGCGATCCGCCGGGGCGAGTTGCAGGTGCTGTATCAACCGATCTTCGATCTAGACAGCCGCAACTGCGTCGGCGCCGAAGCCTTGCTGCGCTGGCGCCGGCCGGACGGCACGCTGACCAGCCCCGACCTGTTTATCCCGATGGCGGAAAACACCGGGCAGATCCGCCAGATGACCGATTTCGTCCTCCAGCGCCTGCTGGAGCAACTGGGTCAATTACTGCGGGCCAACCCGCAGCTGTACATCTCGGTAAACCTGGCGGCCTGTGACGTGATGGTGCCGCGCATCGGCCAGGTCATGGCGCGGCTGCTGAGCCTGCACCGGGTGGCAGCGCGGCAGATTGCGTTTGAAGTGACCGAGCGCGGGCTGATCGATGTGGTGGTCGCACGGGAAAACCTGCAAGCGCTGCGTGATGTCGGTCATCAAGTGCTGATCGACGATTTCGGCACCGGCTATTGCAGCCTCGCCTACCTGCAGACCCTGCCGGTGGACTGCCTGAAAATCGACAAGGCATTTATCGATGCTCTCGGCCATGACGCGGCCAGCAGCGGCGTCGCGCCGCACATCATTCACATGGCCCAGGCTCTGGACCTGAAGGTGATCGCTGAAGGTATCGAGCATGAATCCCAGGCGGCGCTGCTCAGCAGCGAAGGCGTGAAGTTCGGCCAGGGCTGGCTGTTCGCCCATGCCTTGAGCGCCGTGCAATTCATTGAGCTGATTACCCGGGGACGGCGGCTCGCCGGCCGCCGGATGGACGACGAAGCCTAGACCGCCAGCGCCATGTAGAACTGCGTGCCCTGCCCCGGCCGCGAATAGACGCCCATCCGGCCGCCATGCAACTGGACGATTTCCTTGCACAGCGCCAGCCCGAGCCCGGCCCCGCCCTTTTTACGTCCGACCTGGACGAACGGTTCGAAAATTCGCCCTTGCTGGCCGTAAGCGATGCCTTCGCCGTTGTCCTCGACGCTGATGATCACCCGCTCGCCGTGGCGGCGCGCCTGCAAACGGATCAGGCCGTCGCGGGCGGTGTGACGCAAGGCGTTGTCGATCAGGTTGTCCAGCACACGGTCCAGTTGGGCCTGATCGGCCTGCAAGCGCGGTAACGGGCTCTGTACCTCGACATTCAATGCCACGCCCCTTTGCGCCGCCGTGTCGGCAAAACGCGATTGCGCCTGAGCCAGCAAATCCTCGATGGAGCACGGCGCCAGCGTGAGTTTCTGCAAGCCGCTTTGATAGCGTGAGAAATTCAGAAGGTCGTTGATCAACTGCATCAGGCGCTGCATTTCTTCATTGACCGTGTCGAGCAGATCCGACTCGCGGGATTCCGCCGGAAACTTCGCCCGCTCGCGGAACAGCCCGAACGCCATGTGCATGCCGGTCACTGGCGTGCGCAGTTCGTGGGAGGCACGCAATACGAATTCGCTGCGCACCCGCTCGAACGCGCGCTGTTCGGTGACGTCGTGCAGCACCATCACCGCGCCGAGGATATGCCCCTGAGTGTGGCTGACCGGGGTCAGGCTGTAGGTCAGCAGCCGCGACTCACCGTCGACCTCGATGCTCAAGTCTTCCGGTGCGCGCTCAAGGGTGCCCCCGCGCAGCACCAGTTGCAGCTGCGCATCCAGTTCCGGGCGCTGGAGTGCGGTGCCCAGGCCTTCGCCAAAGCGGTCACTGTCCCAACCCAATTGCCGCTGGGCCACCGGGTTCAAGTGCTCCAGATGCCCCTGACGGTCGATCATCAGCAGGCCGTCATCGATGCTGTCGAGCACGGCCTGCAAACGCTGCTGGCCGGCCAGCAGTTCATCGACATTGGTCGCCTGATGCTCGCGAAGGGCTTCGGCCATCAGCCCGAAACGCCGGGTCAGCAGGTTGATTTCCATTGCCGAGGACACCGGCAGGGTCACTTCGAAATTGCCCTGGCCGATGTTGTCCGCCGCTTTTGCCAGCGCCTCGATCGGTGCACCGAACCGCCGGGCGATCCCCTGGGCGGTGATGAAACCGATGATCAACACCGCCAGCCCCACCAGCCCGAGCAGGCCGGCAATCAGCAAGGCCCGGTCGCGGGCAGCGTGTTGTACGGAGTTGATGTTATCCAGCGCGTGCTTGTGCTCGGCGATCAAGCCGTTGCGCAGAGTGTTGAAGCGTTCACGCAGATCGCCGCTACCGCTCAGGGCCGCAGCCGGGTCGCGGGACACATCGAATGCTCGCAGGAAATTCAGATAATCCGCTTTGGCCTGACTGAACCCGTACTGGCGTCCGTCGTCCTTCTGTTCCTGGGCGATGCCTTCGTCGAGCAGTTCGAAGTAATGCTGTTTCGATGCTTCGAAGGCCACCGGATCGGGCTTCTCGGCAAGCATCATGATCAGTTGATCGCCCAGGGTCTGGCGCAGTTTGAGCCCCAGATCGAGGGTGACGAAGTTGTTGCGGATCAGCGCCTCCTGAGTACCGGCCATTTGCATCACACTGACCAGCCCGAGCATCAGCCCGAGCAAGGCCACGGTGATCAGTGCGGAAATGCTCAGGAACAAGCGGGTCCGCAACTTCATCGCCAGTTTCATCGGCGGGCGCTCACAGGTTGTACTGCTTGCGCTTGCGATACAGGGTCGAAGCGTCGATCCCCAGAGTCTTGGCCGCTTGGTCGAGGGTGCCGGCAGTCGCCAGCACTGCGCCGATGTGGGCCTTCTCCAGCTCGTCGAGGCTCAAGGCCGCACCGACGCGCGGCGCATTGTTGGCCGGTTGTTCGGCCATGCCGAGATGGCTGATTTCCACGCGTTCCTGCGGACAAATGATGCTCGCCCGCTCGACCACGTTGCGCAGCTCGCGGATGTTGCCGGGCCAGCGGTAACCCAACAGTGCTTCCCGCGCCTCGTCACTGAAGCCTCGAGCTGGACGCGCGTATTCCTTCACAAAACGAGCGAGGAAGCGGTCGGCCAGGGTCAGGATGTCTTCGGCCCGTTCGCGCAACGGTGGCAAATGCAGAGTGATGACGTTCAGGCGATACAGCAGGTCTTCACGGAAACGACCGTCGCGCACCATGTCTTCAAGGTTGAGGTTGGTGGCAGCAAGAATGCGCACATCGGCGCGGCGGGTGACCGGATCCCCTACCCGCTCGTATTCCTTGTCTTGAATGAAACGCAGCAATTTTGGCTGCAATGTCAGTGGAAAATCGCCGATCTCGTCGAGAAACAGCGTGCCGCCATCCGCCTGATTGACCCGGCCCAAGGTGCTTTCGCTGGCCCCGGTGAACGCGCCGCGGCTGTGACCGAACAGCTCGCTTTCCATCAGCTCGGCGGTCAGCGACGGGCAATTGATGGTGACGCAGGATTTCTTCTCGCGCTTGCTCCAGCCGTGAATGGCCCGGGCCAGTTCACCTTTACCGGTGCCGGACTCGCCGAGAATCAGGATATTGGCATCGGTGCTCGCCACTTGCCGCGCGGTTTCCAGTACGACTTTCATCGCCGGGCTGTGGGAATCGAGACCGTCCTTGGGTTTGCGGATCTCGCCTTCGAGGGCTTCCAGACGCGCAGACAACTGGCGGACTTCAAGCTGCTTGGCGGTCGCCAGGCGCAGCTGGTCAGGGCTGCACGGTTTAACCAGATAGTCGGCGGCACCGGCCTGAATGGCATCGACCGCCGTATCGACAGCCGAATGCGCGGTGACGATCACCACCCGCATCCATGGCGCCTGGATGCGCATCTGCGCCAGCACGTCGAGACCATTGTCTTCGCCGAGGCGCAGATCGAGGAAGCACAGATCGAACACCTGACGCTGCAACAGCGCGTCAGCCTGGGCCGCGCTGTTGGCGGTGGCAACCGTATAACCTTCGTCTTCGAGGCAATAACGGAAGGTTCGCAGGATGGCGGATTCATCGTCCACCAGCAGAATGCGGCCTTGATGCTCAGTGGCTGATTCCATTTTTCCTACGCTCCATAAGTGAATGTCTTGGGTTAGTCCCGGAAAAATCGGGCAAGTTGCATGGTTGATTCTGATCGATTCCATTCATAGCAGGGTAGCTCTCTCCTGCCCTCACGGCTAATTCACTGATTTTGTTGATTTTTTAAACAAACGGCGTTTTTCAGGCAATTGCCTGCTTCCTTTTCTGACATCCGCACCCTGCTCTCAATTCAAAAAGAATGATTTCTCCTACGAAACATTCGTGCATTTCGCACGACCTTGGATGACCCATCGTGCAGGATGCGTCGTCCTGATTTCTCATTACGTTTGTAACTACCTGATTTTATTGGTTTTTTTAAAACAAAAAAGCTGGCATGCAGGCTGCAATACCTCTATCAGCCCGGGCAGATATGCACTGCCCTAACCGAATAAGAGTGAGGAACCCAGGATGACTCGCCAACGTGCTGCCCAAATGCGTATCTCGCCACTGCACCTGCAGCAGGCCCTGTTTGGCGCACTTGCGCTGCTGATCACCCTGATCGCTTGCCAGCAATACCTGCGCTGGGAACAGAGTCAGCAACCCGAGCCCCTGATTTCGATGCAGCACGCAACCCAAACGCACTTCAGCGCCGTCAGCAGCAGCCAGGCCGACAACGGTGCAATGCGCATGATGGACGTTGACCAGCCGCAGCCGCTGGGCGACATGCCACGCGAAGAACGCTGGGTTTTCTGATCCACGAATCTGGGCGCCGCTGCGCCGAGACCGGCAACACCCCTAAATAGAAACAAGGAGAATCACCATGTTGAGCTGGGCAATCACATTCCTGATCATTGCCATCATCGCTGCAGTACTGGGCTTCGGTGGTATCGCGGGCACCGCCACGGGTATCGCCAAGATTCTCTTTGTCGTGTTCCTGGTGATGTTCATCGCCTCGTTCTTCTTTGGCCGTCGCGGCCGAGGTTGACCATGAGTGCTTTAAAGACACTGGCAGCCGCCCTGCTTCTGGGCGGTAGTGCCATGGCGATGGCGGCCAATGATGGCCAGACGCGGGTCAACGAGCTGCTGAGTTCAGACCCGCACTACAGGGAAACCTGGGAAGGCGTGGTGAAGAAGGAAGAGCGCCTGCCGGAATGGGTGATGAACCTCTCCGGTACGCCGGACCAACAGATGAATGCCGTCACTGAAGACGGCGACAAGTATCTGGTAGGGCCGCTCTGCGAATCGCAGGACAAATGCCTCAACCACCGCTTGATCGTCGCGTTCAGCTTCGACAAGAAACACGCTTACGCCATGCTGGTCGATGTGCCCGAAGGATTGCCGGCCGACAAGTCGCCCACGCGACATGCCACCTACCGCTTCCTCGGCAAACCCGATCAGGGCATGCAGGATCTGTTGATGGAAACGCTGAAAAAAGATCCGAACTGGTATTGAACATGAAGGCAGCCGACAGCTGCCTTCCATTGCGCCCGCCCGAGGAAGGCCGGTGCATGACCAGGGGGCCGGGACGTTCTGACTGTTGCAGGGTCGGAGTGACCTACGGGTACAGGGAGTGCCTGCGATGAGGGCCGGGTCAGGGTAAAAGCTGCGACGCAAGTTCGCCAACCCGGAGCGGTTCGACGGACTTGCGCTGAGCTTTCAAAGTGACAAAACATTGATCCAGAGCGTTCTGCTCATCTTTTTATCGATCACACTGCGCGCGAAAAGCATTTCGCGGTGTTTCCTCGCGACCGTATATCGAGAAAGAGTCGATAAAGCCAGTCGGCGTTTTAGATTCCAAACGTAGGCTTTTTCGGAAAATTTTCGTCGAAATCACTCGTTCAAAAAATAACCAATCTACGCTGTAATGGCCGGTTCACGGCACTTATGCCTGCCGAAATGTCGTATTCGAACCGGTTGGGACGCCAGTTTCATTTAAAAAAGCTCATGCCGATTCGGCATAGGGTAGGCGTTTACGGCATTAGACGGCGCAACCCCGCATCGGAATAGTTGCGCCTTTTTTCGCCTGCCGGAGAGCCGTAAACACGCGCTTCGGGGCACCTTATACGGAGGCAGATGCACAGACTTTTCCGCCAAGAGCGTTCCAGTTCCTGCATGTGCCTTGAGTCAAACGCAAGTAAGGGTAAAGAATATGAAGAAGGCAAAGCTTAGCCTCGCCTGGCAGATCCTCATCGGTCTGGTATTGGGGATTGCAATCGGTGCGTTGCTCAACCATTTCAGTGCCGAAAAGGCCTGGTGGATCAGCAACGTCCTGCAACCGGCAGGCGATATCTTTATCCGTCTGATCAAGATGATCGTGATCCCGATCGTCATTTCTTCCCTTATCGTCGGCATCGCCGGCGTGGGCGACGCCAAGAAGCTCGGGCGCATCGGCCTGAAGACCATCATCTACTTCGAAATCGTCACCACCATCGCCATTGTCGTCGGCTTGCTGCTGGCCAACCTGTTCCATCCGGGTGCCGGCATCGACATGAGCACCCTGGGCACCGTGGACATCTCCAAGTACCAGGCGACCGCCGCCGAAGTACAGCATGAACACGCGTTCATCGAGACCATCCTCAACCTGATCCCGTCGAACATCTTCGCGGCCATGGCTCGCGGCGAAATGCTGCCGATCATCTTCTTCTCCGTGCTGTTCGGCCTCGGTCTGTCGAGCCTGCAGTCGGACCTGCGCGAGCCGCTGGTGAAGATGTTCCAGGGCGTCTCGGAAAGCATGTTCAAAGTCACCCACATGATCATGAACTACGCCCCGATCGGCGTGTTCGCGCTGATCGCGGTGACCGTGGCCAACTTCGGTTTCGCTTCGCTGCTGCCGCTGGCCAAGCTGGTGATCCTGGTTTACGTCGCCATCGCCTTCTTCGCCTTCGTGGTGCTGGGCCTGATCGCCAAGATGTTCGGTTTCTCGGTGATCAAGCTGATGCGCATCTTCAAGGATGAGCTGGTGCTGGCTTACTCCACCGCCTCCTCGGAAACCGTGCTGCCACGTGTGATCGAGAAGATGGAAGCCTACGGCGCACCGAAAGCCATCTGCAGCTTCGTGGTACCGACCGGCTACTCGTTCAACCTCGACGGTTCGACCCTGTACCAGTCCATCGCCGCCATCTTCATTGCCCAGCTGTACGGCATCGACCTGTCGATCAGCCAGCAACTGCTGCTGGTCCTGACCCTGATGGTCACCTCCAAAGGCATCGCCGGCGTGCCGGGCGTGTCCTTCGTGGTCCTGCTGGCCACTCTGGGCAGCGTCGGCATTCCGCTGGAAGGCCTGGCCTTCATCGCCGGTGTCGACCGTGTGATGGACATGGCGCGTACCGCCCTGAACGTGATCGGCAACGCCCTGGCGGTACTGGTTATCGCCCGTTGGGAAGGCATGTACGACGACGCGAAAGGCCAGCGCTACTGGAACTCGCTGCCGCACTGGCGCAGCAAGGAAAAACTGCCGGCCGGTGACGTTTCCAAGAACTGATCCCCGCCCGCAAGGCACCCTGACAAACCCCGGAGAAATCCGGGGTTTGTCGTTTCTGGCGACCCCGCTATCATTCGCCGCATCTTCCGGGGGATTTGACTGATGCTTAATGGCCTGTGGCTTGGCTTCTTCATCGTGGCAGCCGTGTCGGCGCTGGTGCAGTGGCTGGTCGGCGGTAACGCCGGAATCTTTGCGGCGATGGTGGAAAGCATTTTTGCCATGGCCAAGCTGTCGGTCGAAGTCATGGTGCTGCTGTTCGGCACTCTGACCCTGTGGCTGGGATTCCTGCGCATTGCCGAGAAAGCCGGGATCGTCGAATGGCTGGCCAAGGTACTCGGGCCGCTGTTCCTGCGGCTGATGCCGGAGGTGCCGGCCGGGCATCCGGCGTTGGGCCTGATTACCCTGAACTTTGCCGCCAACGGCCTGGGCCTGGACAACGCCGCCACGCCGATCGGCCTCAAGGCCATGAAAGCGCTGCAGGAACTCAACCCCAGCTCGACCATCGCCAGCAACGCGCAGATCCTGTTCCTGGTGCTCAACGCGTCATCCCTGACCCTGCTGCCGGTGACGATCTTCATGTACCGCGCCCAGCAAGGCGCGCCGGACCCGACGCTGGTATTCCTGCCGATCCTGCTGGCCACCAGTTGCTCGACCATCGTCGGCTTCCTGTCGGTGACGTTCATGCAACGCCTGCGGGTCTGGGACCCGGTGGTGCTGGCCTACCTGATTCCCGGCGCGCTGATCCTCGGCGGCTTCATGGCGTTGCTGGCGACGATGTCGGCCACGGCATTGGCGGGGCTGTCGTCGATCCTCGGCAATCTGACGCTGTTCGGCCTGATCATGCTGTTCCTGGTGATCGGCGCCTTGCGCAAGGTGAAGGTCTACGAAGCGTTCGTCGAAGGCGCCAAGGAAGGTTTCGACGTCGCCAAGAATCTGCTGCCGTATCTGGTGGCGATGCTTTGCGCCATCGGCGTATTGCGCGCATCAGGTGCGCTGGACTTCGGCCTCGACGGCATTCGTCATCTGGTGCAGTGGGCGGGGTGGGACACGCGCTTCGTCGATGCGTTGCCGACCGCGATGGTCAAACCGTTCTCCGGCAGCGCCGCCCGGGCGATGCTCATCGAAACGATGAAGACCTCCGGCGTCGACAGCTTCCCGGCGCTGGTAGCGGCGACGATCCAGGGCAGCACCGAGACCACGTTCTACGTGCTGGCGGTGTACTTCGGCGCGGTGGGCATCCAGCGCGCCCGGCATGCCGTCGGTTGCGCGCTGCTGGCGGAGCTGGCGGGTGTGCTCGGCGCTATCGGCGTCTGCTACTGGTTCTTCGGCTGATTGAAAACCCTGTGGGAGCGGGCTTGCCCGCGAAGAGGGCCGCACATCCAGAATTTCTGGTGACTGACACACCGCCATCGCGGGCAAGCCCGCTCCCACAGGGGCTACGGTAAATCAGGGTTTTGCGGTGGCGAATTTCTGGCCCTGTTCGACGGCCCACGCCACAACCTTCGCGGAGAGGCGATCACTGGCCTGACCAAACCCGGCCACCACCGCCGGAACCTTCACATCACTCAACGGCTGGCGCTCTTCAAAACGACGGCTGGCGAGAATCTTCTGGTCATAGCCGCGCACCAGCAACGCATCGACCCGCACCACGACGCTGGCCTGACTGCCCTGGTATTCCGTCTGGAACGCCTGCAAGCTGCCGCCCAGTTCCAGATCCGCAGCAAAATTGCTGTCATCGGTACTGAGCAACGTCACCCGGCCATCACGCGCAAAGCCATCGAGCAGCCTGTTACGCACCAGCACCGGCGCCGGATCGCTCCAGCGCGAAGCCTTGTAGGTGCTGATCACATCGCCCTGGGGAATCACCGCGATGCCCGGACGGTTCAGCGCTTCGCTGGCCTGCAATTTGTTCAGGCGCAGCGACCAGTGCTGAGTCGCTGCCGACCTGGCCGAGGCGGACGCCTGTGCGGCTGGCAAGCGGTAAACGTCCAGCGGCTCGGACTTGGGCAGAATCGAGCAGGCGCCGATCAGCGTGAAGCCGGCGAGGAGGGCGAGGCGAGTCAGCTTCATGGCGTGAACTCCTTGTTCTTTTCACTGCCCAGCAGGTAACCGCTGGGGTTGGCCTCCAGACGTTGGGAAATGGCCCGCAGCGAGGTCAGGGTTTCACGCAGTTCGCGCACTGCCGGCGCGAGGCCGTTGAGGCCCTGCATGCCGCTGTCGAGGGAATTCTGATTCTTGCTCAGCAAGCCGTTGATGGTGGCGCTGCTTTGCTCAAGCGACTTCATCGCTTGTTCGGCGCTGCCCAGGGCCTGTTTGCCCTGATCGTTGAGCAGGCCGTTGGCATTACGCATCAGCGCCGAAGTCTGCTCGAGCATGCTGCCGGCCTGTTTGCCGACGGTTGCCAGTTGTTGCATGGCCTGGCGCAGATCGCCGCGCTGATCGTTGATCGAACCGGTGGTCTGTTCCAGGTGTTCGAGGGTTTTGCTCACGCGCTCGATGTTGTCGGCGGAGAACATCTGGTTGGCATTGTTGAGCAATGTGCTGACCCCGCTCATCAGGTCGTTGCTGTCATTGAGCAGCCGCGAGATAGGCGAGGGCGAGGCGACGATGGTCGGCAGTTCGCCGTCCTTGCCACGCAGTTTCGGGCTCTCTGGCGTACCACCGCTGAGCTGGATGATCGACGTGCCGGTGATCCCGGCCAGGGCCAGTTTGGCCAGGGTGTCTTCCTTGACCGGCGTGTCGCCGCCGAGGCGAATCCGCGCCAGCACCCGGCGCGGGTCCTTCGGGTCGAGCCGCAGGCTGACCACGTCGCCGACCTTGATCCCGCTGTACTGCACCGGGCTGCCCCGGGACAGGCCGCTGACCGCCTCGTTGAAGACGATTTCGTAATCCTTGAACTCGGTGTCGACGCTGGACTTGGCCAGCCACAGACCGAAGAGCAGGGCGCCGGCCACCACAATCACCGTGAACAGGCCGATCAACACATGATGGGCTCGGGTTTCCATGTCAGACCTCGTTGAGCAGTTTGGCGGCGTCCAGCGCCGAGCGGCCGCGAGGGCCGTGGAAATATTCGTGAATCCACGTGTCGTCGGTTTCCGAGACCTCGTCGATGGGCCCGGCCACCAGCACTTTTTTCTGCGCCAGCACCGCCACCCGGTCGGTGATGGTGTAGAGCGTGTCGAGGTCGTGAGTCACCAGAAACACGCTCAGGCCCAACGCATCGCGCAGGGTCAGGATCAACTGGTCGAACTGCGCCGCGCCAATCGGATCGAGGCCGGCAGTGGGTTCGTCGAGAAACAGGATGTCCGGATCCAGTGCCAGCGCCCGGGCCAGCGCCGCCCGCTTGATCATGCCGCCGGACAGCGACGCCGGGTATTTGTCCGCCGCCGACAGCGGCAGCCCGGCCAGCGCCAGCTTCACCGCCGCCAGGTGCTCGGCGTCGTCACGGCTCAGGCCGGCGTGCTCGATGAGGGGCAGGGCGACGTTCTCGGTGACGGTCAGCGACGAAAACAGCGCACCTTTCTGGAACAGCACGCCGAAACGCCGTTCGATCAGCGAGCGCTCATGCTCCGGCAGGCTCGGCAGGTTCTGGCCGAACACCTTGACCATGCCTTCGCTGGGGCGGCGCAAGCCGACGATGCTGCGCAGCAGCACCGACTTGCCGCTGCCGGAGCCGCCGACCACGGCGAGGATTTCGCCTTTGTACAAGTCCAGGTCGAGGTTCTCGTGCACGCTCTGGCTGCCGAAGCGATTGCACAGGCCACGGACTTCGATCACCGCCTCGGACGGCACACGGGGTAGACGACTCACCAGCCCATCTCCATGAAGAACAGCGCGGCAACCGCATCGAGCACGATCACCACGAAGATCGATTGCACCACGCTCGAGGTGGTGTGGGCGCCGACCGATTCGGCGCTGCCGCTGACCTTGAAGCCTTCCAGACAGCCGATGGCGGCAATCAGGAACGCGAAGATCGGGGCTTTGACCAGGCCAACCAGGAAATGTTGAATCCCTATGTCGCTTTGCAGCAGCGACAGGAACATCGCCGGCGAAATATCCAGCGACACCGCACACACCACAGCACCACCGATGATCCCGCAGATCATCGCGAGGAAGGTCAGCATCGGCAGCGCCACCAGCAACGCCAGTACCCGCGGCACTACCAGCAACTCCATGGGGTCGAGGCCGAGGGTGCGGATTGCGTCGATTTCCTCGTTGGCCTTCATCGAGCCGATCTGTGCGGTAAAGGCACTGGCGGTGCGGCCGGCCATCAGAATCGCCGTGAGCAGCACGCCGAATTCGCGCAGGAAGGCGAAGCCCACCAGATCCACGGTAAACACGCTGGCGCCGAAACTGGCCAGCACCGTCGCCCCGAGAAACGCCACCACGGCGCCCACCAGAAAGGTCAGCAGCGCCACAATCGGCGCGGCGTCCAGGCCAGTCTGTTCGATGTGCGCGATCATCGGCGTGATCCGCCAGCGCTTGGGCCGGAACAGGCTGCGGGCGATGGTTTCGAGGATCAGGCCGACGAAGCCG
Source organism: Pseudomonas sp. IzPS59 (assembly GCF_014863505.1). NCBI lineage: Bacteria > Pseudomonadati > Pseudomonadota > Gammaproteobacteria > Pseudomonadales > Pseudomonadaceae > Pseudomonas > Pseudomonas sp. IzPS59. Next base: position 45,464 of record NZ_CP062251.1, on the reverse strand, counting down.
AGCAATTGCAGGGTGTCTTGCCAGACCGTGTCGACGGCCCGGCCGATGCGGGTCAGCAGTTGCACGCTGACGCTGATTTCCGGCTCCTTGATCGGCACACAGAAGTCGGTCAGCGAGCGATACACGGTTTGCAGCAACGCGCGGTCGGCGGTGGAAATCGTGCAGTCGGGGTGTTCGGCGGATTTGCCCAGACGCTCGGAGCCGAGCAGTTCCACCAGCAGCGAGGCGCCGGCGGTGTCGAGGGCGCCGAGGCCGTTGAGATCGATGGTGGTGCTGGCGTCGTACTGACCGCGGAGCGTTTCGCTCAGGTGCTTGAGTTCGGCGTAATGGGCGAGCGTCCAGTCCCCGGTGACCCGCAGACGGGCAGGGCTGATCGTGGTGTCCAGTCGGGCATTACCGGTCATCGAGCTGCTGGTCATAAGCTCCGTGCTTGTTCGGCTGAATTCGCGAACCTACGTAATAGCACGAACCGGATTACTTTTCTTTGGTCGGTGTGCTGTCCGTGACTTCGAAGCGCAGCACGCCGATCACCTGGTCGTCTTCGGTCAGCACCCGCACCTGCCAGTCACCGACCGGGTTGCCGGGGAAAACCTGCTTGTGGGTCCACGCCCGGTAGCCTTCCTTGCGGCCGCCATGGATGTCGAGGGCGATCCGGTCGACCTCTTTGCCGTTGAACTGCCACACGTGATAGATCCGCTCATCGAGCCCGCGCGGTGCATTGATCGCGGTGTAGGCGTAGAGCCCGCCGTTGCGGATCTGCTCGGCGCTGACTTGCTCGAGGCTGGCGCCGGGGGTGCGATCCTGCAACTGGGTGCTGATCGCAACGTCAGTCATCCACAGCGTCGCCGGCGGCACCCACGAACGCAGCACCCAACCGACGCCGCCGATACCGATGGTGATGCTGAGGATCGCCAGCGCGTTGCGCACGGTGCGGATCGGGAAGATCGACGCCAGGCTCGGGAACGACAGCACCACGGCAGTCCCCAGCGCCCATTTGAAACTCTGCGATGTGGTCAGGTGCATGATCACCGGCAACGCGGTGAGCAGGGCGGCGAACAGCGTCAGGGTGTGCAATGCAAGGAACGCCCAGCGCCGGGGCGCCAGCCATTTGTAGTAGAGCGGGTCGACAATCGAGATCAGCGCGGCGATGCACAGCAGACCGGTGAACACCAGTTGGCCGCTGTTCCAGGTGGTGGTGATAAAGAAAAACGGCAGGACGAAAAACAGACTTTCCTGATGGATCATCTGCGTCGCATAACGCAGCAGCGGCTGGGGGATTTCCCGTTTGAAAACCCGCGTGAACAGCTCGGTCAGGCTGTTTTCCAGCATCAGCCAGATCCAGCTCAGCAGCATGATCGTGGTGATCCAGCTCGCCAACCCCTGTTGCCGGTCGACCAGGATGAAACTGCCGACGCCGGAGATAAAACCACCGAGCGCAATGACCCCGGGGTAGCGCTTCATCAGTTCGAGGATGCGCTGGATCAGGAGGGTCAATTTGGGCATTTGGGCGGTTCACGACAGTCGAAGAAAAAAACCTCGACAGAGTACCGCCCGCCGGGGGCTGTGGCGAGGCTGTCGATCAGTCTGAGGGCACGGATTTACGCCGGCGCAGATGCCAGCCGAGCAGGACAAGCCCCAGGACACCGACCGCGCCGCCAACCAGCCACAGCACCTGATCGTCACTGAACAACGGCTTCTCGATCCGCAGATAGCCCGGCTGCAACAGCAATTCGCGCATGGCCTTGTTCGCCGCTTCCAGCGTGACCCCTTGCAGTTCCCGGGCGGGATCGGCAAAACGGCCATCCTCATAGTCGCCCAGCGCGCTCCAGTAATAGTCGGCCATGCCGCTGTTGCCCTGCACGGCCCAGGCCTGGTGGGCGATGGCTGCTTGCTTGATACGGTTGAAGGTATCGGCATCGAGGCCGTTTTTCAGCAGGCTGGCCTTGAGGTCTTCCAGCACCTGTTCGGCTTCGGTGATATCGCCACGATCCAGATCGGCGTTGAGGCTCATGAAGCCGACACCGCCGAACACCTCACGCTCGGCCCAGGGCCCGTAGGACAGGCCATGGTTCAAGCGCAGCTCGCGGTACAGCGCCCACTCCAGATATTCCTTGAGCAGGTCGAAAGTCTCGTCGTACTGATCGTCGAGCATCGGCTCCGGCACCAGCCAGTGCAGCTTGGCGCTGTTACCGATGAAACCGCGAGTTATCGTGCGTTCGTGAGCAGCGCTGGTGCGGATGTCCGGCAGTGATCGGTGCTCGCTCGGATCGACCGCCTCGAGCGCGCCCCACGCCCGCTCCAGATAGGCCGGCAGCAGCTTGTCGAGGTCACCGACGACGATCAGGGTCATGTTGTTCGGCGCGTACCAGGCCTTGCGCACCTTATCCAGCTGCTCCCGGGTCAGGCCTTCGACTTCGGCCCGTTGCGGGCATTTCAGGCCCAGCTCGACCGCCAGTTGATTGCTCGCGCTGTGACCCAGATCCTGACGGTCGAGAAAGCGCCGCAGACGGGTGTAATGGCCGCCATCCTCGCGCTCGACCACCCGTTTGGCGGCGTTGATCGCGTTGTCGTCGAAACGGGTCTGGGTCAGCAGGTCCAGCAACAGATCGAGCACCTTACGCTGGTTTTTCGCCGGGGCTTCGATGACGAACGTGGTGTCGGCGTTGCTGGTGAAGGCGTTCCAGTCACCGCCGAGGGCCTGCATACGCTCCTCGAGGCCGCCTTCGCCGGTGGCGTCGATGCCGCTGAACAGCAAGTGTTCGAGCAGGTGCGGCAGCTCCTTTTCATTGCAGTCGAAGTCGTCGAGGCCCACGCCCACCACCAGCCGGATCGCCACGTGCCCGCGCTCGGTGCCGGGCTTGAGCAGCAGTTGCAGGCCGTTGGGCAGGGCATAGCCTTCGACCTGGAAGCGATCCAGGGCGAAGGCGGGCAAGGAACCGAGCAGCAGACAAGCGAACAACAGGCAACGCATAACGAGCTTCCATACAGCTGAATTGGAGATCCGTGTCATCAGTCGGGCCGCGAGGCCGAACCTTGAGTTACTGACTGACCACAGTCCCAGACGTTCAAGGCGAATGCGTGATGTCCGCCATTTCGTCCGCCGCCAGCGCCCCGGTGTCGGAAGTTTCCAGCACCACGTAGGCGCTGCTGCAGAACAGCGAATTCAAACGCTTCATGTCGGCAATCAACTCCAGGTGCAGCGAACTGGTCTCGATACTCTGCACGATCTTGCGTTGCAAACGGCTGACATGGGCGTGGGCCAGGCGACGTTCCTGGGCGCGGAAGCGACGTTTCTCGCGCAACAACTGGCGAGCGCTTTCCTTGTCGCCACTGAGAAACACCGACAGCCCGAGCCGCAGGTTGGCGATCAATTGCTGGTGCAGCCCGGCCAGCTCTTCCAGCCCGTCTTCGGAAAACGAACGGCGTTGCGAAGTCTTCTGCTGCTGGATTTTGCGCAGCATGCGTTCGATCAGGTCGCTGGCGAGCTTGAGGTTGATCGCCAGCTCTATGATCTCTGCCCAGCGCCGACTGTCCTGCTCACCGAGATCTTCCCGGGGCATCTGCGCCAGATACAGCTTGATCGCGCTGTACAGCGCTTCGACGTCATCGGTCAGTTTGCGCATTTCCTGGGTGACGGCAGTCTGTTTGCCGCGCAGCACATCGAGGGCGGCATCGAGCATGTTGTCGATCAGGTCGCCCATGCGCAGGGTTTCCCGGGCGGCGTTGGCCAGCGCCAGGCTTGGCGTGACCAGTGCCGTCGCGTCGAGGTGACGCGGTTTGGCGGTGCCGTTGACCTCCGGACGCTCCGGCAACAGCCAGGCGCACAGACGAGCCATGGGCGCGACCGTCGGCAGCAGGATCAGGCAGCGCGCCGTGTTGTAGAGCAGGTGGAAGCCGATGACCATTTCCTGCGGGCTGTAATCGAGGTTGTCGATCCAGTGCGCCAGCGGATCGAGCACCGGAATGATCAGCAACAGGCCGATCAGCTTGTACAACAGACTGCCCAGCGCCACTTGCCGGCCGGCGGCGTTCTGCATGCTGGTGCTCATGAACGCCAGCACACCGCTGCCGATGTTGGCACCGATCACCAGACCGATCGCCACCGGCAGGCTGATCACATTGGCGCCGGCCAGAGTCGCGGTCAGCAGTACGGCGGCGAGGCTGGAGTAGGAAATCATCGCGAACAACGCACCGACCAGGGCGTCGAGCAGGATGTCACCGGTCAGCGAGGCGAAGATCACCTTCACGCCTTTCGCATGCGTGATCGGCCCGGCGGCCTCGACGATCAGTTGCAGGGCCAGAATGATCAGCCCCAGCCCGATGGCCACGCGGCCCATCTGCCCGAGCCGCGTCTGTTTGCGCGAGAGAAAGAAAATCACCCCGAGGAAAATCAGCAGCGGCGACAGCCACGACAGATCGAACGTCAGCACCCGCGCCATCAGCGCCGTACCGACGTCGGCGCCGAGCATGGTGGTCAGGGCCGGGGTCAGCGCCATCAGGCCCTGGCCGACGAAGGAGGTGACGAGCATCGCGGTGGCGTTACTGCTCTGCACCATGGCGGTCACGAGGATGCCGGCGATGAACGCGAGCCAGCGCCTGGACATGTTCTGGCCGATCACATGCCGCAGGTTGGTGCCGTACACCCGCAGGATGCCGGTTCGAACGATGTGCGTGCCCCAGATCAGCAAGGCCACGGCGGAAAGCAGATTGAGCAGGGTGAGCATGCAGACCCCCTGTAGTTGCAGCGCCCCAAAGGGGCAAGTTGACGATACCGCGCGGTTTCTACGTGTTGTTCTTAAGCTGTAGTTGGCTAACGGTCCGGGCGCCAGCATTGCACAGCTAAAGTGGGGATTGAAACAAAAGCGTCATGAAAACAGGTTCATGCAGCCATGAAAAAAGGGCCCGAAGGCCCTTTGATCATCAGCGCAGCGTTCCGGTTACTGACCCGGAACATCCTTGCGCAGTTTCACCGGATCCTGCTGCTTCTTCTTTTTTGCCATCGCGGTGCGCAGCTTGATGTTGATGGCCTCGACCGCCAGCGAGAAGCCCATGGCGAAGTAGACGTAGCCTTTCGGTACGTGCACGTCGAACGCTTCGGCGATCAGCACGGTGCCGACCACCAGCAGGAACGACAGCGCGAGCATTTTCAGCGACGGGTGCTTGTCGATGAACTCGCTGATCTTGCCCGAGGCCGCCATCATCACCAGCACCGCGACGATGATCGCCGCGACCATCACCGGCACATGGGAGACCATGCCGACGGCGGTGATGACCGAGTCCAGCGAGAACACGATGTCGATGATCGCGATCTGGATGATGGTGTAGAGGAAGTTGCCGCCCTTGCCGCCGGGCGTCTCGTCGCTTTCGTCTTCACCTTCCAGCGCGTGGTACATCTCCTGGGAGCTTTTCCACAGCAGGAACAGGCCACCGAAGAACAGGATCAGGTCACGCCCGGAAATACCCTGGCCGAACACCACAAACAGATCGGCGGTGAGGCGCATGACCCAGGTGATCGACAGCAGCAACAGGATCCGCGTGATCATGGCCAGGCCAAGACCGAAGATCCGGGTGCGCTGCTGCATGTGTTTGGGCATGCGGCTGACCAGGATCGAAATCATGATGATGTTATCGATGCCCAGGACGATTTCCAGGGCGGTCAGGGTGAAGAAGGCAACCCAGATCTCAGGGTTGGTCAGCCATTCCATGTGTATTCCTTTGAGCGTGTGTTAAACCAGGACGCCAGCAAGCAGCTGGCGTTCTGGTGAGTTGGTGCCGTTACAAAGTGCTGAACAGCGGGAAAGTCCCCAACAACAGTGCGGCGGCCAGTATGCACAGGCAGACCAGCACTGCCCACTTCAGGGTGAAACGCTGGTGATCGCCGAACTCGATCCCGGCCAGTGCGACCAGCAGATACGTCGACGGCACCAAAGGGCTCAGCAGGTGAACCGGCTGGCCGACGATAGAAGCGCGGGCCATTTCCACGGCGGTGATGCCGTAATGGCTGGCCGCTTCCGACAGCACCGGCAGCACACCGTAGTAGAACGCGTCGTTCGACATGAAGAACGTGAACGGCATGCTCACCAGCGCGGTAATCACCGCCAGGTACGGGCCGAGGAAATCAGGGATCACCGCCAGCAGGCTTTTCGACATGGCATCGACCATGCCGGTGCCCGACAGGATACCGGTGAAGATGCCCGCCGCGAAGATCAGACTGACCACCGACAGCACGCTGCCGGCGTGAGCCGCGACGCGATCCTTCTGCATTTGCAGGCAAGGGTAGTTGACGATCATGGCAATACTGAACGCCACCATGAACAGTACCGGCAGCGGCAGCAGGCCGGCGATCAGGGTGCACATCAGCGCCAGGGTCAGCAGGCCGTTGAACCAGATCAGTTTCGGACGACGGGCATCCGGGAACTGCGACACGCTGATTTCGCTGTGGTCGATTTCGTCGCCGATCAGGTGCAGCTCGCCCAGACGTGCACGTTCACGTTTGCCGTAGAAGTAGGCAATGATCAGGATCGCGATCACACCGGCGCCCATGGCCGGGATCATCGGAACGAAGATGTCCGACGGGTCCACGTGCAGCGCACTGGCGGCACGGGCGGTCGGGCCGCCCCACGGGGTCATGTTCATCACGCCGCCGGCGAGGATGATCAGGCCGGCCATGATCCGCGGGCTCATGCCGATGCGGCTGTACAGCGGCAGCATGGCGGCCACGCAGATCATGTAAGTGGTCGCGCCGTCACCATCGAGGGAAACGACGAGCGCCAGTACGGCGGTGCCGACCGAAACTTTCAGCGGGTCGCCCTTGACCAGTTTGAGGATCTTGCGCACGGCCGGGTCGAACAGGCCGGAGTCGATCATCAGGGCGAAGTACAGAATGGCGAACATCAGCATCACGCCGGTCGGCGCAAGCTTGGTAATACCTTCGAGCATCATCGGGCCGATCTTCGGCGCGAAGCCACCGAACAGGGCGAACAGGATCGGGATGATGATCAGAGCGATCAGCGCGGACAGGCGCTTGGTCATGATCAGGAACATGAACGTGATGACCATGGCGAAGCCAAGGAAAGTCAGCATGGGAATACTCCAGGCGTAGCGCGGCTAGGTAAGTGAGCGGATCGGGCGGGATCAGCGCAGAACGGGAAGCACGAGACGTACGGGCGGAGTTGGAGCGAGGAGGCGGGCTACAGAGGACATCAGAATCACCATTGTTGTTGTTAATTGGGCCTGACGCGGGAGCAATCACACGCGCTGGCCAACCGGTCTGTTGCCGGCAGTGGCGGCGATCCTAATGGGGCAACCTTTCAGCCAGCTTTCGCAGGTGAAAGCTTCGATGCGAACGGCCAACCGACCGTCGGATGCGACTGGAGTCAATGAACACGGGAACGAGAAGGCAGGGTGATGAATGAATTGCACAGCGACGGCTGTCACTGCGGACATATCCGCTATCAGTTCAGCGGAGTGTTGCGCGACATTGCCCACTGTCATTGTTCGATCAGTAAAGAAACGCCCTGATCAAAAAATAGACAGATCCAGCGGCCGTATCGCGCCCATCCAGATCGCGTGCTCGGTGTGGTCGAGCAAGTCATCGCCGGTGTCCGGGTGCAGGAACACCACCAATCCCTTGCGATTGAGCGCCAGCCACGGCAGCACGTCGCCGATCAGCTCCGGGCCGAAGGCCAGCTGGCAGCTCCAGTCCGGATGCGGGCCGACCGGGCGTTCGTGTACGCGGCCCATCTTCAACGGGAATAATTGCGCGGCCTGCTCACACAGCGCACGTGCCTGAGCAATCGTGCTGGCATCGTAATAAACGTGGGCGTGATAACCCTTGATCGTCTGCATCGCAAACCCTCTGAATCGGTTCGAACCCTAGGCGTTGGCCGTATGTCACACGCCATACAAGGGAAAACAAAAGGGACCTCAGCCATGAAAAATGCCGAAACCCCGGTGGTGAAAGTGGTGCTCTATGGTGCCATGAGTAGCCTGGGCAGTGCGTTGATGGCTGAACTGCTGAGGCGTCAGCACGAAGTCATCGCCATCCTCGACGACCTGACCGCCCTCGCGCCACGCCCGGGCCTGCGTACCAAAAGCGGTGATCTGTTCGATGCCGAACGGGTCAACCAGAGTGTGGCCGGCAGCTCGGCGGTGATCTGCCTGCTCGATGCACCGGGCCTGCCGTTCAGCAGCGATCATGTGGAAAAGTCCGTGGTGCTCGGGCCGGTGGAACAGGTGCTGGCGGTGGATGCGCTGATCGATGGCCTGCAAGCGGCGCACGTGTCGCGGCTGTTTGTCGTGGGGGATTTCGCGCTGCTGGACGAGCCGGATCTGGATGATCGCCTGCAACGCCACGCCGCCGAGGAAATCCGCGAAGCCCTGCAAGGCAGCCCGTTGCACTGGACGCTGGTCGATGCGCCGCGTGGAGTGGCGGGGCTGACCATCGAGCATTTCAACCAGGTCGGCGGCACGCTGGAACCGGGCCTGGCCGAGCCGCTGGAGCGTCTTCATCGGGTAGCGGTCGGAATGGCCGATGAGCTGCGGTTGAATCTGCATGTGGGCGAAAACGTGAGTTTTGTCGCGGCGTCGGAAGGCTGATCACACCGCGATCGAAGGCAAATCCACTCCCGTCAGCGACTGCGCGCTGCTGGCCTGTTCGGCCATCAGCCAATCGACAAATTGCTGGATCAACGCCCCTCGCCGTTTGCGCTGCGGTAGCACCACGTAATAGCCGAGGCGGGAGAGGGTGGTCTCGGCAATCGGCCGGCACAACAAACCTTGAGCGAGCAAGTTATCCACAAGGTGCCGCCAGCCGATGGCCACACCCTGACCGCCAATCGCCGCTTGAATCAACAAGGTGTAGTTGTCGAAACGCAGTTGGCCCGGCGCAGGCGGCGTGTTGATACCGAGTTCGCGGAACAGACCGCTCCAGTCGAACCAGTTGCTGCTGTTCTCGCCGCGCAGATGCAGCAACGGGAATTCCAGCAGTGCCTGGGGTGGCAAGGGCCGGGCTCGCTCCTTGAGCAATTGCGGGCTGCACACTGGAAACACTTCTTCGCTGAACAGCCAGTGACTTTCGCCCTGTTTGAAGCGACCGTCGCCGAACAGCACGGCAACGTCGATATCCGGCCGGAGCATGTTGTGATTGCGTTCGCTGGTGACGAGGCTGACATCGACCTGCGGATTGGCTTCGTGAAAACGATGCAGGCGCGGCATCAGCCAATACGCGGCGAAGGCGAAATCGGTAGCGACCTGCAGCACCTCATGTTGCTGTTGTGCGCTGATCGCGCTCAACCCTGCGTCGATATTCTGCAAACCAAGAGTGACTTGCTCGAAAAGGATCGAACCGACCTCGGTCAGTTCGATGCCTCGGTAGATCCGGTCGAACAGCCGTGTTCCGAGCTGTTCCTCCAGCCGTTTGATTTGCTGACTGATGGCCGGTTGAGTGGTGCCGAGTTCCACCGCTGCTGCGGTAAAACTGCGATGACGAGCAGCCGCCTCGAAGGCGCGCAGCAGGTCCAGCGACAAATCACCGAGGGCTTCATACATAAGCTGTGCTTATCCTAGTCATTGTCCGGCGCGGGCTTTACCGGAGATTGCGTGGAATCCATGCTCGATCGCAGCAATGTCGCATAAATATTCACTATGGAATGCCGCGATCACATGAAGCGCAAGAACATTCTCTTCATCATGGCCGATCAAATGGCCGCGCCAATGTTGCCGTTCTACGGCCCGTCGCCGATCAAACTGCCGAATCTCAGCCGCCTCGCCGAACAGGGCGTGGTGTTCGATGCCGCGTATTGCAACAGCCCGCTGTGCGCGCCGTCGCGTTTTACCCTGGTCAGCGGCCAGTTGCCGAGCAAGATCGGCGCCTACGACAACGCCGCCGATTTCCCCGCCGACATTCCCACCTACGCCCATTACCTGCGGCGCCTCGGCTACCGCACTGCGCTGTCGGGCAAGATGCATTTCTGCGGCCCCGACCAACTGCACGGTTACGAAGAACGTCTGACCAGCGACATCTACCCGGCCGATTATGGCTGGGCGGTGAACTGGGACGAGCCGGATGTTCGGCCGAGCTGGTACCACAACATGTCCTCGGTATTACAGGCCGGACCGTGCGTACGCACCAACCAGCTCGACTTCGACGAAGAGGTGGTGTTCAAGGCGCAGCAATACCTGTTCGACCACATTCGTGAGGACGGCAACCAGCCGTTCTGCCTGACGGTGTCGATGACTCACCCACACGATCCGTACACGATTCCCAAGCCGTTCTGGGATTTGTACGACGATGCGGATATCCCGCTTCCCGCAATACCGGACCAGCATTCGCTCGATCCGCATTCCCAGCGTTTGCTCAAGGTCTACGACCTGTGGGACAAGCCATTGCCTGTGGATAAGATCCGCGATGCTCGCCGGGCCTATTTCGGCGCGTGCAGCTATATCGACGCCAATGTCGGCAAACTCCTGCAAACACTCGAAGATACGGGGCTGATCGATGACACCATCATCGTGTTCTCGGGCGACCACGGCGACATGCTTGGGGAAAAAGGCCTCTGGTACAAAATGCACTGGTTCGAGATGGCCGCGCGCGTGCCCCTGTTGATAAGTGCGCCCGGTCAGTTCAAATCCCACCGCGTCAGCGCTGCTGTGTCCACCGCCGACCTGTTGCCGACCTTCGTCGAACTGGCCGGCGGTAGCCTGGAACCGAACCTGCCGCTGGACGGCCGCTCGCTGGTGCCGCATCTGCAGGGGCAGGGCGGTCACGACGAAGTGTTCGGCGAATACATGGCCGAAGGCACCGTCAGCCCGCTGATGATGATCCGGCGTGGCGCCTACAAATTTATCTACAGCGAAACCGACCCTTGCCTACTCTACGATGTGGATAACGATCCACGGGAGCAGGAAGAACTCAGCCAGTCACCGCAACATCGCCAGCTGTTCGACGATTTTCTCGGCGAAGCACGGGCCAAATGGGACATTCCGGCGATCCACCGCAAGGTGCTCGAAAGCCAGCGGCGCCGGCGCTTCGTGGCCGAAGCGCTGACCATCGGCAAGCTGAAGAGCTGGGATCACCAGCCGCTGGTGGACGCCAGTCAGCAGTACATGCGCAACCACATCGACCTCGATGACCTGGAGCGCAAGGCCCGTTATCCACAACCCTGCCAAAACCAATAACGTTAAGGGGAAGTCCATGGTCAAGTTATCCACAGTCGTGACGGTCAGCCTGCTGGCACTGGGCAGCGCGTCCGCATTCGCCGAAAGCTGCGACACGGTGAAAATGGCCGATCCCGGCTGGAGCGACATCGCCGCGACCAACGCCATCACCGGGTTTCTGCTGGACGGCATGGGCTACAAGGTCAAGGTCGACACCCTCGCGGTGCCGATCACCTTCGGCGGCTTGAAGGATGGCCAGGTCGACGTGTTCCTCGGCAACTGGATGCCGGCGCAGCAGGGCTTCTACAACAAGTTCGTGGCCACCGGTGACGTCACGCAACTGGCGAAGAACCTCGACGGCACCGAATTCACCCTGGCCGTGCCGGACTACGTGTGGGACGCGGGTGTGCATAACTTTTCCGACCTGAACAAATTCGCCGACAAGTTCGATCGCAAGATCTACGGCATCGGCTCTGGCGCGCCAGCGAACATCTCGCTGCAAGAGATCATCAAGAAGAACGACTTCGACATGGGTCAGTGGAAGCTGATCGAGTCCAGCGAACAGGCGATGCTGGCCGAAGTCTCGCGGGCAGTGAAGAAACAGAAATTCGTCACCTTCCTCGGCTGGACCCCGCACCCGATGAACGTACAGCTGAAAATGCATTACCTCAAGGGTGGCGAGAAATACTTCGGCGACACCGGCAGCGTCTACACCCTGACCCGCAAGGGCTACGCCGAGGCTTGTCCGAATGTGGGTAAATTGCTGACCAATCTTTCGTTCACTCAGGAGATGGAGAACAGCATCATGGCCGAGGTGGTGAACAAGAAGGTCAGCAATGCCGATGCGGTGAAGGCGTGGATCAAGGCGAATCCGGGGGTGCTGGATAAGTGGCTTGATGGGGTGAAGACCGTGGATGGCAAGGATGCGTTGCCGGTCGTAAAAGCCAAACTGTAACGGCACGGGCCGATCACTCCCACGCTTTGCGTGGGAATGCCGCCATGGGCGCTTTGCGTCCCGAGCTGCGTACAATGCACAAAATTTCACCCGAGAGGATCCATGGCCTTCCCCAGCCGCCGCTCACTGTTCCCCTTCCTGACCTGGCTGCCCCGGCAGACCCGCGCCAGCGTCGGGCGGGACCTGGTCGTCGGCCTCAGCGGCGCGATTCTCGCGTTGCCCCAGTCGATTGCCTACGCCCTGATCGCCGGTCTCCCACCCGAGTACGGCCTGTATGCCGCGATCATTCCGGTGCTGATCGCCTGCCTGTGGGGCTCGTCGTGGCACTTGATCTGCGGACCGACGGCGGCGATTTCGATTGTCCTGTTCGCCAGTGTCAGTCCACTGGCGGTGCCTGCGTCGCAGGACTACATCACCCTGATTCTGCTGCTGACGTTCCTGGCGGGGATTTTCCAGTGGCTGCTCGGCCTGTTGCGCTTCGGCGCACTGGTGAATTTTGTCTCGCACTCGGTGGTGCTGGGGTTCACCCTCGGCGCGGCGGTGGTCATTGCCATCGGGCAATTGCCGAACCTGCTGGGGCTGGATCTGCCGGCCAAGGCCACGGCGCTGGCCAGCCTGATGGACTTGCTGCGCCATCTCGGGGCTGTGGATAAACCATCGCTGGTTCTCGGTGTCGCCACAGTTGTGCTCGGCGCGTTGCTCAAACAATGGCTGCCACGCTGGCCGACACTGTTGATGACTCTGGTGCTCGGCAGCCTGGTGGTGTGGCTGTGGCCGGCGATGTTTGGCCATGTTCACCTGGTCAGTGCTTTTGTCGGGCGCTTGCCGCCGTTCAGCGGGTTGCCGCTGGACATGGATCTGGTCCTGCGTCTGCTGCCGAGCGCCGTGGCGGTGGGCATGCTCGGGCTGGTCACCAGTCTGTCGATTGCCCGTTCGATTGCCGCGCGTTCCCAGCAATTGCTCGATGCCAATCAGGAAGTCCGTGCCCAGGGGCTTTCCAACATCATCGGGGCGTTCTTTTCGGGATCGTTGTCCGCCGGATCGTTCACCCGTTCCGGACTGAGTTATGAGGCCGGGGCCTGTTCACCTCTGGCCGGGGTGTTTTCGGCGTTGTGGGTGGCGCTGTTCGCGATTTTCGGCGCTGGGTTGATTGCGCACATTCCGATCCCGGCCATGGCCGGCAGTATTCTGTTGATCGCCTGGGGACTGGTGGACCATCGCGGCATTCGTGCGCTGCTGCGGGTCAGCCGGGCCGAGTTTGTGGTGATGGGCCTGACCTGCGTTGCCACGTTGCTGCTGGAGTTGCAGACAGCGATTTACGCCGGGGTGCTGGCGTCGCTGTTTTTCTACCTCAAGCGCACTTCGCAGCCACGAGTGCAGCATTGGCGCGACGGCGAGGATGATGTATTGCGGGTCGGCGGCTCGATCTTTTTCGGCGCCAGCCACTACCTGCAAGTGCGCCTGCAACGGATGCACGGCGCGCGGGTGGTGATCGAGGCGCAGCAGATCAACTTCATCGACTATTCCGGCGTGGAAATGCTCCATCAGGAAGCCCGGCGCCTGCTGCGCCAGGATCGCAGCCTGACCTTGCGTCAGGCGCGACCACAGGTGGTGGAGGAGTTACGCAAACTCGAAGGGCCGGAGAAATGCCCGATCCGCTTCGAGGACTGAAGGCGCCTTAGAGTGCCAGTTGTCGACGCAACTCCGCCAGAACCGGCGCCGTGTCGGGACGCACATCGCGCCAAAGGAAAAAGGCTTCCGCCGCCTGTTCCGCCAGCATGCCCAAGCCATCCATCACCACACCCGCGCCATGCTCGCTGGCCCAGCGGCAGAACGCGGTGGGTTCCTTGCCGTACATCATGTCGTAGCACAGGGTCTTGCCGGGGTCGATCAGGCTTTCTGCAATCGGCGGCACATCGCCGGTGAGGCTGGCGGAGGTGGCGTTGATGATCACGTCCACCGGCTCGCGCAACCAGTCGTAACCGCTGGCCGACACCGGCCCCAGGTCGCAGAACAGTTCGGCCAGCAGCTCGGCCTTGTCCACCGTGCGGTTGGCGATGATCACCGACGCCGGTTTCTCCGCCAGCAACGGCTCCAGCGCACCGCGCACCGCGCCACCGGCGCCGAGCAGCAGAACGCGTTTGCCGGTGAGGCTGAACCCGGCATTGACCGTCAGATCCCGCACCAGCCCGGCGCCATCGGTGTTATCCCCGAGCAAGGTGCCGTCGGCGAGTTTGCTCAAAGTGTTCACCGCACCCGCGCGCTGGGCACGGGCGGTCAGGCTGTTGGCCAGGCGGTAGGCGTCTTCCTTGAACGGTACGGTCACGTTGGCACCGCGACCTTCCTGGAAAAACGCCGTGGCGCAGCCGGAAAAATCATCCAGCGGTGCCAGCAGGGTGCTGTAGTCGAGGCTCTGTCCGGTCTGCTCGGCGAACAGTTTGTGAATCATCGGCGACTTGCTGTGGCCGATCGGGTTACCGAAAACGACGTAACGATCCATCAGAAATCCTCAGGCCTGGGCCAGCCAGTCGCGGTCTTGCAGGAAGTACTCGGTCAGGCGCGCTTCTTCGCTGCCCGGCTCGGCTTTCCAGTCGTAGGCCCAGCGCACTTGTGGCGGCAGCGACATCAGGATCGACTCGGTGCGCCCGCCCGATTGCAGACCGAACAGGGTGCCACGGTCATAAACCAGGTTGAACTCGACATAGCGACCGCGACGGAACTCCTGGAACTCGCGCTGCTTGGCAGTGAACGCGTCGTTCTTGCGGCGTTGCACGATCGGCAGGTAAGCGTCGATGTATGCATCACCGATGGCGCGCATGAAGGCGAAACTGGTGTCGAAGTCCCACTCGTTCAAGTCATCGAAGAACAGGCCGCCGATACCCCGTGGTTCGTGGCGATGCTTGATGTGGAAATAGGTGTCGCACCAGGCCTTGTAGCGCCGATAGACGTCCGGGCCGAACGGCGCGCAGGCCTGTTCGGCGACGCGGTGCCAGTGGATGCAGTCTTCTTCGTTGCCGTAATACGGCGTCAGGTCGAAGCCACCGCCAAACCACCAGACCGGCTCTTCACCTTCCTTCTCGGCGATGAAAAAGCGCACGTTGGCGTGGGACGTCGGCACATGCGGGTTGTGCGGGTGGATCACCAGCGACACGCCGAGGGCTTCGAAACCACGTCCGGCCAGTTCCGGTCGATGAGCGCTGGCGGACGGTGGCAGACCGCTGCCGAAGACGTGGGAAAAGTTGACGCCGCCCTTTTCGATCACCGCGCCGTTCTCGATCACCCGGGTGCGACCTCCACCGCCGGCCGCACGGGTCCAGGCGTCTTCGACGAAGCGCGTGCCGCCGTCTTCGGATTCCAGCGCCGCGCAGATGCGGTCTTGCAGGTCGAGCAGATAGGCCTTTACGGCGTCGGTGCAGGTCGTCATGGCATCACCTTGGATCGGGCATCGCCCCGTGAGCGAGGGGGCGGCGCAAATGGGCGCGTAGCATACCATCGCAGGTAGGCACGCCGCAGTTGACGAAGATCAAGCAGGGGAGTTCGATAGGGGCCTTCCGAATCGTCCCAAGGAGTAGGCAGATGGCCAAGCGAATCCAGTTCCGCGCCCATGGCGGCCCCGAAGTGCTCGAATACGTTGACTACCAGCCCGCCGAACCCGGCCCGCAGCAGGTTCGCGTGAGCAACAAGGCCATCGGCCTGAACTTCATCGACACCTACTACCGCAGCGGCCTCTACGCGCCACCAGCATTGCCGTCGGGTGTGGGGGCGGAAGGTGCGGGCATCGTCGAGGCGGTGGGTAGCGCCGTCACCCGGTTCAAGGTTGGCGACCGCGTGGCCTATGGCAGCGGCCCGCTGGGCGCGTACAGCGACGTGCACGTCCTGCCGGAGGCAAATCTGGTGCACCTGCCGGACACCATCACCTTCGAAACCGCGGCCGGCGTGATGCTCAAGGGCCTGACCGTGCAGTACCTGCTGCGCCAGACCTATGAACTCAAGGGCGGCGAAACCATTCTGTTCCACGCGGCGGCCGGCGGCGTCGGTTTGCTGGCCTGCCAATGGGCGAAAGCGCTGGGGGTGAAGCTGATCGGCACCGTCAGCTCGCAAGCGAAAGCCGAACTGGCCAAGGCCCACGGCGCCTGGGAAACCATCGATTACAGCCACGAAAACGTCTCCCAACGGGTGCTGGAGTTGACCGACGGGAAAAAGGTCCCGGTTGTGTACGACGGCGTCGGCAAAGACACCTGGCCGGCCTCGCTGGACAGCGTGGCGCCTCGCGGCCTGCTGGTGAGCTTCGGCAATGCCTCGGGCGCGGTGGACGGGGTGAACCTGGGTATTCTGGCGGCGAAAGGTTCGCTGTACGTGACTCGGCCAACCCTGGCGACCTACGCCAACAATGCCGAAAACCTGCAACGCATGGCGGATGAGCTGTTCGGGATGATCAACAGCGGCAAGCTGAAAGTGGATATCAGCCAGCGTTACGCACTGGCTGATGCGGCGAAGGCGCAGACCGAGTTGTCGGCGCGACGCACCACTGGCTCCACCGTTCTGCTGCCCTGACGGCAGATCTCTCCGGCCAATCGTCATGACTTGGTCGGAGTCTGTGGCAACTCGGCAAAAAACGGTGTCTTGCCGATCAAGGTCGTTTCAAATGCCTGACGGGCAAGACGCTTCACCTCCAGCCCCAATACACCGGGCAGACTGAGCAACGCGCTCGCTTGCCCTTCGACCTGCAACGCACGTTCGAGGAAGGTTTGCGCGACGGCAGTCAATCTGTCCTCGGCGATAACCAGACGCATGTGCGCTCCACCGGGCTGTCGATCGATCTGCACCTGGACATCTGCAGTGTCCAATTCAGGCAAGAGCTGCCGAAGTACGTGCAATACCTGTGACTGAGTGATGATCGCCCCACCCAGTTTGATCGATGTTTCTACCCGTCCCTCAAGGGCCAGAACCGGCATGGAGCTGCCACAGGCACAATTCTTCACCGTGCGCAGGATTCGCCCGCGATCTCCGATCCTGTAGCGAAACAGCGGCGCATGATCGGGCAGCAGGGGCGTCAGCAGAAACTCGCCTGTCTCTTCTTCTGCCACGGCCTGCAAGGTCAGGGGATCAACTACTTCGACCAGCATCGCGTCGGCATGCAAATGATAAAAACCGTGTTCAAGGTGTGCACACTGAAAGCCGATGGGACCCGTTTCCGTCGAGCTGTAGCCCAACGAGCGAATTTTCAGCTTCGGCCAGTCCCGGGCCAGTTGATCGCGGAGCGTTTTACTGCAGGGTTCTCCAATGTAGTAAAGCCACCTCAGACTGCCCAACTGTTCTGAACCAACGTTTTCATGATTGAACAACGCAGCGGCGAAAGAAGGGGTGCACATCAGCGCATCGGCCGCGTGCGACTGAATCAGCTCGACAATGCGCTGAACGCCCATCTGTGAGCCGGCTGGCAACAAGCGTGTGCCAATGTGCTGGACGATGGCTGTCGCGTAGTGAAATGCACCCTGCATTTCACCGGCCGTCAGGCAGTTGATGACCACCTCCGGATGCTCGGCCGTCATACCAAACATCCGCGCCCCCAGAGGCACGATCGCGGCGTTGAACGCCCAGGAATGAGTGATCTGTTTGCGGTTGCCGGTGCTCCCTCCCGAGGTCAGGGTCAGTCCACCACCGGGTGCTCGGTGCGACGCATCGCCGAGTGCGGAAAACAGCTCACCGCCGAACTCGTCTTCCACTGCCAGAACCGGCAGTCGACGCAGATCAGCCAATGTCTGCACCTCCAGAATCCGGGGATACAGCGCACGGAACCAGGGCAGAGAACGCGCGTGAGCCAATTTTTGCGCAATAGCCTCGGCCGATAAATCCATCAGAGGATCATTGCTCATTGCCCCATCCTCCCTGACGAATGCCCAACTCGTCGAATCCGCTACGGACGGCACTCGCCAGAGATTCCAACTGGCGCTGACTGTGGCTCGCGCTGACGGCCAGACGCAAAATCGCCTCGCCCTTGGCCACTACCGGAAACAGTGCGGTAGTGACCGCCATGCCCTGCCGACGCAAATGCTGCGCCAGACAGATCGCGTCTCTCTCGGCCCTGACGCGGATGAAACGAATGGGGGACTCGACCTGATGATTGCCCAGCACCGGCCCAAGCAGACCGTCGATCACGGCGATATTTCGCCACAGGTCAGACTGCAATCGACCCAGCTCCGGCGACAGGTGGATTTTCCCGGAGGCGACCGCCGCGCCAACTCCAGCCATGGAAAGTGGTCCACCAAACGTATAAGTCGAAGCGTGGCTTCGTATCAGCTCGGCATCCGCCGCTGTACGCACGGTGATCGCGCCACCGGTTGCACCGAATGCCTTGGACAGCGACGACAGAAGGATCAGCCGACCGCGCAGCCGTTCTTCTGCAGCGGCCAATGCATACCCACCCCCGGCCGCTCCGTGGATCGAGGTACCGTGGGCGTCATCCGCATAGAAATAACCCTCGAAACGCTCCGCCAGTTGCAGCAGGCGGTTGACCGAATACAAACCGCGCATCGAGCCAATGCTGTCGGTCAGGATGATGGGCGTGTTGCCCGCGGCGACCCCCGCCAGACACGCATCCTCTACTTGCTCCAAATCGCTGCAATCGCATCGCTTTACCGGCCCGAACTGCCAGAGAATGCCCTGCAGCACCTGCATCGAGGCATGAGCCGCGCGGTCAATAATCCAGCAGGGACCACGACGCAGGGGATACGAGGGCATTTCGCCGGAACCGAGCAGCGGCAGGCAGCCGAGATGCGCACTGCCCACCGAGTTGAAGGTAACCGTATGCCCCTGAAATATCCGGCTCAGTTGTTCATCCAGCTCACGCATGGGAGGCAGCAGGACTCGGGTTCGCGCGGCAGCGAACTGCACGCCGAAGGCTTCGGCGGCGCTCACGGCTCCGTGAATCAAGCGTGGATCACACTCCAGCCCCAGGTAAGAACATGAGAGAAACTCCGTCAGCCGTTCGCCGCTGTCGAGTTCGATCTCCTTGCCTTCACGTTTGACCAGTTTCAGACCATTCAGCCCGGCATCGAATAACTGCTGTTGATCATCACGAGATTGCCGGACACGGTTTTTGACCCAATTGACGGTCGGTTGAAAGGTGTTCATCGGGATACCTGCATAGCGGCTGTCCGGCGATAGACCTGCACACGCCAGAGCTGGGTTTTTTCTCGTGCGATTTCTGCCTGGTACTGATGGGTGATATCGCAAAAACCTGCACAATCGGGTTGAACCACATGTAAATGGCCACGCATGACCACCCGCGCGTTTTCTGCCAGCGCTGGTGCCAGATGCTGCAGAACATGGGTACCGGCCGTTTCGGGCATGAAGGAGGGCACGTCGGACAGAGATACGAAATCGATGCCTGTTTCCCCGTCAACGCAGTCGAGGATGTCAGCCTGCACAACGCGTAACTCGCACTGCTGAAGCCCCTCACGGGCACGCTGGAAAATTGCCGGATCGCACTCCAGCGGAAAGCCTTGCGGATAGCGCAGTTCACCGAAAAACAGCATTTGCAGGAAAAAGCTCTCCCGGACCACCTGAGAGCTGAACAGCCTGTGGAAAATTTCCAGATAGGCCGCACGGGAACTGATACCAAGGTTGTTGGGTGGAAACGAGCCTTTGTACAACAGCGAATTGAGCACTGCTGCGTTGCCCAGCAAAGCGATCACGGCCTTCCAGCGCTTGAGTGGAAAGCGCTTACGGTAATATTCGGTTTGTTCTTCAAGACAGCCGTACTGAAAAATGCCCCGGCCCGCCTTGCCGGTAAACAGTCCGGTGATCTTCGCCAGCCGCTTCAGGGTCTGCTCGAATGCGCCCATGTAAATCGGCGCGTCCCATTGTCTGGACTGGAATAACCCGAACAACCAGCGACGATCCGCGGGCGGCAAAATCAATTGCTGAAAAATGGATCGACGCCGTGCTCTGAGACTTTCCATCCGATAGCCCATGAACTCCATGAACGACTCGTGATCGGTCTGTTCCAGCAACGCCAGACGCAACCGGGTAAACGCCAGTTGCGGCGCACTGATGTCGCTACAGGTCATGCGTAACGGGTTTGCGGCCAGCAGCGGCAACAGGCGCCCGCCGCATCCGGCAATACCCAGCACGTGTCGGGCATGTCTGGGCAGGATAGCGTACTCAAGCGCGGTGTCTTCATCCCCCAGCGTGTAGTTGAGCTGGTCGAAATAGTCAGCCATGCCTGCCTCCAGCCTCCTGATATGAACATGGGCACGAGGTCTTCATTGGCTGTCCAGGGCGTGGAGGAAGTCATAGCGGGGCTTCAGCCCGTTTTGCCAGGCCTCGTATTGCTCATAAACGGCCTCGAGCATGTTGCCGGTCAGGCGCAGGCTGGTTTCCATGACGGTGGCAACGGCATCCCAATCGTCCTGACGCTTGCAGGTACGCTGCAGCATGAGTTTGATTTCGTTGAAGTGCTCGATATCGATGTCGGAATGTGCAACGAAGAACGTCAGCTGAGCCGGTTTCAACTCCAGCGTTTCACTCAGACGGTTGATAAGTGGCGTAATGAACTGGTAGGCATTTTCTGCCCAGTAGCTATAACCCAGTCGCTGTAGTGGATTACCGGTAAAGGAAATCCAGTACAAATAGGCAATCAATACTTCAGTCTCTGGAAGTGCAGATGGAATATCGAACACTTCATGCTTCAGACCAAGGCTCATGACATCGTGCAATGCCATCTTTTCATGACCGACTTCCTGTGCCGCATGTTCAAAACAGAACTTTGCATACACCGGATTATCTGCATGTCGCACACCCACCAATCCTTGATTTCGCGCATTGTGTGCCGTGTAGTGAAAGGTTTCGATCATGTAGATCGCATATAACGCTCTGGAAACTTCACCTTCGCGAATGGCTTTAACCAGCCGTGAATTCTCCAGAATATGGGCCCATGACTTTTCGATTCGCTCATCGAGCAGGCTCAACTGTTGGTTAAAACTTAGGGGCGCATTCATCAAGGTGCTTCTCCGATGGGTTGGCGAGCAGGTGGATGGGTTGTTGAAGTGCGGCGAAAATCTGCTGCCATTGAGCTGAAAGCAGCCAGTAATCACCACGCTTGCGGTGTTCGATGTGCAGAGCGTCGGTAGTGATCGGCGTCAGGCCGAAGCGCTGGAAGAATCGTCGTTGCGGTGAACGGCAGAGGGCGGTAACGCCTTCATGACCGTGCCTGATCGCCCATTCCGTGGCAGCCGCCAGCAGGCCGTTGACCGACATCGGGAACTGATTTTGCGAGTGGCTGATCAAGCGGCTGAACTCGACATGGCGCGATAGCGCCACCGTGGGAGAAACATGCTGCTGCGTCAGTGATGCCCATTCGAACGGCGCAGGCGTGACTCTCAATACAGCCATGGGTCTGTCGTGCAGATACAGCAAAAAGTGGGTACTGCGCGAGGCAATTGCCAGGCGTGTTTCAAACAGTCTGGCTTTGGGCGTCAACATGTAGTGCTGCAATCGCAGTCGAAAATGACGAACAACAAACTGTTCAAACTCTCGCGTATCCGAGCCTGCCTCAAGAATAACGATACGATAACTTTCATAACGACTTTTCAAGGTCGCCTGTAATGCCTGCAGACAGTCCGTTAATTGCAAATACCTGATATCCATTTCTTCTCCGCAGCCGTTAACTTTTCGAAGTTTTCTGAGCGCATTGAAATAATGAATGTTTTTAGAAAAACCGCCACTGTGCGGCTTCTGAGAATAACGTCGGAAAAATTACAACAAATGAATACTTACCGATTCATCTGACATAGAAAGGAAAAAATCAAACCGAAAAACCGGTCAGTATGTTCAGTTACATGAAGGAAAAATCGCAGGCACGCGTAGTACTCCTCGCTATAAAAGCCGAGGAGTACTCATAGAATTAACCAAGGGTAATATCAGGCCGGGCGCACAACCTTGCCGGTCGCCAGATCGCGGATCAGGCTCGGGTTCTTGCGACCGCCGAGCATTCCGCCCAGCACCAGATCGACCTGACCACGGAAATACTGCTCGACCCGCAAGCGAGTCTTCGCCGCTGGCCGGCCTTGCGGGTTGGCCGATGTCGAAATCAACGGTCCGACCAGTGAGCACAAGTCCCGCACCTGCGGATGATCGCTGACCCGCAGCGCCACGGTGTCATGCACCCCGGTCACCCACTCCGGCAACAGGTTCTGATGCGGCACCAGCCAGGTGTTCGGGCCCGGCCAGGTGCTGGCCATGCGATCGATCCAGTCCTGGGGGAAATCCTCGAACAGGAAATCGAACTGACGAATGTTGTCGGCGACCAGGATCAACCCTTTGTCCACCGAACGGTTCTTGATCGCCAACAGGCGATCCACCGCTTCTTCATTCCATGGATCGCACCCCAGCCCCCAGACGGCTTCGGTTGGATAGGCAATCACCGCCCCGGCGCGAATCTCTCGTGCGGCTTGTTGCACACGCCAACTGTTGACCATGAAAAACTCTCCGCAAACAGGTTTCGCGCAGTTTACCGATCTTCAATGTAAAACCTAGCTTACCCGCGCAAACCAGCGACCGTTTTCGCATACGGCGCGGCCCTCCATCTCCAGTTCGGTCAATGCTGCCAGCACTTTGGGCAACGCCCAGCCACTGCTGTCGGCCAACCCCTCGCTGGTATGGGGTGCGGCGTGCAACAGCCGCAACAACGGGTTTTCGGTACTCGGTGCGGTTGCGGACACCGACAGGTGCTGCCAGCCGCGCAAGGCTTCGAGAATATGTTCGATGGTTTCCACCAGCACCGCGCCATCGCGGATCAGTTGATGGCAACCGCGGGCGCCGGGGTGGTGGATCGAGCCCGGAATCGCATAGACCTCGCGCCCCTGTTCCGCCGCCAGTCGGGCGGTGATCAACGAGCCGCTGGCCACGCTGGCCTCGACCACCAGTACGCCGAGGGACAAACCGCTGATGATCCGATTGCGTCTGGGGAAGTTGCTCGCCGTCGGTCCGGCGTCCAGTGGAAACTCCGAAATTACCGCACTGCCCGAGGCAATCATCGTGTCCGCCAGCCGCCGGTTGCGCTGTGGATAAAATTTTTCCAGACCGGTGCCCAGCACGCCGACGGTTTGCCCGCCGACGTCGAGCGCGGCCTGATGCACAGCCGCATCGATGCCCAGCGCCAGGCCACTGGTGATGACAAAACCGGCTCCGGCCAGACTGCGGGCAAACGCCGTGGCGGTGTCCATGCCCGGGCGTGAGGCGCGACGACTGCCGACCATCGCCAGTTGCGGTTTTTCCAGGATCAGCGGGTCACCGGCAACAAACAGCAGCGGTGGTGGATCGGCAATCTGCGCCAGCAAGGCCGGGTAGTCCGGCTGGTCCCACATCAGCAAATGCTGGCCCGGGCGCTCTAGCCAAGCCAATGCGCGGCTCGCGCCGTCTCGCACTTCAGGACAACGTCGCGCTTCGGCACTTGCCACCGGCAACCCCAACGAACGCCAGGCACTGGCCGGCGCGCTGATGGCCTTGGAGGCGGAACCGAACGCTTCGAGCAATCGGGCAAAACGTTTCGGGCCGATATTCGGCAAGCGGTGCAGGCGCAAACGTGCTTCCAGTTCCGCTGGGGAAACCGGCGTACAGACAGGCATCATCATGGATCATCCTTGATCGTTATAAGCCCTGAACCTTTCGGAACAAGCTGTGGATAACTCTGTTGGTAACTTGTGAAGCCAGCTAAGGATTTCGCACCTTGTCCAGCACCGCCAGCGAGCGCGATGCGTTGAGTACCAGGCCGTAACTGAGTTTGTCGTAGGTGCGGAACACCATCAGCAATCCGGCGCGTTCATCGGGGATCTTCAGTGGTTTTCCGGTGATCCGGTCGCGCACGGTTTCCCCGGTTTTCATCACCACCAGCACGTTGCCTTCGGCCAAGCCGTCGCGTTTGCCCTTGTTCAGTGTCACCACGTCCATTGCGCCGATCTGCGTGACGCCACGTGGCACATCGATGATCAGGCCGTTGATGTCGCTGGCGGGCGCGCTGGGCATGAAGGTCGAGTTGATCGAACGTTCCTCGCCACTGAACAGTCGGTCGCCGAGGCGCACTTCCTGAGTCGTGCGTTGCAGGGCGAGGGTGGCGACGTCGCCCTCGGTGGCGACGATTTCACCGCCGCCGATGTCGTCGGCGTTGATCCCCAGAAACTCCTTGCTCTGTGGATCGGTGTAGACCTTGCCCTGACGGAAGATGCCGTAGACCGGCTGGTTCGGATCGAAATGGCCTCGGGCGAAGATCCGGTCGCCGGTGCCGCTGAGCACCCGCTCGGCATCACCGGCAACGATGTACGGCGCCTTGTCGAAGTCCTCGACCTTGTCGACGATGCGGTTGCTCAGCAGAAAGCTGTTGATGGATTTCAGCGGAATGCTCGGGATCGCCTCGGCCACCGGGCTGCTGCGGATCCGTGGCGACAGCTTGATCGTGCCGCGCGATTCCCCGCGATTGAGGGTCAGGCGTGGCTGGCCGTTGACGTAACTGAGCGTCAGCGTATCGCCCGGATAGATCAGGTTGGGGTTTTCGATCTGCGGATTGGCCCGCCACAACTGTGGCCACTGCCAGGGTTCGCGCAGGTACTTTCCGGATATGTCCCAGAGTGTGTCCCCCGAAACCACCGTGTATTGCTGTGGAAAACCTTCCTTGAGTTGCACTTGCCCGTGCGCGGTGCCGGCCGAGGCCAGAAACAGCAGGGCGAGTAGTGATTTCCTCATGCGGTGAATCCCTTTATCATGTGCGTTCGCGTGAAACGCCAGAGCCCCCGTGGCTCGCTCCCTGCTCTATGCTGAAAAGCAAGGAGCTACGTTTCACAACGGTAGCCTGCATCTTCGGACCCGCCAGGCCATCGCCCGACTTTACCTCACACGTGCAGCAATCAAGCTTATGGCCATTTTGAACATCCTCGAATTTCCGGACCCGCGTCTGCGCACTATCGCCAAACCTGTGGCTGTAGTGGACGACGAAGTGCGTCAGCTGGTCGATGACATGTTTGAAACAATGTATGAAGCGCCGGGCATCGGCCTCGCCGCGACCCAGGTCAACGTGCACAAACGTATCGTCGTGATGGACCTTTCCGAAGACCGCACCGAACCCCGGGTGTTCATCAACCCCGAGTTCGAACCGCTGACCGACGAAATGGAGCAATACCAGGAAGGCTGCCTCTCGGTGCCGGGTTTCTACGAAAACGTCGACCGCCCGCAGAAGGTCAAGATCAAGGCTCTGGACCGTGACGGCCAGCCTTACGAACTGATCGCCGAAGGCCTGCTCGCCGTGTGCATCCAGCACGAGTGCGACCACCTCAACGGCAAGTTGTTCGTCGATTACCTGTCTACGCTCAAACGCGACCGGATCAAGAAGAAACTGGAAAAGCAGCACCGCCAGAACGCTTGATGCCCCTCTCCAAAGGCTTGCTGCGGCAAGCCTTTTTCTTTTTATGAGATTCCCCCCCATGACTGAGCCACTGCGCATCGTTTTTGCCGGTACCCCGGAATTCGCCGCCGAACACCTCAAGGCCCTGCTGGACAGCCCTTACGAGATCGTCGCGGTCTACACCCAACCGGATCGCCCGGCCGGTCGTGGGCAAAAACTGATGCCGAGCCCGGTCAAACAGCTCGCCCTGGAAAATGATATCCAGGTGTTGCAGCCGCCGACCCTGCGCAACGCTGACGCTCAAGCCGAGCTCGCTGCGTTGAAGCCGGATTTGATGGTGGTGGTCGCCTACGGCCTGATCCTCCCGCAAGCTGTGCTGGATATTCCGCGCCTGGGTTGCATCAACAGCCACGCCTCCCTGCTGCCACGCTGGCGCGGGGCGGCGCCGATCCAGCGCGCCGTCGAAGCGGGCGACGCCGAAAGCGGTGTGACCGTGATGCGCATGGAAGCGGGCCTGGACACCGGGCCGATGCTGCTCAAGGTCGTCACCCCGATCAACGCCGACGACACCGGCGGCAGCCTCCACGACCGCCTCGCCGAAATGGGCCCGCCAGCCGTCGTGCAAGCGATTGCCGGTCTGGCCGCCGGCACTCTGGAAGGCGAAGTGCAGAACGACGATTTCGCCACCTACGCCCACAAACTGAACAAGGACGAAGCGCGCATCGACTGGAGCCGTCCGGCCGTCGAGCTGGAACGTCTGGTCCGCGCCTTCAATCCATGGCCGATCACCCACAGCACGCTCAACGGCGAAGCCCTGAAAGTGCTGGCGGCGACGCTGGCCGAAGGCAAAGGCGCACCGGGCACCATTCTCGGCGCCAGCAAGGACGGCCTGCTCGTCGCCTGTGGCGAACAGGCGCTGTGCCTGACCCGCCTGCAATTGCCCGGCGGCAAGGCGCTGAACTTCAGCGATCTGTTCAACAGCCGTCGTGAGAAATTCGCCACCGGCACGGTGCTTGGCGCAGCGGTGGACGCGCAATGAACCCGCGTCTGGCCGCCGCCAAGGCACTCGCCGCTGTCCTGAGCGGCAAGGCTTCGCTCAACAGCTCCCTGCCGACGCAACTGGACAAGGTCGAGGATCGCGATCGCGGTTTCACCCAGGATCTGGCGTTCGGCACCGCCCGTTGGCAGCCGCGTTTGTCGGCGCTGGCGGAAAAACTGCTGCAGAAGCCGTTCAAGGCTGCCGACGCCGATGTCGAGGCGCTGTTGCTGGTGGGTCTCTATCAGTTGCTTTACACCCGCGTCCCAGCTCACGCCGCCATCGGCGAAACCGTCGGTTGCGCCGACAAGCTGAAAAAGCCGTGGGCTAAAGGTCTGCTCAACGCCGTGCTGCGCAACGCCCAACGTGAACATGAGGCGATCTTCGCCGAGCTGGAGCGCGATCCGGTGGTGCGCACCGCCCACCCGCGCTGGCTGCAAAAATCCCTGAAGGCCTTCTGGCCTGAACAATGGGAAGCCATCTGCGAGGCCAACAACGCGCATCCGCCGATGATTCTGCGGGTCAACCGCCGTCATCACAGTCGCGACGCCTACCTCGGTCTGCTGACTCAAGCGGGCATCGCCGGGCAGCCGTGCACCTTCAGCCGCGACGGCATCGTCCTCGACGCTGCCGCCGACGTGCGCAGCCTGCCGGGCTTCGCCGAGGGCTGGATCAGCGTGCAGGACGAAGCCGCGCAACTGGCCGCCGACCTGCTCGACCTCGCGCCGGGCCAGCGAGTGCTGGACGCCTGCTGCGCACCGGGCGGCAAGACCTGCCACATCCTCGAAGCCGAACCGGCGCTGGCCGGCGTGGTAGCGGTGGACCTGGAAGCCAAGCGTCTGGTGCGGGTGAAGGAAAACCTCGAACGCCTCGGTCTGAACGCCGAGCTGATCGCCGCCGACGGTCGCGACACGGCCGCGTGGTGGGACGGCAAACCGTTCCAGCGCATCCTGCTCGACGCGCCGTGCTCGGCCACCGGGGTGATCCGTCGTCATCCGGACATCAAGCTGACCCGTCAGGCCGACGACATCGCCGCTCTCGCGCAACTGCAAGGCGAGTTGCTCGACGCGATGTGGAAAACCCTCGAAGTGGGCGGCATCCTGCTCTACGCCACCTGCTCGACCTTGCCTACCGAGAACACCGAAGTCATCGCCGCGTTCCTTGAACGCACGCCGGGCGCCCGGGAACTGGATCTGGCCACACAGGCCGGGATCAAACAGCCCCACGGTCGCCAGTTGCTGGCCCAGCAGGGCGGGCATGACGGGTTCTACTACGCCAAGCTGATCAAGATCGCTGCCGCGCGCGGCTAAACGGATTCAATGGAGTGACGGGTTGAAAATCATCATCCTCGGTGCGGGACAGGTCGGCGGTTCGCTGGCTGAACATCTGGCCAGCGAAGCCAACGACATCACCGTGGTCGACACCGATGGCGACCGCCTGCGCGACCTTGGCGACCGTCTCGATATCCGCACCGTGCAGGGCCGTGGTTCGCTGCCGACCGTGCTGCGTCAGGCCGGTGCCGACGACGCCGACATGCTGGTGGCGGTGACCAACAGCGACGAAACCAACATGGTCGCCTGTCAGGTTGCCCACACCCTGTTCCACACCCCGACCAAGATCGCCCGGGTGCGCGAGGCGTCGTACCTGACCCGCGAGGAGCAACTGTTCCAGAACGAAGCGATTCCGGTCGACGTGCTGATCAGCCCCGAGCAAGTGGTCACCAACTACATCAAGCGCCTGATCCAGCATCCCGGTGCCTTGCAGGTGATCGACTTCGCCGAAGGCCAGGCGCAACTGGTGGCGGTGCGCGCCTATTACGGCGGGCCGCTGGTGGGGCAGCAACTGCGTCAGTTGCGCGAGCACATGCCGAATGTGGAAACCCGCGTCGCCGCCATTTTCCGCCGTGACCGTCCGATTCTTCCTCAGGGCGACACGGTGATCGAGGCCGATGACGAAGTCTTCTTCATCGCCGCCCGTGAGAACATTCGCGCCGTGATGAGCGAAATGCGCCGTCTCGACGAAACCTACAAGCGCATCGTCATCGCCGGCGGCGGGCAGATCGGTGAGCGCCTGGCCGAGGCCATCGAAAGCCGTTACCAGGTGAAGATCATCGAGATGAACCCGGCGCGCTGCCGCTACCTCTCCGATACCCTCGACAGCACCGTGGTGCTGCAGGGCAGCGCGTCGGATCGCGACCTGCTGCTGGAAGAGAACATTGCCGACGCGGACATCTTCCTCGCCCTGACCAACGATGACGAAGCCAACATCATGTCGTCGCTGCTGGCCAAGCGTCTGGGCGCGAAGAAGGTGATGACGATCATCAACAACCCGGCCTACGTCGACCTGATCCAGGGCGGCGACATCGACATCGCCATCAGCCCGCAACTGGCGACCATCGGCACCTTGCTGGCCCACGTGCGGCGGGGTGATATCGTCAGCGTGCACTCGTTGCGCCGAGGCGCGGCCGAAGCCATCGAAGCGGTGGCCCATGGTGATTCGAAGTCGAGCAAGGTCATCGGCAAGGCCATCGAAAACATCGCTTTGCCGCCGGGCACTACCATCGGCGCGATCATCCGCGATGAAGAAGTGATCATCGCCCACGACGACACGGTGATCGCCGCCGGCGACCACGTGATTCTGTTCCTTGTGGATAAAAAGCATATTCGCGATGTGGAAAAGCTGTTCCACGTGGGACTGAGTTTCTTCTGACCGACCAAGAGGCGAGACCGATGATCGAATCCCTGGAAAAAATGCTCGCCAAGGGTGTGGATAACTCTTTACTGCGCTTCGGCCTGGGCAAGGGTTATCTGGATCTGGGAGAAAACGCGAAGGCGGCCGAGCATTTCCAGCGGTGTGTCGGCTTCGATCCGAAGTATTCGGCAGCGTGGAAACTGTTGGGCAAGGCGCAATTGGCGCTGGGTGATCTGGCGGGTGCACGGCAGGCGTGGGAGCAGGGGCTGGAAGCGGCCCGGGCCCATGGCGACAAGCAGGCCGAGAAGGAAATGACGGTGTTTCTGAAGAAGCTGGACCGGCAGAAGCCGTAACGGCTGTGGATAACCCGTTTGGTCAGGTTATCCACAATTGCACATCGCCGATCAGTACCAGCGCGCCTCACCCGGCGGGCGCTTCTTGAAGCGTTTCATGCTCCACATGTACTGGCTCGGATAGGCCGCCACATAACGCTCGACCACCTGACTCATCGCTGCGCAGGAGGTTTCGGTGTCGATGCTGTACATGGCTTCCGGCGCCGCTTCCAGAATCACCTTGTAGCCGGAACCGTCCGGCAGACGCAGGGCATGCAGGAACACCCCGACGGCCTTGCCACCGGCGAGCATGTTCGGCACGAACTTGCTAGTCAGGGCCTGAGTAGCGAAGAACGGCACGAAGATCCCGGCGGATTCGGCCGGTTCCGGGTCCGCAGGAATCCCCACCTGACCGCCCTTGCGCACTTCCTTGATGACGCTGAGGATGCCTTCCTTGGTCGACGCCGCCACGCGGTTGCCCAGTTGCACCCGCTGCTTGCGCAGCAATTCATCCACAGCCTTGAGCTTCGGCGGACGGTAGAAAATGATCGGTTTGCACTGGCTGCAGTAGAAGTGGTTGAGCACTTCCCAGTTGCCCAGGTGACTGGTAATGCCGACCACGCCTTTGCCCGACGCCAGCGCATCCTTGAGGATGTCGAGGCCTTCGACTTCGCGCACCAGGTCGATGGAACGCTGGGCCGGCCAGATCCAGGCGCAGGCGCTTTCGGTCAGGGACTTGCCGATGTCTTTCAGGCTCTGGCCGACCAGACTCTCACGTTCGGCCGGGTCCATCTGTGGAAAACATTTGGCGAGGTTGATCCGCACCACGTCGCGGGAGCGGTTAGGGGTTTTCCACATGATCCAGCCGATCGCCGAACCCACGGCCTGCACGGCCCGCCACGGAAGCAGGGCAAACAGCCGCAGAGCGCCAACCAGCATGGCGCCTTTAAACTTTTCCACAGGTCACTCCTGATCTTGTGCTGTGCGCGAGGCGGCCATTCTAACCGGCGTTGACCAGCTGCGCGTAGCGGTCGCAGTCCTGAGTGTGATCCATGACCATGCCCGAGGCCTGCATGAGCGCATAGCAAATGGTCGGGCCGACGAAGGTGAAACCGGCCTTTTTCAGGCCTTTGCTCATGGCCACGGCTTGCGGGGTGATGGCCGGGACTTCGCTGCGATCCTTGAAATGATTGATCACCGGCCGGTTATCCACAAACGACCAGAGGAAGGCCACCGGATCTTCCAGCGCCAGCCACGCCTGCGCATTGCGCCGGGCGGCATTGAGCTTGAGGCGGTTGCGGATGATCCCCGGATCGAGCATCAAGTCATCGATTTCCGCGTCGCTCATCTGCGCCACGCGTTGTACGTCGAAGCCGTACAACACCTCGCGATATCGCTCGCGCTTGCGCAGCACGGTGATCCACGAAAGCCCGGCCTGGAACCCTTCGAGCAAAAGCAACTCGAACAATCCCTGCGCATCGCGTAGCGGCGTGCCCCACTCCTGATCGTGGTAAGCCATGTACAGCGGATCTTCGTTGCACCAAAAGCAGCGTGGCATAAGGCTCCAGGGGGTGGAGGTGCGACTGAATCGGGTATACTCCCGCTCTTTAAATCGCAGCCCAAGAAACAGGTGAATTTCGTGAGCCAGCCTACGCCAGCCGTGCGTACCTTCCAAGACTTGATCCTCGCGCTCCAGCAATACTGGGCCGAGCAAGGTTGTGTGGTACTTCAGCCCTACGATATGGAAGTAGGCGCCGGCACTTTCCACACCGCGACATTCCTGCGTGCCATCGGCCCGGAAACCTGGAACGCCGCTTACGTACAGCCAAGCCGCCGTCCGACTGACGGCCGTTACGGCGAAAACCCGAACCGTCTGCAGCACTACTACCAGTTCCAGGTAGTCCTGAAGCCGAACCCGGACAACTTCCAGGAACTGTACCTGGGCTCTCTCAAGCATGTCGGCCTGGACCCGCTGGTCCACGACATCCGCTTCGTCGAAGACAACTGGGAATCGCCGACCCTCGGCGCCTGGGGTCTGGGCTGGGAAGTCTGGCTGAACGGCATGGAAGTGACCCAGTTCACTTACTTCCAGCAGGCGGGCGGCATCGAGTGCTACCCGGTGACCGGCGAGATCACCTACGGTCTCGAGCGTCTGGCCATGTACCTGCAGGGCGTGGATTCGGTCTACGACCTGGTCTGGGCTGACGGTCCGTTCGGCAAGGTGACCTACGGCGACGTGTTCCACCAGAACGAAGTGGAGCAGTCCACCTACAACTTCGAACACGCCAACGTCGACAAGCTGTTCGAACTGTTCGACTTCTATGAAAGCGAAGCCAAGCGCCTGATCGAACTCGACCAGCCGCTGCCGTTGCCGAGCTATGAAATGGTCCTGAAGGCCTCGCACACCTTCAACCTGCTGGATGCGCGCCGGGCGATCTCGGTGACCGCGCGTCAGCAATACATTCTGCGCGTGCGCACCCTGGCGCGTTCCGTCGCCCAAGCCTACCTGCTGGCCCGCGCCAAGCTGGGCTTCCCGATGGCAACCCCGGACCTGCGTGACGAAGTACTGGCCAAGCTGGAGGCTGCACAATGAGTGCTCAAGATTTTCTGGTTGAACTGGGCACCGAAGAACTGCCACCCAAAGCCCTGAACACCCTGGCCGAAGCGTTCCTCGCCGGTATCGACAAGGGCCTGCAGGCTGCCGGTCTGAACTACGAGACCAAAACCGTCTACGCCGCACCGCGTCGTCTGGCCGTACTGATCACCGCACTGGCCACCCAGCAGCCGGATCGCAGCATCAACCTCGACGGCCCGCCACGTCAGGCTGCGTTCGATTCCGAAGGCAATCCGACTCAAGCGGCACTGGGCTTCGCCAAGAAGTGCGGCGTCGAGCTGAGCGAAATCGACCAGAGCGGTCCGAAACTGCGCTACAGCCAGAACATCGCCGGCAAGCCGACCGCCAGCCTGCTGCCGACCATCGTCGAAGACTCGCTGAACGACCTGCCGATCCCGAAACGCATGCGTTGGGGTGCACGCAAGGAAGAGTTCGTGCGTCCGACCCAGTGGCTGGTGATGCTGCTCGGCGATCAGGTCATCGACTGCACGATCCTCGCGCAGAAGGCTGGCCGTGAATCCCGTGGCCACCGTTTCCACCACCCGGAAAGCGTGCGCATCGGTTCGCCGTCGAGCTACCTGGCCGACCTGCGTGCCGCTTACGTGCTGGCCGACGCCAACGAGCGTCGCGAGATCATCAGCAAGCGCACCGAAGAGCTGGCGACCCGTCAGGAAGGCACCGCGATCGTGCCGCCGGCGCTGCTCGACGAAGTGACTGCACTGGTCGAGTGGCCGGTGCCGCTGGTGTGCTCGTTCGAGGAACGTTTCCTCGACGTGCCGCAAGAAGCGCTGATCACCACCATGCAGGACAACCAGAAGTATTTCTGCCTGCTGGATGCCGACGGCAAGTTGCTGCCACGTTTCATCACCGTGGCCAACATCGAATCCAAAGACCCGCAGCAGATCATCGCCGGTAACGAGAAGGTGGTTCGCCCACGTCTGACCGACGCCGAGTTCTTCTTCAAGCAGGACAAGAAGCAGAAGCTCGAAGCGTTCAACGATCGCCTGCAGAACGTGGTGTTCCAGGAAAAACTCGGCAGCGTCTACGACAAGGCCGAGCGCGTGTCGAAACTGGCCGCGTACATCGCCGCACGCATCGGCGGCAACGCTTCGTGGGCTGCCCGCGCAGGCCTGCTGTCCAAGTGCGACCTGGCCACCGAAATGGTCGGCGAGTTCCCGGAGATGCAAGGTGTCGCCGGCTACTACTACGCCCTCAATGACGGCGAGCCGGAAGACGTTGCCCTGGCCCTGAACGAGCAGTACATGCCACGCGGTGCCGGCGCTGAACTGCCGGCCACCCTGACCGGTGCGGCCGTGGCCATCGCCGACAAGCTCGACACCCTGGTCGGCATCTTCGGCATCGGCATGCTGCCGACCGGCAGCAAAGACCCGTATGCCCTGCGCCGTGCGGCACTGGGCGTGCTGCGGATCCTGATCGAGAAACAACTGGATCTGGACCTCAACGACGCCGTGGCTTTTGCCGTGAATTCCTTCGGTGCCAAGGTCAAGGCTGCCGGCCTGAACGACGCGGTGCTGGAATTCATCTTCGACCGCCTGCGTGCGCGTTACGAAGACGAAGGCGTGGACGTGGCCACCTACCTGTCGGTACGTGCCCTGAAGCCGGGTTCGGCGCTGGACTTCGACCAGCGTGTGCAGGCGGTACAGGCCTTCCGCAAACTGCCGGAAGCGGCAGCGCTGGCGGCGGTGAACAAGCGTGTGTCGAACCTGCTGAGCAAAGTGGAAGGCTCCGTGCCGACCGACGTTCAGGCCAAGTACTTCGACAACGCCAACGAGTTCTCGCTGTACTCGGCGATCCAGCAGGCGGACCAGGCTGTACAGCCAATGGCCGCAGCGCGTCAGTACAACGAATCACTGGCACGCCTGGCCGCCCTGCGCGAGCCGGTCGACGCGTTCTTCGACGCGGTGATGGTCAATGCCGAAGACGCCAATGTACGGGCCAACCGTTACGCGCTGCTGGCGCGTCTGCGTGGCCTGTTCCTGGGCGTTGCCGACATTTCGCTGCTGGGTTGAGGGATTGCTGTTGAAACTGCTGATTCTCGATCGGGACGGAGTGATCAACTACGACTCCGACGCTTACATCAAGTCGGTGGAGGAGTGGATTCCGCTGCCCGGCTCGATCGAAGCGATTGCGCAGTTGAGCAAGGCCGGCTGGACGGTGGCGGTCGCCACCAACCAGTCGGGCATTGCTCGCGGCTACTACGACCTCGCCACCCTCGATGCCATGCACGCGCGCCTGCGCGAACTGGTGGCGGAGCAGGGTGGTGAAGTCGGGCTGATCGTGTATTGCCCGCATGGGCCGGACGAGGGTTGCGAATGTCGCAAGCCGAAACCCGGCATGCTGAAAACCATCGCGCAGCATTACAACGTGGCGCTGACCAATGTCTGGTTCGTCGGCGACAGCCTTGGTGACCTGGAGGCCGCCAAAGCCGTCGATTCACAGCCCGTTTTGGTAAAGACCGGGAAAGGCGAAAAGACTCTGGGCAAGACCCTTCCGGTCGGCACCCTGATTTTTGACGATCTGGCGGCGATTGCCGCAGAACTTATCCACAACTAGAGTACTTCTGAAGTTCCTGACCAGGGATTGATCGGGAGTGCGCTTGAACAGTCGGGCATCGCCCGTAACGGTAAACGTCGCCATGTCGATACTGCAGGCCATCAGAATCTTCCTCTTTTACCTGCTGCTGGGCACCACCGCTCTGCTGTGGTGCAGCCTGAGCTTTTTTATCGCGCCCTTTCTGCCGTTCAAGGCGCGTTATCGTTTTATCAACGTGTACTGGTGCCGCTGCGCCTTGTGGTTGACCAAGGTGTTCCTCGGTATCCGTTACGAAGTCAAAGGCGCGGAAAACGTGCCTGACCGCCCTTGCGTGATTCAATCGAACCACCAGAGCACCTGGGAGACGTTCTTTCTCTCCGCTTATTTCTCGCCCTTGAGCCAGGTGCTCAAGCGCGAATTGCTGTACGTGCCGTTCTTCGGCTGGGCGATGGCCATGCTGCGGCCGATCGCCATTGATCGCGACAACCCGAAAGCTGCGCTCAAGCAAGTTGCGGCAAAGGGTGACGAGCTGCTCAAGGACAATGTCTGGGTGCTGATCTTCCCTGAAGGTACTCGCGTTCCTCATGGCACCATCGGCAAGTTTTCCCGCAGCGGCAGCGCCCTGGCGGTGAATGCGGCACTTCCAGTGCTGCCGATTGCACACAATGCCGGCAAGTTCTGGCCGAAAATCGGCTGGGGCAAAAAACAGGGTGTGATCACCGTGGTCATCGGTGAACCGATGTATGCCGAAGGATCAGGCCCGCGCGCCATCGCCGATCTGAATGACCGGGTGCAGGCATGGAACGAGCAGGCTCAACGGGAAATGGGTTCCTTGCCACCGGCACCACAAGCCCCGGCAGCCAGCGATCAAGTGACTGTCTGATTTTTGTGGATAACCTGTGTACGGTTTGTTGGCAATATTCCGAAAACAGTAACTAAGTGACTGTTTTTTATGTATATTTCTGAAGATGATAAAACACCGTAAAAGGTGCATAAGTTTTTTTCGGAAGTAAGAAAACCGGCTGATATAGCCGGTTTTTTTATGCCTGCTCTTCGGCGATCAGCGGCAGCTCAAGACGGAACGTGGTGCCCTGATCGATGACACTGACGCATTCGATCCGACCACCATGGTGATCCACCACGGCCTTGACCATCGACAGCCCCAGCCCCACGCCATCGATGCCTTTGGCCGAAGAAAAACGCCGGTATTGAGTGAACAGATCGGGCAGCTCTTCAGCCGCAATGCCTTTGCCCTGATCGGTCAGTTCGCAGTGCAGCCAGTCATCGTGGCAACAAATGTGCAACCTGACCGCGGACCCGATGGGGCTGTACTTGATCGCGTTTTCCAGCAGATTGAACAGCGCCCGGGTCAGCAGGCCCTGGTCCGCCAGCACCAGACGTTCCTGGGATTGCTCATCCATATCGTTCAGCAGCTCGATACGCTTTTGTTGGGCAATGGGCAGCGCCTGATCCAGGACGTCCATGACCAGCATCGCAAACAGACTCGGCTGGAACTGATAGGCCTTGGATTCGGCCCGGGCCAGCAGCACGAAACCGTCGGTCAACTCCAGCGCTCGACGCACCTGGCGTTCAATCTGCTCGAATAATGGCGAATCTGTCCCGGCCTGATGCCGGTGTACGTCAAGCAGGGCGAGAATCGCCGAATGTGGCGCACGCAGGTCATGGGACAGAAAACGCAGCAGCACGCCGCGCTGTTCTTCGGCGGCACGTTCGGCGCTCAGATCGGTGAGGCTCAGCAGCCATCCTATTGGAGTATCACCATCCACCGGCAACAAGGCTGCACGTTCCAGCCGCAAGCTGCGCTCCTTGTGATCACGAAACTCCACCAGAGGCAGGTCGGACAACAGTGGATGCGACGCTGTGGATAAATCCGGATAGCCAAGACTCGCCAAGCGATCGAGGACTTCATCACCGACCAGATCACAGCCAAACAAGTCACGCGCCTTACGGTTGCCCAACAGGATCTGACCTTTGGGATCACTGATCAGGGTCGCGACCGGCAAGTACTCCAGGCCATCGGCGATGAAGCGACGGGTGTCACGCGTGCGACTCATGGCCTGTTCGAGGGCCATGATCTGGCCTTGCAGCCGGTCGCCACTGGCAAATTGTGTGCGTCGACGCTCGGGGAACACCTTCGGTTCATCGTCCAGCCGGGACAACTCCCAGCCGAAGTAGGTGAGCACGACACTCAGACGTCGCCAGTTCCAGATCAGATAACCGAACAGCATGCCCAGCACTGCCGGCGTAGGAGACCACCAACGCTGAATCTCCGCCAGGCCGGCGCTGGTCAGCAGCACGCCAACCATGCCGATCAGCGTGAGCCATAGCGCCAAGCGCGGTCGCCACAGCAACAATCCCAGCACGATGGCCACCAGCACGGTAGACAGCACTGCGCCGCTGACAGGTGCCGGATCATGCAGATTGATCTGCGCACGCCAGGACAACAATGCAGTCAGCGGCAACAGCACTAGACTTATCCACACCCACTCGCGCACCAGTTGCCGAAACAGGCGTTGAACCTGACTTTGCACACGGCTTTCGTGGCGGCGTCGGTTAATCATGGAAAACAGGGCAGGGCGGGTTGAATGGTTTCATAGGCGACAGGTCTGAGGACGTAGACCCGAAGAATCATAGCGGCTCGCCCCAAGGCGTGCCGCTTACTTTCACTGCTTTGGTCGAACCGCCGGTGCCGACCACCCATTACCCAAGCGACAAGGAATACCGCGTATGCGCGTTGCGATACTGGACGATGAACCCGCCGAACTGCGCCGGGTCGAGCAGACCCTGCAACAAATGGCCGAGGCCGGCGAACAGCCCTGGTCGCTGCACAGCTTCGAACGCGGCGAAGACCTGCTGCGGCAATTGCGTCGGGAAACCTTCGACCTGCTGATCCTCGACTGGCAACTGCCCGACCTCACCGGGCTGGCGCTGCTTCGCTGGACCCGCGAGCACATGGAAGCGCCGCCAGCGGCAATCATGCTGACCAGTCGCGACGGCGAGAGCGATATCGTCCAGGCGTTGAATGCAGGTGCCGACGACTATGTCAGCAAACCGTTCCGTCCCAACGAGTTGAAGGCTCGTGTCACCGCCGTATTGCGTCGGCACAGCCATCAGCGCCCGACGGTGGCCAATGTCCTGCGTTTCAATGATCTGGTTTTTGATGACGCCGAGTTGACCGTCACTCGCGAAGGAAAGCCGATCATGATGACCGAGCGCGAGTATCGCCTTGCGCATTGCCTGTTCAGCAACCTGGGCCGGCCGTTGTCGCGGGACTATCTATACGAAAGGTTCTGGCCCCATGAAGAAATGGCATCGTCTCGTCCGCTGGATACCCACATCTATCGCCTGCGCAACAAGCTCGGGCTGACAGCGGATCGGGGTTGGCAGTTGCTGACGATTTATGGGTATGGGTATCGGTTGGAGAGTGTGGCTGCAGGGTAGCGAGTAATTCCGGATCGGAAAACTCATCTTAGTTTCTTGGCTGCGGACTCAACCTCTTGAATGCTGTTCTCCGGAACCGGCAAATCTTCAGGCATGGCTCCGCCGAGCTCGGCGATGGTTTCTCGTACCTTTCTACCAACTTCCAGATGGACTTGATTAGCCTGCTTCTTGCCTTGGACGTTATCGCGACGCAGTTTTTCCTCAGCCTGTGTTGCGCGGAACAAGTTGGCAGCCAATTCGGTTGATCCCATGTGATCAAGAATTTTCTGACTCTTTTTAAGCCCTTTGCGTTGGTGAATGGCTTTCTGATCAAGGCCGCCATATAGCCCTTGATAACCGTGGTTCTGGAAAATGGCGAAATCTAGGCCGGTTTCAACGCCAGCCTGCTGCGCTGCTTCCACCAGTTGCTTGTTGTGCTCACGTAACTCATTACGCAACAACAAGCGTTTTTGATCATCCCTCAGCTTCTGAAATGAAGCGTCGTCCGCCAATTCCTGACGTCGGGTCTGAATTGCGAAATAGGTCTGCCCTGCGGCAATAACCGGTTTGATCGGGTCTCCGTTCTGAACTACCAGATAACAGGCATATCGAGAGAGCTGGATATCCTTCACCGATCGCTGGGATCCGGACCCCAGCAAAACCATTTTGGTGACGTCAACGAAATGGTCTGAGATACGATGACTACTTAGCTCGCAGGCCTGCACTGCTTTCCCAATGACATTTTCGAAGTTCCGCCAATCCCGGTATTCCAAGAGAGGGGCAAGCTCTCGGGCGGACCAGAATTCAAAGCCATCTTCAGACTGGTGCTTCAGGTCTTCGAAAGACCGGTGCTGCTCGCTCAAGGTAACTCCTCCGCAGATTGGGGTGATCTGGATTTCTTCCAATGACCCGGAAGAGATTCACACTGACAGCTCTCTAGAATCAATGGTGGCTTACAAATGCATACATTGTTGTCGGAAAAAGCGTGTCGGTTTAGAGGCGCATTCATCGAACATAAAAAAGCCCGATGAATCAGAGATCCACCGGGCTTGGCATGGCTTCGGTCACCTGTGCAAACGGATCAGAAATCCAGGTTGGAAACCGCCAGAGCGTTGCTCTCGATGAAGTCACGGCGAGGTTCGACCGCATCACCCATCAGGGTGTTGAAGATCTGGTCTGCGCCAATGGCGTCTTCGATGGTGACTTTCAGCATGCGGCGCACGCTTGGGTCCATGGTGGTTTCCCACAGCTGATCCGGGTTCATTTCGCCCAGACCTTTGTATCGCTGGATGGTGTGGCGCTTGGTGCTTTCGGCCATCAGCCAGTCCAGGGCTTCCTTGAACTCGGTGACCGCTTTCTTGCGCTCGCCACGCTGGATGTACGCGCCTTCGTCGAGCAGGGTGCTCAGTTGAGCGCCGAGGGTGACGACGGTCTTGTAGTCGTTGCTGCCGAAGAAGTCGCGGTTGAAGGTGACGTAGTTCGACAGGCCGTGGGAGATCAGTTCGACTTCTGGCAGCCACACGCCACGTTCGCGGTCTTCACGCAGGCTGGCCTTGTAGACCAGGCCCGACTTCTCGACGGTGCGCAGACGGACTTCGTACTGGGCCAGCCAGTCTTGCATCTTCGCGTGGTCGCCGAGCATTTCCAGGCTCACGGCCGGCAGGTAGATGAAGTGCTCGGTCAGCTCCTGCGGGTACAGGCGCGACAGTCGCTTGAGGGTCTTCATCACCATGCGGAAGTCATTCACCAGACGTTCCAGCGCTTCACCGGAAATGCCCGGGGCGTCTTCGTTCAGGTGCAGGCTCGCATCTTCCAGGGCCGACTGCGTCATGTACTCTTCCATGGCGTCGTCGTCTTTGATGTATTGCTCTTGCTTGCCTTTCTTGACCTTGTACAGCGGCGGCTGAGCGATGTAGATGTAACCGCGCTCGATCAGCTCCGGCAACTGACGGAAGAAGAAGGTCAGCAGCAGGGTACGGATGTGCGAACCGTCGACGTCAGCATCGGTCATGATGATGATGTTGTGATAGCGCAGCTTGTCGATGTTGTACTCTTCGCGACCGATACCGCAGCCCAGCGCGGTGATCAGGGTGCCCACTTCCTGGGACGAGATCATCTTGTCGAATCGGGCTTTCTCGACGTTGAGGATCTTGCCCTTCAGCGGCAGGATGGCCTGGGTCTTGCGGTTACGTCCCTGCTTGGCAGAGCCGCCCGCGGAGTCACCTTCCACGAGGTACAGTTCGGACAGCGCCGGATCTTTTTCCTGGCAGTCAGCGAGCTTGCCCGGCAGACCGGCGATGTCCAGCGCGCCTTTGCGGCGGGTCATCTCACGGGCTTTGCGCGCCGCTTCACGGGCACGGGCGGCGTCGATCATCTTGCCGACGACCAGTTTGGCTTCGTTCGGGTTTTCCAGCAGGAAGTCCGAGAAGTACTTGCCCATTTCCTGTTCGACCGCGGTCTTCACTTCGGAAGACACCAGCTTGTCTTTGGTCTGGGAGCTGAACTTCGGATCCGGCACCTTCACCGAAATGATCGCAGTCAGGCCTTCACGTGCATCGTCACCGGTGGTGGCGACTTTGTGCTTCTTCGCCAGACCTTCCTGCTCGATGTAGTTGTTCAGGTTACGCGTCAGTGCGGAACGGAAGCCCACCAGGTGGGTGCCGCCGTCGCGCTGCGGAATGTTGTTGGTGAAGCACAACAGGTTCTCGTTGAAGCTGTCGTTCCACTGCAGGGCGATTTCCACGCCGATGCCGTCTTCACGCTGGATGTTGAAGTGGAACACCTGGTTGACCGCAGTCTTGTTGGTGTTCAGGTATTCAACGAACGCACGCAGGCCGCCTTCGTACTTGAACAGCTCTTCCTTGCCGCTGCGCTCATCCTTGAGGACGATGCCGACACCGGAGTTGAGGAAGGACAGTTCACGAATACGCTTGGCCAGGATGTCCCAGCTGAAGTGAATGTTCTTGAAGGTTTCCTTGGAAGCCTTGAAGTGAATCTGGGTACCGGTGGTTTCGCTGTCGCCAACGATCGCCATCGGTGCCTGAGGTACGCCGTGAACGTAGGTCTGTTCCCAGATCTTGCCGCTACGGCGAACAGTCAGGACCAGCTCTTCGGACAGCGCGTTCACTACCGAAACACCTACACCGTGCAGACCGCCGGATACCTTGTAGGAGTTGTCGTCGAACTTACCGCCGGCGTGGAGGACGGTCATGATGACCTCGGCGGCGGAAACGCCTTCCTCTTTGTGCACGTCTACCGGGATGCCACGGCCGTTGTCTTTGACGGTGATGGACTCATCCGGGTGGATGATGATGCTGATGTCGTCGCAATGGCCGGCGAGGGCTTCGTCGATCGAGTTGTCGACCACCTCGAACACCATGTGGTGCAGACCGCTGCCATCGTCGGTGTCACCAATGTACATACCGGGACGTTTGCGCACGGCATCCAGGCCTTTCAGCACTTTAATGCTCGATGAGTCGTACGTATTTTCTTCGCTCAATGCCTTCACTCCCGATGGTCGTGGGTCTGGGTGATACGGCCCTGTTCCACGTGGAACAGAGCGACTGGCGTTTCCGTCTGCCAGCCTTCCCTCAATAATTCGTGATCTACACAGGTGATAAAGACCTGGCAGCGTAAGTCTTCCAGCAAGCGGCACAGCGCGCGACGGTGGCTCTCGTCCAGCTCGGACGGCAAGTCATCCACCAGATAAATACACTGGCCGCGTCGGGCCTGGCTCACCAGATGCCCCTGGGCAATACGCAACGCACAGACCACCAGTTTTTGCTGACCCCGGGACAAGATGTCCGCGGCATTATGAGCGCCCAATCTAAGACGCAAGTCAGCGCGCTGCGGTCCGGCCTGGGTATGACCCATCTGCTGGTCCCGCTGCAGGGATCCGGCAAGTACGGCACTCAATTCCCGATCCTTGTCCCAGCCTCGGTAATAGCTGAGCGTCAAACCTTCGAGCTCAACCAGTTCGCTCAAGGTTTGCTCAAAGACTGGTTTCAAGGCTTTGATGTAAGCGCGGCGGTATTCATCGATTTCAGCGCTGGCCTGGCACAGTTCCCTGTCCCAAACCGCTTGCGAAACGGCGTCAAGTGTACCATGCCGCAGCCAGGAGTTTCTCTGGCGCAAGGCCTTCTGCAAACGCTGCCAGGTGGCCATGAACCGCGGTTCGACGTGGAACACGCCCCAGTCCAGGAACTGCCGGCGAATCTTCGGCGCACCTTCCAGCAGGCGGAAGCTGTCTGGGTTGATCAACTGCAGCGGCAGAATTTCCGCCAGTTGTGCGGCGCTGCGGGCATTCTGACCGTCGATGCGAATCTGGAATTCGCCCTGACGGTCGCGGGATATCCCCAATGCACTGTGACCGCCCTCGGCAAGCTCGACCTGCCCAAATACGGTACAGGCGAGTTGCTCATACTGGATGACCGGCAACAGCCGCGTGCTACGAAACGAACGGGCAAGCCCCAGCAGGTGAATGGCTTCCAGAACACTGGTTTTGCCGCTGCCGTTGGCGCCGTAAAGAATGTTGATTCGGGGGGAGGGGGAGAAGGTCACCGGGTGCAGATTGCGCACCGCGGTGACCGAGACGCGACTTAGCGACATCCAGAGTCAGCTGATTACAGACGCATCGGCATGACAACGTAAGCCGAATCGTCGTTATCGGACTCCTGCACCAGCGCACTGCTGTTGGAGTCGGACAGAATCAGACGAACCTGCTCGGTGGTCATCACGCCCAGCACGTCGAGCAGATAGCTCACGTTGAAGCCGATTTCCAGAGAGCCGCCGTTGTATTCCACGCCCACTTCTTCTTCCGCTTCTTCCTGCTCCGGGTTATTGGCCTGGATTTTCAGCTGACCGCTGGCCAGTTGCAGACGGATGCCGCGGTACTTCTCGTTGGACAGAATCGCGGTACGGCTGAACGCTTCACGCAGCGCCTGACGATCGCCCAGTACCAGTTTGTCGCCGCCCTTTGGCAGGACGCGCTCGTAGTCCGGGAACTTGCCGTCGACCAACTTCGAAGTGAAGGTGAATTCACCCGTGGTAGCACGAATGTGGTGCTGACCCAGGACGATGCTGACGTTGCCGTCCGGCTCGGTGAGCAGACGTGCCAGTTCGAGAATACCTTTGCGCGGCACGATCACTTGATGGCGATCCTGCTGACCGATGTCGGCCTGCATCGAGCACATGGCCAGACGGTGACCGTCGGTGGCGACAGCACGAATCACACCGGTCGACACTTCCAGCAACATGCCGTTGAGGTAATAACGCACGTCCTGCTGGGCCATGGCGAAACTGGTGCGCTCGATCAGGCGACGCAGCTTGCTCTGATCCAGGCTGGTAGTCAGCGAGCCCGGGCCTTCTTCCACAGTCGGGAAGTCATTGGCCGGCAGGGTCGACAGGGTGAAGCGGCTACGGCCGGCCTTCACCACCAGCTTCTGCTCGTCGACCTTGATGTCGATCAGCGCATCGTTCGGCAAGCTCTTGCAGATATCCATCAGCTTGCGCGCAGGCACGGTGATGGAACCTGTTTCAGCCGGCTCTTCGAGTTGCACGCGACCGACCAGCTCGACTTCCAGGTCGGTACCGGTCAGCGACAGCTGCTGGCCATCGACAACC
Organism: Pseudomonas sp. IzPS59; assembly: GCF_014863505.1. Taxonomy (NCBI): domain Bacteria; kingdom Pseudomonadati; phylum Pseudomonadota; class Gammaproteobacteria; order Pseudomonadales; family Pseudomonadaceae; genus Pseudomonas; species Pseudomonas sp. IzPS59. Next base: position 1,667 of record NZ_CP062251.1, on the reverse strand, counting down.
AGCAGCACGTTGGAGAGTACCGGCAAGGTCTGTCGGCGCTCGACGACGCCTGCGACCAGTTGCAGGGGTTTCAACAGGGCTTCGCGTTGAATGGTGAAATGCATGGTCTAGTCCCTTGCCTTAATAAGCTGCGCTGGTGTTCATCAAGTGGTCAGAGTACGCAGCAGGTTCTTGTAGTCCTCGCGGATGTCCGCGTCGGATTCCTTAAGTTCGTTGATCTTGCGGCAGGCGTGCAACACCGTCGTATGGTCGCGACCGCCAAACACATCGCCGATTTCCGGCAGGCTGTGGTTGGTCAGTTCCTTGGACAGTGCCATGGCAACCTGACGCGGGCGAGCGACCGAGCGCGAACGGCGCTTGGACAGCAAGTCTGAAATCTTGATCTTGTAGTACTCGGCGACTGTGCGCTGAATGTTATCCACAGAGACCAGTTTGTCCTGCAATGCCAACAGGTCTTTCAGGGATTCGCGAATCAGCTCGATGGTGATGTCGCGGCCCATGAAGTGCGAGTGGGCGATCACGCGTTTTAGCGCGCCTTCCAGCTCACGGACGTTGGAGCGAATGCGCTGGGCAATGAAGAACGCCGCATCGTGTGGCAACTCGACTTTGGCCTGGTCGGCCTTCTTCATCAAGATGGCCACGCGGGTTTCCAGCTCCGGCGGCTCGACGGCAACCGTCAGGCCCCAGCCGAAGCGGGATTTGAGGCGCTCTTCAAGGCCTTCGATTTCTTTCGGGTAGCGGTCACTGGTGAGAATGACCTGCTGGCCACCTTCAAGCAGGGCGTTGAAGGTGTGGAAAAATTCTTCCTGGGAACGCTCCTTGCGGGCGAAGAACTGAATGTCGTCGATCAGCAGGGCGTCCACCGAACGGTAGAACCGCTTGAACTCGTTGATCGCGTTCAGTTGCAGCGCCTTGACCATGTCGGCCACGAAACGCTCGGAATGCAGGTACACGACCTTGGCATTCGGATTCTTCTTTAATAGATGGTTACCCACCGCGTGCATCAAGTGCGTTTTACCCAGACCGACGCCGCCATAAAGGAAGAGCGGGTTGTAGCCGTGCTTGGGGTTGTCTGCCACTTGCCAGGCCGCCGCACGGGCGAGCTGGTTGGATTTACCTTCGACGAAGTTTTCGAAGGTGAAGGTGCGGTTCAGGTAGCTGGTGTGCTTGAGCGCGCCTTCGACTTGCACGGTGCGCTGTTCGGCACGCACTGGCGCTTGCTGGGAAGCAGCGCCGGCCATCGGATCGAAGCTGTCACGGGACGGCTCTTCGCTGACTTCCTCGGTTTTCTGCGTCGTACGCTTGGCCGGGGTTGGAGCCGGCGCTGGTGCCGGAGCGCTGACGGGTGCGGCATTGACCTGAGCAAGGGATGCAGCAGCGGCGGCCAACGGTGCATTCGGCGCAGCACGCGGCGCAGAACTGCGCTTGCTGCCTATTAATAAGGAGAGCGACGGCGCGAGGCCGTTGCCATGCTCATCCAGCAGTTCAAGGACGCGCCCCAGGTACTTTTCGTTGACCCAGTCCAGAACAAAACGGTTCGGTGCGTAGACACGCAACTCGTCGCCTTCGGCTTCGACCTGTAATGGACGGATCCAGGTGTTGAATTGTTGGGCTGGCAGCTCTTCGCGCAAAAGCTCCACGCACTGCTGCCAAAGTTCCACTGACAC